>NZ_NOZJ01000018.1:0-514 GCF_002259095.1 Rhodococcus sp. 05-2254-2 | reverse complement strand
CCCAGTCACACCCGCGGCCAGATCGTCACCGCACTACGACTACTCGAACGCAAACAAGTCACCCTCCCACCCAAGAAACACGGAAACATCCCACTATGAGCGACGAAGCGAATCATGACGCAGCGAACGACAAAGCGAATCATGACGCAGCGAGCGAAGCGAATCATGATGCGGCGTCGGTCAGTTGGTCGTTTCGCGGAAGTCCGACGGACGTCGAGATCGCTGCTCTCGTTGCGGTTTTGACTGCCGCGCGGCCGTCGGTGGCCGAGGAATTGCCGGCCCCGATCGATCTGTGGGGTCGCCCGGAAGACATGCATCGCTACGGACTTTCAAGTGCCCCAGCTCTTTTCGTCAATGCCCGATATGGCCAGTGAAGGAATTTCAGTACATGACTACCTCGACTTCCCATAGAAAAATCACCAAGGTTCTTGTCGCCAATCGTGGTGAGATCGCGGTGCGGGTGATCCGGGCTGCGGCCGATGCCGGGTTGGCCAGTGTCGCTGTGTACGCCGAA
>NZ_NOZJ01000022.1:0-297077 GCF_002259095.1 Rhodococcus sp. 05-2254-2 | reverse complement strand
ATCCGCGCGCACAATCGCGCTCTCACGAGCGCAGACGCGAGCGCGTTCGCTATCCGCGCGCACAATCGCGCCCCGACCAGTCACCATTTCCCGCGCACCCGACGAACGGGCGCGCATTCGCGGCGGCCGGGCCCTGGACCCAGGCGCGCACACCGCTGCCCCGAACTGCTCCGGAGCGTTTGCCCCGGCGCAGACGCGCGCGCGTTCGCTATCCGCGCGCGGATTCGCGCCCCGACCGGTCACCATTTCCCGCGCACCCGACGAACGCGCGCGCATTCGCTCGCCGCCAGGTCGAACATCCTCTCCCCGGCGAGGCTTCGTGGGTGTCGACGAGATTCTGTGGCACAGTCGATGTCGATGAAACTCCCCGTCGAACAGCGCCGTATCAGCAGAGTTCTGCTCGATTTCGATCTGAGTATCGAGTTCGACAACGGTGCCAGCATTGCTTTCAGTGAGGTAGTGATCGATGGCCTCACTGTCGATGAAGACAATCAGTTCGAGGGTCTACGAGCCTTCGCAGCACTGCACGGTCTTGTCTGCGAGGACGCAGACTACGACGAAGCCGGTGTTCTCCGTCTGACGTTCGAGGGCAGGCAAAGGGTGGTGGCCGCCCCGCGAGACGAAGTCGAATCCTGGGAGTACAGCGCGACAGATGGTTCGACCGTGTTGTGTGGACCGGGAGGGGCCGTCGAATCGTGGCCCGCACCCGAGCACCCGAAGGCGGAGACCCCGACCGTCGAAAGGCTTCCTTCGATCGGTGCCACTGTGGTCCGACTCTCGACCGGCGACGATCCTGCCGTCGAATTCTCCGACGGCACGAAGCTGTTGTTCGACCTCGCCCTCGACGCCGGCTATCTCGTACTGCGGGAGAGTGTGACGTCGAGCTCCCACTCGGACGGTGCTGTCACAGAGGGAGATTGGGTCGTCGAACTATCCTCGGGTCACGTGATCTTCTACCGGCCGCGCACGGTGTAGGGCTTGCCGAACTGAGTTTCTACACCGGGGGAGTACAGCACCGAGTCGGGTGGCCGAGTACTGACATCGGGTAGGCCTGCCGCAGCGACGAGCTCGTCGGAGCAGTGGGTGAGTTCAGCATCGACCAGCTGCCAGTGTCGGTGCACGTTCGGCACGTAGAGCAATCGCCCGGCCAACGATGTGTGCAAGCCCCACCTCGCGGTGAGGAAGACCGCGAGCGCGTCCTCGGACATATCGCGAGTTCCTCGGACGATTCCGAAGTCGGTCGTGGCACCGCGATGCGGGGGAGCGAGCCGCCGACTTCGATAGCTGATTGTCGTCGTGTCGTCGTCTATGTCGATCGACGACCAGCGATACGGAATGCGAGCGGCATTGGTGCCCAACACGACTGCGAGTCTGGACGCCTCGAGAGATCGGAACACGACGCCGCGTCGACCTTCCGCGTCGATCGAGTACAGGCGCACGTTTATCTCACCGAACGTGCCGAAGTACGGAACGGGGTGACGGTAACCGAGGCCGGCACCGACCATGTGGAAGCCGATCAGCCCGACCCACGACGAGCCGTCGAATTCGTCGGGCGTGCATCCGCGAGGCAACAGCGGGGCGACGGCCGAACTCGGAACTCGCCAATGCAGAAAGACGAGCCGTTCCCAGCGCTGATCCATCAGGATCGGACGAGGCAGCAGCGGCGGCCGCGGCCAGAGGCGTCGGGCATCGTCTCGATTCATGATTCGAGCCTAGGCGCGACGCGTCAGGAGGCCGTGAACCGGGCGTGCACGCTCGCGGAGATCGTGATGTTCTCGGGTTTCAGTGCAAATCCGGCAGGGGTCGACTGCGCGGCGAACATGCGAGCGGAGGGCTCGGCTCCACCATGTTCGGTGGTCCCAGGAAGCAGGCCCGGGTCGGCTATCGCCACAGCGTGCACGCCCGAACGGCCCAGGCTCGATGCATAGGCCTCGGCCTTGGAGACGGCGTCGCGCACAGCGAGTTCTCGGACCGCGAGCGTACGAGCGGTTCTGCTGGATTCGGTGAGGTCCCAGTCGAAGTGGTCGATCGACACTCCCTCCAGTGCAGAGGCTGCGTAGACGAACGCGTCCACCAGATCGAGTTGGCTGAACTGCACCTCCACCGACGCCTCGGCTTGGTAGACGTAAGGGAGTTGTTCTCCGTCGTTGTTGAACGGGCGGTGGCGCGAGTGGCGCACCTGGTCCACCGACCAACGATCGATCGGTCCGCCGTCGCTGTTGTAGAGCGGCTCGACCAGTCTGGTGAGCTCCCGGACGAGTTGCTGAGCGGGTTCGGACGCGGACTCCGCCGTGCGGCCGTCGGTGCGAACGGTGAGCGAGAGTGTGCACTGCTCGGGTGGGTAGGTCGCTGCGCCGTGACCGACGACGGTGATGTCGAGTGCTTCAGGGCTCATGGCGTCCAGTCTGGCATCCACGCGCCGATATTCACCGAACCTCAACAGTGCTGGCCGACGCGTCAGGTGGGGAGGACAATTGCGAGCATGCTTCCCGTTCTGGATCTCGGTCTGGCCGATGACGACCCCCGCTCGTTCGAGCTGTCGCTGCGTGAAGCGGCTCACGGGTCCGGCTTCTTCTATCTCGTCGGACACGGGATCGAGAACGCTCGTATGCACGATGTGCTTCGCATAGCGCGTGAGTTCTTCGCCGTGCCGGACCATGTCAAGGACGAGATCAGTCAGCTGAAGAGCCCGCACTTCCGCGGTTACTCGCGGGTGGGTGGCGAGCTGACCAACGGTCGGGTGGATTGGCGGGAGCAGATCGACATCGGTCCCGAACGTCCGGCAATCGAGGGTGCGGCGGGCTACTGGAATCTTCAGGGCCCCAATCTCTGGCCTTCGCAGCCCGCAGGATTCAGAGAGACGTTCGAGCAGTGGGAACGGACGTTGTCGGGTCTTGGACTCCGGCTGCTTCGGCATTGGGCACACTCCCTGGGAGCGCCCGAGAACGTATTCGACGACGCTTTCGCCACCGCTCCCGCGACACTGATGAAGGTCGTGCGTTACCCGGGTACTTCCGATCATTCGCAGGGCGTCGGTGCGCACAAGGACTCCGGGGTGTTGACGCTGCTGCTCGTCGAGCCGGACTCGACCGGCCTGCAGGTGGAGACGACGCCCGACACATGGATCGATGTGCCGCCGCTGGACGGGGCGTTCATCGTCAACATCGGTGAGCTGTTGGAAGTGGCGACCGGCGGCTATCTACGGGCGACGCGGCATCGGGTGGTCGCGCCCGGGCCCGGCACCGATCGAGTCTCCGTGCCCCACTTCCTGAGCCCCGCCCTCGATGCCGTCGTACCTGTCATCGAACTGCCACCGGAGTTGGCGCTGCAGTCACGAGGCGTCGAGAACGATCCCGACAACCCCATCTATCGCACCTACGGCGAAAACGCGTGGAAGTCCCGAACGCGAGCGCACCCTGACGTGGCGCAGTTGCACCACGGCATTGCCCCAGCAGAGCAACGGTCGACCTACTGACGCCTGCTGCGTCCATGTCGTGACTGTCGGTACTGCGCCCATGCCCCGGTGCACCACAGTGCCCACACGATCAGTAATGGTTGGAACAGCAATCGGATTCCTCGTGCCGTGTCGGAGTCGAGGCCGAAGGCGTTCGTGTGGTTGAAGAACTGCGAGATGTTGCCGGGGAACACCGCGACGAAGAACGCGGCAACAACCCAACCGACGAGCGGCGCGCGAGCAGTCCAGAACAGCAGCGCCAGGCCGAGCACGATCTCCACGACGCCCGATGCCAGCACCACGAAATCGACACTGATCGGCATCCACGTCGGCACCTGAGCGGCGAAGGTGCTGCGCGCCCAGAAGAGGTGGCTGAGCCCGGCGAAGACGAGGAACGCCCCCAACACGACCCGCCCGATGGTGCGAGAAATCGATTTCGTCATGGCGTCATGAGACACCACGGGCACACTGAACACCATGACCGGGAGCGCTTCGACCGACATCGCGCGTCGCCGATGGGTACTGCACGTCGACCTCGATCAGTTCATCGCTGCCGTGGAAGTGCTCCGCAATCCGGATCTGGCGGGCAAGGCAGTGGTGGTCGGCGGCAGGGGAGATCCCACCGAGCGTGGGGTGGTCTCGACCGCCTCCTACGAGGCGCGTGCGAAGGGCGTCGGATCCGGAATGCCATTGCGCGTCGCCGCGAAGAAGATTCCCGACGCGGTCTTCCTCCCCGTGGACAAGCCTGCGTACGACGAGGCGTCGGCGATGGTGATGGACACTCTGCGGACGTTGGGATTCGTCGTCGAGGTGATCGGTTGGGACGAGGCTTTTCTCGGTGTCGAGACCGATGACCCCGAGGGGGTAGCGAAGACAGTGCACGACGCTGTCTTCGACGCGACGGGGCTGCATTGCTCGGTGGGCATCGGAGACAACAAGTTACGAGCCAAGATCGCCACCGACTTCGACAAGCCGCAGGGCGTCTACCGGCTCACACAGGACAACTGGTTCGAGGTGATGGGCGATCGCAGTACCGATGCGCTGTGGGGGATCGGCAAGAAGATCTCGAAGAGGCTGGCCGCCCTCGGCATCTCGACAGTCCGAGAACTTGCCGATGCCGGGGACGTGGACCTCGCCGCCGCGTTCGGACCGAAGATCGGTCCGTGGCTCGGTACGAAAGGACGAGGCATCGACCTCGCACCGGTGACGTCCGAGCCGTGGGTTGCACGGTCTCACAGTCGTGAGGTCACGTTCCAGACGAACGTCGCCGATTGGGCGGTCATCCGAGACGAGGTGGCCGGTTTGACGTCGAAGGTGTTGGCCGACATCGAGGCCGAGAACCGGCCGGCAGTTCGAGCTGCACTGAAGATTCGCTACGCGCCGTTCGAGACGCATACCGTCAGCGCACCGATCGTCGGCGCGCCGACCTTCGATCCGGAGATTCTGACCTCTGCTGCGGTGGCGCTCGTCGATCGCCTCGACCACACGAGAGAGGTTCGATTGATCGGCGTCCGGCTGGAAATGATTCCGCCGCAACCTCTCTGACTACTTGCGGCCCGTTGCCCAGCGCAGTCCCCAGCCGTACTTCTTGTCGAGATCGGCCTGGCTGCCCTGGATGTACTCGACCTCGCGGGTGACGGTGATGCCCGCAGAGGTGTTCTCCAACAACGCGATCGAGCAGATTCGCGCGGAGTTCTCGGCAGAGTCGAGGCGTACCTCTACCTGCGGTCCGCTGGTGGGGTAGAGCGTCACCACTCCGTCCACTGCGGCCCAGTTCGGTGCGCCGTCGTAGATCATCGCGAAGATCAGGATTCGAGCGAACTTCTCGGGATGGGCAAGGTTGATGTGCATGTTCTCGCCGCCGCTGACCGAACCGGAGCGATCGTCACCGTCGAGCGCGATGAACGGGGCATCCTGCAGTGAACCGAAGCTGTTGCCGAGCGCCTGCACGACGCCCTTGGAACCGTCACGCAGTTCGTAGAGGCAGCCGAGGTCGAGATCGACACCGCCGGAGCCGTACGACGCCGCGGCCAACTTGGCCAGGAAGCCCTTCTTCTTCGGCTGTGCCGCGGGTGCGCCGGTCGACCAGTTCAGGTTGACCCGCATCGAACCCTGCTTCTCGCCGGACTTGGTGAGGCTGATCGTCGGTGACGCCTTGGACAGCGTCACTTTGCTCAGGCTGACAGGAGCTCCGGGTTGCTGCGCTGGGTTCTGCCCGGTCGAGGGCTTGCGGGTGTAGTCGATGGCCATGGTCGTGCCTTTCGATCGCGGTGTGCCCGAAATGCCTAGTTGACCCTAACAAACCGACCACCCGTGCCCCGGCCGCTACCTCGGATCGGAGATTTGCGACCGGCGGAACAACTCCACTTGTTCGTCTACGAACGTGTGGTCGTCACGATGAGGTAGGCCGGACACACCGACGAATCCGACTATGCCCACCCTCTGGACAACGATGGGAAGAACCCCGCCCGCAGCTGCGAATTCGTTGTGGGGAAGTCGCGAGTCCGTGTCGAAATCGCGGCCGGTCGAAGTGAAGAGTTCGAGCACGTCCAATGAACTGCGGCCATAGCGCTGCGCGGTGGCGATCTTGCGGTTGAGCCAATGATCGTTCTCCGGATATGACCCGGGGAGCGCGGTGTGAAATGCGCGCTGTTGGCCGTGCACCACCCCGATGACGATCGGGAGCCCGCGTTCGACTGCAGCACTGCGCAACTGGCAGCCCAGGGTCCAGGCGTCGTCGTAATCGAAGGAGGAGAAGTGCACCTGTAGTTCG
Organism: Rhodococcus sp. 05-2254-2; assembly: GCF_002259095.1. Classification (NCBI taxonomy): domain Bacteria; kingdom Bacillati; phylum Actinomycetota; class Actinomycetes; order Mycobacteriales; family Nocardiaceae; genus Rhodococcus; species Rhodococcus sp. 05-2254-2. The sequence continues at coordinate 290,850 of NZ_NOZJ01000022.1, read as the reverse complement.
TCCGGCAGCACGGCGTCGGCGGTGTTCACGCGGTGCTCGATGCCAGCCAGATATTGAGGCCTCCGTCGACTGCGTACTCGTCGATCTCGGCGAGGTCACTGTCGGAGAACTCCGGACTCTGCAGTGCAAGAACGCTGTCGGCGAGTTGGTCTGGGCGTGACACACCGATCAGTACAGACGAGATCTGCGAACGACGAAGTACCCACGCCAGCGCCATCTGGGCGAGCGGCTGACCGCGCCTTTCGGCGATCTTGTTCAGCGCAGTCACGTTGTCCAGGTTTTCCTGCGATAGCATTCCCTCGCGCATCGTCTTGCCTTGTGTGGCGCGTGATCCGTCGGGAATGCCGTCGAGGTACTTGGTCGTCAGCAGCCCCTGTGCCAGCGCTGAGAAGGCAATACAGCCGATTCCCTGGGCGTCGAGAACTTCGAGCAACGACGGCTCGCCGTCCTCGACCCAGCGGTTCAGGAGTGAATACGACGGTTGGTGGATGGCCAGTGGGGTCCCGAGATCACGCAACAACGAGGCCATCTCGACGGTTCGCGCTGCCGAATACGATGAAATGCCGACGTAGCGAGCCCTACCCGAGCGCACAGCGGCGTCGAGTGCGCGCGCTGTTTCCTCCAGCGGGGTATTCGGGTCGAAACGATGACTGTAGAAGATGTCCACGTAGTCGAGCCGGAGGCTGCGCAACGAATGGTCGAGGCTGCCGAGGAGATACTTGGCTCCGCCGCCGCGGCCGTACGGACCCGGAAAGAAGTCGTAACCGGCCTTGGTGGACACCACGATCTCATCCCTGAGATTGGAGAAATCCTCGTGCAAGATGCGCCCGACATTCTTCTCCGCTGACCCCAGCGGCGGACCGTAGCCGTTGGCGAGGTCGAAGTGAGTGATCCCGAGATCGAATGCAGCTCTGATGATCTCACGCTGACGTTGCAGAGGCGTGTCGTCGCCGAAGTTGTGCCACATGCCGAGTGAGACCGCAGGCAACACTAGCCCGGATGCTCCCACGGCACGGTAGTGCATGGATTCGTAACGCGAGGACTTCGGGGTGTAGGCGTCGTCGAGTAGCGAGGGCATGGTTGATCTCCTATCGAACTGCGAGAAGGTTGGAAAGAAGGTCGATTTGGACCTCGTCTTCGAGGGCCGAACCAACGGCTATCACGCTGGCTCCGGCTGAGAGGTAATCGGGGGCATTCCGTGCATTCATGCCCCCGGTGGCTACGAACTTCAACTGTGGGAACGGCCCACTCATCGCCGTGAACCATCCGGGGCCGAGCACCGAGGCGGGGAAGGCCTTGACCCAGCTGAGGCCGAAAGCGGCGGCGAGTTGCACGTCGGTACCGGTTGCAACACCCGGTAGGTGTGGCATGCCTGCGGCGATGCTTGCCTGCGCGACGAGTGGATCGAATCCGGGTGCAACAGTGAAGGCAGCACCTGAATCAAGTGCTCGAACAACATGGTCCGTAGTGACCACGGTGCCCGCTCCCACGGTGAGTCCGCGCTCTCTGGCTGCGTCCGCCACTGCCGAGAGGGCGTCGAGTGCCGCCGCCGATTGGATCGGTACTTCGATGCAGGTGATTCCGGCATCCCAGCCCCGACGAGCGAGTTCGACGGTTCGTTCGGGTGAGAAACCCCGCAGGATTGCCATGACGGGAGTGTTCGTGAACGCTTCGTCGAACCAGGAGTTCGCCTGAGCTACTCCGTATTCCGTGGTCTCCATCCGAGCTCCTTGGATATGTTGTCGGTCACTGTCTTCAGATCGGGCAGCAGAAGACCGAGTGCGGTGAGATCGGCACGGCCCTTGAGGGCTGTGACCGAGACTGCTGCGACGACGCGGTTCGCGGCGTCGCGTACCGGCATTGCGACGCAGTTGACGTAGTCCTCGTATTCGGCGTCGTCCACGGACCAGCCTCGCTCTGCGACGACCGCGAGTTCGTCGTCGAATTGCGCCCGCGAGGTGATCGTGGTGGACGTGTGTTTCTCGAATTCTGCTGCAGCCATTACTGAATCGACCGTCTCGGCATCCTGGAACGCCAGGATTGCTTTACTGACGCCTGCTGTGTGCAGACATACCGATGCGCCGATCTGCGAGAACAATTTGATCATGCCGGGCTGTTCGATCTTGTCCATGTAGATGATCCGATTCGCCTCCAACGCGGCGAGATGGATTGTGTGCGAGCACTGCTCGCCGAGCCCGACGAGGTAGGGGCGCGCTACGTTGGCGAAATCGAACTGTTCGCGGGCGGCATTCGCCAGCCCGGCGAGCCGGTATCCGACGCTGTACTTGCCGTCCTCTCGTCTGCGAGTGAGTCCGTAGTCGGTGAGCGTCTGCAGTACTCGCAGGGCTGTCGATCGGTGTACGTCGAGGTGAGCTGCGACCTCGCTCTGCGTGCGCGGCCGCACGGCGACGTATTCGAGTATCTCGACTGCACGTTCCACGCTCTGCGACATCTGCTGACTCCTGTTCGTACGGGTTCACCCATGAGTGCGGACCCCGGTGATAGCTGGAACGTAGTCGTTGGTACTGGACAACGCTCGTGCGGCAAGGTCGTGTCCCAGAGACAATCGTTCGCGAGCCTCCTTACCAGTCAGCAGGCCCGACAGGTACCCCGCCGCGAACGCATCCCCCGCTCCCACCACTTCGACAACGTCCACTCGGTGTGCCGGCACGAATGTCGCACCCGCCGATGTGATCTCGGTGGCACCGACGTCGCTGTCCTTGACCACGAGTGTCTCCACTCGATGCGGCCCGGCATCCATCAATGTGCCGATGGATCTTGCGTCGGTGGTGCCCCACAGCTCGGCCGACTCGTCTCGGCCGACGAACACCACGTCGGCGCGTCGTGCGAGTTCGAGCAGGATCGGACCGGCCTCCGCTGTGCTCCAGACTCCCGGACGGTAGTTGACGTCGAAGGAGATGCGTGTAGTCGAGCCGACACACAGGTCGAACAATGCGCGCATCATCTCCAGACACGAATCGGACAGCCCGGCGTTGATGCCGGAGACGTGCACCAGAGGTGCCTCTCGCAGCGGTAGGCCGTCCAGGGTTGCGGGAGACATGTGTGAGGCCGCAGACCCTCGCCGGTAGTAATGGACCGTTGTCGCTGTGCCTTTCGGGTCCTTGAAGTACACCCCGGTGGGAGCTTCGTCCGCGAAACGCACGAGGGAGGTGTCGACGCCGTGCGCGGCGATGTCGTCGACGATACGGCGGCCGAGCGGGTCGTTGCCGACGCGGCTGGCCCAGGCGACGTCGTGGCCCAGTTCGGCGAGATACAGGGCGACAGTCGATTCCGCACCGCCCATGTGCAGCGTGAACAGGTCTGCGGACGCAAGAGGTGTCGCGTCGACGGGTGCGACCAGTGTCATGGTCTCACCGATGCAGATGACCTCAGGCATCGATGTCCTCCATGGCCTCGCGGCGGCGGGTCTTCGTGAAGACGGTCCGAATGTGGGGGCCGACGACGGCAAGCACACTGAGCACCAGCAGACCGACCGCGATCGCGCTCGTGTAGATGCTGGCGGCACCGTCGATCAGGAATGCACGGCGAATGTTGCTTTCGGCCAGAGGACCCAGAATGAGCCCGAGTACCAGCGGCCCTGCCGGAAAACCGTTGCGTCGCAACACCAGACCGAGGAGGCCGAACACGAGCATTAGTCCGACGTCGAATGCACTGTTCTGTACGGCATAGGTGCCGACCATGCAGAACGTGATGATCACGGCCCACAGGTACTGCTGGGGGAGATCCAGCAGCTTGATGACACCGCGCATGCGGACCAGTGCCAATGCGAGGGCGGCGAAGGTGGCGAGCAGCATGATCGCAGCGAGGCTGTAGACGAGATCGGGTGAGTTGACGAACAGCGCCGGGCCGGGTTGCAGGCCCCAGATCACCATCGATCCGATCATGACCGCCATGACGGCATCTCCCGGAACACCGAGTGCCAGAGTGGTTGTCACCGATCCGCCCATGGTCGCGGTACTTGCGGTATCCGCCGCGGCGAGTCCCTCGATTGAGCCCTTGCCGAACTTCTCCGGTGTCTTCGATGCACGCCGCGCTTGGTCCCAGGAGACGATTCCGGCGATGTCGCCGCCTGCTGCGGGAACCACACCGACTACTGCGCCGACGCCGGAGCCGATCATGGCCGGTTTGATCAATTCACGTCGCTCGGCCTTGTCCGGCCACCACTTGCCGAGTTGTGTGATGGGCGTCGGGATCATGTTGGGGTGCCGAGTGATCATCTGGTTGAACACCTCTGCGATGCCGAACAGTCCGACGATCGCGGCGATGAACGGAATGCCGGAGCTCAGTTCGTTCATCCCGAACGTGAAACGTCCGTCGCCAGTGATCGGGTCACGGCCGATGGCCCCGAACAGGAGTCCGAGTACACCGGCGAACAATCCTTTGACTACGCGTCCGCCGGATACACCGATCATCATCGTCATTCCGAAGACGACGAGTGCGAACATCTCCGCCGGGCCGAACTCCAGCGCGATACTGGCGATGGGTTGTGCGGCGAAGATCAGAATACAGATGCCCACGACCGAGCCGACGGCCGAAACCAACGCCGAGCTGGTCAGAGCAACTCCGGCGCGGCCTTGTTTGGCCATCGGAAATCCGTCGAACGTCGTCGCGATGGAGGCCGGGGTGCCGGGGGTGTTGATCAGGATCGCCGGGACGCGGTCGCCGAACTGCGCCGCGACGTAGATGGACAGTAGAACCGAAAGGCCCTGCAGCGGTTCGAGTGTGAGGGTGAAGCCGGCGGCGAGAGCGACGGCCATAGCGGCGGTGATACCGGGAACTGCACCGACGAGGGTGCCGAGGAGGACACCGACCAGCAGGCACAGACCAATGCTCGGATCGAGTAGTGCGCCCAGGCCTTCCGCGACCGCGCTCACAGTGGAACCTGCAACAACAAGCCGAAGATCAGCCACAGAATTGCGGTGGTGACGATCGGGAACACGGCGAGAGCTTTGACGCCGCGACCGCCCGAGATCGCTGTGATGGCTGCCAGTAAGAAGACGGTGACGAGCCGGAAGTCCAGGTACTGCCAGGCAGATCCGTAGACGACGATGGTCGCGAGCGTCGCTGCCAGCACGAACCCGCCGGATGCAGTGATGGGCGGTTCGTCCGAAGTGATACGGCTGAGAAGGGACTGCAGCGCCAAACCGAGTCCGATGACGATCATCGCGACGGCAAGGGCTGTGGGCCACCAGCGCGGTCCGAACTGTTGCCCTTCGCGGGCGACGTCGATGCGGCTGGTCATGACGTAGACGAGTACGCCCAGGGCGATGACCGAGACGGCGACAGCCACCTCGTACGATCGCCGGTTGGGGGAGCGCGGGGTATCCGCACCTGCGTCTTCCACCATCTGATCGACGGTGGGTAGGTCTCGGGTGGTCATTCCTGGGCCGCCAACTCCGCGAAGCGATCGGATTCGGATCCCACGAACGAGGTGGTCTCGCCGGCCGGACGGTAGAGCGGCAGATTGCCGCCGGATTCGATCAGATCGATGTATTCGTCTGTGGCCGAGGCCGTCTCGATGGACTGCTCCAGCTTCGTGGCAACATCCTCGGGCAGGCCGGTCGGCGCCGCGATGACGGCCCAGCTGCCGATCACCACATCGAGCCCGAGTTCGGTGGCGGTGGGGACCCCGGGAAGTGCGGGTGCCTGGTCCTCGGTGAACACGGCGAGTACACGCAGGCGTCCGTCGGAATGCGCCGGTGCAGTTTCGCCGATGCCTGCGACCACTGCATCCACCTGAGATCCGATTGCAGCGGTCACCGCGGGTGCGCCACCGTCGAACGGGACTCCGGTGAACTCGACACCGGCTACGCGGCCGAGCTCGACAGCCCCTGCCTCCCAGATGGACCCAGGTCCGGCATTGGACACGGTGATGGAACCGGGGTCTGCGCCGGCTGCGGCTATCAGATCATCGAGGGTCTGATAGGGGCTGCTCGCGGGCACTGCGATGGTGCCGGGTTGGGAATTGACCTGGCCGAGAAAGTCGTAGGCCGCCGGGTCGATGGAATAACCCTGATGGCCGAGCAAGCTCACCTCGACTGGAAGAACGCCGATCGTGTAACCGTCGGCGTCCTGGTCGGCGAGATACTGCATGCCGATGGAACCCGCTCCGCCAGGCCGATTTTCGACGATGACACTGACGCCCAGGTCGGCTTCCATCTGCTTGCCCAGCGTGCGTGCGGTGAGGTCTGTTGCGCCACCTGCGGACGTCGGCGTCAGCAGGGTGATGTTGCCGCTCGGATACGTTTCGCCGTCGCCACCTCCCGATGAGCGGTCGGCGCAGCCGGCGACTCCGCCGATGAGTAGTACTGCCGCGGCACTGCTGCCGACGGCGACCCTGACGGTGCGGGAGCGGAACGTGAATGTGGGCACGGGGTCCTCCGGGGGTGAGGTGCATCTGGTGGATGGCGAAGCTTCTGTTGCGCTGTATGCAACAGCGTTGCTGGCTGTGCACACAGAGTAACTCATGTGTGACCCCCGGCATAGACTTTCTTTACTGTGATGGAGCGCGCTGCGCTGTCGAGGTCGAGCCGATCGAACCACCGACAGAAAAATCGGCGCGACGGGTGAGACCTCGAAGGGCCACCCATCGCGCCGATGTCTCGGGCGCCGATTCGATCTACGGCCGTGGCACGTTGCGCAGATTCGACTTGGCCATCCGGACTGCCTCGCCGACGCCACCGTTGAGCACGACCTTGCTCATCGCGAGCGCGAATCCCTTGATCTGCTCCCCGGTGATGGTCGGCGGCACCGACAGCGCCATCGGGTCGGTGATCAGCTGGACCAGTGCCGGACCGTCGACCGCAAAAGCGGTTTCGAGTGCACTGCGAATGTCACCGGGCTGTTCGACGCGTTGTGCGTGAATGCCCGCTGCGGCAGCGATGCCGGTGTAGTCGACCGGCGGCACGTCGACGCCGAAGTCGGGCAGACCGTCGACGAGCATCTCGGCCTTGACCATGCCGAGCGTGGAATTGTCGAACAGCACGATCTTGACCGGCAGCTTGTACATCGCCACGGTCAGGAGCTCGGAAAGCAGCATCGAGAACCCGCCGTCGCCGGAGATCGAGACGACCTGGCGGCCCGGGTTGGCGAACTGCGCGCCGATGGCGTGCGGCAAGGCATTGGCCATCGAACCGTGCAGCATCGACGCGACGAAAGCCCTTCTGCCGGTCGGGTTGATGTAGCGCGCGGTCCACACGTTGCACATGCCGGTGTCCGTGGTGAACACCGCGTCGTCGGCGGCAAGGTCGTCGAGCACCGACGCGGCGTATTCGGGGTGGATGGGAACGAGCTTCTCGGCGTTGCGGGTGTATGCGCCGATCGTCTTGCCCATGAGGTCGTTGTGCTTGTCCACCCACTTCTCCACGTACCGGCGGTCGGTCTTGCGAGTGACCAACGGCTGCAACGCATTCAACGTCGCGAGAACATCACCGTGAATCGGGTACTGCACCGAGGTTCGGCGTCCGAGCTTCGTCGGATCGATATCGATCTGTGCGGTGGTGACGTCCTCCGGCAGGAACTGCTGGTACGGAAAATCGGTGCCGAGCAGGATGAGCAGATCTGCGTCGTGGATGCCTGCATGGGCTGCGCCGTACCCGAGCAAGCCCGTCATTCCGACGTCGTACGGGTTGTCGTACTGGATGAACTCCTTGCCACGCAACGAATGTCCGACGGGAGCGCCGATCGTGTCGGCGAACGCGACCACTTCGTCGTGGGCACCCTTGACGCCGTAGCCGGCGAAGATGGCAACCTTCTCGGCGTTGTTGATGGCGTCGGCGAGCTTCTGGATGTCCGCCGCAGGAGGTGTGACGACCGGTGTGGACGGAACGGCAATGGGATCCATCGTGCCGGACGCCGACAGCTCGGCGATATCGCCGGGGAGTGTCACGACCGACACCCCGCCGCCGGTGATGGAGGCGTTGATCGCCGCGCGGAACACCCGGGGAGCCTGGTCGGCAGTGGAGACGAATTCGTTGTAGAGCGAGCATTCACCGAACAGGCGGTCGGGGTGCGTTTCCTGGAAATAGCCCGAGCCGATCTCGCTGCTGGGAATATGCGACGCGATCGCCAGAACCGGTGCGCCGGAACGGTGTGCGTCGTACAGGCCGTTGATCAGATGGAGGTTCCCGGGCCCGCACGAACCCGCGCAGACGGCCAACGTGCCGGTGGTCTGCGCGTCGGCCGAAGCAGCGAACGCTGCGGCCTCCTCGTGTCGGACATGAATCCAGTCGATGCCGCCCTTGGCCGATCCGCCGGTACGGCGCACCGCGTCGACCACCGGATTGAGACTGTCGCCGACGATGCCGTAGATGCGCTGAACGCCGGCGTCGACGAGTCCTCGAACGAGTTGATCGGCCACTGTGGTGGGCATGTCACTGTCTCCTCAAAATTCGGTGACGCACCGATGTGCCTCGGCTACGCCTTCTCGACGCCTTCCCTGGACCGAGGGTCTGCCAAACATGGAAGTGCACGTCGGTGGGGGCCGTCAAGAGGAAAGCGCTGGTCAAGCCCCGTGGCGATCTCCGTCACGTCGCACTACGCCCACCGATGACTGCGGTTACCCGCGGACCGGCGAGAACTGTGTCGGTGCAGTTCGCCCCGGGACCGTGGAGTCGCGGACGACCAGCGTCGGTGTGAGTGCCACCGAGGACACCGGCAGCCCGTGGGTGACGGCCAACAGCATTTCGGCTGCGCGTGTGCCGATTTCGCGGTGGGGACTGTGAATTGTCGTCAAGGGCACCGTCAGTTCGCTGCAGATCGAGATGTCGTTGTAGCCGACGACCGCAATGTCGCGTCCCGGCTGCAACTGCGCTTCGCGCAGGACTCCGAGGACTCCGATGGCACTGAAATCGTTGGTCGCGAAGATCGCGGTCGGAGGTGTCGGTAACGCCAGAAGTGCTGTGGCCCCGCGTCGTCCGGCCTCGGGATCGAAGCCCTCTTCCCGTACGTACTCGTCGGGAACGTCGATGCCTGCATCGCGGAGGGCAGCTCGGCAGCCCTCCGATCGGTCGATTCCGGTGCTGGCCCACGCCGGGCCGGACACGATCCCCACTCGGGTGTGGCCGAGCCTGGCCAAGTGCTCGCCGGCAAGGTAGCCGCCCCGATGGTCGTCGCACGTCACCGAGGTCATCCCCGGGTATCTACGGCTGATGAGCACGAACTTGATTCCTCGGCGGTGGAGGTCCTCGAGGTTCTCGCTGTCGAGGCGAGCGTCACCGAAGATGAGGCCGTCGACGTTGCGGCCGAGCAACAGGTCGATGCGTCGACGTTGCTGAATCGGATCGTCGTGGGTGTTGGCGACGAAGGTCTCGTACCCGGCACGGTTCGCTGTCTCTTCGATGGCGTCGTACATCGCCGAGAGCACCACGTCGGTCAATCGCGGGACGAGTACTCCGAACGCGGTGGACTTCTTGGTGGTCAAGCTCGCCGCATTGGGGTTGGGGACGTACTCCATCTCGCGGGCCAGCTCGAACAATCGCAGATCTCCTGCGCTGGCACCGGCCGGGTCGAGCGCGACGCGTCGGAGAGCTCGGGAAACGGTCGAGACATGTACTCCCGCAGCAGCTGCGACCGTTTTGAGCGTGACGCTTCCCGACGTAGTGCTGTCCACTGGCGGTTCCCCTCGATCCTCCGTCGGCGCTGCCCCGACCCCTGATGACCCCTAAGCTAGCACCGTGCGCAATCGTTTGCGCAACAAGTTGCTCTCGAGGAACGGACATTCGATGACAGGTTTGGGTGGTCTCAATCCATCGCCGACGTCGCTCACGCTCGGCCTGGTTCAACAGCAGGTTCCGCTGATCACCAGCATGGCCGACGTGGATGCGACGACCGATCGCGTGTGCAGTCAGTTGCGTGAGGCGAAGGCCGGCTTCTCGGCCCTGGATCTCGTGGTGTTCCCGGAGTATTCGCTGCACGGCTTACGCAAGTCCTCGTGGGCATCCGACGAGGTGATGTGCGATATGGACGGTCCGCAGGTGGAGCGATTGCGCGACGCGTGCCGTGAGTCGGCAGTGTGGGGGTGTTTCAGCATCATGGAACGCAACCCCGGCGGAGCGCCGTTCAACTCCGGAATCATCGTCGACGACCGAGGCGACATAGCCCTGTACGTCCGCAAACTCCATCCCTGGACGCCCAAGGAGCCCTGGGAGCCAGGCGATATGGGTCTGCCGGTCTGCCCGGGGCCCAAGGGCTCGGTTCTGTCGTTGTTGATCTGTCATGACGGGATGTTCCCCGAAGTCGCCAGGGAGGCGAGCTACCGCGGTGCGAACGTGCTGCTGCGCACGGCGGGGTACAAGTTTCCGCTGCGGCAGTCCTGGCGTATCACCAACGAGGCCAATGCCTTTCATAACTTGGCGTACACGGCATCGGTGTGTCTGGCGGGGGAGGACGGCAACGGCATCCCGTCGATGGGCGAGGCGATGGTGTGCGACTACGAAGGAACCATCGTCGAGCGCGGCGATTCGACACCCGATCGAGTGGTGACCGTGTCGATCGAACCGGCCAGGGCCGATGCGGCACGTCGAGAATGGGGAGTCGAGAACAACATCTACCAACTGGGACATCGCGGGTTCACTGCCCTGGCCGGTGGCGCGCAGGACTGCCCGTACACCTACGTTCGCGACCTGGCCGACGGAACCTATCGACTGCCGTGGGAGGACGAGGTGCGCATCGTCGACGGGACGTCGGAGGGGTACGGGCCCCCGCGTAGACCCGACAGTGCGACCGATTCGGCGCGGGCCGGTCTGCGCGGCGAGTAAGGCGGAGGTTACGCGGCCGGTGCCCGTGTAACGGTGCCATTAATTGGTTCCGGATTTGTCGTTCAAAGCTCGACATCGAGCTCGAAACCCCTCTATCGTCAGAGCAACGCAATCGGTTGCACGACCGGTTGCACAGCAAGCGAAAGAAGGCTCGTTTCGATGACTTCCCAGGTAGGCGACTCTCTGGAGCTCACGGATCGCACCCGCCACGACATCGATTCGATGTCTTCGGGGGATGTGTACAAACTGCTGTCCTGCGCGGTGCAACCTCGTCCGATCGCGTGGATCTCGACCGTCTCCGGCGACGGCGTTCGCAACCTGGCACCGTTCAGCTTCTTCAACGTCGCCTCGCGCAATCCGGCGACGCTGATGATCTCCATCGGCGAGCGCATCGGGTCCCCCGGAGAGCTCAAGGACACGTTGGTCAACATTCGCGACACCGGCGAATTCGTCGTCAACATCCCGTCCGCCGACACCGTGGATGCGGTGACCGCGAGTTTCGCCACCGTCGATGCGGAGATCGACGAGTTCGAGCTCTCGCAGATGACCGCGGTGCCGTCGGTCTCGGTCTCGGCTCCGTCGGTCCTCGAATCCCTGGTATCGCTCGAATGCCGAACGTTGCAGGAAATCACCCTCGGCTCGGACACCCTGGTACTCGGGACCGTGACGACAGTGACCAGCAGGCCCGGGTTGCTCACCAGCGACCTGCATGTCGACACACTCCAACACCGATTCCTCGGCAGGTTGGCAGGCCCGTTCTACACCACCGACATGAACCGAGTGGCGCAATGACCACGTCGGCCCGCCTGCGCGGCGTCGACACCGAGCCGGTCGTCGACACTTTCGATATCGCTGTGGTGCAGACCGGTTCGCGGACCGGTGCCTGGCAGCAGAACATCGATGCAGTGGCTGCAGAAGTGCGTACGCTCGCCGCCGCCGGGTCCAAGCTGATCGTCCTACCCGAATTGTTCGCCAGCGGTTACGATCTCGACGATCTCGATTCGATGGCCGAGTCGGTACCCGGTCGTACATCGATCGCACTCGGTGAGCTCGCTGCCGATACCGATACGGTTCTGGTGACGGCAATCGTGTTTCGTGACTCCGCAGGAGGCGTCTTCGACAGCTCGCTCGTCGTGGGTCCGGACGGCCTGCTGGCGTTGGGACACAAGCGTTTTCTCTGGGACCGAGAGAAATCGGTGTTCACTCCCGGAGCAGAGAGCGGACTGCTGGTCAGCACTCCGTTCGGCACCATCGGCGTCGTGATCTGCTACGAGGCAGGCTTTCCCGAGACGGTCCGCGATCTGGTCCAGCGAGGAGCCGATGTGATCGCCGTGCCGTCCGCATTCGGGCACGTTCGCCTGCACGTGTGGAAGCTGCTGACCCGGTCCCGTGCACTCGAGAACGGCGTCGTCGTTGCGGCCGCCGGACTCACCGGACAGACCGGCGACGGCCCACGGTTCGCGGGTCACAGCGTCATCGTCGGACCGCAGGGGCGCACCATCGTCGAGATGGACGAGGGCGTCGGATCGGTATCGGCCACAGTGACTCGACGCGAGTTGCTCGACGCACGCGACGAAGTGCCCTATCTGAAAGACCTTGCCCGACTGGGCGGTATCACCGAGACACGTACGACCGAGAACGATCACGAGAGGAACCGAGATGTTCGATCTGCGATCAGCTGATCTGTTGCGCGCATTCACCCGTCAGCTCGAGCTGTGCAAAGTTCGGCCCGGAGAGCAGGTGGTGATTCTCGCGGAACCGTCGAGCCGCGGTGATTACATCTCGGCTGCCTTCGGTGCGGCCCAGAGCCTGGGTGCCCAGGTGCTCGCGGCAACGGTGCCCGGCGGCAGTCCGGCGCCGATGCCGAGCACCCACACCGGGGCAGGCCCCGGCCTGGTGTCGGTCATGAACAGTTCGGTGGCTCAGGACATGCTCAAGGGCGCGGACCTCGTGGTCGACCTCACCAGTGAAGGCTTCATCCACGCGCCCATCCAGCAGGAGATCCTGGCCGCCGGAACGCGCATCATCTTCGTCTGCGACGCCCCGGACGTGTTGATCCGCAACATGCCCCAGGACGGCGACAAGGAGCGAGTGCAGGCGGGCGTCGATCTGATTCGCAACGGTTCGACCATGCGCATCACCAACGAGGCCGGCACCGATCTCACCGTGCAACTGAGCAATTCGCAGCCCGAGTTCCAGGTGGGCTTCGCCGACGACAAGGGCCGCTGGGATCATTGGCCGTCGACGATGGTGCTGTGCTGGCCGGAGATCTCCAACGGAAAGATCGTGCTGTCCGAGGGCGACATCTTGTTGCCGTTCAAGGAGTACGTCCGAGACGAGACGACGCTGACTGTCACCAACGGTCACATCGACGAGGTCACCGGCGGCGGCGAGGCGGCGCTGCTGAACATGTTCTTCGCCGACTCCAACGACAAGTGGGCGCGCTACCTGTCCCACATGGGCTGGGGACTGATGAAGACCGGCGACTGGTTCGCGGCCGCGATGTACGGCAAGGACGACATCATGGGCATGGACGCCCGCGCGTTCGCCGGCAGCTTCCTGTGGTCCACCGGCCCGCACCCTGTCCTCGGCCGAGACTCCTACGCACACCTCGACATCGGAATGCGCGCCTGCACCGTGTCCATCGACGGCATCGATGTCGTCACCGAGGGTCGATTGGTGGAGAGCTGACATGGCACCGATCGAAGTGGTGATCGCAGGCGGTGGCCTCGGCGGCCTGACCGCGGCGCTCTCGCTGCGGCACAGAGGAATTCAGGTGACGGTACTCGAGGCCGCTGCCGAGCTGGGCGAGGTGGGCGCGGGAATTCAGACCGCTCCCAATGCCAGCCGTATCCTCATCGCCCTCGGGATGCGCGAGAAGCTCGAAGCGATCAAGACCGAGCCGATGGATCAGGTGCGCAGGCGCTGGGAGAACGGCAAGGTCATCGCGCTCACCGCGCTCGGCGAGTACTGCAAGAAGACGTTCAACGCCCCGTACTGGCACTACCACCGCGCAGACCTGCACTCTGCCATCCACGCTCAGTGTCTCGACCCCGACGGCCCCGGCCCGGTCGTGGTGTTCGAGACCGATGCGAAGGTCGTCGAGGTCGATCGCACCGACCCGATGCGGCCCGTCGCGGTCACCGGAGCGGGACGTCGGTACGAATCGGATCTGCTCATCGGAGCCGACGGAATCCGCTCGACGGTACGCGATCTCATCGGTCTACCCGATACGCTCGTGTTTTCCGGCGAAATGGCCTATCGCGCACTCATTCCGGGTGATCGCATCGTCAAGGATCCGGCTACTCGCTGGCTCGTCGACCGATACCAGAGCACCATCTGGTACGGACCGGACCGGCACCTGGTGCACTACATGATTCGTAACGGCGAATACCTCAATGTCGTTGCGCTGGCCCCGTGTACCGACGAGGTCCGCGACGGTGGGCCACGGCTCGTCGGACCCGAGGAACTGATGGGGACATTCCCGGATTGGGACGATCGCGCCCACGCGATGCTCTCCAAGGCTGACGAGAACGTGCTGTGTCAGGCGCTCTACTACCGCAGGCCCGACCCGCGGTGGACCGACGGCCGTGTCGCGCTGCTGGGCGATGCCTGCCATGCCATGCTGCCGTATCAGGCACAGGGGGCCTCGCAGGCCATGGAAGACGCGGCAGTGCTGGCCGAGGAGCTCGCGAAGGTCACCCCGAGCGGGATCGACGAGGCGTTGGCGCGCTACGTGTTTCGGCGGGCCAGGCACGCGCGGATGGTGCAGGACGCGAGCCTGCAGAACAAGACTTTTTATCACATACCCGATGGACCCGAGCAGCAGAAGCGGGACGCGACACTGGCGTCGTTCGATGGGGAATCCGACATCTCGTACGACTGGCTGTGGAGCGGTACCCCGCTCGACGACAGCGACGACGAGAAATTCCATTACTCGTTCGTCCGATGACGACCTCGGACCACAACACCGCGCCGGAGGCTGCGATGAAGACTGGTGATCAGGTAGTGCAGGAACTCCCCTGGAAATGGGGTGTGCAGGGCAAGATCTTCATCATCGGTGGGCTGGGCTACATGTTCGACGCCTGGGACGTGGCGCTGAACGGCTTCTTGACCCCGCTGCTCGGAAGCTACTGGGACCTCTCCCAAGCCGAGCGCGGTCTGGTCGCCACCGGCAACCTGATCGGCATGGCCGTCGGAGCCGTCGTGTGGGGCACGATCGCCGACCGAGTCGGACGTAAGCGTGCATTCTCGTTGACGCTGTTGATCTTCGCGCTGTTCTCGGTCCTCGGTGCCTTCGCGCCGAGCTTCGAGATCTTCATCATTCTGCGGTTCCTCGCCGGGTTCGGCCTCGGTGGCTGCATCCCGGTGGACTACGCGTTGGTCAGCGAATTCTCACCGCGTCGCATTCGCGGCAAGATCCTCTCTGCCATGGATGTCTGGTGGCCGATCGGTGCCACCATCTGCGGCGTCGTCGCCACGCTGCTCGTCCCGATCGACGGCGACGTTCGCTGGCGCTACATGCTGCTGTTCATGGTTCTGCCTGCGCTGCTGCTGTTCTGGGTTCGACGCGGTATCCCCGAGTCACCGATCTACCTCGCCAAGGTCGGCCGTGAGGCCGAGGCCCGCGCCGTCATCGACGACATGGTGACCCGCACCGGATCCGAGGCAGTCGACTACGTCATCGTCGCCGACACCGCCCCGAAGGGACCGGGCGGCATGAAAGCAGCTCTGACGCAGCTGAAGTCGGTCTGGCGATACAGTCCGCGGATCACCGCCGCAGCCTGGATGCTGTTCGTATCGATCATGCTGCTGTACTACGCAGCGCTGAGCTGGATGCCGTCGATCCTGCGGGCCGAGGGCTACGGGGAATTCGCAGCCTTCGCCGGTACGACGCTGATGACCGGAGTCGGCATCGTCGGTGTGCTCACGTCGGCGTTCATCGTGGAGATCTTCGGACGCAAGTGGGTCATCGGACTGTCCGGCCCGATCGCGGGTAGCGCGCTGGTCATGTTCGCCGTCATGCTCGACATCCAGTCGGCTGCGCTGATCTGGCTCGGCATCTTCGGATTCGTCATTCAGCTGACCATCCCGGTCCTGTACTGCTACGTCTCGGAGTTGTACCCCACCAACATCCGCGCCTCGGGATTCGGGTACGCGTCCTCGGTCAGCCGGGTCGCAACCGGCTTCGCGCCGCTGTTGTTCGGCTCCGTCATGTGGCCGATCCTCGGTCTGCCGTTGACCTTCGGCATCGTCACCGCGTTCGTGTTGTTCGCGGTGATCTGGATGGCGTACTTCGCACCGGAGACCAAGGGACGCGAACTCGACACCCTCGTCGACGAACCCACCGAGGTAGTCGCAGGCGAGGCTCGGGTCTGATGAAGCCCGCACAGTTCGACTACCACCGGGCGCGCGATGTCTCGGGTGCAGTGCGGCTGCTGTCCGAGCTGGGCGAGGACGCGAAGATCATCGCCGGAGGCCAGTCCCTGGTCGCCATGATGAACTTCCGCCTCTCCCGGCCCGGGCACCTGGTCGACGTGGGTGGGTTGAACACTCTGCAGTACATCCGCCGAGAATCCGACGGCTTGCACATCGGAGCACTCACCACCCACCACGACGTCGAATGCGGCGACGTGGGAACGGACTTCGGTGTCCTTCGCGAGGCGATGCGGTGGGTGGGGCACTACCCGATCCGTACCCGCGGGACCGTCGGGGGCAGCATCGCCCATGCGGACGCCACCGCGGAATGGTGCTTGTTGGCCATACTGCTCGACGCCCGCATCGTCGTCGAGAGCGTGCGGGGGCGGCGAACCGTCGAGGCGGACTCGTTCTTCTTCGGGTACTACTCCACCGATCTCGCGTTCGACGAGATGATCGTCGAGATCGTGTTCCCGAACCCGGCACCGCACGCTGCGGTGACCGAATACGCCGAGCGACAGGGAGATTTCGCAATCGTGGGCGCAGCGGTGTCCCTCGATCTCGACGGCGTGGCCGTGGTGGGCGGGCGGGTTGCCCTCGCGGGAGTGGGAGCAACTCCCGTGCGATCGCCGGCTGGGGAAGCCGTCCTGGCCGCAGGCGGGACCTTCGCGGACTGCGCGGACGCCGCAGCCGAAGCACTGGAACTGGAGGACGAGGGCATGGTCACCGCCGAGTACCGCCGCACCCTGGTGCGCACGTTGGTCGCCGAAGCGTGCAGCGACGCACTGGTATCGCAGGGGGTGCCCACGTGAGCGTCGATCAGGTTCTCACGCCGAAATTCGTCGGCACCTCGGTCGCACGCCGCGAGGATCCGCGCTTGCTCACCGGTCGAGGCAGATTCGTCGACGACATCGCGATGCCGGGAATGTTGCACGCTCAGTTCGTCCGCAGCACCGTCGCGGCCGGATCGATCACCGATCTCGACGTCGGTGATGTCGCCGGAGTCGAAGGAGTGCGCGGCGTATTCACCGCGGCGGACCTGGACCTGCAGCCGATCCGCGCCGAATTGTCGCGTCCGCTCAGCGAATTCGTGCCCACCGACATGCCCGTGCTGGCGCACGACGTGGTGCGCTACGTCGGTGAGCCACTGGCCATCGTCGTCGCCGCCGATGCCTACAGCGTCGAGGACGGGCTCGAGGCGGCACGAGTGTCGTACCGGACCGTCACCGCCGTCACCTCCGCAGATCAGGCCATGTCCGAGGGCGTGCCTTTGGTTCACGATTCGGTTCCGAAGAACATCGTCGTGGACGTGCAGATGTTCGCCACCGACGGCGTCGACGAGATCTTCGACGACGCGCACACCGTCGTGTCCGTGCGATCACGCACCGGCCGCCAGAACGCGCTTCCGCTCGAGACCCGTGGATGCATCGCGTACTGGGACGATCGCGACGAGCAGCTGATCATCTACATCTGTACGCAGGTTCCGCACCAGGTTCGTACCGTCACCGCGCAGTGCATCGGGCTCGACGAGCGCCAGGTGCGCGTCGTCGTACCCGACATGGGCGGCGGCTTCGGGCAGAAGTGCGTCGTCGGACGCGAGGAGATCGCCGTCGCCGCAGCTGCGTTGAAGCTCCGCCGTCCCGTGAAATGGATCGAGGACCGCAAAGATGCACTGACGGCGTCGTTCCTGGCGCGCGAACAGCAGTACGACGTGCGAGCAGCATTCGATTCCGAGGGACACATCCTCGGCCTCGACGCGGACGTCGTGTGCGACATGGGCGCGTACTCCTGCTACCCGTTCACCGCCGGCATCGAGCCGCTGATGGCCTCAGCGGAAATGCCAGGGGTGTACCAGGTTCCGGCGTACCGGGTGCGGGGCCGTTCCGTGTTCAGCAACAAGGCACCGACTGCGCCGTACCGCGGGGTGTCCCGCCCGCAGTACGTCATGGTGATGGAGCGGTTGTTCGAGCGAGCGGCCCGTGAGTTGAACCTCGATGCGGTGGAGATCAGGCGGCGCAACGTCATCACCGCTTTCCCGTACACGGGCGTCAACAACATCACCTACGACCCGGGCTCGTACCTCGAGGCGCTGAACCTGTGCGAGCAGACCCTCCGTGACGGCGGTTGGTACGACCTCCAGGACCGGGCAACCGCCGAAGGCCGGCACATCGGCATCGGATACTCGTGCTTCAGCGAGCGAACCGGCTACGGCAGCAGCGCATTCGCGGCGCGCAAGATGAACGTGGTGCCCGGGTTCGACATTTCGGAGGTCAGGATGGACACCTCCGGCACGGTCGTCGTGACCACCGGAACGATGAGCCACGGACAGAGCCACGAGACCACGATGGCGCAGATCGTCGCCGATCGCCTCGGCATCGGCGTCGAACAGGTCAAGATCGTGCAGGGCGACACCGATCGGATCACCTACGGCTTCGGCTCGTTCGCCTCTCGCTCCATCACCATCGGCGGCAGTGCGGTGGCGTTGGCGTCGAACAAGCTGGGAGACAAGCTCTGTGAGATCGCAGCGCACCTGCTGGAGACTCGCGACGACAACGTCGAGTTGGCATCGGGGCGCGTACGTCAGCGCGACGACCACTCGAAGTACGTTACCTACCGGGACATCGCCGACGTCGCGTATCTGAAGGCGCAGCTGCTGCCGAAGGGCGTGGAACCCGGATTGTCCGCGACGGCAAGCTTCGACGTGTTCAACGACGGCACCTTCTCCAACGCCACCCACGGCGTTGTGGTCGAGTTGCACGAGGGCACCGGCCGAGTGGAGATCCTCAAGTACGTGTGCGTCGAGGACTGCGGCGTCGCCATCAACCCCAAGATCGTCGAGGGCCAGTGCCGGGGTGGGATCGCCCAGGGCATCGCCGGGGCGTTGTTCGAGCAGGTGTCGTACGACGATCACGGAAATCCACTGTGTGCCAGCTTCATCGACTACAAGGTGCCGACTTCCTGCGAGATCCCGGACATCGAGATCCACCACCTCGAAACTCCCTGCCTGTTCACCGAATCCGGAGCCAAGGGAGCCGGTGAGGGCGGAACGATCGGTGCACCCGCCGCCGTGCTCAACGCCGTCAACGACGGATTGCGCTCCACCGGAGTCGAACTGAACGACACACCGATCACCCCCGTGGCAATACAGGCAGCACTGGCGAAGGGCAGGCCGTGAGCAACAAACAACTGATCGAACTGAACGTCAACGGCACCGTCCGTGAGGTGATCACCGAACCACGCCGCACTCTGGTCGACGTATTGCGCCACGATCTCCAGCTCACTGGAACCCATGTCGGCTGCGAACACGGCGTGTGCGGAGCCTGCACCGTGCTGATCGACGGCAAGCCGGCCCGCGCGTGCCTGACGTTCGCAGCGCAGGTGGAGAACTCGGACATCGAGACCGTCGAATCACTCGGCATCGACGGTGAATTGAACGATCTGCAGCAGGCCTTCGCAGACCACCACGGTCTGCAGTGCGGATTCTGCACACCGGGGTTCCTGATGTTGGCCGAGGGCTACCTCGCCGACAACCCCGATGCCACCAAGGAACAGATCCGCGAGGTGGTGGCGTCGAACTACTGCCGCTGTACCGGGTACCAGACCATCGTCGAGGCCATCGACTCGTGCGCCGAGCAGCGACGCTGCGCCGGCTGTGTGAACGGAGTTCTCAAGTGATACTGACCAATACACTCGATATCGACGCGTCCGCCGAGGACGTGTTCCGGCTGATCAACGACGTCGAGAAAGTCGCGACCTGCGTACCGGGGGCGGCCATCACCGGTAAGGACGGCGAGACCTACCTCGGCGGTGTGAAGGTCAAAGTGGGCCCGATCAGCGCGTCGTACGCCGGCACGATTCGGTTCCTCGAGGTCGACGCGGAGACCCGCACGCTCACACTCGAAGCCAAGGGGGCGGACTCGCACGGCAACGGCGACGCCGAGGCCCAGGTCGATCTGGCGGTCGAGGCGCTCGGTGATCGTTCGCGGTTGACCCTGAATACCGATCTGGTGATCAGCGGAAAGATAGTCTCGTTCGGCAAGGGCGCGATCGTCGCGGTGTCGAACAAGGTCCTGCAACAGTTCGCCGTCAATCTCGGTGCGCTGCTCAGTGGTTCGGCCACGGCCGAATCGACCACGCCTGCAGCTGTGAAGGCTGCTGTTGCGAGCCCGATGGGCGGCGAATTGAACGCGATGAGCCTGATGCCCGAACCGGTGCGCAAGTACGCACCGATCGCGGGCATCTTCCTCGCGGGAATGGTCGAGGGCTGGCTGGTGTCCAGGGCCTTCGGACGTCGATAGTTCAGCTGCGTACCGCGTTCGAGATTCTGTCGACGACCATCGCAACGGCACTCGGAACCGGCTCGATGACGTCCACGTCGGTGCGCAGTGCCAGCCGCCGGGCCGAATCGCTCAACGGACC
Organism: Rhodococcus sp. 05-2254-2; assembly: GCF_002259095.1. Classification (NCBI taxonomy): domain Bacteria; kingdom Bacillati; phylum Actinomycetota; class Actinomycetes; order Mycobacteriales; family Nocardiaceae; genus Rhodococcus; species Rhodococcus sp. 05-2254-2. The sequence continues at coordinate 270,235 of NZ_NOZJ01000022.1, read as the reverse complement.
GCCGCCGATGACGACCGCCGTCGCTCCGGCGCCGACTGCTGCATCGACCGCTGCTCCCAGTTCGACGACGCTCGATGCGAGGTCCTCGGCCAGGACCAACGGCGATGACGCGGTGAGGAACACACCCGCGAAATCGCCGTCGGGCACGGTGGCACGGGTCAGTGCATCGAGTTGGGGGGCGAGATCGGCTGTGGTGGTGGCGATCGCGAAGCGCCGACCACCTCGTGCAGCGTGCAGGATTCCTGCCTCGCCGATCCCGGCGACCGGAATGTCGACGAGGGTTCGGAGTTCGGCGGCACCGGGATCACCGAACGCGCCGACGATCACCGCTGCCGGGCCATGGTGCTCGATCGCGTCGAGGGCCGCGGTTACGACATCCGGTCCGGCAGCACGCAACTGTTCGGTGCCGGTGATCATCGCCGGTCCGTTACCCGCGGTGACCCCGACGACGGTGAATTCTGTGTCGTGGACACAACGCCGCGCGACGTCGACGAGCAGCTGCGTCGTTGCAGTGTTCGAGTTGGGGTTGATCACGAGAATCTTCACTGCTCAGCCATCTTCCGGCATCGGTTGTCCGAAGGTCTCTTTCGGGAACTGCACGGCAATCCCGCACACGATGAACAGGCCGGCCAGCATCGCGAACATGGCACCCACGCCGGACGAGTCCAGTACGGCTCCGGCAATGAGCGGGAACAGTCCGCCGGAGAGGGAGCCCAGCGCCAGGATCACCGACGTCGCGAGGCCACGGATTCGTGTGGGGTACTGCTCGGGTGCAAACAGCCAGATCGTCGTGTTGAGGATGATGACCGAGAAGTTGAACAGGGCACCGAAGAACAGGACGAGGCCGATGGACGTTGCGAAGAAGCCGAATCCGAGCCCGGCGACGATACCGAGCACAGCGCCACCGGTCAGCGTCACCTTGCGGGGGAGTTTGCGAGCGATGAGTGCGGCGGTCAGCGCGCCGATCAACGACCCGGACTGCATCACGAGGGTGTACCAGAGCGCACTCGAGATCGACATTCCCCGCTCGGTCAGGATGACGGGGATCAGCGTGAGCATCGAGATCTGTGCTGCGTAGGACATGCAGACGGCAATGCCGAGGGCGAGAGTGCTTCTGCGGTAACGCTGCCCGAACATCTCCGTCCACCGTGCGCGCGGTGCGGCGTGATCATCGACCGTGGTGTCGACGTTCAAGTACTGAACCTCGGAGTCGAGGGTGCCGCGAAGCTTGCCCTGCGCCAGGCGGTTGATGACGGTGTTGGCCTCGGCCACCCGGCCCGTCGCTGCGAGGAAGCGAGGTGTTTCCGGAAGCGAGCGGCGATAGAACACGACCGCGAGTGCGGGCAGTACCAGCAGACCGAACAGCCAACGCCAGCGGTCGTCACCGGTGAAGATGGCGAAGACGATGACCCCGAACAGTGGGGCGAGCATGTTGCCCAGGCCGGCCGCTGCGACGTTGATCATGCCGACCGCGGTACCGCGGTGCTTGGCGGAGAAGAACTCGGAGAGCATGATCACCGCCACAGCGATTTCACCGCCGAGTCCGAGACCGACCAGGAATCGAGCGCCCACCAACACCTCGTAGTTGGGTGCGAATGCGCACAGTAGCGAGCCGAACGCGAAGACGAGAAGGTTTGCGCCGAGGAGGGTTCGACGACCGAAACGGTCCATCACCGCTCCGGCCAGGATTCGCCCGAGGGCGACGGCGGTGAACGTCGCGGTGTTCAGCAGTCCGATCTCGGTTCCGCCGAGGCCCCAGGATTCACGCAGGAGCGGTCCGGTGATGCCGACGGCATTCTGTTCGATGGCATCGAAGAACACACCGAACAGGACCATGGCGACGATGCCGAAGTGCGCTGTGGTGAGGCCGATCTTCGAGTACGACGCCTCGATCTGTTCACTGAGGCTGCCGGCCTCGGGCGGTGGGTCGATCGGTGACGGCTTCTCGTTCCTGGTCGGGACGCTCATCCCAGTGCCTCTCGCTAAGTGGTATACCAACAACGGAGAATTTACGGAGCATTGGACCGCGAATGGTTTCTCGGCGGTAACGCTTGCGTTTCCAGGTCCTCTCACCTGGCTCTTGCTGTCTAGGTCTTCGTTGGACAAAGCTTGCCGATGACGCTGGCGGATGCGCGGTATACCTACAGTTCGCTGGTATACAAGCATCATGGCATCCACGGAAGGTCGCGAATCGCTGTCGCGATCGGTGTTCGACGCGATCAGAACACGCATCCTCGACGGCCGCCTCCGGCCTGGTGAAACGCTGAGCGAGCGCAATCTGGGAACCGAGTTGCAAGTGTCGAGGGTCCCGATTCGCGAGGCGCTTCCATTGCTCGAAGCAGCAGGGTTGGTGACGCTGTCGCCGCGACGCCCTGCCGTGGTGACAGGAGTGACCAGAAGTTCCGTCGACGAGTTGTACGACATCAGGTCCGCGCTCGAGCCGCTCGTTGCTCGCCGGGCAGCGTCCGCTGTGGCGGCGGGCGCGGACTCGTCGTCGTTGGTCGACGCCGTGTCCCGTGCAGGTGCAGCGCTCGACCGGGGTGATCTGCTCGAATTCCATCACGCGAGCTCGGGGGTGCACTCGGGGATCGAGGCATTGTCCGCCAACCGGCTGTTCCCGGTCATCATGGAACCGTTGCGGGAGCGCAGCAATCGACTCAACATGGCCAATCTCGAACGGGACCCGTCGCTGCGCCACGGGGAGCATGTCTCCCTCGTCGACGCCATCGCCAAGGGGGACACGGAATTGGCTGCCGCTGTTGCGTTCGCACACGTCGAATGGGGCCGAGCGCGAACGTTCGAGACTCTGGCGCAAGTTCCGGGCTACGACCCACAGCACTGAGCCGAGTCCGCGCTACTCAGCGCGACGCGGGCAGTCCTGCCGCGGTAGGTCCAATGGGCGGTGACTGGGCGATGACGGGGCGGTGCTCATCACCGTGATGCCCATGAACGTTTCTCGAAGCGGCCGGAGGGAACCGATCGGGGCACACTCGCGTCAAACCCGATGACGCCGATTCACCGGGCGTCGCCACGGTGCAACTCGGGGGAGCGTTATGACAGTGAATGTGGATCCAGCGATCCTGCGGCAGTTCTCGAATGTGTTGTCGGCAACTGGCGGGGTGATCCGTGAGGTGGATGCTCTTGCTCCGTTCCGTGCGTCGGAGAATGCGTTGCAGGGTAGTGACTTTCACGCAGCATGTGCGGCGGCGGCAGCTGCGGCGGCCGGAGCTGTTGCAGCTCTGGCCGGGCGGGCCGAATGCGTCGCGGACATCGCCCGCGGCGTCGCGCAGAACTACGAGATCGCCGACGACGAACTCGCCCGCCGCCTCGCAGCGATGGACCAGCCGAAATGACCCCGACGGTCCCGCACGTCGCGGGTTGGGAGCCGGAGTCGATGCGCAAGACGATGATCGAGTTGTCGGAGATCGTCGAGCGCGTCAACGGCCAGCGCTCCGGAGTGCTGGAGGAGCAGGACGTACTGGCCGAGACGTGGACCGGTGAAGCAGCCGATGCCGCAGCCGAGCGTGTGGTGAGCGAATGCTCTCGGATGAGCTCGGTGTGCAGTGAAATCGATTCACTCGGTAGAGCATTCGAGACCGCAGCAGGAATGGTCGATGCTGCGAAGGCCCACCTGCAGGCGCAGGTCTCGGCGGCGACGGCGAGCGGGTTCGCCGTTCGGGCCGACGGTGTAGTGGATCCCGACGGGATGATCGCATTGATACCGGACGTCCTGGGTGAAGAAAAGATACGGAAGGCCGACGAACTACGCTCTGCTGCAGCGCAGTTGACCGAGGATATTCAGGGAGCTCTGAGACAGGCCGACAGGGCCGCACTCGACGCTGCGCAGCAGTTGGCCGAGCCCACGAAGCTGCTGACCGAGATTGCGCTCACCAACCCGACCGGGCAGCTCGTCGAGAACCCGGACGGATCCTTCTCGTGGATGCCGGATTGGCCGACGACCGTTGCAGCCACCGTCATCGGTGGTATGACCGACGTGACGAGGAGGACTCTCGAACTTCCGGGTGTCGGTTCCGTCGACGATGTTGCCAAGAACATCGGTCGGGGGTTGGGGGCGTTCGGCGCGGTGGCGGGAACGGTGCCCTCGATTGGCCACGATATCGATGAGGGGGTGAGCCCCGCTGAGGCGATTGCGGTCAATACGGCGAGTACCGCCGCCGGCCTCGCAGCTGCGAGCTACGTGACCGGTGCCCTGGTGGGAGTCGGTGGTGCCGCGGGTTCGGTGTTTCCCGGGCCGGGCACGGTTGTCGGTGCTGCCGCAGGCGTCGCGTTGGGTGCCCTGGTCGGGGGCTCCGTCAGCCACGGCGTATCGAAGGTCTTCGAATGGACACTGCGATGACCGATCGTGAGGACACAGGCGCTTACACGCCTGCGACAGCGAATCCGGGACCTGTGTGGGTGCGGAGGTGGCGCAGTGTCCACCTCGGCTGGCTCGCAGCAGTTTTCGGCATCTGTACGGCAGTGGTGGGACTGCTGGTTGCCGCTGTCCCTGTGGTTGCCAGGACGGGCGTAGGCGGCCTCCTGGCACTGTCGTGGCTCGCGTTCTTCGTGCTCCTTCCCTTGGGGATGGCGGTGCCGATGTCCGGCATCGGAGCTGCGCGATTGTCACGTTTCGTGCGGCGGGTCGACGTTGCAGGCGTCGGCGCAGGTCTGTCGGTGCCCGGGCGCGGGGACTTCGTGGTCCGGGCAGGTCTACTCGCCTTCGCGTCGGTGGTGGGGCTGTCCTACTTCGTATTCAGAGATGACGGACCGGACCCTCGTCAAGAGAGGGCCGAGTTGCTGACGGCGATAGGCGCGCCGGCATGCCTGGTGTGGTTCGTGCTCGGGTTCGTCATCGTCAACCGCACCAGGATCTCTCTGCACCCCGAAGGTATTGTCCAACAGATCTATCGACGTCGTGGGTGGAAGGTGTCGAACGACGTGAAGGTCGTGCCCTGGAGCGACATTGCGGATCTGCGCCTGGAGGAGCATCCGAATCCAGCAGTACCGCACCGAGGTGACCTGCCGGTGATCAGAGTCCCGCGCCGATCGAGCGAGACCGACGAACCGGAGCTGGTCATCATGGCGTGTGAGAAGAAGGTCGAACCGAATTCGCTGCTCGCGCTGCTTCTGTGGTGTCGAGACAATCCCTGGGCTCGTGCGCAACTGGGCCACGACGATGCGCGGGAGTTGCTGCGCCCACCCAGGCTGCGCGAGCGTATCCGCGCCGACCGTGCCGCATCCACTGTCGGTGGAAGGAACACTGTCCAGTGACGGTTCGACAAAGGACGGTATACACCTATCTCCAGCAGCAGGGTGTCGAACTGGCACCGGTGCATCGCGACGAATGCGACAGGTTCGGGCTCGAGCTCCCGGTGCTACCGGACTGGGAGGCTGTTTCAGAGCTTCACTTCCCACACGCCACCGCGGTGCTGTGCTCGCCGGCGAACGCAGTCGACGGATTCGTACCGAATGCGGTGGTTCTGGTCGGGAAGCTCGCACGGTCGGTCGACCCGGATGCCCTACTGGAGTGCGGCTTCGGAGACGCGCGGGCACTGCCCGGCTGGGTCGAGATCAGTCACGACCGAGGTTCGTTCTGCGGTCTACCGTCCGTCTCGATCGCGGGTCGCTACGACTGCGCCGGTCGGTTGCTCTTCGCCCGGACCCGGTACGTCGTCGTCCACCACATCGTCGACCAGTACCTGGTTCAGGTGACGGTCACCGTGCCGGATTCGCTACGACAGACATTGTCCTGTGTTGCAGATGAATTCGTCGACGAGGTGCGTATCGGTCGACGCTAGCGAATCGGTAGTGCGCGCAACAGCGCCGCAACGTCCTCCGTATCGCCGAGGGAGTCGACGATGTCCTCGATGACCGCGGTATCGGATTCGCCGACCAAGCGGGCGATCTTGGCGCGCACCGCGCTGTAATCCATCGGAAAATGGTCGATGTCGCCCAGCGGATTCGGGGCAGTCGCCGAAAGTGTGGTGCCGTTCCGAAATTCGATCGTCACTTCGGCGGCTCGGCGCTCGGGTAGCAGCGCGTCGAGCTCGCTCGACGATGCGACGTCGACTCGGGCGCTGAACGCTTCGGCCGTCGAGAAGCCCGAACCTCGGGGGTCCAGAGAGTCGACGTCTATCGCGTCGGACACGAACGCTGCGGCCACCACGAACGGCAGCGAGAACATCGCGCCCAACCTGTTCGACGGATGTCGGCGGAACAGGGGTTCCGCCAACGAATGTGTCCGCACGCGAACATGTTCGATGTCGGCGGCGGACCATTCGGCACCGACGCGCAGGCTCTGTACAGCGTCCACGGCGGCGTGTGTGTACGAGCAGCTGGCGTGCTGTTTCGTGTAGCCCTCCAGCGTGAGCCATCGTTCGCCGAGATCCTCGGTCAGTCGGGACGTGTCCAAGGTCCCGACCAGAGCGCCCAGGGTGTGCTCGATGGCCCCCGAGTTGTGGACGACCCCGGATCGGGCGAGCCTGGCCGCGGTCACGCCCGCCCGTGCGGCACCGCCGATCCACAGGTTTCGCGAGAAATTGCCGTCGAGAACCACCGCCCAGGGCGCTACCTGAATCAACGCAGACGACGAGTCGATCGCCGCGGCAACCTCGTTCGCATCGGCACCACGAATCGACGCGGCTGCTGTGGCCGCGCCCGTGGCACCCCAGTGTCCATGGGTGTGCCACGCACTGTGCCGGGTCAATGCCCAGCCGAATCGAGCGGCAACCTCGTAGCCCGCTACGACGGCCGTCAGGAAGGCCCGGCCCGAGATCGGCGTCGATGCCAGCCTGGCCGCGGCGATCGCTGCAGGAAGGACATGCGCAGCAGGATGTCCGGCGGCGTACTTGTTGCCCTCGTCGAGCTCGAGGCAGCACGATGCGATGGCGTCGAGCTCGGCCGCAGTCTCGATGGTGGTGCCGGTGCTTCCGCCTATCGGGTACGTCGATCCTGGTTCCGCGTCCCACTTCTTCCGTAGTTCGACCATCTCGGCGGTGCGGGCACCGGCAAGGGTGACGCCCAGCAGGTCCAACAGAATCAACCGCGCTCGGTCGCCGAGCTGCGCGGGGAGGGGTGACTTCCGTAGGTCGACCATCGCGGTGGCCAAGGCGTCGACCGCGTGCATGTGTTCCGTTGAGCGAAACGCAATTGAACCGTTCATTGGTGGACACTAGAAGGCTCGGAAAGAAAGAGTCAATGATCGAGACGCGCAACCTGCCGACTGCTAGGCTCGGCCTACCGCCGGCGCGAGTCCATACCGCTCAGAACCGTTCCGGCTAGCGAAACGAAACAACGCTGGTGTGAGGTACGCACGCAGCGTCGAACGAGGAGACGAAGCAATGTCCGATCAACTTCTTCGTGCAGTCCAGGGGGGCGTGCGCGCAGTCGATCTCGGTAGACAGTTGAGGGTCGGGATGCCGCAGTCGCCCAATCATCCTCAGTTCTGGCACACCCTGCCGCGCAGACACGGCGACGTGACTCGAGCAGACGGTGGCAGCGCCGCAAACGACATGATCACCACCGGAACGCACGTGGGCACTCACATCGACGCTCTCGCTCACGTCAGCCACGACGGAAAGCTGCACGGCGGTGCCGATGCCGGGCAGTCGTGCCTAGGCGGCAAGTATGTCGAACACGGCGTCCACACCATCGAACCCATGATCCGCCGCGGCGTGCTGCTCGACATCCCGAGGCTCCTCGGTGTCGGTCGCTGCGAGGGCGGGTACGAGATCACTGTCGATGATCTGCAATCGGCATGTGCTGCAGAGAAAATCGAGATCGAACGCGGCGATGTCGTGCTGATTCGCAGCGGATGGGGGCAGTTGTTCGCCGAGGGGTCGCCGTACGTCGGCGGCCCGTCCGGAGTTCCCGGAGTCGGAGAAGCAGGCGCGCAATGGCTGGCGGACAAGGGTGTACACGCTGCAGGCGCAGACACCATCGCGTTCGAGCGGCTCGCCCCCGGCGGTGGTCACGCCCTGCTCCCCGCGCACCGAGTTCTGTTGGTGGAGAGCGGTATCTACATCATCGAAGCACTCGACCTCGAAGAGCTTTCCCAGCAGGAACTGTTCGAGTTCACGTTCGTTCTCGTTCCCCTGAACATCTTCGGCGCAACGGGTTCACCGGTACGGCCGCTGGCGGTGACGTCCGCATGAGCGAACGCACACTTGCGCAGCACCTGGCGCGTTTCGCCGCGACCACCCGCTTTCAGGATCTGCCCGACGCCGTCGTCACCTCGGTCGGGATGCGGGTGCTCGATACGCTCGGGATCGCGGTTGCGGCCACCGACCTCGAGACGAGCAAGGCCGCGACCGCATGGGCCCGCGAACAAGGCGGGGCAGCAACGGCATCCGCGGTCGGCCTCGACGTCGCTCTCCCTCCGGCCCTCGCCGCTTTCGTCAACGGAGTGCTCGCACACTCGCTGGATTTCGACGACACGCATCTTCCATCGATCCTGCATCCGAGCGCCAGTGTCGTGCCCGCGGCTCTTGCGGCCGCTCAGGAGCACGGTGCCGACGGTCGAGAACTCGTCCGTGGCATCGCGATCGGGCTGGAGGTGTGTGTGCGCATCGGTATGGCGGGGTTCGACCCGGAGACCAAGAACTCGGTGTTCTTCGAGCACGGACAGCACGCGACGTCCATCTGCGGTGCGATGGGTAGCGCTGTGGCTGCCGCTGTCATCGGTGGTGCGTCTGAGGAACAGATCGTCGACACGATGGGCATTGCCGCGTCGATGGCGTCGGGCATCATCGAGGCCAACCGCACCGGGGGCACCGTCAAGCGCATGCACTGCGGTTGGGCTGCGCATTCCGCGCTCTCCGCGGCGGGCCTTGCGCGTCATGGGATCACCGGGCCGCCGACGGTCCTCGAAGGACGGTTCGGCTTCTTCCAGGCCTGGCTGCACGAGCCTGGCCGAGCCAACGAGATTCTGGACGGACTCGGCTCCGAGTGGGCCGTTCCCGGAATCTTCTTCAAGCCGTACCCAGCCAATCACTTCACCCACGCGGCAATAGACGCAGGAGCAGCGCTGCGGGCGAGAGGAATCCGGCCGGAGCAGATCGAGAAGCTCGAGCTGGGAGTGCCCGCGGCGAACCTGCGGACCATCGGCGAACCCATCGACGTCAAACGCACGCCCGAGACCGGGTACATGGCGCAGTTCAGCGGACCGTACGCCGTTGTCGTCGGCTTGCTCGGCGGGGGCGGGCTCGGCGCAGCACTCGATGACTACACCGACGAGTTGGCGAAGTCAGCAGATCGGCGAGCTCTGATGGCCAAGGTCGACGTCGTTCCGAACCCGAAGTGCGACGCCATCTTCCCGCACCAATTCCCGGCGGTGCTGACCGCAACTCTGACCGATGGAACAGAAGTGGTCGAAGAGGTGCTCACCACTCGTGGCGGACCCGAACGGCCGCTGACCTTCGGTGAGGTCTCGACCAAGTTCACCAGCAACGCGGGGCCGTTCCTCTCCGACGTCGAGCTGAAGGAACTGGCCGGCCGATGCGATCGGCTCGGGGACCTGACCGACATCGGGACACTGCTCGCACCGTTGACCGACCTGAAATCGACCACGCAGCAATAGGACAGTCGTCCCACCGGCTCGGGCACCGTCACTCGTGTGGCGGTGCCCGAGCTGCAGTTCGGTCGGTTCAGGCCCGGGCGAGGATTTCCCGTGCGCCCCGCACCACTGCCTCGTCGACGAATCGTCCGTTGTCGTCGACGGTCGGTCCTCCCCGAGACACCTCGTACAGCTCCACCAGTCGACGTGCTGTGGTGATGTCGTCCGAGGACGGGGTGAGCGCGGCATTGATGATCGGAACCTGACTGGGGTGCAATGCCGTCCGGCCACGGAAACCCATCTGCACGAAACGGGCCGTGGTGCCGACGAACCCGTCCAGATCGCGAAAATCGGTCGACGTCGGGGCAATCGGTGCTGCCAATCCCGCAGCAGCACAATCGATCACGACGTTCAGCCTAAGTGCGTCGATCATCGATTCCGTCGATTCCGAACGGGTGATCCGTAAGTCCGCGAGGAGGTCGACTTCACCGATCCCGAATGTTCGCACTCTGTTGCATCGAGCCATCTCCGGCAGAGCACGCAAGGAGTGAGCCGTCTCGATCAGCCCGATCAGCTCGACCCCGGGCAGGTTGTGCTCGGTGAGCAATCGGTCTGCGCGCGTGAGTGACTCGACCGAACACTTCGCCACCATGATGCCGGTGACACCGCCTCCGGCGACGGCCTCGAGGTCCTGCGTCATGAATTCGGGGGTGATGCGAATCCAGATCTGGGTATCGGTCGACGGCGTCGAGGCCAACCACCCCGCGAGGTCGGCACGCGCTCGGTCTTTGTCCGCCAACGGAACCGCGTCCTCGAGGTCGATGATCAACGCGTCTGCGGCACCGCCCACGGCCTTGTCGAACAACTCGGGCTTGTTTGCCGGTACGTAGAGGAACGACCGGGCGGAGGTAGAGGTCATCGAGCTGCACGCGCTTCCAGGATGGTGGTGATCGACTGGGCCGCCGCGACGACCTGACCAGCATGAACGATGTGTTCGTCGTCCGCGGACGAGGAGTAGCGGAAAGCGGGGCCCGAGGAGCTGACCGATCCGAGTACGTGCCCTGCGGCGTCGAAGAACGGCGCGGCGATCGATGCTGCACCGGTGTTTCGCTCGTTCGTCGAGGTTGCGTATCCGTTGGTACGGATCTCTGCGAGGCGGGCGCGGAAGCGGGTCTCGTCGGCGTCGGGGGAACTGCTGCGGAGTTCCTGGAAGGCCTCGTCCGCGAATCGATCGGGGAGGAACGCCAAAATCGCTCGGCTCGAGGCTCCCGAGTGCAACGCGTACTGAGGGCCGATCTCGACCACCATCTTCACCTCCTGGGGGCTCTCGTACTGATCGAGATAGACCCGACGGTGCCCCACGAGTACCGACAGCGTTGCGGTCTCGCGTGTGTTCGCGCGAAGCGCGCGCAGCACGGGAGCAGCGATCGACCGGACGTCGAGCTGGCTCCACGCCTTGGTGCCGAGTCCGATCGCCGCCGGGCCGAGGGAATACGTCGACTCGCCCGCAACCGGCTGCACGATCGACCGCGATGCCAGCGACTGCAGAATGCGGTGCACCACAGCCTTGCTCAGGTCGAGAGTGCGAGCGATCTCGGACACGCCCAGTGCCCGATCGGATTGTGCGAAGGCGATGAGCACATCGGCGACACGATCGGCGGACTCTGTTCCCGTCGACGTCTCCAGTGCAGGCCTGCTGACCATAAGTGTCACCTTTCGGATGTGCGTGCGTTCCGCTGAGCGAACCATACCCGTAACAAGAAATTGACGGAAGAGCCTGTTCTGAGGCCGTGATGCGTGCCATACTCGATTTCAGCGAGATCAATCATCAATCTGATGGTGCGCTCAGCGGAACGGTAGGTTCCGCCCAGTGGTTCGACTCGGCGCCGATGGGCGCGGAAGGCAGACTCAACAATGAAGAAGCTCGTAGGCGTGCTGACAGCCGTTGCAGTCGTGGGTGCGGCAGCATGTGGCTCCTCCACCGGCTCGGACGACTCCGGCCCCATCAAGATCGGATCGGTTCATCCCACCACAGGAGCTCTGGCGGGAGTGGGCGGGCTGATGAACGACGGTGCTGCCCTCGCCGTGGCCGATATCAATGCAGCAGGCGGCATTTCGTCCATGGACGGTCGGCAGTTGGAGTTGGTGTCGGGCGACAGCCAGGGCAAGGCAGAGGTCGGACAGAGTGAGGCGCAGCGGCTGATCGACGACGGCGCGGTGTCGCTCATCGGCACGTACCAGAGCGACGTCACACAGAACGTCGCCTCGGTTGCCGAGCGATCTCGGGTTCCGCTCGTGATCGATGTGGCGGTGGACGACAAGATCCTCGACCAGGGTTACCAGTACTCCTTCCGCATGCAGCCAAATGCGTCCAGCATGGGAACCGACGGTGCCAAGGCGCTCGCCGCGATCGAGGAGCAGACCGGTCAGCCGATCGACCGCGTCTCCTACCTGCACATCGAGGGATCCTTCGGAGACAGCGTCTTCAACGCATTCGAGGCCGAGGCCGCGAACCAGGGAATCTCGTCGGTGCAGGAAATCACCTACCCGGCAACGAATTTCTCCGACGCCACCACGCAGGTGCGTGAGGCTGCAGTGTCCAACCCCGACGTCATCGTCGCCACCGGCTACTACCCGGACGGGTTGCTGATCGCACGTGCGGTCGAGCAGCTGAACCTGAACGTCAAGGGCGTCTACGGAATTGCCAACGGCGCGTTCGACGACAGCTCGTTCCCCAGTGACGCAGGTGCCGCAGGGGAGGGCGTGTTGAGCGCCAACTACCACTTCGACGCCACCAGCGACCGCGTCACCGACATCCGCTCGCGGTTCGAGGCCGAATACGGACGCCCGATGGAGACCGCAGCGATGCTGTCCTACCAGGCAGTCGAGGTCATCGCGGCCGGACTGAACGACGGTGCGTCGAGTGATCCTGAGGATCTGCGCGACGCCATCTCCGGCGTCTCGATCGAGGATCCGCTTCTCGCGTTCAACGGACCGATCGAGTTCGACGAGACCGGCCAGAACAAGAACGCCACCGTCATCGTCATGCAGGTTCGCGACGGTGCAGTCGCTCAGGTCTTCCCCGAGGAGTTCGCAACGGACGCAATCCAGTTCCCCGCGGGAGCCGGCCAGTGACGGCCGCTACCTCGACCGCAGAGAAAGCGGGGAACAAAGGTCTCGCGGGGCTCAACCCCGGTATCCCGGTCGCAGCAGCGATCGTCGTCATCATGGCGGTGATCTACCTCGTCGGTGGAAAAGACCAGGGCCTGGTCACGCAGTCGGTCGTCTCCGGACTCCTGCTCGGCGGTGTGTACGCACTGATCTCCGTCGGACTGACGCTGATCTTCGGTGTTCTCGGCATCGTCAACTTCGCCCAGGGTGCGATGCTGACGATGGCGATGTACATCGTCTACACGCTGTCCACCGCCGGGTTGCCGGTCTACGTTGCAACACTGGTCGCCGTTCCGGTGATGTTCTTGTTCGGCATGGTCGTGCAAGCGACACTGTTGACGAAACTGACCATCAGCGGCAGTCACGACGGCCCGCTCCTGGTCACCCTCGGCCTGTCGCTGCTGATCATCAACGTGCTGCTGATGATCTTCGGAGGGCGGCCGCAATCGGTGCAGGCTCCGATCGACGGTTCCCTCGACGTGCTCGGTGCCGTCGCGTCGTGGCCGCGAGTGATCGCGTTCATCGGGGCCGCGTTGGTCGCCGTCGCGCTCACCGCGGTACTGAAGCGGACGCCGCTCGGATTGTCCATCCGCGCAGTCGCATCCAACTCCGAGGGAGCCAAGCTCGTCGGCGTCGACATCGGTCGGGTCTACGCGCTCACCTTCGGTATCGGCGCAGCCTGCGTCGCGGTCGCAGGCGGGTTGATGACACCGTTCACCAGCCTGACGCCGTCGGTCGGAGAACAATTCACCATCCTGGCGTTCGTCATCGTGGTTCTCGGCGGACTCGGAAGTGTCGTCGGAGCCATGGTCGGTGGCCTCGTCATCGGACTCGTGCAGACCGTCGGCGCCCTGTATCTCCCCGGAACAGGTTCGCTGATCCTGGTATTCGCGGTGTTCGTTCTCGTTCTGTTTCTCAAGCCCGAAGGATTGTACGGAGCGCGCCGATGACTACGACAAGAAGCGCACCCACACCGGTGCAGCACGATCCGCGGTTGAAGGACACGTGGCTACGCCGCCAATTGATCACGCTGGTCATCGGATTCGTCGTCGTGGCGGCATTGCCGCTGCTCCTCGGCGAGCAGGCCCAGACGGTTGCCGTGCGCACGTTGATCTTCGCCGTGATGGCCGTGGCGTGGAACATCATGAGCGGGTTCGGCGGCATGTTCAGTTTCGGCCACGCCGCGTTCTTCGGAATCGGTGCGTACTCCGGTGCGTATCTTCTGGTCGAGCACGGAATTTCCCCGTGGATCTCGATGGTGGTCGCGGCAGTCCTCTCGGCCACGGTGGGCACACTCATCGCCTACCTGTGCCTGCGCTACCGACTCGCCGGGTCGTATTTCGCACTGGCGACATTCGCCTTCGCACAGATGTTTCTGCTGCTCGTGCAGAACCTCGAGGTGTTCAACAAGACCGAGGGCTTCAATGTGCCCATCCTGCCGCGTGATTCGTGGTGGATGCTGCAGTTCGAGAAGGGCAGCCCCAATTACGTCTGGATTCCGCTGGTCATTCTGACGCTCGCGGTTCTCGGCACCATCTTCTACACCCGTTCCCGGGCAGGGCAGTTCGTCCAGGCCACCCGTGACGACGAAACCGCTGCAGCCTCGCTCGGTATCGACACGATGAAGTATCGGTTGATCGCCGTGGCGGCGAGTTGTGCGCTGACCGCCGTAGCCGGGGTCTATTACACGCAGTACTACTTCTTCGTCGGTCCCGAGCAGGCCTTCGGTTCGGCGGTTTCCGTCGAAGCGATCGTGCCGGCCGTCATCGGCGGCATCGGAACGATCTGGGGCCCGGTCATCGGTGCCGCCGTGATCGGGCCGCTGTCGGAGTTGATCAACGAACTGCTCAGAAACCCACCCGTCTTCCTCGAATTCCTGCAGGGGACAATCGGATTGGACGTCGCCGCGTACTCGGTGATTCTGATCGCGATCGTGATCTTCCTGCCCAAAGGAATCTTCGGCACGATCCGTGAGAGGTGGAACCGATGAGCTTGTTGAGCATCGAGAACCTGAGCAAATCCTTCTCGGGAATCCACGCGGTACGCGAGGTCAGCCTCGACGTGCCCGAGCACGAATTCCTCGGCATCATCGGCCCCAACGGGGCAGGCAAGACGACCCTGTTCTCCCTGCTGTCGGGTGAGCAGCCCCCGACAGCAGGCCGAGTGATCTTCGACGGTACGGACATCACCGGATGGCCGGCGAGCAAGATCGCGCGAGCCGGGCTGGTACGTACGTTTCAGCTCATGCGCCCCTTCGAGTCGATGTCGGTGCTCGAGAACGTCACCATCGCCGCACTGTCGAAGCGCAAGTCACGCAAAGACGCCCGGCAGCATGCCCTCGACGTCCTCGACCGCGTGCAACTGTCCGACCAGGTCGGCGGCAAGGTCTCGACGATGTCGACGGCAGGATTGAAGAGACTCGAACTCGCTCGCGCCCTGGCCATGGAGCCACGCGTCGTGCTCCTCGACGAGGTTCTCGCCGGGCTCGTCCCGGCCGAGCGGGCACCGATGATCGAACTGCTGCGCACGGTGCATCAGCAGGGCCAGACGGTGTTCTTCGTCGAACACATCATGGCTGCGGTGATGGCCCTGTCCGAACGTCTGGTGGTCATGCACGAGGGGGCGGTGCTCACTTCGGGCGACCCACGCACGGTGGTTGCCGACGACCGCGTCGTCGAGGCATACCTCGGTGAGGAGAAGACAGCATGATGCTCGAAATCGACAACCTGCACGCTGGATACCGCCGTCTGGAGATCCTGCACGGGGTGAACCTCTCGGTCGATCGGCACGAGATCGTCTCCCTGATCGGCGCGAACGGCGCGGGGAAAACGACCACGCTGCGTGCGCTCTCCGGCATGGTGTCCACGTCCGGTGGCAGAATCATGCTGGATGGCAACGCGATTCACGGGATGCGGGCGGACCGGATCGTGCGAGCCGGGCTGGTGCACGTCGCCCAGGATCGGGCGTTGTTCGGCAGCCTCACCGTGGCCGACAACCTCGAGATGGGCGCGTACACCCAGAAGCGCAGCGGCGTGAGGGAATCCCTCGACCAGGTCTACGCCCTGTTCCCCATTCTCGCCGAACGACGAGAGCAGCGGGCCGACACCATGTCCGGCGGTCAGCAGCAGATGCTCGCCATCGGCCGCGCCATGATGTCCAAGCCGCGAGTACTGACACTCGACGAACCGTCCGTCGGGCTCGCTCCCAAGCTGGCAGCTCAAGTGCTCGAGGCGATCGTGCGTATCCGCGACTCGGGTGTGACCGTACTGATCGTCGAACAGAACGCCGCGCAGGCACTCGCGATCTCCGATCGGGCCTACGTCATCGAGAGCGGGTCCATCGTGCTGACCGGCACCGGGCCCGAACTGGCACACGACGAGCGGGTCAAAGCTGCCTACCTCGGTATTTAGGAGTTCACCTCACATGCATCTCTTGGCTTTCACCCCGATCGACGTCGACGCGGCAGAACTGCAGCGCCGGCAGGATCGTTACGACCACCTTTCGCCCGCGGGGATCACCGTCGAGCTCCGCAATATCGGGCCCGACGCGCCGAGCGCACTGGATACCGAACTCGACGTCCGACGGTCGGAACAGGTGCTGTCACAGGCCTTTCGTTCCGTGCTGGACACGCACGCCGACGGGTTCCTGCCCGACTGCGTGCTCGACCCCTGCGCCGAGGAAGCGGATTCGTTCGCTCGGCCGCTCTACGGCCTCACCCGGCTGACGGCCTCGTTCTATGCCTCCCAGGGGCATCGGATCGGTGCATTGGCGAGGAACGACGCCATCGCCGCAGAGCTGGACCGCCGACTCGGGTTCTACGGGATCGTCGCCGAGGCCACCGAAGTACTCGGGCTCGGTGTGCACGACATCGCAGACACCGGCACCTGGGGGAGAGCGGTCTCCGAACACGCGGGCAAGCTCCGCTGCACCATCGCCATCAATGCTTGCTCTGCAGTCGATCTCGTCGATCCACCGACGTCACCGCAGGTGGTGGACCCGACCGGCACGGCGTTGCGGCTGCTGGGTCTGCGTTCCGAGCTGCAGGTCTCCCCGTGAGCGAAGACGGACCCGACCTGGTGGTGGCCGGCGCGGGCGGTGGCCTCGTCGCTGCTCTGCGTGCAGCCGAGCTCGGACTCGACGTGCTGGTCGTCGAGGCCAGTGCGCACTTCAAGCGGGGCAACAACACGGCGATGTCCACGGCCATGATCCCCGGTGCCGGCTCACGGTGGCAGCGTGCGGCCGGAATCGACGATTCGCCGCAGCAGTTCCTGGACGACGTCCTGCGTAAAACGAAGGGCAGTGCCGATCTGCGGCTGGCCTCCACCCTCGCCGATGTCAGTGCCCCGCTGGTGGAATGGCTCGCCGACCACGTGCAACTGCCGCTCACGCTGGTGACCGACTTCGCATACCCCGGCCATTCGCAGTTGCGTTGTCACACGGTCGAAGGCCGTCACGGCAGTGGGATGCTCGAGCACCTCGCGCGAGCGGTCGCCGCCGAGCCGCGCATCGACATGCTGATGCCCGCCCGACTGACCGATGTGTCCGTCGATTCCGACGGGGCCGTCGACGGCGTGACGATCACGATGCCCGACGGCAGCGTCGACGAAGTTCCGACGCGCGCAGTCCTGTTGGCCACCAACGGCTACGGTGCCAACGCAGAGTTGGTGGCAGAGCACGTGCCGGAGATATCCGCGGCGCGCTATCACGGAAGTGAGCACTCCGTCGGTGACGCGCTGACCATCGGGCGCCGTCTCGGTGCTGATTCGGCGTATCTGGATGCGTACCAGGGACACGCGGCACTCTCGAAGCAGGCGACGACTCTCGTCGGATGGGCGACGGTGATGCACGGCGGCGTCGTGCTCGACGCATCCGGTCGCCGGTTCGGTGACGAGACGACCGGGTACTCCGAGTACGCAGCCATTCTGGCCGCCAGGCCCGGATCGGAGGGCTGGGTCGTCATCGACCGCGAGATCTACGACAAGTGTCTGTCGTTCAAGGACTTCCAGCAGACCGTCGACTCGGGTGCCGCGGTGTGGGCCGACGATGCGGACGGCCTTGCTGCCGGAACCGGGCTCCCACCTGCGGCAGTGGCGGAGGAGCTGGCCGCTGTGCAAAAGTATGCACGGGGAGAGGCGTCGGATCCGTTCGGCCGCAGCTCTTTCGAGCATTCGCTCACCGGACCCTACGCAGCCATCAAGATCGTGCCCGCGTTGTTCCACACCCAGGGCGGGCTCGTCGTAGACGAGAACGCACGTGTTCTCCGCACCGACGGTTCCGCCATCACCGGTCTGTTCGCCTCGGGCGGTGCCGCAATGGGCATCTCCGGCCACGGTGCTGCAGGGTATCTCGCGGGGAACGGACTGCTCCCGGCGCTCGGACTCGCATACCTCGCGGCAAGTTCGCTTCGAACACCCCAACTCTTGTGAAAAAATTCGAAAGGACCACCATGTCAACGCTGTTGATCACCAATGCGCGCGTAGTTCGACCAGGTTCCGATGCCCCCGACGAGGGCGAATTTCTGGACCTGCTGATCGAAGACGGCAAGTTCACTCGCATCGAAGCGAATATCGATGCCTCGGCAGCGGATACCATCATCGACGCGGCCGGCAAGGTCGCGTTCCCCGGTGTCGTCGACGCACACCAGCACTGGGGTATCTACAACTCCCTCGGTGACGACGCCGAGACCGAGTCGCGGGCGTGTGTCCAGGGCGGCGTCACCACGTCGCTCTCCTACATGCGGACCGGGCAGTACTACATGAACACCGGTGGTTCCTACGCGGATGTGTTCCCCAAGGTCCTGGAGGCCACCGAGGGACGCCCCTACGTCGACTACGCGTACCACCTCGCGCCGATGTCCAAGGAACACATCGACGAAATCCCCGCGCTCATCGCAGATCACGGCGTCACGTCGTTCAAGATCTTCATGTTCTACGGCAGCCACGGGCTGCACGGCCGGTCCACCGATCAGAGCGAATTCCTCATGACACCCGAGGGCGAGCGATACGACCTGGCGCACTTCGAGTTCGTCATGCGCGGCATCCAGGCTGCCCGAGAGCAGATGGGCGACAAGGCCGATCACATCTCGCTGTCGCTGCACTGCGAGACCGCGGAGATCATGAGCGCGTACACCAAGATCGTCGAGGAGGAAGGCACCCTCGAGGGCCTCGCGGCCTACAGTGCGTCGCGGCCGCCGCACTCCGAGGGGCTCGCCGTCACCATCGCGTCGTTCCTCGCCGACGAGACGCAGCTGCCCAACATCAACCTGCTGCACCTGTCCTCGCGCAAGGCGTTGGCCGCGGCGATGCGGATGGCAAAGGCGTTCCCGCACGTCGACTTCCGCCGCGAGGTCACCATCGGGCACCTGCTGGCCGACATCGACACCGCCTACGGACTCGGCGGCAAGGTCAACCCGCCGCTGCGCCCGCGCGACGACGTCGAAGCACTGTGGGAGCACCTGCTCGCCGGTGACATCGACTGGGTCGTCAGTGATCACGCCTGCTGCAAGGACGAGAAGAAGTTCGCCGAGGACCGGGGCGACATCTTCGCCGCGAAGTCCGGCTTCGGTGGTGCGGAATACCTGCTGCCCGGTCTCGTCAGCGAAGGACGCAAGCGCGGCCTGAGCTGGCGTCGTATCGCCGAGCTCACGTCACTGAACCCGGCCCGACGCTACGGCCTGCCGGGCAAGGGAGACATCGCCGTCGGCATGGACGCAGACATCGCCCTCATCGACCCCGATCACACCTGGACCGTGCGCCCGGAGGATTCCGAGTCGGCTCAGGAGTACACGCCGTTCGAGGGATTCGAGCTCGGTGCCAAGGTGACCGACACGTTCGTCCGTGGTCAGCGGGTACTCGCCGACGGTGCCGTCGCCGGTGCTCCCGCAGGCCGCTACCTGCACCGTCCGTACCTGTGACGGGCCCACTGGAGGGCATCAAGGTTCTCGACATCTCGACGATCCTCGCCGGCCCCCTCGTCGCGCAGATCCTGGGCGACTTCGGGGCAGAGGTCATCAAGATCGAGCACCCCACCAAGCCGGACGGCATGCGCGGACACGGTCTGGACAAGGACGGTCACCCACTGTGGTGGACGATGATCGGGCGGAACAAGCGCACGGTCACCCTCGATCTTGGAAACTCCCAGGGCGGAGCTCTCTTTCGCCGCCTCGCCGCAGAGGCCGACGTGGTGGTCGAGAACTTCCGGCCCGGGACCCTCGAACGCTGGGGGCTGGGATACGACGTGCTCTCCGAGCTCAACCCGGGTCTGATCCTGTTGCGTGTCACCGGTTTCGGTCAGACCGGACCGTACGCCACCAGGCCCGCCTTCGGCACGCTCGTCGAATCGATGAGCGGGTTCGCGCACCTGACCGGTGAAGCCGACGGGCCGCCGACACTCCCGGCGTTCGGATTGGCCGATTCCCTCGCCGGGATCGCCGGTTCGTCGGCGGTGTCGATGGCTCTGCTGCACCGAACCAACAACGGCGGCATCGGCCAGCAGATCGATCTGGATCTGTTGAGCCCGATCATGGCCGCGGTCGGACCGGGCGTCATCTACGCAGACCAGCTGGGGATCGATCAGGAGCGAACCGGGAACCGGTCGAGCAACAATGCGCCCCGCAACCTGTACAAGACAGCGGACGGGCATTGGTTGGCCATCTCCACGAGCGCCAATTCGATAGCAGAACGCGTGCTGGTCCTGGTGGGTCATCCCGAAGTGCTCGACGAACCGTGGTTCGCCACCGGGCGTCAGCGCGCCGCCCACGCGGACCTGTTGGACGAGTACGTCGGCGGCTGGATCGGCGAACGGACGAAGGACGTGGTGATCGACGAGTTCGAGAAGGCAGGTGCCGCAGTCGCTCCCGTCTACAAGCCGAGCGATCTGTTGTCCGATCCACAGGTCAACGCCATCGAGATGGTGACGACCGTCGAGGACGACGACCTCGGTCCCGTCCGGATGCAGAACGTCATGTGGCGGATGGGTGGTAGCCCCGGCCGCATCAGGTACACCGGCCGCAAGCACGGGGCCGACACCGACGAGGTGCTCACCGAAATAGGCTGCAGCGCCGACGAAATCGAGGCCATGCGGCGCGACAGCGTCGTGTAGAGCACGGCCAGTGCCCGGCAACGGTCCCCTTCGGCAGCACTGCCGAGGGAGACCGTTGCCGATGGACGCGCCATCGGGCCGGTCCTCGGTTAACACTGAAATCTGTTGCACGACTGAAGGCAGCCGTGGCCGGCTGGCGCGTTACCCCATCGTCGCCGGGTTCACGCCGGAATCTGTCTCACCACATCGGAAGGCGGCTGTGGCCGGCTGGCGCGTTACCCCATCGTTGCTGGGTTCACGCCGGAATCTGCTGCACCACTGCGGCGACGGCTTCCACCTGGTCCGCGATGCGGGGACCCCACCGACTCGACAGGTCCTCGTCCATCGGGAAGATCCTGCCGTCTCGGACGGCGGTCATCGATCCCCACCCCGGTCGAGCCGCAACCGATTCGGCTGTGACGCCGCAGCATTGGGCGTCGGCCAGGAACACGACATCGGGATCCGCGGTGATCACCGATTCGGCGGACAGCTGGGGGTAGTCGCCTGCGCCGGAGCCGTCGGCGATGCTCGTCAGGCCGAACAGACCGTAGATCTGGCCGACGAAGCTCGCGCTCGACACCGTGTACAGCGTGTCGTCGAGTTCGTGGAAATACGTCAGGGGCTCGTCGCGCGCGGGGACACTGGCCACGGCGGCATCGATTCGGTCGCGCATCTGTGTGACCACCGCGTCGCCCTCGGCGTCGTGCCCGGTCGCGTCCGCGACGAGCTCGATCTGCGAGTACGCGTCGTCCAGGCTCGTCGCCGCCGGGACGAGCAGCGTCGTGATACCGGCCTCGGCCAGAGTGGACGTGACCAGGCCGAGGTCGGTGGAGGTGATCACCAGATCGGGGTCGTACGCGACGATCGCCTCGAGGCTCGGCGTGAACGCCGACAGCCCGGTCTTCGGTGCGTCGGCGGGATAGTCCGACTGATCGTCGACGGCGGCCACCTGCTCACCCGCCCCGACGGCGTACAGGGTCTCCGTCGCCGTCGGGCTCAGCGAGACGATCGAACGTGGCATCGCGTCGATGGTGACGGTCCCGCCGTCCGAGCCCGACGCGATCGTCCTCGGGAACTTCCCGCTCGACGCCGCGACCGAGGTGGTTGCCGGCGGGGAGTCGGTCGTCGTGCTGCCGCAGCCGGTCGCGACCAGTGCTACAACCGCGAACCCTGCTGAGATCATTCGTGCCGATCGACGCTGCACTGCCACTCCTGTGTGTCCGATGCCCCTGGAGCGCCAACACTATCGGGTGGTGGTCACCGGCCCAGGCTCCGTGCCAGGTAGGTGCCGGTGTGGGTGTCGGAGACCACCAACTCGTCGACGGTTCCGGTGAAGGTGATCAGACCGCCGTTGTGCCCGCCATCGGGGCCGAGGTCGATGACCCAGTCGGCGGCGGCGATGACGTCGAGGTTGTGTTCGATGACGATCACCGACCTGCCCTCGTCGACCATCCCGGAGAGCAACGCGATCAGGTTCGACACGTCCGACGGATGCAGACCGGTGGTCGGCTCGTCGAGGACCAGCACCGGCGACGACCCGACCAGTTCGGTGGCGAGCTTGAGCCGCTGCCGCTCGCCGCCGGAGAGCGACGACAGGTTCTGGCCGAGCGAGAGGTAGCCGAGTCCGACGTCCCGGCACCGGCGGAGGATGTCGCGGATCTTTTTGACCTCGAAGAAGTCCTGGGCGTCCTCGACGGACATCTCGAAGATGTCGGCGATGCTGATGCCGTCGACGGTGTGCCGGATCGCGCCCGACCGAAATCGCCTGCCCTGGCACGTCTCGCAGGTGCTCGTCACCGGGTCGGTGAACCCGAGATCGGTGAAGATGACACCGCTGCCCTGGCAGTCGGGGCACGCGCCGTCGGAGTTGGGCGAGAACAGCGACGGCGGCTGGCCGGTCTTCTTGGCGAAGTACGCACGGATCGGATCGAGCAGACCGGTGTACGTCGCGGGGGAGGAGCGCCGCGATCCGCGGATGGGTGCCTGGTCGATAATGACGGCGTCCGGTGCGGCCTCACGGAGGTGCCCGTGGATGAGACTCGACTTCCCGGAACCGGCGACGCCGGTGACGGCCGTCAGGACTCCCAGCGGAATGTCGACGCTGACGTCGCGCAGATTGTGGGTGCTGGCTCCCGTGATGCTCAGCCAGCCCGAAGGGGTTCGGGGAGTATGCAATACGACATCCTCGCGCCGCAACGCGGCACCGGTCCTGGTGTCCGCGTCGCGCAGCTCGTCGTAGGTTCCCTCGAACACGATTGTGCCGCCCGCCTTTCCCGCGCCGGGGCCGATCTCGACGATGCGGTCGGCGATGGACATGACCTCGGGGTCGTGCTCGACGACGAGGACGGTGTTGCCCTTGTCGCGCAGCGCGAGCAACATGTCGTCGAGGCGGTGGACGTCGCGGGGGTGCAGGCCTGTGGTCGGTTCGTCGAAGACGTAGAGCATGTCGTTCAGGGTCGCTCCCAGGTGGCGGACCATCTTGATGCGCTGGGATTCACCGCCCGACAGCGACGACGTTGCGCGGTCCAGGCTGAGGTAGCCGAGACCGAGATCGACGAGTCTTCGCAGCTGCGTGACGATTTCGGCGGTGACGGTACCCAGGCCGTCGATTTTCCACCCGTCGATGCGGTCGGCGAGCTCGGACACCTGGATCGCGAACGCGTCGGGCAGAGACAGGCCCTCGAGGGTCGCGCCGCGGATGGTCTCGTTGTATCGGGAGCCGCCGCAGGATTCGCAGACCCCGCGCGTGACGATGCGCTCGAACGCGAGCTTGGCCTTGCCCTTCAGGGCGTCGGCGTCTTTGGCCAGGTAGCTGCGCTTGAACCGGGACACGATCCCCTCGTAGCTCTTCATGACGGCATCGGGGTTCAGTACCTCGAACTCGCCGGGTTTCGCATCGAAGAACATGTGGCGCTCGCGGGCGGAGTATTGCTCGATCGGGACGTCGAGATCGAACAGGCCCGAGTCGGCGAACACCCGATACGGCCATTTGCCGACCTCGAAGTCCGGATGCTTGAACGGCCCCTCGCGCAAGGACTTCGACTCGTCCACCAGTTCGCCGAGGTCCACGACCTTCGCCTCGCCGAGCCCCTCGCACTCGAGGCACATGCCGGCCGGGTCGTTGAAGGAGAACGCGTTCGCGAACCCGATCGTCGGGGTGACGCCGCGGGACCACAGCATGCGCAGCCAGTCGCCGATGTCGGTGATGGTGCCGACGGTCGAGCGCGGGCCGCCGAACAGACGCTTCTGGTCGACGATCACGACGGCCGACAGGTTCGCGATGAGATCGGCGTCGGGACGGCCGTAGGACGGAAGGAATGTCTGCGCGAACGCGGTGAACGTCGAGTTGATCTGCCGTTGAGCTTCGGCAGCGATGGTGTCGAAGACGAGTGATGACTTCCCCGACCCGGAGACGCCCGCGAACACGACGAGCGAGCGTTTGGGCAGGTCGAGGTTCACGTCGCGGAGATTGTTCTCGCGTGCTCCGCGAACGAGGATGGTGGACAGTTCGTCGATGGATGGCTGAGTTGGTGTCGTCGGCTGGGCCTGGGTCATGTGCGCTTCGGTCGCCTTTCGCCGCCCCCGACGCTGGTTCGCCCGGGGCCGACGCAGCTTACCGTACGGTGTACGGAAACGCCACCGATGGACGGGAAGTAACAGGCTTACCGGTCTGACGATCTCCCATGGGTACCGGTTGCGCCAGGCCATCGGTCGGTCGAAGGGTTTTCATGACGAGCAGTAGTCGTTCCCGCGTGCACTCGGTCCTCGCGCTTGCCCTTCCTGCGCTCGTCCTCGCGGGCTGCGGATCCACGGACTCCGCCGAGCCCGAAGTCCGGACCGAAGTGCGGACCGTGACCGTCGAGGCGACCACGCCCGCACCGACGCCGGTCGACAGGATCGTTGTCCCGGACACCACCGCGTCCGAGCCGCCCGCCGCAGAGCCCGTCCTCGCCGCCATGCCTTCGGTCGTGTGCATGAACTTGCAGTCCGCCCAGAACGCGATCCAGGCGGCGGGAATCTTCTACTCCAGGAGCGTCGACGCGTCCGGTGCGAGCCGGATGCAGGTCAACGACTCGAACTGGATTGTCGTGGCGCAGGATCCGCAAGCAGGGGTGCTCGTCGGTGAGGGTGATGCTCTGCTGTCCGCGGTGAAGATCGGGGAGCCGAACAACTGCTGATCTATCGGCGAATGCTGTGCTTGCCTGCCGGAGCCGGTTCCTGCTCGGTCGAGCTGTAGGCGAGGTGGCCTCCGATGAGACCGCCGACGCTCGCCGTTGCCAGACCGGCAGCGGCCAGGGCCTTGGCGATGCCATCGGTCTGCTTCCGGCGCCGCAAGTAGGAGCCGAGGAAGAGGAAGACGCCGGTCGCGTTGGACGCAGCGTGGATCATCCCGACGCGGCGCTGGCGGGTGTTCATCGTCGACCAATCGGCCCATCCGGTGGCGATGGCTGCCGGCGCGGACACAAGCCCGAGGGAGATGACGAGCTTGCTCGCCCTGGACTGGTGGTTCAGCAGATCGAGGACCACGGCGCTCGTCCAGCTTCCGATGGTGACGTTGACGAGAGCCGGGTGGATGGGATGGCCGATCCACCGGCCGCGTAGACCTGCGCCGACGGCGGTGTCGTCCAGTGCGGGTTTCAGGACACTGTTGATCGCGTTGCTCGCTCCGTCGAGGAACGAGGCAGATTCGAGGCTGTCGAGGGCTTGTTTCGTTGTCATGCGTTCTCGCATGCCCCAATGGCATCGATCGAACCCTGAGGGCAGCCAAACACGGCACGAGATGCTTGGACGTCCTATAACGTCGGGTGATGAGCAGCGGAACACGAGTGAACACCGTCGACGGCGTCCTGCGACGGTCGGCCGCGAAATTCCCCGACCGCCTCGCCGTGACATTCGAGGGACGCAGTCACACCTACGCAGAACTCGATACCGCGGTCACCCGCGCCGCTCGACGGCTGATCGCGTTGGGATTGAACAAGGGCGACCGCGTGGCGGCGTACGGCGTCAACTCCGACGCGTACGTCGTCGCGTTCCTCGCCTGTGCGCGAGCCGGATTGGTGCACGTCCCGATCAACTACGCGCTCGTGGGCGACGAATTGCAGTACCTGTTGCAGCAATCGGGTTCTCGGGCAGTGTTGGTCGACCCGGAGTTGGCGGGCACGCTCGATTCGGTTCGCGGCGAGCTCAGCATCGAGCACGTGGTCTCCCTTCCCGACGTGCTGGGCACGGACGGCGACGGCTCCGAACTCGACCCCGTCGCCGATGCGACCGACCTCGCTCAGTTGCTCTACACCTCCGGGACGACGTCGAAACCCAAGGGCGCGATGATGTCTCACGGCGCCCTGGTCGCGGAGTACGTCTCGTGCGTCATCGCGCTCGGGTTCACCCAGGACGACGACCCGCTTCTGGTGATGCCGATGTACCACTCGGCGGGGATGCACGTGTTCATGCTGCCGTACCTGTCGGTGGGTGCCACGGTCCGCTTGATGCGCAGGCCCGACGTTCCGGAGATCCTGCGCCGCATCGAAGCGGAGAAGATCAAGTCTCTGTTCCTGGCGCCGACGGTGTGGGTTCCGCTCGCCAATCACCCCGATCTGGCGACGCGCGATCTCTCGTCGTTGAAGAAGGCGCAGTACGGGTCTTCGATCATGCCCGTCACAGTTCTCACTCGGCTGCGTGAGCGGTACCCGGACATCGAGTTCTACAACTGCTTCGGGCAGTCCGAGATCGGGCCATTGGCAACGGTATTGCAGCCCGAGGAGCACGAGGCGCGGCCGGCGTCGTGTGGACGTGCGGTGTTCTTCGTCGAGACCCGCGTCGTCGATGCCGACGGCAACGATGTGCCGGACGGCGAACCCGGTGAGATTCTCTATCGTTCTCCTCAGCTGTGCGACGGCTACTGGGACAAGCCGGAGGCGACGGCAGATGCGTTCTCGGATGGGTGGTTTCATTCCGGTGATTTGGTGACACGCGACGCCGAGGGGTTCATCACTGTGGTCGACCGGATCAAGGATGTCATCAACACCGGCGGCATCCTCGTCGCGTCCCGCGAGGTGGAGGATGCGATCTACACCCATCCGGCGGTCGCCGAGGTCGCGGTGATCGGGATGCCCGACGACAAGTGGATCGAGGCGGTGACGGCCGTCGTCGTGCTCAAGGACGGAAGTGAGATGTCGTCGCAGGTGTTGATCGACCACGTGAAGGGTCGGATAGCGCCGTTCAAGGTGCCCAAGACCGTCACCTTCGTCGACGAATTGCCGCGCAATCAGAGCGGAAAATTGCTCAAGCGTGAGCTGCGCAGCTGACTAGTTGTCACGCTGCGCGACGTTTTCGGCGGTGGTAGCTGGGGATGGGTTGTCGTGTGGGGTCGGTGGATTCGGGTGGGATGGCGTAGGGGTGTCCGTCGTCGCCCATGAGCAGTTGCCAGTCGCCGTGGTGGACGAGGCGGTGGCATTCTCCGCAGACCAGGGCGAGGTTGTTCAGGTCGGTGCGGCCGCCGTGTTCCCAGAATGTCACGTGGTGGGCTTGGCACCACTGTGCGGGGCGGCCGCACATCACGCAGCATCGGTCGCGGATGGTCAGGGCGATGCGTTGGTCGTCGCTGGCGAGTCTGGTGGTGCGGCCGAGGGCGAGCGGGACGCCGTGGTGGTCGACGATGACCGGGGTGAGGTCGGCATCGCAGGTGAGAAGTTCGGCGAAAGCGCGGCTCATCGGCCCGGTCCAGTCGAAGTGGAACGGCCAGTCGGCATCACCGGGCTCAGGTGCAGACTTCTGCCCGCGATGGTCACCGGCACCAGTGCTGGGACCGACACGATCGCCGCGGGTATCACCGGTCCGTGAACTGGCATCGGAACAAGCACGACTCTTGTTCACGTGGTGCCCGCCGTCAGCGCCAGCAACGGGACCCGTATCGGTATCGCCGGCCCGTGAGTCGCCACCGGAACCGTCTGTCGTCGAACCCGTTGCTGCGCTGTTCGATTGAGTGTGTCCACGGTCGGCGAGCAGGTCCCGCAGCGGGACGATCAAGTGCACCGATGCCCGCGACCCGCCCGCCGATCCGCGGCCACCACCGCTCAGGTGCCGGTCGAGGATCCGATCGAGTGCATCCGCCCGCCGCTTCGACGGATCACGTAGATCGCGTTCCCCACCGGGGCCGGGCTGCGGCGCGGTCAACGCCGACAACGCGGTGAGCAGCTTCTCGGCCAGGAGCCGGTCGACGTTGCCACCCATCTGGAAGCGGCCACTGGCAAGCGGGTGAACATCGAAACGGTTCAACTCCGGGTTCTCCGACACCGGCACCGGCGGCGGCCCCGCTGGAACAGGTTCGGGCTCGCCCGAGCCGGCTGCGTCACCCGCGTCAGCTCGGCTCGCACGGTCCCGCTCTTGCTCCCGCTCCTGTTCCCGCTCCTGTTCCCGCTCCTGTTCTTGTCGTTGCTTCTCGGCGTGCTCGTGGCGGGCTCTGGCGTCCTCGGCCGCGGAATGCGCCAGTGCCTGCGCGCGGGAGGCGACCTGCCCGGCGGTGCTGCGCATGGCGGTTTCGAGCAGTTCGGCGACGACCGCGTCGCGGCGTTGTTCGTCGAGGGTGGGGTCGGCGACCACCACGGTGGCGTAGCCGTCGGCGATCGCCGAGGCGTGCGCGGCGTGGATGTCACCACCTGCGAGGGCGTTCAGCACGCTGGGCCGGTCGGTGAGCCACTGCCCCAGCTCCATCTGACGGGCCGCGGACCCGTCGGTGATGCGCACCGATCGCGCGTACCACCGGGTCACCGACGAGTAGCCGAGTTTCATGGCAAGACCGCGGCGGTCCATTTCCGCCAGCAGCGTCAATCGCGTTGCAGCGAGCTCGTTTTCGAGGGAGGACACGCCAGCGAGCTCGGAGACCAAATCCTGGTCGCCGAGCCCGAACACATCCCCCCATGCCTTCACACCACAAAAGCTATACCCACCCACCGACAACTTCTGTGTCGCAGGTCAGCGCGTCCATCGGATGCGGATGGGCCCCTTCGCGGTCGACGGATCGACGACGGATCCTTTCTGGGTGATCTCGACTTCTCCCGCGTCGACCATCCGGCGGGCGGCGCGGCGAACCGGTTCCATCAACTCCCGCCAATTGTCGTCGGACAAGGCTCGTGCGACGTCGGAAGGGCAGATGGTGGAGTCGCGGGACCGGGCGTCGAGCAGGGAACGGATCTTGTCTTCGAGTTCCTTGTCGGTGGTGCTCACCTTGTGCCGCCGGCATGCGTCGCTGCAGTACTTGATGTCATCCCAGTTCTTCTCCCACTTCTTGCGCCATTCGATTCGCCGTCCGCACGACGCGCAGACCTTGTCCGCGGGGTGAGCCGTGGGGGAGCGACGGGAATGAGCCATGCTTCGACAGTAACCTTCTCGCATGGCTATTCGACCCATCCTCGTTGCCGGCGACCCTCGTTTGACGACCTGTGCCGCTCCCGTCACCGAGTTCGACGCGGAGTTGGCCGCGTTCGTGGAGGACCTGTTCGAGACCAACACAGCGGCGCACGGTGCCGGTCTTGCCGCCAACCAGGTCGGTGATCCGCGTGCGGTGTTCGTCTACGACCTGCAGGACGGCGGAGTCCGGCATCGCGGGCACGTGGTCAATCCAGTGCTCGAGACATCGGCGATCCCGGAGACGATGCCGGACCCCGAGGACGGTGAGGGGTGTCTGTCGGTCCCGGGGGAGCGGTACCCGACCGGCCGTGCGGACTGGGCCCGCGTGACCGGTGTCGATGTGGAGGGCAGTCCCGTGACGGTCGAGGGCCACGGCTACCTGGCGCGGTGTCTGCAGCACGAGTCCGACCATCTGGCCGGTCACCTGTACCTCGACCGTCTGATCGGCCGCAATCAGCGCGCAGCGAAGAAGATGATCAAGGCCCGGGGGTGGGTCGGGCCCGGCAACAGTTGGCTTCCCGGATCCGACTCGGACCCGTTCGGATGGTGACTAACAGACCCCGGTGACAGCGCACGCTGTCGAGCGTTCCAGCTTCCAACGGCCCTCGGAGACAACGAAGCCGATCGAGGACACTCGCCCGACGGACGTTCCGCTCGCCTCGACCCGGCCGGGTGCGACGACGTCGATGCGGTCGAACGACGCCTCCGACATGATCCCACCGCTGTCGAAGACCGCAGCGTTTTCCTCGGCAGATCCCTCGAGCGCGTCGGCGCGGTCGGACCGCTCGGCGGTCCAGTCGAAGACGGTGCGGAAGATGGCCGTCGCCTCGTCCGGGGTCGGGATGGCGGAGGGTGCGACGGAGGGAGGAGGTGCCGGGAACGACGACGGCGCAACGTTCACCGCCGCCTCGATGGTCGGCTCGGGTTGCGTTGCAGCGCAACCGGTGAGGGAGATGAGAGCCAGTCCGCACTGGACGCGGCCGGCGATCATCAGAACGGGTTGTAGACGTAGAGCGTCCGGTAGTCCCATTCCGACGATCCGGCCGGGATTCGGATCTCCGTCAGGACCCGGCCGTTCTGGGAGCACGAACCGCGGGCGTGAAACGACCAGCAATCGATCTGCCGGCTCGTGCCGAACGGGCTGGCGATCAACGATGTGGCGCTCGCTGCACCGTATGCCGCAGGGTCGAACGCGCTCACGAAGTTCGCGGTGGAATCCGTGGGCCCGAACGGGTTGTCCTCGGGTGCGGCGGAGGCTGTGGGCGCCAGAAGCACCGCTCCGCCGATCGCCAGCGCGACTCCGGCGAGGACCTTCTTCAGCATGGTGGCTCCGTTCGTTTCGAGCACGAGTACCCGGTGCTCTTGGGATCGGCCGCAACCGACCGCGCGTTACGAACCGCTTCGTCCTCGAGCGCGGCACACTGGAGTGCATGACAGCACTCGAAGCGCCCATCGTTGCCCAGCAGCTCGGCCGTCGCCTCGCGGTGTGGGGCGGTGGAAGTGTGCTCGCCGGAACGGTGTTGGCGTTGCGCGGGTCGTCGCCTGCCCGGCGGGCGTTCGGGTTGCAGACGGCGGGGTGGGGCGCGATCGATCTGGCGATCGCGGGTGCAGGCGCGCTGAGCTCGAAGCCCCCGACGGCCGCGAGTTTGAGCCGGCTGCTGTGGATCAATGCCGGTCTCGACGTTCTCTACATCGCGACCGGTGCGCACATCGCCGTCAGGAAGCCTCGGTTCGGCGGCCGGATCACTGCTGACCAGGCCGTGGGTCACGGCACTGCCGTCGTCGTGCAGGGCGCTGCACTGCTCGCGCTGGACACGACTCACGCCCGCATGATTGCCGGCTAATCACACGAGTGTCATTCTCTCCGTAGGTGTTTTGTCAAGTACCGACATGCCCGATTTGTTGCGCGATCAGTAGATTTGCGTAACACTCGTCCCATCAGTCACATCAGTATCGTGGGTCACACGGGGAACGGTGGGTTCGTCTATGCGTGTACGTAGTCGGCAGATCGCTGTCGGGGCTGTCCTGGCGCTGGCAGTGAGCGGACTCAGCGCTTTGACTGCGCCCACCGTGTCGGCCGAACCGTGTGGTGGGCTCGGCGGGCCGGGCTCGTCTCCGCTGTTCGGGTCGTCGGGCAGCGCGGGCATGTCGGGTAAGAACCCGCAGGGTCCGCAGGGGCCGCTTCCTCGGATCACCGGCAACACGCAGAGCATCGCTTGGGTCACCGGTCCGCAAAGTGTGAACAACACCTACAACGACCTCGCGATGTCCGGCACCGACCTCGGCATCAGCTGGGACAACGGTGCCGGCCAGATCCTGATGGCGTTCGGTGACACGTTCGGCGACTGCTCCTCCGGCAATGCCCAATGGCGCAGCAACGCACTCTTCCGTTCGGACAAGGCGTCGACGAACTTGGCGCAGGGTATCGAGATCGGTCCAGCCGATCCCGCGGACAACACCTCCGGTGCCGTCGTGCGTGCGGACAACCCACGCTACGCGGCCGAGATCATCTCGAGCGCAAAGCTACCCAGCGTCGAGGACACGACCATTCCCACGGCGGCCATCGCGATCGGCAACACCCAGTACATCAACTACATGTCGGTGCAGAGCTGGGGCACACCCGGGCGCTGGATCACGAACTACTCTGCGACTGCGAAATCCACTGACAACGGCCAGAATTGGTCGACGGATCCCAGGACCATCCGCGTCAACAAGGGTGTCACCATCCCCGGCTTCACCAACGTCCACGAAAGCCAGGGCAAGTTCCAGCAGAGTGCGTACGTCCTGGGCCGCGACGGCGAGTACCTGTACCAGTTCGGTACTCCGAACGGACGATTCGGCGACGCCTTCGTCTCGCGGGTCGCTCCTGGGGACATCGAGAATCTCGACGCGTACGAGTACTCGACGCAGGATCCGGATCCGACGAAGCAGTGGTCGAAGAACATCGGCGATACGGTCGCCATCGTCAAGGGCCCGGTCAGCGAGATGTCCGTTGCGTGGAACGACTACCTCGGCCGTTACGTGATGATGTACGGGGACGAGAACTCTCGCACTCTGGTCGCTCGCACTGCAGCCAATCCCGAGGGTCCGTGGAGTGCGCCGAGGACCATCCTCGACGCCAATCAGACGGCCGGCGGAATCTACGCACCGTTCATTCACCCGATGTCGAGCGGTAAAGACCTGTATTTCACCGCTTCTCGGTGGTCGGACTACAACGTGCTGCTGTTGAAGACGAACCTCGACGCGCTGAAGTGATCTCCGCGGATCGTCGAATGGCTGCCTCCAGGTAGGCGTCGACGTCCAGATCGAGTTCTGCGCCGAGCAGTCCGCGGCGAATGGTCGAGAGATACCTGCTCGACGGTTCGCCGGGCTCGCGCACGGTCGAACTGGTCAGCGTGAAGGCGGACCTTCCGTCGATGTCCGGAAGCCGTAGCAGTGCATCGTATTTCCCGCGGAAGCTCTCGCCCTCGCGGTCCACTGTCAGCTGCGACCACTGTCCGATGGCGAGCGTCTCCGTCGCCCCGATATCGACGGCTGCGACGACGTTCTCGACCGCGGCCAGATGAGCGAACTGGGCTTGCTCGATCAGATATCCGCGCCCGACAGAGCGATTCGCCGGATCGACCGTCGTGGAGACGAATGCGGACGCTCCGGTCCAGCGCCGGGAGACTCCCGCGAAATACAGCGCATGATCGATCCGCAGCCATCGTTGTTCGGCGGGTAACGACGCGGTGGGTGCCGGCGGGTGCGCACCGAATTCGGAGCTCTCGTCGGACCCGGTCAGGTAGGTATGGAACCTCTCGCGCAGCAGGTTGGACCCGTACGAGACGTACCACAGCCGATCGGTCACTCGGTCTCGAACAGCTGCCGGTATGCCTCGGCGAGCAGGTCGGACGCGAGGTCGTGGTTGTGTGATGCTGCGCCCGTTGAGTTTCCGGATCGCATCAAACGGGCGTTGAGACCGTAAGCGAGGTCGTCGAACGTGTCGTCGTCGATGCCGAGGTCGACGTCCACGTCTTCTTCCAGCAGTGCGCCGAGGTCGATCGACCACGACCACACGCGTTCGTCCCGGTGCGGACCGCGTCCTGCGCTGACCGTCTCGTTGGAGACCTCGAGCTGCTCGTCGGTGCGGTCGCGCGGAACGTTGGTGTTGATGCGCAGGTCGAGTTCTATGGTGTCGTCGTCGTGCACGATCTCGTCGACGCGGAGCGTCTCGAAGCCGCCGCACGTCAGCGTCACCAAGCGTCGCGGACCGGTCTCGGCGATATCGTCGGACAGGGCAGCGATCTGCCACAGATACTTCTCGGTGTTCGCCGGGTCGGGGATCGAGGAATTGATGTAGTCGGCCACGATGCTGCGGATGGCGGGGTACGCGATGTGGTCGGACAGTTCCCAGAACTGCTTGCGTGCCTTGCCGACTGCCGTGTCGAGCAACGTCGCCCGCTTGGCTCTTTCTTTCGGCAGTGCGGATTTCGCGCTCGGTGCTTCGCCGATCGCGCCAGGATCGGAAGGGCGTTCGCGGAGGCGGGTCAGGCGCGACACGAGCTCCTGCAGGTGCTCCAGCTGATCTGCAGTTCCGGCCGCGAAATCGAGTGCCTCGATGTCGGTCCACACGTCGAGGTCCGCGGCGAACCGCGCGGCGACCGAATCTGCGTAGCCCGAGTAGGCCGAGCCGTCGGTGAAGTGCAGAACGTAGAGCCCGGCTCGGTGTTCCTTGGCCGCGAAGACCGTGGCGATGGATCCGGCGTCGGTGACGTCGAATCGTTCGAAGGCGAATCCGTCGGGGGTGGCAGCTGCGGTCATGAACGTGAATCTACCGATGCGAGTGGAGAGCACCTATTCCGCGCCTTGTCCATATTGTCGGAATTGGTGCGCCTGTACCGGTGGCTGTCTCCAAATATGTTCCGACACCGCAATTTCCGGTTTGTCCGTTCCGTAGAAGTATTTTCTCTTCCATGAACGAACGGCAAATTTCTGGTGCTATGTTGTGGAATGTCTGTTTCTACCGCTAACGAAACAAGCAGGAAACACGCGGTGTGAACAATGCCGAGAGCAGTGCCAGTGGGCACCGCCGTGGTGCTCGATGGAAGGTGGTTGCGCGTGGGCGGTTATCTTGCGCGGAGGTTGCTGAACTACGTCGTACTGCTGCTCATCGCGACGTTTCTGACCTACCTTCTGGCGTCGCTCACGTTCGATCCGCTGTCCAATCTGCTCAGCCGTAACCCGCCGCCCTCCGAGGCGGTGCTGGCCGCCAAGCGCGCGGCTTTGCACCTCGACGACAATCCGGTGCTGCGTTACCTGAAGTGGCTGTGGGCGGTGCTGCACGGTGATTTCGGGCAGACGATCGCTGCCGGTTCGGTCAACGACGAGTTGTGGCGTCGCATCCTCGTCTCGCTGCGGCTGGTAGTGCTCGGCACTGTCCTCGGTGCGGTGCTCGGCACCTTGATCGGTGCGTACGGTGCCGTCCGGCAGTACAAAATCTTCGATCACGTCGCGACTGTCGTGACGTTCGTTTTGATCAGTACGCCGATTCTGGTGCTTGCTCCGGTGCTCAAATACCTTGCAGTTCAGGTCAATCAGAGCACGGGGAGTCAGTTCTTCCAGTACACCGGCGAGACGTCGACAACGCTCGCGCCAGGCCTGATGAACGAAATCGTCGACCGTGCACAGCATCTGCTGCTACCCACCGTCGTGCTGATGCTGTTCACCATCGGTGGCTACAGCCGCTACATGCGCAGTTCCATGCTCGACGAGCTGAACATGGACTACATCCGCACCGCCCGCGGCAAGGGGCTCACCCGCGGCCGGGCGATCTTCAAGCACGGCTTTCGCACCGCGCTGATCCCGATGGCCACTCTGTTCGCGTTCGGTATGGGCGCGGTGATCACCGGAGCCACCTTCACCGAGCGCGTGTTCGGTTGGTACGGCATGGGGGACTGGCTGATCTACGGCATCACCAGCCAGGACATCAACATCACGCTCGCGGTCTCGCTCTTCACCGCGCTCTCGGTCCTCGTCTCCGGAATGCTGACCGACATCCTCACTGCCGCACTGGATCCGCGCGTTCGCTACGCGGACTGACCCACCACTTCGATCGAGGAAAGGATCGGCGATGGCAACACCTGTGGTTCCCGAGATCGCTGCGGTGGACGGCCAGGGCGGGACGACGGCCCCGATCACCCGCCGTCGACTGGTGCTGCGTCGGTTCCTGCGCAACAGGCCGGCCCTGGTGGGCATTCTGGTGTTGGTGGTGATGTTCGTCGGCGCGTTCGTGCTTCCACACTTCATCCCCTTCACCTACGAGGAACTCGACGCGTACGCGTTGAACTCTCCGCCGACCACGCGGCATTGGTTCGGCACCAACCAGATCGGGCAGGACGTCCTCGCTCAGACGCTGCGAGGATTGCAGAAGTCGCTGATCATCGGCATGCTCGTCGCGTTGATCTCCACCGTGCTCGCCGGCGTCGTCGGCGCGGTGGCGGGATACTTCGGCGGCTGGACCGACCGTGCCCTGATGTGGGTTGCCGATGTCCTGCTCGTCGTCCCGAGCTTCCTGGTCATCGCCATCTGCTCACCGCTGTTCCGCGACAAGAGCTTCTTCATCCTGGTGCTGCTACTTGCGGCGTTCGCGTGGATGATCACCTCGCGCATCATCCGAGCGATGACGAGGTCATTGCGTGAGCGCGAATTCATCCGTGCCGCAAAGTACATGGGCGCGACCCCGGCGAGTGTGATCGGCAAGCACGTGCTGCCATCGATGGCCTCGATTCTCATCGTCGACGTCACGCTCAACGTGGGTATCGCCATCATCGGTGAGGCGTCCCTGAGCTACTTCGGCTTCGGTGTCCAGCGACCCGACGTCTCGCTCGGCACGCTGATCGCCGACGGCACGTCGTCCGCGTTGACGTATCCGTGGCTGTTCGCGTTCTGCTGTGGCGCACTGGTGTTGATCGTGCTGGCAACCAATTTCGTCGGCGACGGTCTGCGCGATGCATTCGATCCGAACTCGACGAGGGGACAGGCACGTGGCTGAGATTGTGCCGGTGTTGAAGGTCAGCGGGCTCGAGGTCAGTTTCCCCAGTGAGGAGGGGCGCGTCACCGCAGTCCGGGGCTTGGACTACCAGGTCGACAAGGGTGAGGTGTTGGCCATCGCCGGCGAGTCCGGCTCAGGAAAGTCGGTGTCGTCCCTCGCCGTCATGGGACTTCTCCCGCAGACCGCGCGGGTCACCGGATCCATCGAGCTGAACGGCCGTCAGCTGCTCGGCCTGTCCGACCGCGAGATGTCTCGCGAGCGCGGACGTTCGGTGGCCATGATCTCGCAGGACCCGCTGACTGCACTGACGCCCATCTACCGCATCGGTGACCAGATCTCCGAAGCGATCTCGGTACACAATCCCTCGCTCGGCAAAGGGAAGGTGCACGAGCGTGCGCTCGAGTTGTTGGATCTGGTCGGTATCGCCGATCCGAAGACACGGGCCAGGTCGTACCCGCACGAGTTCTCCGGTGGCATGCGCCAACGCGTCGTCATCGCGATGGCCATCGCCAACGACCCCGACCTCATCATCGCCGACGAGCCCACCACGGCCCTCGACGTCACAATCCAGGCCCAGATTCTGGATCTGCTCCGTACCGCGCGGGACGTCACCGGCGCCGGGGTCGTGTTCATCACCCATGACCTGGGAGTCGTTGCCGGCGTAGCCGATCGGGCCATGGTGATGTACGCCGGTCGCGCAGTCGAGACCGCGCCTGTGGTCGAGCTCTATGCGCATCCGTCGATGCCGTACACCGTCGGGCTGCTCGGATCGGTTCCTCGCCCCGACCGGCCGGCCCAGGAGCGGCTCGTGCCGATCGAGGGCACCCCGCCTGCTCTGGTCAACCTGCCGACGGGATGCCCCTTCGGTCCTCGGTGCCCGTTGCACACCGACGCGTGCGACGCAGGCGAACCCCAGTTGATCGAGGTCTCACCGAGCCATGATGCTGCGTGCATTCGCATCGATGCCGCGACGGCAGAATCGGTGGAGACGGAGTTCGAGGGTGCCCCGCGGTCGGAGGCCCCAGCGGAAATGGTGGTGACGGTCTCGAAGGACGCTCCGGTGCTGTCGGTGACCGATCTGCACAAGAGCTACCCGGTGTTCAAGGGCTCGGTACTGCGGCGTCGGGCGGGGGAAGTGCCTGCGGTGCAGGGCATCAGCTTCGATGTGCATGCCGGGTCGACGCTGGCGATCGTCGGCGAATCGGGCTGCGGCAAGTCCACGACCCTGCTCGAGATCATGGAATTCGTGAAGCCGCAGCAAGGTTCGATCCGGATCAACGGCGTCGAGCCGTACAGCCTGAGCCGCGCCGAGCAGCGACAGCTCCGCGCGCACATCCAAATCGTGTTCCAGGACCCGATGGGCTCGCTCGACCCGCGGATGCCGGTGGGGGAGATCATCGCCGAGCCGTTGAAGATCAACGGTGTCCCGGTGGACGAGCGCACCCGCCGGGTTCGGGAACTGATGGACACCGTCGGGATGCGTCCGGAACTCGCAGATCGGTATCCCACACAATTTTCCGGCGGGCAGCGTCAACGAGTCGGTATTGCACGGGCTTTGGCGCCGAAGCCGTCGATCCTGGTGCTCGACGAGCCGGTGTCCGCACTCGACGTATCGATCCAGGCGGGCGTGCTGAACCTGCTGCAGGATCTGCAAGCGGAGCTTGGCCTGGCATATCTTTTCGTCTCGCACGATCTGTCGGTGGTGCGTCATCTCGCCGACGAAGTTGCTGTGATGCGCAACGGGGTGTTCGTGGAGAAGGGTCCGACGGCGCAGATCTTCGACGCACCCGAGGACCCCTATACCCGGGCGCTGTTGAAGGCCATCCCCATTCCCGATCCGGTGCTTCAACGAGCCCGAATCGCCGAGGCCGCAGCACTGGCCGACGCCATCTGACCCTGCAGGTTACGTGCACACTGAGAAAGGTGAATTGATGAGAGCCAAGCTATTTCGGGCACTGGTCCCGATCGCGGTGGCCGTGACCACTGTGGGACTGGTGGCGGGCTGCAGCTCCGGCGATACCGGGCCCAACCCCGATGCGCCTGCGTCCTTCGAGAGCGGAGCGCAGATCAACCCGCATCCGATCAGCGATCTGCAGCAGGGCGGAAACATGAACTTCCCGCTCTCGCAGGTGCCGACCAACTACAACTACTACCAAATCGACGGCACCACAGTCGACGCTGCGCGGTACTACGCCGCGTTGATGCCTACGGCGTTCAAGGCTGCTGCGGACGCAAGCCTCACGACGGCGACCGATTTCTTCACCGACATCACCGAGTCCGAGGTCGACGGTAAGCAGGTGATCACCTACAACATCAATCCCAAGGCCAAGTGGAGCAGCGGGAGGCCGCTGGACTACACCGACCTCGTGGCCACATGGACTGCGAACAG
Source organism: Rhodococcus sp. 05-2254-2 (assembly GCF_002259095.1). Lineage (NCBI taxonomy): Bacteria > Bacillati > Actinomycetota > Actinomycetes > Mycobacteriales > Nocardiaceae > Rhodococcus > Rhodococcus sp. 05-2254-2. Next base: position 231,604 of record NZ_NOZJ01000022.1, on the reverse strand, counting down.
CGGCAAGGACCCGGCTTACGAGGCGTCCAGCACCGCGGGCTGGGACAAGGTGGAATCCGTTGTGCGCGGTGAGAACGACCAGCAGGTGACCCTGACGTTCGCCGAGAAGTTCGCAGACTGGCGCTCCCTGTTTTCGCCGCTGATGCCCGCGGAGTCCGTGAACAGTGTCGAGGCGTTCAACACCGGTTCGGTCGAGACCATGCCTGCCACCGCCGGCCCGTTCCGCATCCGCACGATCGAGCCCGGCGGCAAACGCATCGTTGCCGAGCGCAACCCGGACTGGTGGGGTGAGAACCCAGCGGTGCTGGACACCATCACGTACCTGCCGCTGGATACGACGGCATCTATCGGTGCGTTGCAGAGTGGCGAGATCGACTACTTCGAATTGGGCAGCAGTGCGGACGCTTTCAAGGTTGCCCGCGGTATCCCGAATGTCGACCTGCGTCAGAGCCTGGGCCCGCAGTACCGGCACTTCGACTTCAACGGAGCCCCGGGACGCATCACCTCGGACAAGGCAGTGCGCGTGGCGTTGATGAAGGCGATCGATCGTGACTACCTGGCGACGTCACAGCTCGGTCAGATCACCTCGAGCCCGACTGTCCTGAACAACCACATCTACGTGGACGGGCAGAAGGGCTACCAGGCCAACAACGGCGATATCACCTTCGACCCCGAAAAGGCGAAGGCCGAACTCGACGCGGCAGGTTGGACGATGAACGGGGAGTTCCGATCCAAGGACGGCATGCAGCTCGATCTGCAGGACATCATTCCGGCCGATACCCCGAATGCGACGCAGGAAGCGCAGATCATCCAGCAGAACCTCAAGGCCGTCGGTGCTAATCTCATCATCCAATCGGTGCCGTCGGATGACTTCTTCGAGAAGTACATTCTGGTCGGCGCATTCGATGTCACCCACTTCACCTGGGAGGGAACGCCGTACTCCTCGAGCAGTGACGGCATCTTCCGGCTCACGCCCGGCAGCACGCTGCAGAACTACGGCCAGGTGGGATCCGAGGAGATCAACGGTTTGCTCGACAAGGCTGCCGCCGAGCTCGACGACGATGCACGCATCGCCGACTACAACGAAGCGGACCAGGCGATCTGGGCCGAGGGCCACAGCCTGACCATGTTCCAGCGTCCGTCGACGTACGCGACCAAGTCGAATCTCGCAAACTTCGGAGCTCCGGGATTCGGCGATCTCGACTACTCGAAGGTCGGGTTCCTGAAATAGCTCACGGTCTCGGATATCCGGTCGGTGCCGCGGCGATCACTCTGGTTGTCGCGGCATCGACCGCTGTCGTCATTGCGCCACTGAGCGTGTTCGTGGCCCTGATCGTCCTCGTCTGGACGGGCTGGTCGACAGCGTGCGCAGTGCTGGCCGGTAGGTCGATGAACACCTCGACCACCGTGCGGCGAGTGCGGTTTCAACACCGTATGCGTTCTCGCGGATACCTGGAAGTACACGAGAACGGTGGGCGGGCCTGGTACCCCGTCTACTTCCACACCGGGCTTCTGGCGATCGTCCCGGACGCCGACGCGCGCGCGAGTAGGTCGATTCTCGGGCGGCGCGCCTTCGTCATCGAACCCGGAATTGTGGCGCTGCCGTCGGGGCGGCGTTGTAGTTCGTTGCCTCCCGGCACACCCCTCGATGCCCCTCGTCTCAACGATTTCGACCTGCTCACCCGCAGTGATCGCTTCGGGTCGCTGCGGCGTCGGATCATGCTCGACGCCCCCGCCGCGGTGGCAGGTCCGATCATCGGATTGCTGTGGCTCGTCGTCGACGGAGGCGGATTCGCCGAGTTCGTGGCAGTGAGTCTGTTGGCTGCTATCACCGCCATCTGGTGGTCAGCAATCGGCGGCAGCGACCCCAGCTGAGCAATTGGGGCGACGCGTGATCGTAACTGCCGAGAAACACCTCCGGTCTACGTTCGGGTTTCGGACAATTCAGGAGGCATCATGGCGCGGTCGATGGCGGAGCAGGCAGCGGAGACGATCACCAAGGGGATCGGACGTCGCGGATTCATTCAGGCGGTGGCCGCGCTGGGCGCGGGCGTCGGAATCGCCGGAACGGCAGCCTGTTCGACGTCGTCGTCGACGAGCACCGCCGCCGCGAGTTCGTCGGCGCCGGCACCGGTCGGGATTCTTCAGCCCGGCGCGGGCGACATCTCCGGCGATCACTACCTGAGTTCCGAAGTCGACAAGGTTCTGTGGGGGTACGTCCCGACAGTCGAGTCCGAATCGGTGCTGCAGATGAAGTCCGGTGAGACGGTGACCATCGATGCGCTCAGTCACGAGGGCATTCTCGAGGACCAGGGCCGCGATCCCGTCGAGTTCTTCGGCGGCAAAGGTGTATCCGAATCCGATGTGCTGCAGGACGCCATCGACATCGCCGGCGGGTACGACCGGACGGTCCGCAACTTCGACGTCGACGGTCCGCACGTGGTGACGGGCCCGGTGTTCGTCGAAGGTGCGCAGCGTGGTGATGTGCTCAAGATCGAGACGCTCGAGGCGATTCCCCGCGTGCCGTACGGCGTGGTGTCGAGTCGGCACGGCAAGGGTTCTCTGGCGGTGACCGCGTCCGGTGAGGCACCCGCAGGTATCAGCCTGGACGAGGTGATGCCGCCGATCGGCAGCGATGGCAGGCCGTCGGGTGATCCGACGCAGTACGGCAACGTCTCCACGTTCACCGCCGTCGAGGACGGGCAGGGTGTGATGCGTTACGGCGATGCGGCCGTGCGCTTTCCGCTCCGTCCGTTCATGGGCATGATGGGCGTGGCGTTCGCCAGCGACCCGGGTCTGACGTCACCCAACGCGAACTCGATTCCGCCGACGCTCGGCGGCGGCAACATCGACGTCGGTTTGCTCGGTGTCGGATCGACGTTCTACCTCCCGGTGTTCGCGGAGGGTGCGTTGTTCTACGTCGGCGATCCGCACATGGCGATGGGCGACGGGGAGGTGGCGCTGACCGCGATGGAAGGTTCTCTGCGTGGCACGTTCCGGCTCACTGTCTGCAAGGCGGGCAGTGGAGACGCCCCGTCCGTCGCGTACTCGTATCCCTTTGCCGAGAACGAGGACTCGTGGATCCCGATCGGCCTGTCCGACCCGGACGGTGCCGTCGGCGGCCAGAGTTCGGACTTGAACGCTGCCATGCGTCGGGCCGTGGTCAACGCGCTCGACTTCCTCGAGACCGACCTCGGTATGGACCGGGCGACGGCCTACGCGTACCTCTCCGCGGCCGCGAACTTCACCGTGTCGCAGGTGGTCGACAAGACGGTCGGCGTGCACGGTCAGATCTCCAAGGCACACTTCGACCGGTAGGAGTGCGCCTCCGGCGCAGTGGTGCGGGTAAGTGCCTCAGCGGGCACATAACCGCGCCACTGCCGAAGGCACCTCAGCGGTGTGCCGTCGCGATGAAGTGGCGGGTGGCGGCGTCGACGATATCTGCTGGGGTGACGGCTATCTCGTCGTTCAACCACGCGATGACCAGTTCCGCGAGTCCGCCGATGAACAGCAGGCCGTTGATTTCGGATTGTGGCTGCGGCCAGGCCTGTTCGCCGAACAGCTCGCTTGACTGCTCGGCGACCAGATGGGCGAACGCGCGCATGGACTGTCGTCGATAGTCGCGCAGTGAGTCGACGGCCAGCGACTCGATCATCGCGACGCGGCCCTTGCGTCGGTCGTCGGTGAGAACGCCGACGAACGCGGCGATGGCGTTGTGTACCTGGTCCTCGACGGTGGGGGCGGGGGAGTGCAGAGCGTCCAGGGCGGCGGCCCGGATCTCGTCGGATACCGACTCCACCACTTTCTCGAGCACATCCTCCTTGCTGGAGAAGTTCTGGTAGAAGTAGCGCTCGGTCAGCTTCGCCTCCGCGCAGATCGCGGTCATGGTCGTGTTCTGGGCACCGGCCGTCGAGAACACTTCGAGTCCGGCTTCGAGCAACCGTGCGCGACGGTCGGCGGTGCGATCGTCTGCGCTCATGCCGTTGTAGCGGCGCGTGGAAGCCATGCGTAGATCTTGACAGAGGGAGCAGGTGTGACGCAGACTACATTCCATCTGACAGGACGCTCTGTCAGATTGACGGAGGTCGACAATGGCACGTGCTCTGGCTGCTCCACCTGCTGATTCAACGCTAGAACCGGTATACGGCGACGGCGGTATGCCCGTCGTCGGGCACACGCTCGAGTACATCCGAGACCCCCTGAAGCTGCTCGGGAGTCGGTGGGAGAAGTACGGCGAGGTGTCGTGGCTGACGATGGCCGGTCAGAAGTGGATCACCGTTCTGGGGCCGGACGCATGCCAAGAGGTGTTGCAGAACGCCGACAAGGCGTTTGCGAACGGTGACGGCTGGTCCCTGCTGATCGGCCCGTTCTTTCACGGCGGATTGATGTTGCTCGACTCCGAGGAGCATCTGAAGCACCGACGGATCATGCAGCAGGCCTTCACCAGGGACCGGCTCACCAAATCCGTCGAGGCGTTGAATCCTGTCACAGCAACAGGTTTGGACGCGTGGCAAGGCGGGCGCGACGTTCAGGTCTACCCGGCGCTCAAGGCGTTGACCCTGGAGGTGGCAACGAGCATCTTCATGGGCGGCGCAGAGGGCAGCACCGATGCCGAGATCGCCGAGCTGAACTGCAGTTTCGTGGCGTGCGTTCAGGCGGCGACATCCATTGTGCGCTTTCGTGTTCCCGGAACTCGGTGGAAGCGCGGTCTCGACGGCCGCGCCATGCTCGAGGAGTTCTTCCGGCGGTACCTTCCGTCCCGGCGTGCCACCGAGACCGACGACCTGTTCTCGGTTCTGTGTCGCATCGAGGGGAACGACGGCGAACGCTTCTCCGACGACGAAGTGATCGACCACATGATCTTCCTGCTGATGGCCGCGCACGACACGTCGACGATCACGCTGTCGACGATGATGCAGTACCTCGGTCAGCATCCGCAGTGGCAGGACAAGTGCCGTGCCGAGTCCGAGGCGCTCGGTACCGATGCGCCGACGCTCGCGCAACTCGACGAACTGCACAGCGTCGATCTGGTGATGAAGGAATGCTTGCGTTTGGTCTCGCCCACGCCGGTGGTGGCGCGCCGCGCGGTCAAGGACACCGAGGTGCAGGGCAAGTTCGTCCCCGCGGGGACGTATGCGTCGGTCGCCCCGCACTTCACGCATCACATGGCCGAGTACTGGCCGAACCCGGAGAAATTCGATCCCGGCCGGTTCGCCGACGACCGCCGGGAGGACAAGGTGCACCGCTACGCGTGGGAGCCGTTCGGCGGAGGCGTGCACAAGTGCATCGGGATGTTCTTCGCCGGCGCGGAGATCAAGACGATCATGCATCATCTGCTGCTGCGGTTCGACTGGTCGGTCGACCCGGATTACGTTGCGCCGCTGAACTTCACGTCGCTGCCCTTCCCGGAGGACGGGCAGCCCGTGCAGCTGCGAAAGCGGTAGGTCTATCCGGCGCGGTCGGTGAGCCAGCCGATGATGTTCGCGGTGACCTCGTCCCGGTTGGTCTCGTTGAGGATCTCGTGGCGGGCACCGGGGTAGAGGGTGACGGTGACGTCGCTCATCCCGGCCTCGCGGTACCGGGCAGCGAGGGTTTCGATCAACTGTCCGCCGCCGGCGAGCGGGTCGTCGGTGCCCGAGGTGATGAGCAGCGGGAGATCGGAACGGATCTGCTCGAGGTTGTGCGGGTCGGCCAGCTTGTCGGCCTCACCGAACAGCGCCGGGACCGTCGAGTCCGGGAGGTCGAAGCCGCAGAGAGGATCGGCGACGTAGGCGTCCACTTCGGCCTCGTCGCGGGAGAGCCACTCGTATCCGGTGCGGTGCTCGAAGGCGGCGTTGAACACGCTCAGGTCACCGGCTGGCGCGTCGGCCATTCCGGCGGCGAGGATGTTCAGCGTGGTCGAGCCCGACAGCACCACACCCTCGTACAGATCGGATCGTTCGATCAGAACATGCTGCGCGGCAAACGATCCCATGGAATGGGCGAACAGGAACAGTGGCAGGTCGGGATATTCGTTCAGCAACGACTCCCCCAACTGCTCGATGTCGGCCCACAAACCTGCGAACGCTGCAGCACCGAAATCGCCGGGGGTGTCGACGATCGACTCTCCGTGGCCGCGATGATCGGACGCGACGACGTGGAATCCGGCGTCGTTCAACGCTGCGGCGAAGCGGGCATAGCGGCTGCCGTGCTCGGCGAGTCCGTGTGCGATCTGTACGACGCCGCGAGCCGGGTCGGCGGACGTCGCCCAGATGTAGGTACTGATCTCGGTGTCGTCCTGCTTGGATACGAACGACGAAGCATTGGCCACGGGTGACTCCTAGAAACGGCGATGGGGACGAGAATCGAACTTATCTCCTACGCCCTGAGCCTCGGAGCGAAATGCTCGACGACGGGGAAGGGTTCGTAGAGATGATGCAGCAGCGTCTTCCACTTCTGGTACTCGTCGGACTGCCTGAAGCCCTCGGTGTGGTCTTCGAGGCGTTCCCATTCGACCAGCAGTAGATACGTATTCGGCTGCTCGATGCCCCGCGACAATGTCAGATTCACGAATCCCGGCATCGCGGAGATGATCGACTTCGCGTCGGCGAACGCGGCCTCGAATTCGTCGGTTCGATCGGGGGCGATGTGCAACAGAGCATGTTCGACGATCATCGAGACAGTATGGCCGCGGCACGACAAAGCTCCCCGGGCAACTGCCCGGGGAGCCATGCCGACAGGAACTACTTCGCGGAGACGCGCACGAGCTTCTTGTTCACGAACTCGTCCATGCCCCACGGTCCCAGCTCACGGCCGACGCCGGAGCGCTTGACGCCGCCGAACGGCAGGCCGGGCAGCGTGGTGCCGTGCTCGTTGACGAAGGCCATGCCCACTTCGAGCTGCTCGGCCACGTCACGGGCCTTGTCCAGGTCGGCGCTCCACACCGAGCCGCTCAGGCCGTAAGCCGAGGAGTTCGCCAATTCGATTGCCTGCTGCGGGCTTTCGACCTTGTAGATCACCGCTGCCGGTCCGAACAGCTCCTCGCTGTACGCACGCATGTCCGGGGTGACGTCGGTCAGCAACGTCGGCTGCACGAATGCACCCGGTCCGTCGATCTTCTTGCCGCCGGTCAGCAGCGTTGCGCCCTTGGCGACGGCGTCGTCGATCTGCTCGATCAACGTGTCGGCTGCGGTCTGCGACGACAGCGGGCCGAGGGTGGTGTTCGCGTCCAACGGATTGCCCGTCTGCACTGCCTCGAACGATGCGGTGAGCTTGGTGACGAAGTCGTCGTAGAACTCCTCGGCGACGAGGATGCGCTTGGCGGCGTTGCAGGCCTGGCCTGCGTTGGACAGCCGCGCCCGGGTTGCGGATTCGACGGTGGCGTCCATGTCGTCGGAGTCGAGCATGATGAACACGTCCGAGCCCCCGAGTTCGAGAACGACCTTCTTGAGGTTGCGTCCGGCGGTTTCGGCGACCGAGGTTCCGGCCCGCTCGCTACCGGTGAGCGAGACACCCTGCACGCGTGGGTCGGCGATCATCTCGGCGATCTGATCGTTGGTCGCGAAGATGTTGATGTACGCGTCCTGGGGGAGTCCGGCCTGTTGGAAGATCTCCTCCATCAGCAGGGCCGACTGTGGGCAGTTCGGTGCGTGCTTGAGCAGAATCGTGTTGCCCACCATCAGGTTCGGGCCGGCGAACCGGGCCACCTGGTAGTACGGGAAGTTCCACGGCATGACGCCGACGAGCGCGCCCACCGGCTTGCGCTGCAGCACAGTGTCTTCCGCGCCGGGGACGTCGAGCTTCTCGTCCTCGAGCAGCGCGGGACCGTTGTCGGCGTAGTAGTGGTAGATGTTCGACGACAGCTCCACCTCACCCTGGGATTCGGTGAGCGGCTTACCCATTTCGAGCGAGATGGCCCGCGCCAGTTCGTCCGAACGTTCGGTGTAGAGATCGGCGACCTTGTGCAGAATTTCGGCGCGGTGCTTCGGTGAGGTCTTGCGCCACGTCTGGAAGCCGGCGTGTGCGTCGGCCAATGCGCGCTCGACGCCGGCCGCATCGAGAGTTTCGAATTCCTTGACAGTTGTGCCGTCGGCAGGATTGACAGTTTTGTAGGTCGTCATATTCGGTTCAACGGTCGGGGAGGGGTCCGTTGTTCCGATCCGGGCAAATCGGATGCTCCGACGGTGGTCAGAGGCGGGGCAGGGGTAGGCGGCGAAAACCTTTGAGCGCCCTACCGGTCGGTAACTTGGAACCGCCGATGGAGTGATACCCCACTGGCACGCACAGCGGCGGGTTCAAAGATTAAAGTCGACGGTGGACGCATCCAAAAGACGACGTTGAAACTGAGGCAAAGGCGAAACATGACTGCGAAGAAGCCGACCATCATCTACACCCTGACCGACGAGGCGCCCATGCTGGCGACTCACGCGTTTCTGCCGGTCATACGTTCTTTCGCCAGCGCGGCCGAGATCAACGTCGAGTCGAGTGACATCTCCGTTGCCAACCGCATCCTCGCCGAGTTCCCCGACTACCTCAACGAAGACCAGCGAGTGACCGACAACCTCGCCGAGCTCGGCAAGCTGACGCAGCTGCCCGAGACCAACATCATCAAGCTGCCAAACATCAGCGCCTCGGTTCCGCAGCTGCTCGCTGCCGTCAAGGAACTGCAGGACAAGGGCTACGCGATCCCCGACTTCCCCGGCAATCCGAAGACCGACGAAGAGCGCGAGATCCGCGAGCGTTACACCAAGTGCCTCGGTAGCGCGGTCAATCCCGTTCTGCGTGAGGGTAACTCGGACCGTCGCGCGCCGAAGGCCGTTAAGGAATTCGCCCGGAAGCACCCGCACAGCATGACCGAGTGGTCGATGGCGTCGCGCACCCATGTCGCGCACATGCGCGAGGGCGATTTCTACCACGGCGAGAAGTCGACGGTCGTCGACGGTGACCGTGAGATCAAGATGGAGCTGCTGCCCGCCGACGGCGAGCCGATCGTGCTCAAGGAGACGGTCTCGCTCACCGACGGTGACGTCATCGACTCGATGTTCATGAGCAAGAAGGCGCTTCTCGATTTCTACGAGCACGAGATGCAGGACGCCTACGACACCGGCGTCATGTTCTCCCTGCACGTCAAGGCGACCATGATGCGGGTCTCGCACCCCATCGTGTTCGGCCACGCTGTGCGCGTGTTCTACAAGGACGCGTTCGCCAAGCACAACGAGCTCTTCGAGGAGCTGGGCGTCAACGTCAACAACGGCCTGTCGGACCTGTACGCCAAGATCGAGACACTCCCGGCGTCCAAGCGCGACGAGATCATCGAAGACCTCCACAAGTGCCACGAGACCCGTCCGGAGCTCGCGATGGTCGACTCCGCCCGCGGCATCTCGAACTTCCATTCACCCAGCGACGTCATCGTCGACGCCTCCATGCCCGCGATGATTCGCGCCGGCGGCAAGATGTGGGGAGCGGACGGTCGTCCCAAGGACACCAAGGCCGTCAACCCCGAGTCGACGTTCTCCCGGATCTACCAGGAGATGGTGAACTTCTGCAAGACCAACGGCCAGTTCGACCCGACGACGATGGGCACCGTTCCCAACGTCGGCCTGATGGCGCAGAAGGCCGAGGAGTACGGCTCGCACGACAAGACCTTCGAAGTACCGAAGGCAGGCGTCGCGAACATCACCGACAAGGCCACCGGCGAGGTGCTGCTGACGCAGACCGTCGAAGAGGGCGACATCTGGCGTCTGTGCATCGTCAAGGATGCCCCGATCCAGGACTGGGTCAAGCTCGCCGTCACGCGTGCGCGTGAATCCGGAATGCCGGTCGTCTTCTGGCTCGACCCGTACCGCCCGCACGAGAACGAGCTCATCGGCAAGGTGCGCAAGTACCTGAAGGATCACGACACCGAGGGCCTCGACATCCAGATCATGTCCCAGGTGCGTGCCATTCGGTACACGATGGAGCGTCTGGTCCGCGGACTCGACACCATCTCCGCGACGGGCAACATCCTGCGTGACTACCTCACCGACCTGTTCCCGATCCTCGAACTCGGCACCAGCGCCAAGATGCTCTCCATCGTTCCCCTGATGGCAGGCGGCGGACTGTACGAAACGGGTGCAGGTGGGTCGGCTCCCAAGCACGTCAAGCAGCTCATCGAGGAGAACCACCTGCGGTGGGATTCGCTCGGTGAATTCCTGGCTCTGGCCGTGAGCCTCGAAGATCTCGGCACCAAGACCGGCGACGTCAAGGCGACCATCCTCGCCAAGGCACTCGACTCCGCCACCGGCAAGCTGCTCGAGAACAGCAAGGGCCCGTCGCGCTCGACCGGTGAACTCGACAACCGTGGCAGCCAGTTCTACCTCGCTCTGTACTGGGCACAGGAACTTGCCGAGCAAACCGAGGACGCCGAACTGGCCAAGCACTTCGCTGCACTGGCGAAGACGCTGGCGGAGAACGAGGAGAAAATCGTCTCCGAGCTCAACGAGGTTCAGGGCACCGCAGTCGACATCGGCGGCTACTACTACCCGGACCCCGAAGCCACCGCGGCAGTGATGCGTCCGTCCAAGACCTTCAACGAGGCTCTGGAGTCGGCGAAGAAGTAGTTTTATCTGCTCCACCCCATGGAATGAATGGTCCATTCACGCGCTCAGACGTGTTGAATGGACCATTCATTCGTATTGGGGTGCAACAGCATTGGGGTTTACCGCCCACCCCGTTCGGATCAATGTGACTTTCACGCGCTCAGACGTCGTGAATGGACCATTCATTCGTTCAAGGCGGGCACCAAAATATCCAGAAACGCCGTACAGCTCGCACTTTGGCGTCGCCCCGGCAACTGGACAACAGAGATGGTGCGATGGATGGTCGGCTCGATAGGCAGGTAGACCAGGTTCGCGAACGACATCATCGGCACCACCAGTTCCGGGATCACGGTGATGCCGAGTCCGGCAGCGGTCATGCCCGCCACGGCGGCCACGTTGTGCGCCTGAACCGATGGCCCGACGTCGACTCCCGCGCTTTCGAGCCCCAGTTGCACGTGTGAGGCGATGCTCGATTCGGGACCGAACGCAACGAACGGCTGGTCGGCGAGGTCGGTCCACAGTAGGCTTGTCCGTTGTGCAAGAGCATGATTCGGAGGCAACGCGCAAACGAAGGCGTCGGTGCTGACCGTCAATCGCACCAAGTCGTTCGCTCGTCCCGACGCGGCGACGACTGCGAAGTCCACGGAACCGTCGCGAACCGAGGCCACAACATCGTCGCGCAGCCCGTCTCTGATGTGTACCGAGACGTCGGGGTGACTGCTGCGGAAGTCCACGATGTACGGCGGGAGAAACGTCGCCGCGATCGAGGGCAGGCACGCGATGGTGACGGTTCCGCGGTCGCCGGATACGAAGCGCCCGATCTGCTCCAGGCCGTCGTCGAACTCGAGCAATACCCGACGGGCATAGGCCGTGACTTCGTGTCCGTCTCCGGTGAGGTCGACGCTGCGGGTGGTGCGCATGAACAGTCGGACGCCCAGGCGTCGTTCGGCCTCGGCGACGGTACGGCTCAGGTTGGGTTGGGAGACCTGAAGCCAGTTCGCCGCTGCAGTGAAGCTCGCATGATCGGCGAGTGCGACGACGGCGCGTAGATGGGCGATGCCCAGGTTTATGCCCACGGTGCATGAATCTATACCCAACTGATGTTGGACGGAGTAAGTGATCTGCACAACACTCGTCGTATTCGATGAAGGAGATCACATGCTCTCACTGCTTGGCTTCGGGACGATTGCCATCATCCTGCTGCTGTTGTTCACCCAACGCGTTGCGGCGATCGTCGCGCTTGCAGGTGTCCCGCTGGCTGCGGCGTTCCTGGCCGGCAACTCGCCATCCGAGGTGGCCGGGTTCGTCAAGGACGGACTCGGCGGCGTGGTGGGCGTCGCGGCGATGTTCCTCTTCGCGATCGTGTTCTTCGGGATCATGCGCGACGCGGGACTGTTCGATCCCATCATCGCCCGCATCGTGCGCTGGGCAGGTAGTGCCCCGCCGACCGTGGCAGTCGCGACCACTGCCCTTGCCGTGGTGGCTCACCTCGACGGCGCCGGCGCAACCACGTTCTTGATTGCCGTCCCCGCCATGCTCCCGATCTACGAACGCCTCGGTATGAGCCGGCTCGTCCTGGCCACCTGCGTCGGACTCGGTGCCGGAGTGATGAACATGGTCCCCTGGGGTGGTCCGACGGCTCGCGCTGCAGCAACTCTGGGCGTCGACGCCAACGAACTGTGGGTTCCGTTGATTCCTGCTCAGATCGCCGGAGTCGTGTTCGCACTGGGCGTCGCCTACTACCTGGGTCGGCGTGAGCGGACCCGTCTGGCCAAGGTCGCCGCGGGCGATGCGTCGGCGGTCGTGGAGGAGTCGACGGCGCGAATCGCCGAACGAATGTCCGTGGGATCCGGGGATACCGGATCCGCAGTCGGTGACGCGAACGAGGAGCCCGGCAGCCCGTCGACCGGTGGCGACGATGCGGACGGTCCGGCAACCGCGTCGAGTGACCGAGCACTGCTGCGGCCGAAGTTGTTCTGGGTCAACGCCTTCCTGGTAATCGCGACGTTGGCTGCGTTGATCGCCGCCATCGCCCCTCCGGAAACGTGCTTCATCATCGCCACTATCGTGGCGCTACTCGTCAACTACCGCGGAATGAAGGCCCAGTCCGCCCGCATCGAGGCCCACGCTGTCGGCGCGATGCTGATGGTCGGCACGTTGTTGGCTGCAGGGGTACTTCTCGGTGTGCTCGACGGCAGCGGCATGATCGAGTCCATGGCGGTCAGCGCAGCGAATGCCATTCCGGACGCGATGGCCCCCGCCTTGCCGCTCATCGTCGGCGTGTTCGCCGTCCCGATGAGCCTGATCTTCGGGCCGGACGCCTACTACTTCGGTGTGCTGCCGGTCCTCATCGAGGTAGGTGACCAATTCGGAGTCAGCGCAATCGATCTGGCGCAGGCCTCGATCATCGGTGAGGAAACGGTCGGATTCCCGATCAGCCCGATGACCGGCGCGTTCTACCTTCTGGTGGGTCTCGCGAAAGTCGACATCGGTAAGCACATTCGGCACACGTTGGGGTGGGCGTGGCTGATCAGCCTCGGCATGCTCGGCGTTGCCATGGCCACCGGCGCGATCCCGCTGTGGTCGTCATGAGCGCCCGCGGAACCGTCCGGTTGGGTGCCGGCGCAGGTTTTGCGGGCGATCGCATCGACCCGGCGCAGATCTTGGCCGAGCGGGGCGAGCTCGACTATCTGATCTTCGAGTGCCTCGGAGAGCGGACGGTGGCGACAGGGCAGGCCCGAAAATTGCTCGATCCCACGGCGGGCTACGACCCGCTGTTGGCAGCGCGGATGCGTGCAGTTCTCGGGGCGACGACGGAGCAGGGCATCACCGTCGTCACGAACTCCGGAGCCGCGAATCCTGTTGCGGCAGCGGCCGTCGTTGCGCGCGTGGCCGAGCAGGTGTGCTCGCGTTCGGTGCGCATTGCTGCCGTCACCGGCGACGACGTGCTCGACGCGGTGCGCCGGATCGACCCGGTGGTGTGGGAGACCGGTCGACCGCTGTCGGAGCATTCCGAGGAACTCGTATCGGCCAACGCCTACATCGGTGCCGATGCGGTACTGCCTGCCCTCGACGTCGGTGCCGACGTGGTCGTCACCGGCCGTCTCGCCGATCCGGCGCTGTATCTCGCACCTCTGATCCACGAGTTCGGTTGGGCCGGGCAGGATTGGGAGACACTTGGTGCAGGAACTGCCGTCGGACATCTTCTCGAATGTGCGGGCCAACTGACCGGTGGTTACTTCGCCGATCCGGTCACCAAGCCGGTGCAGGGTCTGGCGAATCTGGGCTTTCCGTTCGGCGACGTACGCGCAGACGGCACAGCAGAATTCGGCAAGGTCGACGGTACCGGCGGGGAGCTGACGCGTCGAACGTGCGCCGAGCAATTGCTGTACGAGGTCGGCGATCCCGCCAGATATCTGACGCCGGACGTGACCGCCGATTTCACCGGAGTCTCGTTCGAGACCGTCGGACCCGATCGGGTGGCGGTGTCCGGGGCAACGGGCAGCACGCGGCCGGAGGAGCTGAAAGTGACCCTCGGGTTCCGGGGCGGTTGGCTCGGTGAGGGGCAGATCAGCTACGCGGGTCCGCGCTCGCTGCAACGCGCCGAGCTCGCCGGAGAGATTGTGCAGCAACGACTGTGGGAGGTGCACGGTATATCCGCCGAGAACGTGGCCGTCGAATACATCGGTGCGGGCGCTGCATTCCGTGGACTCGTCGCCCCCACCGATGTCCCTGAAGTGAGACTGCGCGTGACGGCGAAGGTGCCCGACGCCGAAACTGCGGCTCTCGTCGGCTGGGAAGTCGAGAGTCTTTACACCAACGGGCCCGCCGGCGGTGGCGGTGCGCGCAGCAGCAACACGGAGGTCTTGGCTATCAGATCCTGTCTGATTCCACGTGCACAGGTGACGACCTCCGTGCACATCACGGAGGTGACGATATGAGGACTGTCGACGATTTCGCCGACGTGCGAACCGGGGACAAGGGCGACACTCTCATTCTTGCTGTCTTCCCGCGGACCGACGAAAGCTACGAAGTGCTGACTCGCACAATGACTGTCGAGGCCGTCGCTGCGCATTTTGCGCCGCTGGTGACGGGAGAGGTACGCCGAACCGACATGCCCCTGGTCTCCGGACTGGTGTTCGAGCTACCCGGCGTACTCGGTGGGGGAGTGACGGGTAGCCCGGTGCTCGACGGACACGGCAAATGTCTGAGCTACCACCTGCTGAGTATGACTGTGCCCGAGCAGATCTAGTCGAGTTGCTTGACCTCAGCATCCGGCAGCACCGGCAATGTCACCGGGTACAACTGAAATGTTCCGCTCATTCCCTTGAGTTCGACGTCACGCGGTGTCCCGAGACTCAGGTCATGCGCCCTGTCGATGGCATTGCGCACCGGTTCGCTGACCAGGATTTCGCCGCCGTCGGCTTGGTTCGCCACTCGTGCCGCCATCGCGACGTTGAGCCCGAACAGGTCGTCACCTCGGCGCACCGAGCTGCCGACGTGCACACCCATACGGACGCGAATGCGGTCCCAGCGATCGGGGTTCTTCAGCAGTGCTTCCTGGACTTTCACCCCGCAGCGCACGGCCTGGGCCGGGTCGGAGAAGGCGATCATGTAGCCGTCGCCCTGGCTTTTCACTACGTGACCGTCGTGATCGTCGACGTGTTTGCGTATCAGCTTGTTGTGCTTCTCGAGCAGCTTCACCCAGCCGCGGTCGCCGAGTTCTTCGTTGCGGGCGGTGGAGCCCTCGATGTCGGAGAACATCACGACGATGTCGCCGTCGGCGGTCATGCGCGCGAGGTCGGGGCGTTCGACCTTCGCCCAGCCGGCGAGGTCCTCGACGGAGTTGCGGACCGTTGCGCCGAAGCCCTTGTTGATGAGTAAGTCCGTGGTGTGGAAGGCGGTTCTGATCGCGAAGGGCACGATGCCGCGTCGCTTACGGCGTTGCTGCGATTCGAGAGCGCGGTCCAGTGCACGACGTGTGTGCTTCAGCTTCCGACGCGAGACGATCAAGACCACACCGAGTGCGATGATGGCAGCGAGCTCTACTCCGGCAACTATCCACAGGATCACGTCGCTCATCTTTGCCTGTCGACGATGCTCGTGGTTGCACAACCGACCGCAAACTGCCGTCGGTAGGCCGTCGGCGTCACCGCGAAGGCCGAGCGGAAGTTCTGACGCAAAGTGACGGCGCTGCCGAATCCGCACAGCGCTGCGATGTTCTCGACGCTGCGATCGGTCGTTTCGAGCAGGCTCTTGGCCTCGTTCAGTCGCTTGTCCAGTACCCAACGGGCGGGGGTGGACCCCGTCTCGAGGTGGAACTGGCGGATGAAGCTGCGTCGGCTCATGCACGCATGTTCGGCCAGTCGCTCGATGGGCAAGGGCTCGTCCAGTCTTTCGAGTGCCCAGCTCAGCACGTCGGCAATCGCGGTACCTCCGGATGCCTCCGTGACCGGACGCTCGATGTACTGGGCCTGGCCACCGTCGCGATGAGGTGCGACCACCAGACTGCGCGCCACCCGGGTCGCCGCCGCCGAACCGAGGTGTTTGCGCACGATGTGCAGGCAGGAATCGATCGACGACGCGGTGCCCGCAGACGTCATCACGTCGCCGTGATCGATGTAGAGCACCGACTCGTCGACGCCGGCGTGTGAATTTCGCTCCCGCAGTTCGGTCATCTTGGTCCAATGAGTGACGGCCGGGCGGCCGGCTAGCAGCCCGGTATCTGCGACGGCGAACGAGCCGAGGCACAATCCTGCGATTTCCGCTCCACGCGAATGGGCGTCGCTGAGCGCCGCCGACAGGTCTTTGCCGATGTGCGGCAACGACTCCGGCCACGACGTGACGATGACGATGTCGGCCCAGTCGACGGTATCGGGGCCGGCGATGTCGCCGACCGGGAAGCCCTCCTCGGTGCGGATCGACCCGGCTCGGTCGGACCACACCCGAGTCTCCCAGTCCGGTGCGAGTCCGAGTCGAGTCACCTCGCCGAACACCATCAACGGCGCGGCGAGGTGAAACATCGTGATGCCGTCGAACGCATAGAGCGCGATGCGCATGGCGTCTCCGATCTCGAATGTTGGCGCAAATGCATCGAAAGTATGCATCCGTGCCACTCGTGGAAGCAAGGCCGCCACCGCAGGATGAGAAGCGACCGAGATCGCCAGTCGAAGGAGAACACCATGACCGCACCACGCAGAGCATTGATCGTCATCGACGTCCAGCAGGAGTACTTCGAGGGCGTGCTGAAGATTCAGTACCCGCCTCGTGACCAGTCGTTGGCCAACATCGTCCGGGCGATCGAAGCCGCAGTGGCGCAGGATCTTCCCGTGGCGATCGTGCAGCACGAGATGCCCGACGGCGCTCCGGCGTTCGTGAAGGGCACCCCGACGTACGAGCTGCACCCCGACATTCAGGCGCTCGTACAACCCTCGTTCGAGCGAGTCGAGAAGAAGTACAGCAGCGTGTTCGCCGGTACCGGTGTCGCGAAGTGGTTGCAGGGCAACAATATCGATACCGTCACGATCGTCGGATACATGACCAACAACTGCGACCTCGCATCCAGCGCCGACGCCGAGGTGCTGGATCTGACCGTCGAAATTCTGTCCGACGCCACCGGCGCGATCAATCTCTCGAATGAGGCAGGCACCGTCTCGGCGGAGCAACTGCACAAGGCGTTGATGGTGCTGCTGCAGTCGAACTTCGCGGCAGTGGCTTCCACCGACCAGTGGGTCGACGCCGTCAAGAACGGAAACGATCTGACCGCAAACAATCTGGTGGTCTCGGCAGCTCAGGGCAACGACGCGGTGGCCTGACGCTCGGTACGCTGGATGCGGTGACGGCACGGGCAATTACCGACGAGACATTCGGTGCGTGGGTGATCAAGTGCAATCCGCACAAGACCGATCTCGCGCCGATGGTCGACGCCGGACGTGCGCACGACCACTGGTGCGTCGCCGACAACTATCGAACTCGTCTGATGGCACCCGGACAGCCGGTGTTGTTCTGGGTCAGTACCCATGCCCGACGCGGAATCTGGGGTGCCGGCACCCTGACCGGCACCTCGGTCCCCGGTCCCCAGTGGAAAATCTCGACGGACATCACGCTGTTCGACGAGCCGATTCTTGCGTCGGACATTCAGTGCATCGCGGAATTGTCGATGCTCGAGGTGTTTCGATCACCGCAGCAATCGAATCCGTCCTGGATCGACGTGTCCGCGTGGGCAGTGATCAGGCAGATGCTGCCTCCCGAATGATGTGATGGCGGTATGACCCTGGAGGACGAGCCGACACTGCACGGAATGTTGGACGTGGGGGACGGGCAGCGCATTTACTGGGAGCAATGGGGTCCGTCCGACGGCGTTCCGGCGGTCTGTCTGCACGGCGGTCCGGGTGGGACTCTGAACGCGAGCCAGTTTCGTCGTCACTTCGACCTATCGCGAGTTCGCGCAATCGGATTCGAGCAGCGCGGGTGCGGACGGTCCACCCCGCACGCGTCCGATCCCTCGACGTCGTTGTCCACCAACACCACTGCCCATCTGATTGCCGACATCGAAGCGTTGCGCGAGCACCTCGGCGTGGAGGCGTGGATCGTCAACGGCGTGTCTTGGGGATCCACCCTCGCCGTGGCCTATGCCCTCGCACACCCCACCCGTGTCCTCGGCGTCGTATTGTTCGCCGTCACCACGACCTGTCGTGAGGAAGTCGATTGGATCACCGAGGGCGTCGGCGCGGTCTTCCCCGAAGCGTGGGATCGTTTCGCTACCTTCGCCGAGCAGGCCGGCGTTGGCTATCGGCGCGGGCACGGTCGACTGGTCGACGCGTACGACCGTCTGTTGGATTCGCCTGATCTCGCGTTGCGTGACAGTGCATCCCGAGAATGGGCATTGTGGGAGGACGTCCACATCTCGATCGGCACCGGCGGTCTCAGACGCGATCCCAGGTGGGAGGATGACCGGTTCCGACTGGCCTTCGTACGGCTGGCCACGCATTACTGGTCGCACGACGGGTTCTGCGATCCGCCTCTGCTCGATCGCGCCGCAGGTCTGCGCGATATCCCGGGCGTCCTGATCCATGGCAGACGCGACGTGTCCGGACCCGCCGTCACCGCGTGGCGTCTGCACCGGGAGTGGCCCGGATCGACACTTCTCGTCGACGAGGGTGACGGGCACGGTGGCAGGTCCATGGCCGCGCGTTGGGACGCAGCGAACGAGGAACTGGTCGAGCGGGCCCAGAGGCGACCGAATGGTGCATGATCGAGGAGTGACTTCTTTCCCGATCATCGCCCTCACTCCCGACGAGCTGCTGACCACCACGCGCACGGTCCGCAAGCGGCTCGATCTGACGCGACCGGTTCCGATGGAGCTGATCAAGGAATGTCTCGAGATCGCGTTGCAGGCACCGTCCGGCTCGAACAAGCAGGGGTGGCAGTGGATCGTCGTCACCGATCCTGATCTTCGCGCTCGCATCGGTGCGATCTACGGCGAACTGTTCACCGCGTATCAGGCGTCCAAGCATTCTGCAGCTGCCCTGTTCACCGACGACCCGGAACGTGCCTCGGTCCAGAAACGCGTCGGAGACAGTGCGAGCTGGCTCGGCGAGCACATGGGCGAGGTTCCGGTGTTGCTGATCCCATGCATCCAGGCCGGCAAGACGCTCCCGGCCGGTAACCAGGCCGGTCTGTGGGGCTCGCTGCTACCCGCGGTGTGGAACTACGCCCTGGCCGCACGGGCGCGTGGTCTCGGAACAGCTTGGACCACAATTCATCTCGCGAAGGAAGCCGAAATCTCCGAACTGCTCGGCATTCCCGACGACTTCCATCAGGGTGCGCTGATCCCTACGGCGTACTACACAGGGGAGACCTTCAAGGTCGCTCCGCGGGATCCGATCGAGACGGTGCTGCACGTCGATCGCTGGTGATGCGACGTTGCGATTCCAACCGCTGACCTCGGCCCCATGACCGTCGACGAGTGGCTGCTCGAGTCCGATCCGGCGATTCGATGGCAGGTATTGCGTGATCTGCACGATTCATCAGCTGCAGACGTGGAAGCTGAGCGGAGCAAGGTAGCCACGGAGGGCTGGGGTGCCCGGCTGCTTGCCGCCCGCGATCCAGGTGGTGTGTGGGCCGGAGGTGCGTGCTTCCCATCGGGTTTCGACGGCGACATGTCGACTGGGCAGCCGTGGACTCCCACGCTCCCCACGTTGACACTGCTGCGTGAGTTGGGCGTCGACCCGGCCGCGGACGCTGTTCGGGTCGCGATCGAGGCGGTGCGCGAGACCGGCCGATGGGAGCATGCGGGCCAATGGTTCTTCGACGGGGAAGTGGAACCCTGCATCAACGGCAGGACCGTTGCCGTGGGTGCCTACTTCGGCGTCGACGTCGATGGGATCGTCGCCAGGTTGGTGATTGAGCAGTTGCCGGACGGCGGCTGGAATTGCGAGGCGGAATACGGGTCGACGCGCGGGTCGTTCCACTCGACCATCTGTGTGCTCGAGGGTCTACTCGAGCACGAACGCGCGACAGGTGGCACCCCGGAATCGATTGCCGCACGGGACCGCGGCGAGAAATACCTGCTGGAACGCCAGCTCTGCAGGCGACTGAGCACGGGCGAAATCATCGAGCGGAACTGGTTGCAGTTTGCTTTCCCCACCTGGTGGCACTACGACGTGTTGCGCGGTGTGGAGTACTTCCGAGCTGCCGGATCAGATGTCGATCCTCGGTTGGCAGCGGCTGTCGACCATGTCCGGTCGAGGCAATGCGGCGACGGCACATGGCTGCTCGACAAGAGTCACCCCGGCGCGGTCCACTTCACGATGGAAGAGGGCATTGGTCGGCCAGGCCGGTGGAACACACTTCGCGCGTTGAGGGCATTGAAGTGGGCCCGACGGGGGTAGTGCGATCACCGAAAAGCGACAACAATCCGGTCGATCAAGTGCGCAGGTACGCCACCACCGCCATCACGCGGCGGCTCATACCGCTGGAGTTCGCCAATCCGAGTTTGTCGAACACGGCGTTGATGTGCTTCTCGACCGAGCTCACCGAGATGTACAGATCGGCGGCGATTCGCGCGTTGGTGAGACCCTGCGCCATCAGCTCGAGCACATCACGTTCGCGTGGCGTGAGTCTGTCGAGTGGATTTGATCGGGTGGTGCGTGACAGCAGCTGGCGCACCACTTCCGGGTCGAAGGCGGTCCCGCCGTCGGCAACTCTGTTCAGAGCGTCCAAAAATTCGTCGACCTGCGCGACGCGGTCCTTGAGCAGATATCCGACCTTGCCTCCGGATCTGCTGATCAGCTCTGCCGCGTAACGGTTCTCGACGTACTGGGAGAGTACGAGCACCGCTACGTCCGGCCATCGATCGCGAATGATCAGAGCCGCTCGCAGTCCCTCGTCGCTGTGACCCGGAGGCATGCGGACGTCGGTGACGACGATGTCGGGACGGTCCTGTTCCACGGCACTCAGGAGCATGGCGGCATCGCCCACGGACGCGATCACGTCGTGGCCCTCGTCGACGAGCAGACGAACCAAGCCCTCACGCAGCAGCGTCGAGTCCTCCGCGACGATCACTCGCACGGGACGCTCGCCGTCACGACGGTCGGGCCGCCCACCGGACTGTGCACGGTCAGGGTGCCGTCCATCGCCGCTACACGACGGGACAGCCCGGACAAGCCTGTTCCCGACGGATCGGCCCCGCCGGGTCCGTCGTCGACGATGGTTGCGAGAACGCGGTCGAACCTCTGATGGGTCACGGAAACCTCCACCAGTCGAGGGGAGGCATGCTTGGCTGCGTTGGTCACCGCCTCCGAGATGACGAAATAGAGAACGGTCTCCACCGCGGGACGTAGCTTTTCCGTCAGCTCGTATGTGAATCGGACGGGGACACTTGCCCGTTCGGCCATCGTCTCGACCGCTGTGTGCAGACCGGCCTGATCGAGCGCGATCGGGTACACCCGGTTGGCGACCTCGCGCAGCTCGCTGATCGCCTCCTGGGATGCGACATGGGCTTGGGTGAGGAGTTCGTGCACCTTCTCGGGTTCCTGGGCGCGGCGAGCCCGGCCGATCAGCATCCCCACCGCAACCAACTGCTGCTGGACTCCGTCGTGCAGGTCGCGCTCGATGCGGCGGCGTTCGTCGTCGATGGCATCGACGACGTGATCGCGGCTGCTCGTCAGCTCGACCACCCGCTGGTGCAGCAGTCGATCCGACTGACGGCCGAGTACCTGGATGACAAACCAACGGTCCAGCGAGCCCACCCCCACCACCCCGGCGATTGCGACGAAGATCAAGAGGGTTCCCGGCAGCGACACCAGCGCTACGACTCCACCGTCGACCCGGTCGGAGTTCTCGATCAGGCCCCAGTTGCCGTTCATGATCCACGCCGAGACCATCGAGCCGGCCACGATGAGACACAGAGCCAGGAACAGGACCACGCCGGTTCCGAGTAGACCGATCGTCCAGCGTCCGCCGAGATACCAGCGACAGCGGCGAGGGGTCAGCACGTCCGTGTGGAGCCTGCCGTGGAAGCGGGCGATTCGCCGGATCTCCCACTCGCTCAGGCCCAGTGCCCCTTCATCGACTGCAGCTCTCACTGGCTCGCCCCACCGGCCGAGGAGGCGCGCCGGAGTCAGTACGAGGAGAGCCACCACGGTGAACAGGAGGGCCGAGACCGCCGTGACGCTACCGAGCAGAACTCCGGAAAGTGCCATCAGCCAACGCTGAACAAGCGAGCCGGCGGCAATCCGATCCGCCAGTTCGGGTGGATGTACGACGTCGTTTCCGAGCACGCAAGCAGCGTAGCGGGGTAGGCGGCCGCTGATATCGCGGTAAACCGCAAGGTTTCGACGGGGGAGTCCCCGTCAATGTTCGACGGTTTTCCTCGATGCCCCCCATTCGGAGAATTTCTAGCGTTCTCAGTGGCCGTCCCGACCGGAGACGGCACCGACGAACAGGGGAATGAATATGTTCGACTTGCTGATTGCTGCAACTGCTGAAACCGACCAACTCGATGGGCTGGCCGGATGGGCGGTCGGCGTCATGGACGCACTCGGCGGCCCCGGTGCGGCCGTAGTCGTCGGGGCCGACAATCTGTTCCCGCCGATCCCGAGCGAACTCGTTCTGCCCCTTGCCGGTTTCTCGGCCAGTCAGGGCGTCTTCTCTTTCCGTGCGGCTCTCTTCTGGACGACGCTCGGCTCGGTCCTGGGCGCGATCATCGTCTACGCAGTCGGTGCGCTCATCGGGCGCGAGCGCACGCGGGCACTGGTGGCGCGGATCCCGCTGATCAAGGCCAGCGACTTCGACCGCTCGGAGGCCTGGTTCGCCAAGCACGGCTCGAAGGCGGTGTTCCTCGGCCGGATGGTCCCGCTGTTTCGGAGTTTCATCTCCTTGCCTGCCGGCATCGAGCGAATGGGAATGCCGAAATTTCTGCTACTCACCACACTCGGCAGCCTGATCTGGAACACCGTCTTCGTCACCGCGGGCTATCAACTCGGCGAGAACTGGCACCTGGTCGACGCCTACGCCGAAATCCTGCAGAAGATTGTCATCGTCTCGGTCGCAATCGCTTTCGTTGTGTTCGTGGCGATGCGGCTGCGATCTCGCCTCCAGACCAGGCTGTGACAACGCCTGATTGGAACTACCTGGGCAGCCCCATCTTGTACTGCAAGGCGTAGGCCAGCTTTCCGGGCTTGTCGTCCGAGTACGGTGCCGAGAGCTTTCCGAATTCACCCTTGGTGGCTGCCTTGCCGTCGTTCCAGGCGTCGAGCGCACCGAGTTCTGATGCGGTGCGGCCACTGTCGATCACCGCATCTTTGGGTGCCGCGACCTGTGCACGCGACACCGCCTCGACGGTGCTCAGGTAGCTCGTCAGGTTGTTGGCGTCCCAGCCGCTGATGTCGACGGCACCCGAGTCACGAACCCATGCACCCCAATAGAATTCCTGGAACGGAATGGTTCCGGGAGTGAAGCCGATATCGCGCCCGAAGTACGTCAGGCTGCGGTACTTGTCGTTCTGGAACTTGGCGAGCCCCACTCCCGAGGGCAGCTGT
This sequence comes from Rhodococcus sp. 05-2254-2, assembly GCF_002259095.1. NCBI lineage: Bacteria > Bacillati > Actinomycetota > Actinomycetes > Mycobacteriales > Nocardiaceae > Rhodococcus > Rhodococcus sp. 05-2254-2. The sequence continues at coordinate 208,005 of NZ_NOZJ01000022.1, read as the reverse complement.
TCCACCGGAACCTCGTTGCCGTCGACGTCGTAGTTCCACACCCACTTCTCGGCCTTCATCCGCGCCCAGAAGTCAGCGGGGCTCAGGTCACTGAGGTTCGCGACCACCCGCAGGCGCAGATGCAGATTCGGTCCACCGTCGGCCGTTTCGTAGAACGAGGTCAGCGTGTGGTGTCCGTCGGTCAGGTAGGGCACGCCATCCGGACCGATGACGACCGTCTTCATCGGCGCGATGGTGTCGGGCGTTTCCTGGCCGACGGGCACAGTGCAGGTGAACGACGACGGATTGTCCAGTCGCGCATCGGGCATCGCCGACGCGACCTCTTCCTGGCCGTTGGCTTCGCACCAGTCGTCGAACTTCTTGTTGATCCCGTCCTTGCCGAGCGTGTACCGACCGAGCTTGTAGTACACCTCGTCGTACCCGAGTGACGGTTGTGTCGCGCGCACCTCACCGATCGGGAGATCGAGAAGCTCACCCGCTTCGGCACATTGGTAACCGAGGCCCGAAGACGATCCGGTGGGGATGAGGTCTGCGACCTGGCACAGCGGCGATGCCGTCCGTGCCGGCGCAGCAGTGGCAACACTGGCCAGCGACGTGGATGCGACAGAAATCAAAGCGAGCGTGCCCAACAGTGCAGCTCTACGAAGCGAGGCCATCGGTGAGACTCCCATGAGTTCGAGTGAAGTTCCCCGGAGACTGCCCCACTCCGGTCACCGTTCGATGTCGCAGAACCAACGCAGAGGTGAACGTCGCATGATGGACGTCAGCGATCCTCGCGCAACATCGCGTAGACAAGGGTGTCGGTCCATTCACCCTTGCACCACCAGTTCTGGCGGAAGTGCGCTTCCTGACGCATCCCGACCCTCGCGGCCAGGCGGGCAGAGGCGTCGTTGCGTCCGTCCAGCTGCGCGCTGACACGGTGAATCTGGGGAAGCGAGAACACGTGCTCGATCAAGGCTTGTACCGCCTCGGTGGCGTATCCGCGACCGGCTACCGCAGGGGAGAACGTCCACCCGAGTTCGACGAGAGCCGGTGACCCGTCGATCAACCATGCCTCGACGTTGCCCACCACCGTCCCCTCGTGTTCGACGACCATCGCGAGGGCCTGAGTGTTCAATCCGGTTCGCTTCATCCGCTTGCCCACCGCAGCAACGGCATCGGCGTGCGACCACGCTTCGTGCAGAAGGTAGCGGCAGACTTCGGGATCGCTGTAGTACGCGAGAATCCCGTCCACGTCGGTGGGCTCGTACAGGCGCAGCGTCAGGCGCTCGGTATGGATGGGCTCGACGTTCATGAGGGCAATTCTGCCCGACCTAAATTCACGCTGATTCGAACCCTGGTCGTAGGCCCCGGTCTGACCGAAGGTGAGTAGTCGAACCTGCTCGCACTCAACCGGAAGGCCTGTACCCATGGTCGTGACGTCGTACGCCGTTCCCGCGGCACCCGTGGACACGCGTGTCAGCGACGTTCCCAACGGCGGCCCCGCGCATGTTTCGCCGAAACAGTCGGTGTGGCAGCGGTACCGATGGACCGTCGTTCGCGTTCTCTCACCCGTCGCACTCCTAGTCCTGTGGCAGATTGCCAGTGCTGCCGGAGTTCTCTCCGAACGAGTACTGCCGGCACCATCGCTGATCTTCGACGCGGGCCTAGAGTTGCTACGCAACGGAGAGTTGGCCGATGCCCTCACCGTCTCCGGAACCCGTGTGGTGCAGGGACTCGTGCTCGGAGGTGTGATCGGGGTGGCGCTCGGTGCGCTCGTCGGACTGTCCAAGCTCGCCGAGGCAACCGTCGATCCGCCGCTCCAGATGCTGCGGGCACTTCCGCACCTCGGGCTGATCCCGCTCTTCATCCTGTGGTTCGGGATCGGCGAGACTCCCAAGATTCTGCTCGTGGCTCTCGGAGTCGCATTTCCGCTGTACCTCAACACGTTCTCGGCGATCCGCCAGATCGATCGCGACTTCCTCGACACGGCCGTCGTACTCGGCTTCTCGTGGCGTCAGCGGCTCACCACCATCATCCTGCCCAGCATCGCCCCACAACTACTGGTGGGATTGAGGCAATCGCTGGCTATTGCGTGGTTGTCGCTGATCGTGGCCGAGCAGATCAATGCCGAATCTGGGCTCGGCTACATCATCAACAATGCGCGAGATTTCCTGCGTGTGGACACCATCATCTTCGGGCTCGTCGTCTACGCGCTGATGGGAATCGCCACCGACGGCATCGTGCGCATCCTCGAAAAACGCGCTCTTCGTTACCGATTGGATGTCTGAATCATGACTGCGACGACAACGTCCGTTGCCACCCTGCACGGGATCGAGAAGTTCTACGGATCCAGCCACGTGCTGAAGGGCGTCGACCTGTCCATCGAACGCGGCGAGATCGTCTCGCTCGTCGGACGATCCGGGTCCGGCAAGTCGACGATCCTGCGCGTTCTGGCCGGGCTGTCGACCGACCACACGGGTGAGCGGCATGTCGCCGGGAATCCCGCGGTGGCGTTCCAGGAACCACGGCTGTTTCCGTGGCGGTCGGTTCGCCAGAATGTGTCCTACGGCCTGAACACCGCAGGCGTCACCGGCAACGGTGCGCTGACCGCGGCGGATGCAACGCTCGCCGAAGTCGGGCTGGCCGAGAAGCGAGACGCGTGGCCTCTCACGTTGTCCGGTGGGCAAGCTCAGCGCGCAGCCCTGGCGCGGGCGTTGGTGGGGGAGCCGGAACTGCTGCTCCTGGACGAACCGTTCGGGGCGCTCGATGCACTCACTCGACTGACCATGCAGTCCCTCCTGCTCGACCTGTGGGGACGGCACCACTTCGGCATCCTTCTGGTCACCCACGACGTCGACGAGGCAATCGCGTTGGGGGACAGGGTGGTGGTGCTCGACGGGGGTGCGGTGGCCGAGACCGTCACCGTCGATCTGCCTCGTCCCCGCGACCGGGGAACAGCCGGATTCTCCCGCATTCGTACCCATTTGCTCGGGGCCCTCGGCGTTCACTGACCGATCAATTCCTCTCATACGAAGGATCTTTCACGCATGTCGTCACACGCTCGTTCCAGATCCCTGCGCGCCATCGGTGTGCTCGCTGCGCTGTCTCTGACGGTCGTCGGACTCACCGGCTGCGTCTCCCGCGGCAGCGACACCACTACCACCGAAGCGCCCGAACTCGTCTCCGACGACCAGCTCACCACGGTCACGCTCGACGTCGGCGACCAGAAGGGCGGCACCGAGGCGCTGCTTCGTGCGTCGGGTGAGCTCGACTCGGCCCCATACGATGTTGTGTTCTCCACCTTCACTTCCGGCCCGCCACAGGTGGAGGCCGCAACAGCCGGCCAGATCGACTTCGCGGTCACGGGCAATACACCTCCGGTGTTCGGGGTCGCAGCCAATGCGCGCATCAAGGTCGTCTCCGCCTACAGCAACGACGCCAGCGGCGATCAGATCCTCGTGCCGTCCGATTCGACGCTCACGTCGTTCTCCGATCTGCGCGGCAAGAAGATCGCGGTGGGCAAGGGAAGTTCAGCGCACGGCCACGTGCTGCTGCAGTTGCAGAAGGCCGGGTTGACCGAGGACGACGTCCAGATCATCTTCCTCCAGCCGGCGGATGCGCTGACGGCATTCACCTCGGGTGAGGTCGACGCCTGGGCGATCTGGGATCCCTTCACCGCGATCGCGCAGGTCCAGAACGGCTCGAAGACACTGACCACCGCCGAGGGCGTTGCCAACGGTTACGGGTTCGGCATCGCCTCACAGCAGGCTCTGGACGATCCGGCGAAGAACACGGCGTTGCAGGACTTCGTGGTTCGTCTGGCCAAAGCCTCGGCCTGGGCTGAGAAGAATCCGGCCGAGTGGGCGTCCGCGTACTCCACGGCCGTCGGGATCGACCCGGCTGCAGGCGAATTGGCGCAGGGACGAAGCCAGCGACCCGCAATTGCTCTGGACGACACTGTGATCGAGTCCGAGCAGGCTCTCTTCGATGCGTTCGTCGAGAGCGGAAGTATCCCCGGCGGCAACACGTTCGCGGACTTCGTCGACACGCGTTACAACGACGCCATCGCAGACGCATCCGCCGCCACCAACTGATCACCCACCACGTTCTAGGAGTTCCACTCGTGACCGCACGCATCTTCTGGTTTCTTCCCACTGCAGGCGACGGCCGCTCCATCGTCGGCGCGTCCCACGCATCCGGCAATCTCCGCGAACCCGCCGGCTTTCGTCGCCCGTCGTTGCGGTACCTCACCGAGGTGGCTCAGGCCGCGGACCGCCTCGACTACGAGGGCGTGCTGACTCCGACGGGAACGTGGTGCGAGGACGCGTGGCTGACCACGGCGGCGTTGCTACAGAGCACCCGACGGCTGAAGTTCCTCGTTGCCTTCCGCCCCGGTCTCACGCCGCCCACGTTGGCGGCGCAGCAGGCCGCGACGTTGCAGCGGTTCTCGGAAGGGCGAGTGTTGTTCAACATCGTCACCGGGGGCGACGACGTCGAGCAGCGTCGTTTCGGGGACTGGATCGACCATGACCGGCGATACGCTCGCACCGACGAGTTTCTCGAACTCGTACAACGCATTTGGACCGAGACTTCGGTGGACCACGAGGGTGAGTTCTTCAAGGTTGCCGATGCGCGGGTGTCCGAGGCTCCGGACCCATTGCCGGAGTTCTGGTTCGGTGGCTCCTCCGAGCCTGCTCTGGCCGTCGCAGCCAAGCGGGTGCAGACGTACCTGACGTGGGGTGAGCCGCCGGCCGACGCCCGCGCGAAGATCGAAAAAGTACAGGCGTTGGCAGATGCCGAGGGCCGCAAGCTGACCTACGGCGTCCGCCTGCACACCATCAGTCGCGACACCTCCGAGGAGGCCTGGGCCGTCGCGCAGAAACTCCTCGACGAGCTCCCCGAGGAACAGGTGTCTGCGGCGCACGCGCTGCACTCGTCGTCGCAGTCCGAGGGACAGCGCCGAATGGCCGCACTGCACGGCGGCAGCAAGGACTCGCTCGAGATCTACCCGAACCTGTGGGCCGGTGTCGGTCTGGTTCGCGGCGGTGCCGGGACGGCGTTGGTCGGTTCGCACGAGGAAGTCGCGAACCTCATCGGGGAATACCACGATGCCGGGTTCGACGAGTTCATCCTCTCGGGCTACCCGCACCTCGAGGAGGCGTACCACTTCGCCGAGGGAGTGCGGCCGATCCTCGACGCGCGTGGAATCACCGTTCCCGCGCGTCGGGTGTGATGTCGGACGTCCTCACTAAGCAGTGGATGACAGTGCGTCGAACACGGCCCGCACGTACTGCTCGGCTCGGTCGGAGCCGATGATTCCCGGCCCCATTCGGTTCATGACGTAGGAGATGGTCAGCTTCGACTCCGGGTGCATGACGGTCAGCGATCCACCCCATCCGCCCCAGAAGCAGATCTTCCCGTCAGGGATGTAGGGCATCGATTCTTGCTGTGGCAGAGCGAAACCCAGGCCGAAGCGCAACGGAATGCCCAGGGCCAGATCGACTCCGTTGGATTGCTCCTCGAAGATCGAGTCGATCGTGCCGGGACTCAGCAGTCGAACGCCGTCGACGGTGCCGCCGCGGGAAATGACCGACAGGATTCTCGCGACCGATCGCGCATTGCCGTGACCGTTCAATGCGCCCATGTCCGCGGCACGCCATGCCGGTGTATTCGCGGACGAGGCCTGCACCAACGGCCCGAGAAAGGTCCTGCGACGCACCATCGTCGGATCGGGCACGGCATCATCGGTCGGCGGGGGCGGCGCAACCACATCGGCGATCCGGGACCTGTCGGTCTCGGCGGCACCGATCTGGAAGTCGGCTCCGAGCGGACCGGCAACCTCGTCGGCGACGAACTGCCGCAACGGCTTTCCGGTGACGCGGCGGACAACTTCGCCTATCAGGTGGCCTTGGCTTGCCGCGTGATACCCCGAAGTAGTGCGCGAATCCCACCACGGAGCCTGCGCAGCCAGACGCGAGGTGGAGAGTTCCCAGTCGTAGAGGTCCTCTTCGTTGAACGGTCGGTCCCAGCCCGAGACGCCGGAGGTGTGCGACAACAGGTGCCGAACCGCGATGTCCTGCTTGCCTGCGGCCGCGAACTCGGGCCAGTAGGTCGCGACCGGCGCATCCGGATCGAGCTGTCCGCGGTCGATGAGCATCAGCGCCGCCAGGCACGTCACCATCTTCGTCGTCGACCAGACGTTGGTGATCGTGTCCGACTCCCACGGCAGGCGGCGCTCAGCATCGAGGTAGCCACCCCACAGGTCGACGGCGGTATGGCCGTCGATGTCGACCACAATGGACGCGCCAAGCTCTTCTCCGCTGTCGAGGTTGGCGGCGAGCGTGTCGCGCACCGCAGCGAACTCGGGATCGCAGTGACCGTCAATTGCCATGTGAGGCCCCCAGAACGCGGTGGACCGCCAGTTCGACGTAGCCGTCGGCGACGTCCTCGATGCTCAGCTCGCCGCCGTCGTGGAACCAGTTGCTGATGCCGTTGAGCATGTCGGTCAGGGCGAACGACGCGAGCCGTGCGTCCGGAACGGTGAATTCACCGCTGCGCATTCCGGCAGTGATCACGTCGCGCACGCGTCGTTGGTACTGGCGGCGGTAATCTTCGATGACTGTGCGGTGCTCCGGGGTGAGTGAGGCGAGCTCGTGCAGGCCGACGATGTATTCCACCCGTCGACGGTTCAGATGCACCAGGTGCGCCCGCACCAGTGACGACATGCGTTCGGTAGGGGTTCCGGCCGCGTCGAGCAGTGGCAGGTTCTCCTCGGCCGGTTCTTGCGTGACCGTCAGGCAGATTGCGAACAGGATGTCTTCCTTGGAAGGGAAATGGTGGTAGAGGCTGGCGCCCTTGATACCGACGGCGTCGGCAATATCGCGCATCCCCACGTTCGAGTAGCCCTCACGCGCAAAGATATTCGCGGCATTGGCGACGATGTCGTCCCGTCGTTGGCGGGTGCGGACCTGACGGGGTAAAGCTGTGACCTCGGAGGGCTGCGTCATACAGTTTCCTCGACCGCCGCCAGCAGCCGCAGTTCACGCTTGAGGATCTTGCCCTGCGGGTCGACAGGCAGCTCGGCCACGATGTGAACCGACTTCGGAGCCTTGTACGACGCCAACTCGGTGCGGCAGTACTCGATGATCGCGGCCGGGTCGGCGGTCACCCCGTCGCGCGCGATGACGAAGGCAGTCACGGCCTCGGACCAGTACGGGTCGGGAACTCCGACGACGGCGGCACGCAGCACGTCCGGGTGCGTGTGGATGGTGCGTTCCACTTCCTGCGACGACACGTTCATCCCTCCCGACTTGATCATGTCCTTCATCCGATCGTAGAAGAACAGGTTGCCGTCGATGTCGATGCGCACCATGTCGCCGGTATGCACCCAGCCGTCCCGGAACACCTCGGCGGTGCGCTCGGGGTCCTTGAAGTAGCCGAGCATCACCGATGGAGTGCGGCAGAGCAATTCACCGATCTCGCTGTCGTTGCCCGCGGGGTCGACCACCTTGATCTCGAGGTGGGTGACGGGCTTGCCGATCCACGACGCATCGCCGTCGGGAATGTCGTCGAGGCTCGAGAACCAGCCGACCGAGCCGAGCTGCGACAGTTCGGACTGCCCCCAGTAGGTGCCCCAGATGGCCTCGGGTGCCGCGGCGGCCCAGGCGCTGATCGTGTGCGGTGACACCTGGCCACCGTAGGTGAGGCAGCGTCGAACCTGGCTCACGGTCTCGGGGCCGAACTGCGGGTCACGGGCCAGGGCCAGGTAGAACGTGGGAGTCTGCGCGATGACGGAGATCTTCTCGGCGGCGATGATGCGCAGCGATTGTGCTGGGTCGACCGTCGCAGGCAGCACGAGGGTGGCACCCATCAGCGTGAGGGTCGTCATGGAGCCGAGTCCGGCGATGGTGTGGAAGGGCATGACGAACAGCCAGGTGTCCTCCGGCCCGGTGCGCAGGCCCCAGCTCCACGCGGGCGCGGTGGAGATGAGGAAGTTGCGGTGCGGAATCATCACGCCCTTGGGTGCCGCTTCGGTTCCGGAGGTGTAGATGACCATCGCGACGTCGTTTTCGTCCATCTCGACGTCCGGCTCGGTGGACGGGGTGTTTGCCGTCAGTGCGGCGTATTCGGGCCCGAACGTCACCAGGGTGGTGGTCTCCGGCTTCACCACGGAGATGATCTCAGCGTAGGCCGGATCTGCCACCACGACAGTCGGTTCCGCGTGTTCGAGTTGGTGCTTCACCTCGGCCGCGCGATACATCACGTTGATGCCGGTGAACGCCGCACCGGCCTTGAGGGTGCCGTAGTACGCCACCACCACGTCGACGCTGTTACGAGCCATCGATGCGACGCGGTCACCCGAGGTCACTCCGAGATCGACCAGCAGGTTGGCGAACTGGTTTGCCCGAGAATCGAGTTCGCCGTAGGTGGTGACCTCTCGGGTGCCGTCCGCCGCGTAGCTGATGAACGCGACCTTGTTCGGCTGCGTCCGCGCATGACGACGAAGCTGATCGCCGATGGTGGCGCGGCCGATGGGGGAGCGATGGTGGATGGCAGTACCGGGCACGGCGGACTCCTGAGGTCAGAACTGGGTCAGAGGGCGGGGGAGAGGGCAGCGGAGTCGAACATCGGCTGCGAGAACGTCTCTGCCGCAACGATCTGCTCCACCGGATCACGGGTGAGCTTGCGCGGGAACGACTTCTCCGGATATCCGACGGCGATGTGTGCGGCGGTGATGTAGTCGTCCGGGATGCCCAGCAGTTCGCGAATGGCGGGCTCCTCGTGGCACAGCAGCGTCGTCACCGCGGTCGCGACGCCCTGATCGCGCAGGCTCAGGCACAGGTTCTGCACGGTGGGGTAGATGGATGCGCCGCCGACGACGGAGAGTCGGCCGAGTTCGTGGTCGGTGGGGTGCAGTCCGTCCAATGCCGCGCAGACCACCACGATGGCGGGCACCTCGTGAAGGTGGCGGGCAAAGTAGTCGGCGTCCTGCACGGTTTTGGGCAGGGCACCGACGGCAACGGTTCCGCCGGTGATGCCGGCGAAGTAGGCGTCCCACATCGGCAGGTAGAGATCGGCGAGGGCCTGCTTGCGGGCGGCGTCGCGCACGACGATCCACCGAACGGGCTGACGGTTGCCGCCCTGTGGGCCGAAGCGGGCGACGTCGAACGCGGCCTTGAACACCTCGTCGGGAACAGGATCGCTGAGGTACCGCCTGCAGGTGCCGGTGGTGCGCATCGCCTCGGTGAGTTCCATGGGTGTGTCCCTTCGCCTGTCCGCTGTTAGGTAGTGCCATGAAGCATCGTGTGGCGTGGGCCACATTGTCAAGACTCGATTTGCTGTGAATTTCGAGATTCCGAATCCCTTGCGCGAAATTGCCTAACCGTGGTTAGTTGAGCTGTCGGAGTCGGATGGAGCAGCTCACAACAGGAGGTACCGGTGTCCACAGACGCAGCAACGGCAGCGGAAACCGTGGGTCGGATCGATCGTGACCGGCTCTCGCGCGCTCTCACCGCCGCCAACCTGCCCACGCTGGTCGCGGTGCTCTATCAGCTGACCGGTGATCCCACGTGGCTCGCCGATCCGTACCGACCCACCCGTAGCCGGGGCATGGACAACAACGACACGGGCGGATTCGACGACGCCGTTGCAAGCCGCATCCGGTCCGCGGCGCTCGACGCGATCTGCGCGTTCCACGAGGGCACGCCCATGGCGGTGCCGTCACCCGACCCGGAGCACCTCGTCGAGATGATCAGCGTGGCCGTCGGTGAGCAGGTCCCACCCGAGTTCGGCGTCATGGTCGCCGAGGACATGGGCTTCACCGCCTCGGACACTCCGGTGGCTGCGCCGAACGATCTGTCGGTCATCGTGATCGGTGCAGGCGTCTCCGGAATGCTCGCGGCCATCAAGCTGCACGAGGCGGGCATCAGTCACACAGTGCTGGAGAAGAACTCCGACGTCGGCGGTGGATGGTTCGAGAACACCTACCCCGGTGCCGGCGTCGACACCCCGAGTCACCTGTACTCCTACTCCTTCGCGCCGCGGGCCTGGAGCACGCACTTCGGCAAGCGGGACGAGGTGTGGGAGTACCTCAGCGACGTGGCGTCCGAACACGATCTGCGGCAACGCATTCGGTTCGACACCGAGGTGGCGACCGCCGAGTACGACGCGCAGAGGCAGGGATGGACCGTCACGACGGTCGACGGCGAGACGTTGACCGCAGACGTGGTGATCACCGCTACCGGTCAGCTCAATCGGCCGAAGGTGCCGAATATCCCCGGCCTGGCGTCGTTCGACGGCCCGATCTTCCACACGGCGAACTGGCCGGCCGATCTGGATCTGACCGGTAAGCGCGTCGCCATCGTCGGTACCGGGGCCAGCGCCATGCAGGTGCTGCCGGCCATCGCGTCGACGGTGGGGCATGCGACGGTCTTCCAGCGTTCGCCTCAGTGGGTTGCGTCGAGTGACGTCTATTTCACCGAGATGAGCGACGACGCCAACTACCTCATGGATGTCGTTCCGTTGTATCGCCTGTGGTACCGAACGCGGTTGGCCTGGAACTTCAACGATCGCGTGCACAGCTCGCTGCAGGTCGATCCCGAGTGGGAGCATCCGGCACGTTCGATCAACCCGGTGAACGACGCCCATCGACGCGTCTTCACCCGCTACATCGAAGCCGAGCTCGAGGGCAGGCCCGATCTGATCGAGAAGTCGCTTCCCGATTACCCACCCTTCGGCAAGCGGATGTTGCTCGACAACGGCTGGTACGCCGCGCTCAAGCGCGACAACGTCACCCTCATCGCCGACGCCGTCGCGTCCATCACCGCCAACTCGGTTGTGGCACGCGATGGTTCGGAGACCGAGGTCGATGTGGTGATTCTCGCGACGGGCTTCGAGACGCACAAGCTGCTGACGCCGATCGATGTGCGCGGACGATCGGGGGAGTCCATCCGCGATATCTGGGGCCCGGAGGACGCGCACGCGTATCTCGGCATCACCGTTCCCGACTTCCCGAACTTCTTCATCACCTGCGGTCCAGGGACGGTGTTGGGCCACGGGGGTAGCTACATCACCATTGCCGAATGCCAGGTGCGGTACATCGTCGATGTGCTGATCGACATGGTGGACAAACGAATCGGGGCCATCGAATGCAAGGCCGATGTGGAGGCGGAGTATGTCCGCAAACACGATGAGGCTCACGCGAAGATGATCTGGTCGCACGGCGGCATGGACAACTGGTACCGCAACGACGCCGGACGCGTGGTTTCGACTTTGCCATGGCGCATTGTCGACTACTGGGAGATGACGCGGCGGGCCGATCTGAAGGACTTCGTGACCGAGGGCAGGCGGGAGGACGCCCGCTGATCAGCGGGATGTCCCCTGAAAGCTGTTGGTACCCGTGATTGTTTGGACCCATACCGCCGAAGATGTCCGAAATCCATGCAAGGCTCGACGGTGCACACACACCCGAACGATCGAATGGAGTGCGCGTCGATGGAACGAACGGCAGTCAACCCGGTGCAGTGGTCGGTGGACATGGGATTCAACCAGGGGGAGATCGTCTCGGGGCAGGCCCGGACGCTCTATCTCTCCGGCCAAACAGCGACGGGCGATGACGGCTCACCTCAGCACCCCGACGACATGGGCGCGCAGTTGTCTCTGTGTCTCGACAACATGGAAGCCGTTCTCGCCGAGGCGAATATGTCCTTGGCGAACCTCGTTCGGCTCAACGTGTACACCACCGATGTCGACGCGTTGCTGCCGCACTACGGAGACTTGGCAGCGCGACTGGGTGCGGCGGGCGTGAAGCCCACCAGCACCCTGCTCGGGGTCACCCGGCTCGCGATTCCCAGTTTGCTGGTCGAACTCGAGGGCACCGCGGTCGGGTAGATCGACTACCGGGCTACGACGAGGCCCGTCAGGGTAGGGCTCGCTCAGCGCAATCAGTTCGACGTGGCTTGCTGCATCGACAGCACGAATCCGTGTCCGCCGCCCGCGTCGCAGATCATCGCTTCGACACGAGAGAAACACGTGAACCCGTTGAACGTGATGGATGTGTTGTATTCCAACGGTTGTGCGTTCTCGACTCCGAATTCGCCTTGGTTGAAGCATGTCGGCGTCACCTTCCCCGGAGTCATGTAGAAGCCCTTGCCGAGTTGGTCGATGGTGAACGACGGGGTGACGCAGTTCGCGCCGTCGGGTATCGGAGCATCCGCTGCCTGGCAGCCGGACGAGAATTCACTGTCGCCGATCTTGCAATAGATGTTGCCCGACGGCGACTTCCAGCCCACCTGATTGCCGTACGCGCTGTATAGGGCAGGGTCGACGGGGGTGATGGGTGCGGTGTTGTTCGCGGGATCGGCAGCGGTCGGGTTCGATTCGGTCGCCTGTGGTGCTCGTGTCGCACCTTCCGCGTTGCCATCGTTGGAGTCGGTCGGCGCGGCGATGGTCACCTGCGGAGGCGCGGGTATCTGCGCGGCAACGCTGGTCGGGGGAGCGGGAGCGGCGGCGGGTGCATCCTGATTTCCGCACGCCGTCAGTACAGCCGTCGCCAGCACGGCGGCGAGCGCGAATCTGCGGATCATCGTGAACTCCTTCATCAGAATGCGAGGTTGACGTCGCGCGAGATCATGAAGCCTCGGTCGCCGTCGTAGCAGGTGATGCCGGCCTCGGTGGAGCTGCAGAAAGTGCCCGTCACGCCGATGACCTGGCCGTATTCCAAGACTCGAGGGCGTTCAGGTCCGCCGACGAAGATGCCCTGATTGGTGCAGATCTGTTCGACGGTGCCGTCTTGGTTGATCTTCACCCCGTAGGTGTTGTTCTCGGTGTTGAGGCACTCACGGCCGGTGTTGCCCGGCACCGAGTAGCGGACCTGGCAGCCCACGATCGTCCCGGGCACATTGGAGGAGTTGAATCCGCAGAACACGTTCCCGCTGGGGGACTGGAAGAAATACTGCCCTCCGGCTTGCTCGAAGTCCCGTGCATCGACGTTGACATCGTCGCGGTTCGGGGCGGGCGGTACGGCTGGTGCGCTCGCGGCGGTGGGAATTGCTTGTACTGGGGTGACTATGTCGGGAGCCTGTCCGATTCCGCCTGAGCCGCCACCATCGTCGGAGTCGGAGTACCCGTTTGCCGACGGAGCAGCCGCTGCGCTGGTGACCGGTGCGGGTGGGTCGCTCACCGGCTCGTCGGAGCCGCAGGAGGTGGATGCGAGAGCGGTAACGGCGATCAGCGCGCCTGTGGCCACGATTGTGCGGACTTGCCTCATTCGATGGTCCTCACCGGTGGCTGCGGAGTGCATCACCTCTGATCATTGAATCGAACGGGCCAAGTGGTCTGTTAACGTCTTTCGTGTCACGACCCAGTCACGAATCGGTATCCGAGCGGTCCTTTTGTCGCTGTGGCTGCGAGGGTGGGTCGGGTAAAGACTCAAGAACCACTTGATGTTTCAGGTTCAACCTGGGGCTCTTGGTCCGGTGTCACGTGCGATCCGGTATCTCGTTGTGCGACATGAGCGAAAGGCGTGCTGTATGCGAAAAACATTGCGGCGAGGGGTCGTATCGATCGCACTGACGATCCCCCTGGCACTGGGCATCGGCGAGGGAACGGCCGTGGCAGCGCCGCAGACCACGCTGCTCCAGATTCCGGTGGTCACCGGTTTCCAGATCGCACCCGGTGCCGTGCCCGGTGGGTTGTTCCAGACCATTCCGATGAAGGCGACGGTCGGTACCGAGCCGGGTGTTCTGCTGCTGTCCGCGGCGAATATCGCACCGTACGCAGACCAGTACCCGTACCGAAGTCTCGGTGTGAGCTGGCGAAACTGGGACATCGGCTTCCGTGGAAGCGCGGGACTGCGGCACTGGCAGGACAACCCCAACCCGGGCCCGCCCAACGACCTGCCGCCGCTGCACGGTGAGCAGTACCCGCGGGAAGTAGCTCTGCCCACCGGAAGTGGCTGGGTCGAGATCACCGTGACCCACTACCGCGACTACCACTACGGCGATCCCTACGCCGACACGCTGATCCCGGGCAAAGGCCTGATCTACGTACCTTGATCGTCCAACCGAAAGGAAACTCGATGCGGAAATCGATCCGAGGCGGTGTCGCCGCCCTGGCGCTGACCGCCCCCCTGGTCTTCGGCATGGGTGCCGGAACTGCAACCGCTGCGCCGCAAGAGTCGGTAATGCAGGTGCCTGTCGTGACCGGGCCGGAATTTGTCCCTGCGGGCGTTCCCGGCGGACTTGTTCAGACCATTCCGATTCGCTTGGTGGTCGGCGAGAAGCCGGGTGAGGTGCGCTTCTCGGCCACCGACATCCGGCCGTACTACTACCAGTTCGCTTACCGGCACCTGACGGTCAACTGGCGCAACCTATCCACCGGTGAGGCGGGCTCCGCCGGCTTGCGGCACTGGAACGACGAGATCGATCGGACTCAGCCGGCCAATCAGGGTGGTCCGCAGGCCTACCGCCTGCCGACCGAGGTGACGGCTCGGACGGGCGCGGGTCCGGTATTCGTGACGGTGACCCACGACCGAGAGAATCCCGATGCGTCGAACGCTCTCATCCCCGGCTTGGGTGTGTTGTTCGTACCCTGACATGCGGTGTTGTAGGCGGTCAGGTACCCAGATCGCCTGCGATATCCGCGGCGGCGAGCATCGAAACCAAGAGCGGCACAACTCGTTTGGCGGCAATTCGATAGTCGCCGCGACCGTGCTGCTCCACGATGTTCGCCGAACTCAGCGTCTTGAGGTGGTGATAGATCTGGCCGGACGAGCCGAGTCCCACGGCTGCGAGGAGATCCGCCGCGTTCGCCGGTCCTCGCAGCAGCGTTCGCACGATCTGCAGTCGCACCGGATGTCCCAGAGCGGCAAGCACTTCCGATGCGGAGGGAACCGGTAGTTCCACGATGGCGTCGGGGGAGTAGCCGATGTCCCAGCGGACGGTGCCGTGCAGATGGACGTCGCCTTGATAGGCGACCAAGCCGCCGGTCGACGGGGCGGCATTAAGCTGTTCGGGAGCGTCGCGTCGTTCCAACTCGGCGACGCGGGCTTCCAGCTCTGCCAGTCTCGATTCGAACTCTGCGCTCACACCACGCAGGCTATCCGGTCGAGAACCTCGGGCGAGAGCATCGCCTCGACGATGAGTTGCTGCTGTACGCCGAACTGGGTCATGGCCTGATCGAATCTGTCCGCGGGGAGGCCACCGATCAGCCACACTGCCGTGGCGACGGTTCCGTCGTTGCGGCGCAACTCGAATCCCTGGGTCAGCACACCGGGGAGGCTGCCACCTTTGAAGCCGATACCGCGAACGCTGTCGCCGGCAGGTTGCCATTCCAGTTGACGCAGAATGGTGTCGGATGCCGCGCCGTAGGTCCCGTCCGTGAAGGCGCGATACATTCCGCTCAATTCTTCGGCCGAACCGCCGCGGAAACTGCTCTCGACCCTGGATACCTGGTCCTCGTAGGTCGGCACTTGCACGGACGCCTCGGCCTGGGCTCGGAACTGCGGGTCGAATGCCCACTTCTGAGCGGTCTCCCAGGTATCTGCATCGGCAAGTTCGGGATCGAAGACCGAGAGCATGTCGGCCACCATGCTTGGTGCCTCGAAGTTCTCCCATCCTCCGGCGGCTGCGGCGTCGACGAGTGCTTGATCGCCGAGTCGGTATCGGAGGTAGTCGGGAACCGAGTTGTCGCTCTCCTGGATCATGGCCGAAACCATGTCGTCGATTCGGACCGTGGCGTCGGGATCGGTTGCGTTGGTGCCGGCGTTCGCAATGCCCAACCGGGTCAGGGCATTCGGATGAGCATTGGCGTCGGTACCGGGCACGTACCAGCGCTCCCAATCCGAGAGGGCCACTTGCTCGTTGGGGTCGATGGTGCCGTTCGCGACTGCCTGAGCGTAGGCGGCGAGATGCACCACCTTGATCGCCGATGCGAGTACCTGCTCTTGATCGGCTCGATGTTCGACGGTTCGGCCGCGGCCGTCGTCGATGACGAGGCTGACGGTGTCGGGAGCCTGATCGATCAGTCCGATCCACCCGTCCTCGGTAGCGAGGTCGGTGGAAGTGGCAGGAGCGCAGTTCTCCGGCGTCGGGGTAGTCGTGGCCATTGCAGTGGCGTCGGTGTCGGTGGCACATCCGCCCACCAACAGCACGGCTGCGCAGGTGGTCGAGATCCAGGCTGAGCGTCGCATCGAGGTCTCCCATCCGTTATTCCGTAATTACGGATAATCGTAGAACTGAAAGTGCAGCGCGGCAACCCCTCCATCGGACTTCGGTCGTTCAGAACAAGGTGGGTGCGTTGTAGCTGCCGAATCGTGCGTCGTCGAGTCGGGCGCTCCAGCGCTGCACGAGCCACATCTCGACGAGTTCGGGACGGGTGTCGATCTCGTTGGCCCAGCTCGTGATGAGGTCGATGTAGCGGTCGTAGCGGCGACGCGTGAATCCGGTGACGGATGGGTCTTCAAGCCAACCTTCGTGGATGAGGGTCGAGACTCCGTATTGGTCGATCAGTTGGGCCGGGCCGCCATAGACCGAGGCGTTCACCGCCCACAGAAATGTGGCCATCAGTGAGACACCGACGCCCGGAGCGTCCGGCCATCCCGAGCGAGTTTCAGTCGGATGCTCGGGCACCTCGCGGTTTCGGACGCAGTAGTCGAGCACCGCGAGGGTCTTGGCGACGGGGTTCTCGTCAGGGTGCGTGAGATGTGGATTCATGACGTCGGGGAATCTCCGCGCCGCTCGGCGATGTTTGTGACTACCCTGCCAGGCGGCGCACAGAAACAGCAGACCGAGTGAATCATGCTCGCCTACAGCTAGATCGGTGCCGATTCGAAGATCGTTGCGTTGGATTGTGGCATTGCCGTACTCGACGACTTCGCCGTCGAGATTACGCCCGCGCAGTCGAAGTTCGTGGCCTGCCCGGTCGAGGTGGCCGTTCCACCAATCCAGGTCCACCAAGACACCGTCGTCGAGGACATGCAGGTCGTAGGTGCGGTGCCGACACCACTGCACACAGGCCTCCGGTGGCGAGAACCCCTCGTCGCGTTGTGACATACCGCCATCGAAGCATCGGGTACCGACAGATCGAGGGCTGCTGTCACTCCGAGCGAGTTCCGGCTGGGCTGTCGTGCTGATCAGATTTCTCGTGTCCGAGCATTGCCAGTAGGGCCAATTTGTCGGCATCGGGGCTGCCGAGGGCAGCGGTATACAGGATCAGGTGCTGGTCGACTTCGACGAGTTTCAGTGAATCGCAGTCTACCGTGATCTCGCCAACGGCTGTGTTCCGAAACGTCTTTCGCAGCGCGGGGGAGACTGCCACATCGTGTCGTTCCCACAGCCGAGCGAACTCGGGACTGCCATCCCGGAGTTCGGCGACGAGCTCGGACACAATCTCGTCCGTGGGATAGCGGGTGAGGGCGGTGCGGAGTTCGTTGACCGCACTGCGGCGAAAGTGGACGTCGTCGGAGATACCGTAGAGCCGCTCGCTCGGCTGCTCGGTGCCGAGGAAAGCTTTACGGGCAAGGTTGCGGTCACGAGGGGTCAGGCTGCCGAAGTCTTCCATGAGCGATACGGCCAGATCGTTCCAGGCGAGAACCTCGAACGCGGCGGACATCACGATGCCGGCGGTCTGAGGTAGTCGCTCCAGGAGCGTGAGAATGCTGGGCCGAACATCGCGCCGGTGCAAACCGGATCTCGCGGGGGCGGTGCCCGCCAGCGCGTGCAGATGGTCGGACTCGGTGTCGTCGAGGCACAGGGCAGCCGCGATCCCCGCCAGCACCTCTGCCGACGGGCGTGGTGCGCGGCCTTGTTCGAGGCGCACGTAGTACTCCGTCGAAATGTGCGCGAGCACGGCAACTTCTTCACGGCGAAGACCCGGGGTTCGGCGACGAGGGCCGGACGGAAGACCCACATCTTGTGGTTGGAGCTTTTCGCGGCGGCTGCGGAGAAACGCCCCGAGTTCCTGCTTGTCCATGAGTTCGATTGTGCCGCAGGTAGAGCGTCGGATCCTGGTACCACTTGTGCCTGTCTCCGGTGCCGAGGAGCATCGATGCTTGCACCATGACCAACGAAACAGCCTCGCGTACAGCCGGCCTCCTGTCCGGCAAAGTCGTTTTCATCACCGGCGCAAGTCGAGGAATCGGTGCTGCTGCGGCTCACCTCTTTTCCGCTGAGGGAGCGGCTGTTGTGCTCGCCGCCCGCAACGTCGACGCGCTCGACCAGCTCGTCACGACGATCCGAGCGGCCGGCGGCACCGCCGACGCCGTAGCCATGGACCTCATCGACGCTGACAGCATCCGCGCCGCGGTCACCCGCGTCGAGCAGCTGCACGGACGACTCGACGGAGCGTTCAACAACGGTGGCGTCAACCAGCGGCAGATCGGCTCCCTCGACACCACCAGCGACGACGACCTCGACGAGCAATTCACCGTCAACTTCCGCGCCCACTGGACCGCGATGAATGCCGAAGCCGCCCTGATGCGTCGGAGTGGCGGCGGTGCCATCGTCAACACCTCGAGTATCGGCAGCCGCCGTGCCGTTCCGCCGCTACCGGCGTACGGGGCAATGAAGCGGGCGCTCAACAGCATCACCGAAACCGCAGCCGTCACCTGGGCCCCGGAGGGTATCCGTGTCAACGGTCTGATGCCCGGAGGCACTGCAACAGAAATGATGGACGAATGGGAGGCAAAGACACCCGGTGTCATCGCGGCCAGTAGCGCTGCGTCACCGATGGGGCGGATGGCCGAGGCTCGCGAAGTTGCCGAGGCCGCCGCGTGGCTGCTGAGTGACAGGGCTTCCGCGGTAACCGGGGCGATCGTGCCCGTCGACTGCGGTTCGGGGGCCTGAACCTGACTGCCACGTTCGCACCTTCCGCGCGCCCTCGAATGCTTCATGTCCCTGCGGACTGTCGGTCCCGTATGGAACTGTGGGTTCTGGTTAGCCATCAGAACGAACAGGGGAGTGCCGGTGACCGTTGCCGACAATGCTGTCGACAGGCCACTCGTCGACGTGGTGATCGACGCCATCGACGCGGACAATGACCTGTCCGACGAGGCCAAGTACTACGTACTGGCAGCGCTCGAAGGGCCGACAGCACTACAGGAGCTTCTGGACGGCATCTCGACCCCGCACGTTCCGGAGCCGTCGGGGAGTTAGCTCCTCGAAGAGCCGGTCGGTGCGTTTTTGACCTCGATCACTGCCGCGGGATTCCGCGGCATCGGGCCCAAAGCAGCGCTGCAGCTACACCCCGCGCCGGGGATCACGATCGTCAGTGGCCGCAACGGATCGGGCAAGTCGAGCTTCGCAGAGGCTCTAGAATCCGCGGCGACCGGTGCGAGCTACCGATTGAAGAACAGGGCCTTACTGTGGGCTGGCAGCTGTGCAATCTGCTTCAAGAGAATCCGTGCGAGGTGCGTGGCTGTCCGATGTTCTGGAAGTCCGAGGTATTCTACGCAGAAACCTCTACCAGCCTATTGACGCCAACCCTCGACTTGGACCACGGCAGCGTCACCGCGAGGTCGAGCGCCGAGGCCGACACTGGCAGCTTCAGCGCGGAAGCCAAGACGTGTGCAGCCAATCGCGGCGGGATTGCGTTACCGATCTGCTGTGAAATGTCGCGGCCTGACCACGGGTAGTCGGCAGGAAACGTTTGCAATAGCCCTGCTTCGACGGGAGTCATGCCACTGACATTGCCGTTGCGCATCCGAATCTTGTTCCGGGTGGCCTTGCCCGTCACAGTGGCTGCGGGCTCTGCGGATGAGCGTTCGCCGCGTTTGCGCGGATCACCGCCGCTGCCATAGTTGGAGACCACGGTGAACGGGGAGCCTTTTCGTAGTGCCGACTGCATGGGGACCCAGGGCAGAAGGGCAGTCCCAGTAGGGACGGCTGCCCCTTTTCGAAAGGGTTCGTGAGTCGGTCTGGGCAGTGAAACGTCATCTTGCCATCGTGCTACCAGGATGGCGCGTCGTCGGGTTTGCGGCACGCCGAACTGCTCGGTACGCAGAACGGCGTAATCGACACCGTATCCGTGGCTACGCAAGACATCGCCGATCGCTTCCCAGATGGGAAGTACCGCTGGCACCTGCTCCAGGACAATCGCTTCGTACGGTTTCTGCGCTTTGAGTGCCTCCAGAGCCCAACGAAGCGGCTCGAGCACCAACCCAGTCCGCTCGTCCTCGAACTTGTGAAGACTCCGGGCCGCGTCGACTTCTTCGGCCATCGCTTCGGCGATGGAGACCACCTTATCCAGGGCTTGTCTGCCACTACCCTTACCCGCCAGTGTGTACGTCTGGCAAGGCGGTCCGCCGGTCAGCACGTTCGCTTCAGGGAAGCGGTCAGGCCCATAGTGGCGCACATCGGCCTGCTCTGTGGTCAGTGCGGCCTTAGCGCGAGTGGCGCACGCGTCGGGGTCGATCTCGATCCCGGTAGTAGTCATTCCGAGCCAGTGTGCACCCACATCGAGTCCGCCGGGCCCCGCGAACAAGTCGATTACCTTGTATCTCGTCGTCGACTGACCTTCGGCGGGACCCATGCAGGAATGATAGCCGGCAGATCGAGGATCGCGTCCTCACCCTTGGCCACAGCTTTGTGGCTCGAAGACACCAGACCGCCCGGATCGTTTCTGACCCGAACTCAACACTTACTGCGATAGCGTTCTGTCGTACCAAGCGAGACGGAGGCACGGAGTTGATGGACGAGTTCTACGCCGTATTTGCAGGCTGGGCGAGGAAGACATCGTTGGAGTCGGCCATCAAGAGCTTCAAGGGCAGGGTGTCCGCAGAGGAGTTGGATGCCTTCGTCGGGGAGTATCGGCGGAACATGGAGGGTGTCCTGAATGGCGGCCCGCCGATCATTCATGGACCCCGTGACCCGTGGTACGCAGGACCGAACGACAGTGCAGACGTCTACTGGCCGGCGCTCCGCAAATATATCAGCGTCGACTTGTCGTGGCCCAAAGACCGGGTTGACTCGCTGAACGGCTCGTCGAACAAGGTCATCGCCTACACCCCTCGGCCGAATGAGTCGTCCTGGGATGCAAAGGGACTCGTTGTCGGTTACGTACAGTCCGGGAAGACCACCAATTTTACCGCCGTCATCGCGAAAGCCGCGGACGTCGGCTACAAGTTCGTGATCGTGCTGTCCGGTATTCACAATGGGCTACGCAAGCAGACACAAGAGCGCCTCGATGAGCAGCTCCAGCAGCTCACCCCAACGAAGTGGAAGCTTCTGACAAACGCGGACGACGATTTTCGTGCCCCGGCAATCAAGTCGACGGCATTGCTACACGTCGACGACAGTGGGGTCATCCTTGCCGTAGTCAAGAAGAACGCGGCTGTGCTCAAGCGTTTGGACAAGTGGTTGGAGCCAGCGGTCAAACAACGAGCCCTGGTCGATGTGCCGACGTTGATCATCGACGATGAAGCAGATCAGGCCAGTGTGGAAACCAAGTCGATCAACCCGCTGATCCGGGGCATCATCGCCAAGCTACCTAAGAGCACGTACATCGGTTACACCGCAACGCCATTCGCCAACATTCTGATAGATCCCGCAGGCGGTGACCTGTATCCGAAAGACTTCATCTTGAATCTCCCGGAGCCGAAGGGATACTTCGGTACCGAGCGGATATTCGGCCGAGATGTGGTCGAAGGTGATGAAGCGGACGGGAAGGATCTCGACGGCTCCAACATGTTGCGGATCATCCCCGATGGCGACGTCGATGACGTACGTCCGCTGGGGAAGACCGCAGCAGCAAATTTCATCCCTTCGATTCCGCCGTCGCTTGCGGCCGCGCTCGATTGGTTCGTCTTATCCACAGCAGCGCGCCGCGCTCGCGGTGACGCCGGACATTCGACGATGCTGATACACACGTCGATGAAGACGGACGTGCACAATCAGTTCAAAGGTCCGCTCAATGCGTATGTATCCGCCCTTGCGCGAGCATGGGCGTCAGGCGAGGAGGGTACTCAGACCCGTCTCCGGGCGCTGTGGAATGCAGAGTCTGCGAAGGTACTGTCAGACGAATTCGGCTTGATTGCACTCAGTTTCGATGAGGTCACCGCGGAGCTCGCGCAAGTATTGACCGACTGCCGCGTCATCATCGACAACTTCCGCAGCGATGATCGCTTGGACTACTCGGTCGAGGGTCAAGTGGCAATCGCGGTTGGCGGTAATACTCTGAGTCGTGGGTTGACCCTCGAAGGGCTGATCGTAAGTTACTTCGTCCGCGCGGCGGGAGCGTACGACACCCTTCTGCAGATGGCTCGCTGGTTCGGCTTCCGACCGGGTTATGAGGATCTGCCCCGGATTTGGATGACTGACGAGCTGCGCCGGTGGTTCCGCCATCTCGCGACGGTAGAACGTGAGATTCGGCTGGACATCGAACGGTACGAGTCCGAAGATCTCACTCCGACGGAGTTCGGCGTTCGGATTCGTACCCATCCGACGCTTCGCATCACCGCCAAGATGGGAGCGGCGATTCCTGCGTATGCCTCGTACGGTGGCCGCAGGGTCCAAACTCGTTATTTCAAAGCGCGGGACCATGAATGGCTGTCGCACAACAAGGATGCTGCCGACGGCCTCGTGTCACGTGTGCGCACCAAAGGATCAGAAGCGGAAGTGCTGGACTCGGGAACAGTACTGTTCCGCGACGTCGAGGCCGATGACGTACTCACTTTTCTCAGCGACTACAAAGCTCACACCGACTCGCCCGATATAGACCATGAACTGATCAGGAAGTACGTGATCAAACAGCAGCGGCAGGGAAGTCTCGAAAGATGGAACCTGGCCGTGATGGCTGCTAAGTCTGGTGCGGAGAGAGGCACCGTCCGGTTAGGCGGGATCGATTTCGGTCGGATCGTTCGTTCCCAGCTCAAGAACGACGGCGATGAGCGAGCCGATATCAAGACACTAATGTCGAAAGATCACCGGGTTGTGGACTTCATGGCTCCCGCCGAAGCCCGTAAACGTGGCGAGAACACGCTGATGGACGATCGGGATAAAGATCCGAAAGTTAGACGAATGGGTCTCCTGCTTGTCTACCCAATTGATCCGTTGTCCGAACCCGAAGCGGTTAACTCCGAGTCCAGAAAAGCGTTGGATGCTGTTGACGACGTGATCGGGATAGCATTGGTCTTTCCAGGCTCCGCCGTCCAAACCAGCCAGGTGTCGCAGACATACGTCAGTGTGGACTTGAGCGAGGCTGATATCGAAACGAACGATGACGAGCTCAACGAGCTGGTCGGTTCGGAGTCCAGTTGAGCCTGACTGCTGCGGTAGAGCAGCCGGCGTGGTGGTCGCAGCGCGTTGCCGCCGAAGGTTCGACTGCCTCGGAGGGAATTCGTCGTCAGCTGGGCAAGCCCAAACTTGATCCATTGACGGTCCTCATCCGTGAAGCGGCTCAAAATAGTTGTGACGCAGCACTTCCTGGTCATGATGTCGAGTTCAAGGTCCAAATCCGTAAACTGACTGGTAAAAGACTGGCTGGGTGGCGAGGGTTCTTGCTTCCCGGACCCGACGGCGGCGGTCTGGGGCTGAAGGAGGCATTGGACCGTGAAGCAACAATCCTCATCATCTCCGACCGAGGTACAACTGGGCTCGGAGGGCCCCTGCGTGCTGACGAGCCCCCGCTCGATGGGGAAAGAGCGGATTTCGTCAAATTCATCCGAAATGTCGGTGAACGCAAAGGTGTCGATCTCGGGGGAGGTTCATACGGCTTCGGCAAGGGAATTCTGTACAACGTCAGCCGCTGTCATGTGATTGTGGCGGATAGCCAGTGCGTCTTCCGTGGAAAGCCACAACGTCGACTCATCGGTGCGGCGATGGGGGATGGATTTCAGCACGACGGCGTGCGGTACACCGGGCGACACTGGCTCGGCGTGCAGGAAGGCGAGATCGCGCAGGCCCTCATCGGCGATGAGGCCGAAAGAATGGCGTCGTCGCTTGGTTTGCCGT
The DNA here is from genome assembly GCF_002259095.1 of Rhodococcus sp. 05-2254-2. NCBI lineage: Bacteria > Bacillati > Actinomycetota > Actinomycetes > Mycobacteriales > Nocardiaceae > Rhodococcus > Rhodococcus sp. 05-2254-2. Next base: position 184,078 of record NZ_NOZJ01000022.1, on the reverse strand, counting down.
CTTTTGCGCCCGGTCAGACGGGGACCACCGTCGCTATCGTCGACGTCGACCTTGGCGCAGTTCGCAACGGCGACAACGAAGAGCCACGCACACCGGAGGGCGCGGCTGACTACATCGCTTCGACTATGTTGTGGAATCTGTGGCCTCGGATGATAGACGGGGACAACAACCGGCTGAGGTGCTCGGTCAAATTCGAGGGCTTTCCGGTAGACATTCCAGATCCGGCGCGGACTATCGAACTGAAGCCCTTCGTGGATGCCTACCGAAAGCTTTCGCGTGCCGGCGAGTATGATGTGCCAGTTCGGAAAGCCAAGCCGCAAGAAATCGGTCGGTTTGCAATGGTGGAGTCGATGGCACCGATCACGAAGAGCTACCTGATGTCCCTTGCTGCGCCATTCAGCGGGTCCGCACATCATTGTGCGCGAATGCGTCAAGCTGATCTTGTAGTCGATTATGTTGCAGGCGAACCACACCCGAATGAGGCAGTTCAGTACGGCGCAGTCTTCAAAGCCGGCGTCGATGCCGACAGCTACTTCTCGGACGCGGAGCCACCCACGCACGACGATTGGGTGACAAGTGGGCTCCACGGAGCCGCACTTGGTGTTGTTCGGCTGGGAGCACGCTTCCTGAAGAGCAACCTCAAGCCATCTGTTCCGGATATCGACCCGGAGTTGCACCATGAAGCAGCGTTGGCTCCTCTAGCTGGACGGCTATCTGGCTTGGTTGCAGGGGCGTCGGCCGATGGAGCCGGCTTATCTGAGGGGAGTGGGAGCCGTCGGTCCGGTCGTTCTGGTGGGCGTTCAGCGGCCAAGCCAAAAATCGTGGACGGGCCTGCTCTCGTGGTGGTGAACGGTGAGGCTCTGGTAACTGCCACAATCGAACTACCACTGTGGCCGACCTCGAAAACGGTAACCGCGGAGCCGCTCGTAGTCATCGAGGGAGGAACGGAGCAACCGGGGACACTGGAGCCTCCAGTGGTCTTGGGGTGGGCCGACGCTGCCAACGGAGAGCAGCGGGTAGGTCGCAGCATTTCTGTCGCTCGGGAGGACAGCCGGAAATGGACGGTCTCCATCAGGCCTCCTAAAGACGCTGTAGTGCGCATTGCGTTGACTGTCGAGGACGAGGGCTGATGGCAGTCAGCGATGTTCGTCCGTACTTGGTTCCAGCCGTGGATACCGTGCAGCCTTCAACGTGGTTCCGATCGGTCGACGGTGAATGGGAGCCGTTGGGCGACGCCATCGAGAACTGGGACTACCGTTCCGAGCTTCGCTTGCGCTGCACGATCGAGGTTGATCCAGCAGTCGTACGTGCGCAGTCGATGCTCGACGATGGGTCGCCCTTGGCTTTCCACTTCGGGTGGCGAGCGTTGGACACGTATCTGGTCGGGCCTTCGGTGCGTGTGTCGTTGTCAGAGAACTACTTCGAGGTAATCATCGAAATTGATCCGCAATTTGCGGGTGCCACTATTTCGTTGACTCGGCGATTGGTGCTGGAGCGCGACAGGTTGAGCCCGCTTCCTGGCGAGGCCCGGCACGCGGGAAGCATCCTGTGGAGCGATGAGCAATCGCTGAGGCTGACTGGAACCGAAGCCATGTTTCCGACGGAAGTGGTCGACTTCGAGGCATTCGGCATCGATAACGGTGCCAGTTGGCACCTTCGGATGCCGCCCAGCCCTGATGAGCCTGCCATGGGTGCGTTGCTGCTATTGCTGAACCCATTGGACACGAAGCTCGTCAAGGCCGTGCAGAAAGAAAAGAACCACACGGACGAACAGCTCGCACTGATCCAGGAGATGGAGGAAGATCTCGTGCAGGAGATTGTTCGGTGGTCGTTGGCTCATTGGGACGAACTCGAAGATTGCGACAAAGAATCCTTCGGTGCCGCCGCTCGTAGCCTCGCGTTGCGCGTCCTGGATGATCCTGCCGCATGGACAGCTGAGTCGGTCCTGAGCTCCTCCATGGATTTGCGTAGCTCTCTTGTCGCGGGCGCACGCTCGATTGGATTCGGACGGCTCCTCTCGTGACAGAACTCTGGCCTCGGCTCAGTCTTGCATCGGGCGTGGTTGCGCTTCGCAAGCTCGACGAAGACCTAGAGAGTATGGCTGGTGCAGCGCGGGCGAAGCATCCTCAGATGACTTATGCCGCTAGCGGAGGAAGGCGAGTCAGCGAGTCGGGTGTACAAGGGTTGGTCGATGCTATTCGTACGATTGCGCAAGATCACGGCTACCCGGGTGAGGTAGCGAAGGCGGACCTGATCAATTTCGATCGAGTGGCGGCCGAGCGTATTCACCGGACTATGCGGATCACTTCGGTCGAAGCTGCAAATCGAGGCGTGTGGACCTTCCTCTCGGTTGTAGCGATGCCCGATATAACCCAGTGGCGCTTCCCCAACGAGAACATAGAACGTTGGATAGCGACTGACCTGACACGGCACATGTTCTCACGACTGTGGTGGCAGGCAATGACATTCGGACGATCCGTAGATGGAGCAATGGACTACTCCCTACTGCGAAAACTGTCGGAAAGCGACTTGAACCAGATCACCGAACGACGCTCGATTGCTGGTGTCACCCCACTCGCCCGCGCCATCGCACGGGTCTCGACCGAAAGCGACGGAGCCACCGGTCGCCGCAAGGCCCTTCGCGACTCGGTACCTCGACTCCGCAGACTGATGGCGTTCATAGACTTCTCGGTGCTGAGTGACGACCAGCTCGACGACCGCGTCCGGGCGATCTTTCGTGAGACTTCGGTTGCAAACCCGGCGCAGGAATGATTCTGCAAGCAAAGGCGACCGGGAATGGATGGAGGTTGTGGCAGCGCGTATCGGCTATTCGGCAGGGGCAGAATGGCTTTGAACCCTCGATCTCGACGTGTGGTCTGAGCTTCCCTCATGCCGCTGTGAGTGTGATTCCTGATTCTCTGCAACAAAGTAACTCATGAACGGCGGAATAAACTTGCGAATGAATTGTGGTCCGCCGTTCACTCAAATTCTTCAGAGATCGAGCCTCGCGAAGCTCCGGATTATCAGTTGACTCTCGAGAAGATTAGTCGAACGAACGACGGCGCAGCGTAATCAGATGCGAAACATTAACTCGAAGTGGCCGAAGTGGGCACCGGAACCACTTGTTTTTCCAGTACAAACGTAGCGAACGGCGAGGATAGCCGCAAACGTACAGATACGATCGTGGCAGACCGAATCGTGAGGGAGCACGCTAGATGGGTTCATCGAACAACGCTGCAGGCTCGCTTACGCCTGAGCTCGCCGGAAGACTCGATCGCCAGCTCTCGTCGTGGCGGGAGAACCTCTTGGCGCTGGACCGTCGACAGCGCCTCGTGTATTTCAAGCACACCAAGGTCGGATCGCTGGAGATCGCTGATCCAGGCCCTGAAACACTCTTGTCGCAGTTGTCTACTGGTTCCCTGACAGTGCGAGTACGCGACGCCGAGGGGGCGTCGCGCACGATCGGCCGGACGGTGTTCGTGAAAGACAAGACGCGGGAGACCCTCGCGACCTCGATGCGTCGCATTGACACTCAGTCCAACCAGGCCTATGCCGACAGCGGTGTGTGGACACTGAACCTGGGACTGTGGATGCTTCGGTGGACTGACACCGCTGATGATGCCGTGGTGGAAAGTCCACTACTGATGATTCCCGTCCGGGTGCATCGGACCGGCGCGGACCAGCCGTACTCGATTTCGCGCACCGAAGACGACATCGCCGTCAATCCGGCTCTCAAGCTGAAGCTGGACGAATTCGGTGTCACACTCCCTGACATCGATCCGGACGTAGTCGCAGTAGAGACCTTCCTATCCGAGGTCGGCAGGCTCATCGCTGGTAAGAAGGAATGGTCTGTTGAGCGGCGAGCGGTGTTGTCCAACTTCACCTTTCACAAGGAGGCGATGTATCGAGACCTTGCCTCGAACCGAGACGTCGTTGCTCGACACCCGATTGTTCAGTTGCTCTCCCTTGGTCCACAAGCCCCATCCGCGGGCAACTACGGGTTTACGCCACTTGCCTTGGAAACCCTCGACGAAGTGAAGCCTCCCGAGGAACTTTTCAGTATCCTCGACGCGGACTCCACCCAACGGCGTTGTGTCCTGACAGCGGTCAGCGGCAGGAGCTTCGTGATGGACGGCCCGCCGGGAACAGGTAAGAGTCAGACGATCGCGAATATGATCGCTGAACTTATCGCCGCTGACAAGACGGTCCTGTTCGTCAGTGAGAAGGCGGCCGCTCTGGACGTCGTCCGCGACCGCTTGGACAACGCCAACCTCAAGCATTTTCTCTTCGAGCTCCACAGCCATGCTGCTACGCGGAAGGGCGTGGCCGAGGAACTTGGTAAGAGTTTGCATCAGAGAATCAAAGTGCAATCCAGCTTCGGCGATCAGGATGCGTCGCGGCTAGGAAGAACGCGTGGTGAACTGGGCGAGTTCGCGGCTGCGATGAACGAAGTAGACCCGAAATTGAGACGAAGCGTCTACAGCGTCGTCGGCCGGTTGATCGAACTCGGTGAACGCGTCGAGGTGTCCTTGTCCCCGGACGCGCGGTGGACGAAGTTGAGTGCTGAGTCCCTCGACGAACTTCGTCAACACGCAGAGCGTCTTGGAAAGCTGTGGTGGGTCGTCGAAAAGGGTGACCAGTATCTATGGCGAGACTTGCTGCGCGAAGACTTGAACGGTGAGGATGCGCGGGCGTACGGGCGCATTGCCGGTCGTGCGGCAGCTAGCGCGCATGCTGTTCTGTCGCGGGCAGAAACCATCGATGAAGACACGGGTATCGACTTCGAGGACTCGATGGATGGGGTGAATCGGCGAGTAAAGCTGTTGGAGCTCCTCGACTCCCGGATCGGTACTCCTGAGCACTGGTATGCGTCGAATGAGCTGCCCGATGTTCGGAGTCGGCTGAGGTCGGCGAGGACACTTGTGCTCGACATCAACAAACGTGTCAACAAGCTGACCGAGTCCGCTGGACCACGATGGCGTGAGCTCGATAAGTCTGGACTCAGAACATTGCAGACGCACACGAACAGCACGGTCGATACCCAAATGACGGGAGGGCAAATCGAGCAAGCGGTGGCAAAATTAGTCGAGCTGAAATCGACCCTCGCCGAAATCAGCGAGGCGCACATTGAACTGTGCGCCCTGCTTGGGCTGCCCTTCGGAGCGCCGAGCCTAGGACGCGTGACGGAGATCGCCGACCTCGCTCAAATCGGTGCAGCGAACGACCTGCCAGAGAAGAATTGGTTGAACGCCGCGATTCTCCAAAGGATCAGCGAGTCCATTGATGTTCTGGAATCGGTTGTGGAGCAAGCAAACAGGCGTCAAGAGTCCTTGAAAGACGTTTTCACTCCGGCCGCCCTTGATCTCGACCTCAGCGCGTTGAACGTGAGATTTCGGGAGGTGCACATCGGACTTCTCAAATGGTCCTCCACCGCACGTGCAGACAAGAGATCACTCAAGTCCGTGACGGTTTCAGGTCGCGTTGACAAGTCCGTGCTCGGCCGTCTCGATGAAGCTGCGAGCTGGCAGACATCAGTACGTGAGGTTGCCGAAAAGGAGACCCAGCACGGTGCGAACTTGGGATCGAAGTATCACGGTCCAACCACCGAATTCGATCGAGCCAGAGCAGCGTTGGACAACGCACGTCGGGCCGTCCGCTTGGCCGGGGCCGATATCGATCCGGATACCCTGGCAACTCAGATTTCGGCGGGGGCCGTTGCTGATCCTCGCTTGCTCGTTGTTGCTGCTCAAGCGCGGGATGCCATCCGGCACTGGCATACCCTGGCCAAGTCGTTACCGGTCCTCGCCGCTCAGGCAGCCGACCCCAATTCGAGTCTCGAAGAACTTTTGGCATGGGCGTCGAATAGCCTGGACTCCCTCCGGAACTTGCTGCCAGTAGTGCAGCAGGTTTCCGAGGTTGCAGGCTCGTCAGTCTCGCTCGCGGTGGCCTTCACAATGCTATTCGAAACTGATGCCGTCGCCACCATGATCGACGAACTTCGTTCCGTGCCGGACTTCGATCAGAGCTACTTCGGTGTACCTACCCTCGGACTGGATAGCGACTTCGACGACTACGAGATGAAGCTCTGTCATGCCGAGGCCTTTCAGGACCTCCTGCATGGTTCGGTAACCCCCGAGGTGGCGGCCAAGTTCAACGAGTCGAGCAGCACCTTCGCGGATTTCGATGATGTCGTTTCTGAATTCGAGTCCGGCCGCGAGGAGTTCCTCGGCTTGTTCGCGAACGAGCGCCGCAGTGAACTGGAGCGTGAGCTTGTCGCGGGAGTGGAAGAGTTCGGTGCCATGTTGCGTGAGTTCGAAGAATCAGCGGCTGGCGAGGTGGAGGAGTGGTGCGACGCAACTACCGAGATTCGGTGGTTCGAGCGGGCCGGCTATTCGTCTGTCCTTGCCGCCTTGCGGAAATCTAGAAGGTCTCCGACCGATGTCGCCGAAATTCTGGAATACGCGGCGCTGGAGGCATGGATCGACTCGCGGTCGCGACACGACCGCAGGCTCAAGCACTACCGAGCTCTTGACCGAAATCAAGCTGTCGAGACGTTCAGGGCGCTCGATACCGAACTGGTAAGTAATGCGCGGGCGCGAGTGATCGAACAGTGCAATCGGCGGGCTCCGATCAACATCAACAGCCGAGCTGCTGGCATCATTACTCGCGAGAAGGAGAAGAAGACCCGTCACAAGCCGGTACGAAAGTTGTTGGAAGAGACAGGATCGCTTGTCCAGCAGATCAAGCCGTGCTTCATGATGAGCCCGCTGGCTGTCTCGCAGTTCCTACCGCCGGACCTCCGTTTCGATGTAGTGATTTTCGACGAAGCATCGCAGGTTCTTCCGTCCGATGCGGTGAACTGTGTCTACCGCGGTGACCAATTGATCGTGGCCGGTGACCAGAAGCAGCTACCGCCCACCGACTTCTTCCGCTCGACCGCTGACGATCTCGACGCGGACGAAGATGACGAGACCGACGTGTTCGACTCAGTGCTCGACCTTGCCAAGGGCGCCGGCGGGTTGACGTCGCTCCCGCTGAACTGGCACTACCGCAGCCGTCACGAGGATCTCATCAGCTTCTCGAACTACAGCTTCTATGACGGCAGCCTGAATACCTTTCCCGGTGCCGTGTTCGACGCACATGACCTCGGTGTCGAGCTGCAATACGTTCGGGGTATCTATCGTCGTGGCTCGACTCGCGACAATCCAGTCGAGGCATCGAAGGTGGCCGAGCGTGTGGCGTGGTTCAGGGAGCACAATCCGAACGACTCGATCGGCGTCGTTACATTCTCGTCGGCGCAATCAGATTGCGTTCTGGCCGAGATCGACAGGCAGTCTACGACTGTCCCGAGTCTGTACGGGATCACCAGCGAACACGACCGTCTCGACGGCTTTTTCGTCAAGTCACTCGAGAACGTTCAGGGCGACGAACGAGACATCATCATCTTCAGCCTGGGTTATGGACCCACTGAGGAGGGCAAGCTGCATTCCAACTTCGGACCACTGAATCGTGCCGGGGGATGGCGTCGCCTGAATGTCGCCATCACACGAGCTCGTAAACGTGTCGAAGTTGTTGCCTCGTTCCGTGCGTCGGAGTTGCCGGATTCGAATAACCCGTCACTTCGACATCTGAAGAATTACCTGGACTTCGCTGAGCGCGGTCCGAAATCACTGGCGATCGACGCAGTCGATACCGACGAGCTGTTCGAGAGTCCCTTCGAGGAACAGGTCGCCTCTGTGATTCGGAGCTGGGGGTACGACGTCGTGTCTCAGGTTGGGGTGGCTGGATACAAAATCGACATTGCCATCAGACATCCCTTACGGCCAGGCACATACGTTCTAGGGATCGAATGTGACGGTGCCGCGTATTTCTCCGGCAAGACTGTGCGCGATCGCGACCGGCTACGCGATCAGGTTCTCAGAAGCCTGGGTTGGTCGATCTACCGAGTGTGGGGTCTGAGTTGGTGGCGTGACCGCTCCGGCCAGGAGGCGGTTCTTCGACATGCCATTCAGGCCGCAATAAGCGGTGCCGACCGGATCGCGTCCACCGGGGCTGAGGGCGACGCGCCGAGCGCTGCGGTTCCGGTCGTCGAGTACACCGAAGTAAGAACGTCAGGAGCGCGCGACTGGACGACGGAGTACGTGGCCTTCTCCCAGCCTGAGGGCGATACGGGGGATGTGAGGACCCCGGAAGGCAAGCGAGATGCCAAACGGTTCTTCGAGGATGTCATCAGCATCGAGTCTCCGGTTCACGCCGATGTACTGTATGAGCGCTTCCGGAGCGCCTGGGGCATTGCGCGGCTGGGAGCGGCGATCAAACCGGAAGTCGACCGCGCGATGAACCGCGCAAGCCCCTACGGTGCCGACGAAAGAGGCTTCTATCGGAGCGGCTCTCACATAGTTGACACCGTTCGGACCCCAGGTCGCGGGCAAAACGCTCGAAAGCTAATACACGTTGCGACAGAGGAGATCTCGATCGCGGTCTGTCGCATCGTGCAGGAGTCGGTGACCATCGATGACAAGAATTTGATGTCGCACGTTGTCGAACTGTTCGGTGGTCAGCGGGTGTCCGCTGAATCGAAGGTCCTGATGAGCTCGGTGGTGGATTCGCTCATCGAAGCCGGCCGTCTTTACCGAGATCAATCGGGGGATCTGGCAGCAGCGCTAATCGTCTAGTTTTGTATTTTTCGATTTACTTGGACGCTGCAACATCTGCTTTCACCTCGAGTTACTTCTGCCCGCACGGTGCGTTGTAGGTCCTGTTCGGGCTCGACTGTTCTCCAGGCTTTAATTGTTCGTTTAAGTCGAACGGTTTAAGTCGAACGAAAGGAATAAGCTGTGGCGATTCACGGTAAGGCTGAAAATCAAATGGCGCGCGAGATGCGTGAGCTGGGATATAACCATGCCAGTGTCTCGACCGACCGGAGTGCGTATGGGGTGATAGTCCGCGCGCCAAAAACTATGGCACAGGTCCGCGATCATCAGGCGGCTGCCGAAAGGGCTGATCTCACGAATCTGTTCCTGGCTCGTGGTATGGAGAAGGATATTGACCTCATCTTTTTTGCCCGTGGTGGCTACACCGAAGCGGCCTTCGAGTATGCAGGTCACGCCGGGATCGCGCTATTCACGTTCGACCATAAATGGCAGAGCAAGCCTGTGAACTTTGCAGCGATCGAAATATACGAACAATATGCAAAACGACTTGCCCAAAAGGCCGCTCAACTTAAAGCGCGCGAAAGTCGACAGCATACCGAGCGGCCCACCGAACGAGGACTCCTGAATCTGAGGATTGTCGGCATCCTCGTCGTGTTGTCTATCCTGAATCTGATCGGGGTAGCAATCTTCGATATTCCAGCTGGATTTTGGATAGTTTTCTGGATCATTGCGCTCGCGTACCTGCGAACGACGATCGAGTCTGACGACTGACGGATGATGTCTCGTCTGTTAGGTAAGCGAGACATCCGTTTCTTCCGCCGCTGCTTCGAGTGTGGCAGCCACGACCTGCAGAAAGGTGGTTGATTCCGAGTTTGGTGCTTCCCGGTGCGCAGTGACGTTCTTAGCAAAAATGTCGTGGGAAATGTGGGCGGCCCGCAAGACTGTAGATCCGGTACCGCTGTAGTTGTAGCTGATCTGCCAGTCCGAGCGTGGGAGCTCGGAAAGTCGCTTCTGGATCGGATCCACCAACCTTTGAGCAATCTTGTTAGCAAAGTGGTCGATCACCGCAGCTTGGTCCTCTGCGGTCTCCGGCGGACGCCCGTTCCATCGAGCCGGTTTTTCTAGCGCCTTGTAAATTTCTTCTTTCAAGGCTTCACGAAGCTCAGCGTTGGGTCGCAGCGTCTCGTATTGATCTGCACTGCCTTCGGCGAAGCGTTTGGAAAGAGCTTTGATCTTTTGCCAGGTCTGCTTCTGGACTTCCTCGACTTCGGCGATACCCAGAATTCCACCCCAGCGGTAGTGAAACTGGCGGATTCCTGTCTCGATAGCTTCGATGAGTGAAGCCCTTTCGTATACCGGTGTTGCCAGACCTGATTCGGGTGCAGGTGCACTTCTCTCGATCATTTCGAGTAGTCTTTTGAACTGCGAAATCGACCATTTTCCATTTCGATTGCCAGGCTTCAGCTGCTGGTCGATACCCGCAAGGAACACGCGATTATCGCCAAGTCTCTCGCGGACCGACTGTTCCGGCCGCTGACCGAAGTCCTTGCGAATCGCGCTGATCACATTGTCCACGCTCGCGAGGACGTGATGTGCTCGGTCACTCGCACTTGTGAGGTTGTCTCCCTGCACGTCCTCGAAATGGGTGAAGCAGAAAATCAACTTCTCGATGTTGCCGGACGTCAGGATGGATCGGATGGCGGCGGTAGGTGCCGCCTGCATCGGTTGCTGAGCATTGTCCACCAATACCACGGCGTCCACGTGGTTAATCGTGTGTGCAACCGAAGTCGGAAGCGCGGCTGAAGATTTGGAGGTATGGCCGAGTCCCTCACCGTCGATGAGCACCATCTTGGGCAGCTCACCGTCCGCCCAATCCGGTAGGAACGGCCCGGATACGCGGATGCCGTCGACCAGTGGTGTCAGCAGATGGCCGAACAATGGCGCGTAGTTGGATGTGAATCGATTGACCGTTTTCAGGAAGGTTGCGCGATCGTCGGACTCGAAATGCCACGACTCGGGCCAGCCCGTGTGGTCGCGCGACAGGGTCCCGATGTGCTGGACACGGAATCTCTTGTCCATGTCGTCCAAGAGGCTGTCCACTATGCCGTGAAACATTTCTTGCTGACGCAGCCACGAGTCGACTTCCTCGTCGGCTTCACCGTCATCGCTAATTGCAGCGTGACTCGAGACCAGGAACTTTAGGCCCTCGATCGCTGCATCGATTTGGCTCGAACTGAAGTCGAGGTCGATGCCATCGAGGGGAGTTGGTTCTGCATCGAACACGGGCTTGACACCAGGCGAAGAGTCGGACTCCTCGAATTCGTCGAACTCATCGAACTCATCGAACTCACTGGTTTCTACGGCTACAGGAACCGCCGCCTTTGCATTCTGCTTTCGGCCGAAGACGTAGCTGAAGCGAAAGCGCTGGTTTTCGTGATCCAGGAGTGCAGACCGAATCGCGTCGGGTGCGGCACCGCTTCGGATCAATAAAGCTGCCCTGACGCCATTTTCGAGGAGGTGGTCGGTCACCTCGTCCGAGGAGAAGAAGGTGACGACTGCCTTGTACGGCCCGTCGGCGACAATGATCTCGGTGTCAGCCACGGTCGTTTTCGCGGTCGATGTCGACGGAAATCGGTCGCGGTCCGGATCCGTACCCAGCATCTGACGAATGACTGTGGTCTTGCCGGCCCCCGTGGTTCCGATCATGAGTACGCGGCGGTAGTCGTCTTCGATGGTGGGCAAAGGGAGGTGGTCGTCGCGAAGTGCCACCGACGCATCGAGGCGTCGAGGTTCGGCGCTGTCGTAGAACGCCGAGACCACGGTGGGGCTGAACGCCTTCTCTGCTTCGGAGCGAGCTGACGAGTCCCACCACCGCTGCTTCTGAAGCAGCGAGTTGAGCTGGCTGACAAAGACGTCAGCAGCATCCTCATCCGATGTGCCGATCGACCGACGGATTCGACGGCCGGGGAGACCAGTCGATGGATCCTCTCGTGCTGGGTGCCGGAACGTAACCGTGAACGGCTCATGAGTGCTGTTTTGCGTTGCTGTCGCCGTGTAGCTGATTGTTCTGCCTTCGCCCGAGAATGTCGTGATCGGACATTACTATCTCGTGACGCTGCCTCCGCGTCAATCGACGCGGCTCAGCTGCTCTTCCACCGAAGTCGACCATCGGACGCGGTTCCGCAGACCATCGCAGTACCTTTCTTGGTAACTCCAGGCAGACCGGGAACATCGCAGAATGAGCCTGGATGCACCACGCCGCCAACCGACTCAGGCACCTCTACCGGCGGTGGGGTGTAGACGGGTGCGGGCGGGGTATAGGCGGGAGCCGGCGGGGTGTAAACCGGTTCAGGTGTGTACTCGGTCGTGGGTGGCACGTACACAGGGGGATTTGTGGTGACAACAGGCGGAGTAGTTGCGACGGCTGTCGTGGTGGTGGCGGCGGTTGTAGTAGGTGTTGTTGTCGCCGCCCGAGATGTTGTGTTCACGTCGGGGAGTGGCGGGACGGTGACCCGCACTGCGTCGCCGGTGCCGCCGGCTTCGTCACTCGAGCACCCGCTCACCAGAACGACAATTGGTAATGCCGCAGTGAAAGCTATTCCCGCAGAGCGTCGTACAGCAATGCGCAAGGTCGATGGTGCTCGGTGCTTCACGGTTTCTCATAACGGTCGCAGGTGGGTACCGCAGGTTCCGCGGTCACGCTCACAGGGTCGTGCGCTCGGGCTGGGGTGTTACAGACTCCCGCGAATCGAAACATTTTCATGGGCCTTGGCGATTAACATTCATACACTTCCAATTCGACAGGATGACAATGTTGCCACCGCTCGGGCCCACGATGAAGGAGAAGGACGCGGTCAAATGGCTAGCGTCACTGAGCGACTACCTTGCTCCCGGCGAATCAGTCAGGGCGTTGGCCCGGTTCAGCACCCTCCGGCCCCTAACGGACGCGATTGCAGTGACCGATCGACGAGTGATCGCGTTCTTCGGCGCGAGCGTGAGCAAGAAGGGTCCGCTCGTCGAGATTGCCTCTGCCGAGATCGGGCAAGCGGACGCTCATACGAAGTTCGGGGGACGGACACTCACCGTTCACGCCCCGGGTAAAGAACCGCGACATGTCGGAACTTTGCGAGCGGACGACGTTGGTTTCGTGGTGGGGCAGGTAAACGCGATCGCAGGTGCCAGGGAGCCGGACGCCCCAACGGTCGATGTGTATGACCCCTTCTCGAAGCCGTGGGAAGCGCCGAGCGCGCCCGCTGATGTCCCTCGGACCCAGTTCATGGAGCCCCCTGGGAACGACTACCCGCAATCACAGCCGGTGTTCGATGAACCGGTTGCATCGGAACTGTTCCACGGTCCCGACAGCGTGGCGGCTCAGAAGCCGAAGCGGCTGGTTCCGCTGTGGAAGTCGGTTCCGCTGTTGATCGTTATCGCATTCTTCGGGCTAGTCGCGATAGCCGGGGCATTCACCTCTGGGCCAAAGCTCGCAGGCTTGATGGTCGTCGCTGCGCTCACCCTGGTGCCAGTCCTTGTGCTGACCAGCATTCGGCATCGTGCCGCGCGGCGGCGGGCAGAGGCTTCGGGATCGATTCCCGCCTACGGCTTCTTCGAGCGGAACTGGGTTCCAGCGGGGATTCCGCTGGCGATCCTGCTTTTCATCGTGGGCATCGCAATCAGTTGATATTCATTCAAACGTACGACGTAACAGCGTTCGTCCCGAATCGGGCCCTTTGGTCTGCTAAAAGTAAAGAGTTGTAGTTTTCAGGTGGCAGGACCCCGGATGGATCGGTCTCGGATGGACGAAGGAGTCGAATCATGAGTGTGACCCTGGCTAAGGGCGGCAACGTCTCGCTGAGCAAGCAGGCCCCGCAGCTGACAGCTGTGACCATCGGCCTCGGATGGGATGTCCGATCGACCAGCGGCGGTGACTACGACCTCGACGCGAGTGCAATTGCGCTGGGCAGCAACAAGAAAGTGCTCAACGAACTGTTCTTCGTGTTCTACAACAACCTGCGTTCGCCCGACGGGGCCATAGAGCACACCGGAGACAACCGCACCGGTGAGGGCGAAGGCGATGACGAGTCCATCGACATCGATTTGTCAGCGCTCTCGCCCGAGATCGAGTCGATCATCTTCCCTGTCTCTATCCACGCTGCCGACGAAATGAACCAGAACTTCGGCCAGGTCGTCAATGCGTTCATCCGCGTGGTCGACAAGTCCGACAACCGCGAGCTCGCCCGCTTCGACCTCAGCGAAGACGCATCCACCGAGACTGCCATGGTCTTCGGAGAGCTCTATCGGCATAACGTCGAGTGGAAGTTCCGCGCCATCGGTCAGGGCTACGCATCCGGCCTCGCCGGTATCGCTCGTGACTTCGGAATCAACGTCTGACATCGACGTACTCGAATACTGTTGAGCCGTAACATGTCGAGTGCAGACGCGTGTTCCCCTGGGAATGATGTGCACTGTGTCGTCAGCCGCACGCAAACGTCACTCTGAGGGGATTGCACACTTGTCTTCATCACCGGATCCGTTCGGCTACGGCAACGACAGGGGATCCGGGTCGACCCCGCCGCCCCCACAGTCGTCCAGTGCGCCGCAGGCATCCACCCTCTCGGTCGCGGGCCCACCAATCATCTATCTGATTGTCTCCGGGGCGCTGGCGCTGGTCGGGTTGATCATCGGAGCAGTACTCGGTGGTTCCGGACCGCTCGCTGTCGTCGGATGGGTGTTGGCGGGGCCAATCGCCATCGGCGTCCTCTCAGCGTTCACGCTGCTCGATACCAACCGCCGAGCACGGCCGATTTATGCGGAACCGACGTGGGTCAAACCCGCGTATTGGGCCGTCCTGATCATGGCGGCTGTCGGGATCATCATCTGCGCGCTGCGCATCGCTGACTGGATTGGTCGACTGTGAACAAAGCGAAAGCCGGCGCACTCTTCTCGGCGACCCTGCTGGGCGCATGCGCCGCGATCTCGGTTGTCCTCGCCCCACCCGCCGCGGCAGCACCGGGAGGTGCCGCAGTGTCGGACTTCGGTGCCTGCCTCGCGGCACAACGCAGCGGCGACCTCCTGCTGATGATCGACGAGTCGTCGAGCTTGCAAGCCTCCGACCCGGACGGTGCACGCATCACCTCGGCAAACTACTTGCTCGATCAGCTCACCAAGTACAAGGAGTCGTCGGGCATCGACCTCGACGTCGCGGTGGCCGGTTTCGCCGATAGCTATTCGGTGGAATCCGATTGGTCGGCTCTCGACTCGGGTTCTTTGCCGTCGATCAAGAACGCGGTTGAGGGGTTCCGCGACCGCAACAACGGCATCGACACCGACTACTGGCTGGCGCTCGACGGCGCTCGGCAAACTCTCGCCGACCACACCCAACCCGTTGACGGCGTCGATCCGTGCCAGGCCGTCGCCTGGTTCTCGGACGGCAAGATCGATTTCACTCCGCGCGCAGACACCAGCAAGCCCTACGCCCCCGACCTTCCGCTCGATACCGCTGATGATGTGACGCGAGTAGTCGGCGCGGCCACCGAATCGATCTGCCGCGCCGGTGGAGTCGCCGATCAACTACGGTCGTCCGGCATCGTGCTCTTCGGTATCGGCCTTGCCGCAGGCACCGCGCAGCCGGCCGACTTCGACGTCATGCGATCCATTGCAACCGGAGAACCGACGGGCGGCACCGCGTGCGGCAATATCGCCAGCCCGAGCCCCGGTGACTTCTACCTTGCGGGCAACATCGATGACCTGCTGTTCGCGTTCGATGCATTTTCTACTCCCGGGCAAGCGCCCCTGACGCGCGAAACAGGCGTCTGCGCACTGACGGTCTGCGAGGAAGGCAAGCACCGCTTCGTTCTCGACAACTCGATCGACACGGTGTCAGTCCTCGGATCGGCTGACGTCCCCGGGTTGATCCCCACACTCGTGGCCCCCGACGGCACGGAAGTGCCGCTGCCGTCGTCGGATTCGGACGTCGCCGTCGATGCTGCCGGAGTGAATGTCACCTATCGGTGGCAGTCTCCGCGCACCCTGTCGTTCGACATGAACAATCCCGACTCACCGCAGTGGCAGGGCGTCTGGGCTCTAGCCTTCGTCGACCCCACCGGCGACGCCGCCGGCGCTCGTACCCGATCGAACATCCACATCTCGGGAAACCTCTTCCCTGAGTGGAAAGGGCAGCGGACCACGGCGATTCACAGCGGTGAAGCCGACGTGCCCATCGATCTGGGAATCGTTGACGCCTCGCGCAACGAAGTGGACCCGCAGTCTTTGCTCGGAACCGCCACGCTGGCAGCCACCCTCATCGAAAGTGACGGCACGCAAACCGTCGTCGGCGCGGATATCCCGAAGGAACAGATCAGCGAGCCGCTGCGTCTCGATCTCTCCGATGTGGCACCCGGCCAGGCGTCGGTTCGGCTCACCCTGAACGTGACGACTGCCGACGCAACCACACCTGACGGAACCGTCGAGCCAGGAACGGCGCTTGCTCCACAGTCGGTGGACGTGCCGCTCACGGTTGCACCGCCGATCGGCTTCCCTGCCCTGTCTCGGACCATCGATTTCGGAACGGTCGAAGGTGCCGGGCAATTCACCGTAGACCTGCCGATCACCGGCCCCGGTTGCGTGTGGCTCCCCACCGACGCCGGCACTTCTGTCGTCGCCTCTCCCGACGGAGTGGGTAGCCTCGGATTGTCGACGCCGGGAGCTACATCCGTGGATTCTTGTCAGGCGCTCGGTGACGGGCAGGAAGGAACGCTCCCCATCGCCTTGCAGGTCGAGAACGCGGCGAACGGTCCCGTCAACGGCACCGTTGCACTCATGGTGGCACCCAATGGCGAAGCCGATCGGGCCCTACCCATCGACGTGGAGTTCACCGCTGACCTCGAGAAACCGCTCGACACCGGCAACGCACTCCTGGCACTCATCGTCGCGCTGCTGCTCGGGCCTGGCATTCCGTTGCTGTTGCTGTACGGCGCAAAGTGGTTCACGGCAAAGATTCCCGCGCGCACTCTCAAGGGGCAGCAGTTCCCGGTCACCATCTCCGGAAACACTGTGCTGCGCAACGGCTCCCCATTCGCACTCAACGACCGCGATCTCATCGAGGTAGTCCGCGGTCTCGACTCGCCGGCTCGATCCCTCGATGTAGCAGGCGTGCAGCTGCGCACGCATGTCGGATGGTCGCCGGTCGGAGCTGGATTCGTCACCGCAGTCGCCGCGGGCCGAGTTGGAGCGTCGTCGACGCTGCCCGCGACCCACGGCAAGAATCACGAGGCACGATTGCCGCTCGCCGTGCACAACAGGTGGTTCGTTCTGCACGATCTACAGGGACCAGCAGACAACGCCGTTGTCGTGTTGCTCATCGGTGACGACGCTGGCCCGACGGTCCGCAAGTCGGTCGTCGACGATATGACCAATCGCCTGCCGAACGTGTTGGCGACGCTGCGGTCGTCCACCGAGGCCGGTGTTGGTTCGTCGAATCCCAGCTCTAGTGCACCGCGGCCCGCGCCGACCGGGTTCGATCCGTTCGGCGGTGGCGGAAACACTCCACCGCCTGCGCCCGGCAACTACGACCCGTTCGGCGGTGGCGGCAACACCCCGCCTACTGCCCCGCGCAACAACGACCCATTCGGTGGGCCGCCGCGAGGTCAAGGCTCGGGACCCAGCCAGCCGCCGGGTCAGTCCGGCCCGTCGAAGCCGTTCGATCCGTTCGGAGACGGACGATGACGGTGCCGACACGACTCACCATTTCTCGACAAACAGCAACAGGAGAGGTTGACGTATGAGGCGCTTTCTCGTCGTCGGATGCGGCGGTTCCGGTGGAGCCACGCTGGCATACATGATGGACCAGCTTCGCTCCGACCTCGCCTCACACGGCATCGATTCCATTCCGGCCGGGTGGCAGTTCATTCACCTCGACGTTCCGACAGCACCGTCGCCCGGGCCCGACGGCATGGGACACGTCCGTGAACAGGGCGGAACCTACGTCGGCACCGGACCGCAGAGCGACAGCTACTCCGTGCTGGACAATGCGATGAGTCAGCAGTTCATCGGCAAGCAGCGCCTGGACACCATCGCGACGTGGGCTCCACGTGACCCGTCGGCCGTGCACACCCCGCTCAGTACCGGTGCCGGTCAGTTCCGCGCCTTGGGTCGCATGATCACGCTGAGCCGCGCCGGCTCAGTGCGTGAGCGACTCGAAACTGGCTGGGGCAAGCTCAACTTGGTCGATACCGATTCTGAGATGCGCAGCCTCGACATTCCCGGTGCCGGCAAGTACGACCCGGGCGAGCGGCCCGTCGTTCTAGTCGTGTCCTCGATGGCCGGAGGTGCGGGAGCGTCGATGGCATTGGACATCTGTCGATTGCTGACACTGATCACCGGGGTTGATCCGCGCCTGATGGGCGTGTTCATGGTGGCTCCGGACATCTTCGACGGTCTCGATGCGTCTGCCACAACCGGTGTCCGTGCCAACGCGCTGGCCATGCTGGGCGAAATCGTAGCCAGTCAGACAGGTTCGGCGCGTGAGCACGACGTCGCGATTCTGCGTGCTCTCGGGCAGCAGAACGGTGAAGGCGAACTGATTCCCTTCGCCCGCGTGTTTCCGGTCGGCCGTTACGTCGGAGCCGAGCAGACTCTGTTCGGTGACGGCACCCCGAACGCGATCTACCGTGGCCTCGGGCGTGGTCTCTCGGCACTGATGATGAGCCAGTCGGCAACGCAGCAGTTCGTCGAGTGGGACCTGACCAACGGCGGCGGTATCGCCGGAAACCGCGAGTACCTCGGCTGGGGTAACCAGCAGTGGAACACGCTGCCGTGGGGGTCTTTCGGGTTCTCCAGCCTCAGCATGGGCCGCGATCGGTACGCGGAATACTCCTCGCAGCGACTGGCTCGTGCCAGCGCGGACAAACTGCTGCGCGGGCATGTACAGCCCGGCAATCGCGCAAGCGAGGACGAGCAGGCTGCAGCGGTACTCGACAGTCAGTGGCCCAATATCTGTGCTGCACTGGGTCTCCCGGTAGGCCACACCGACGCGAACTCGGTGCCCTACGACATCGGTACCTGGATCACGAACACCGTACTCCCGCGGTCCGAGGTATCTACCCTGGCCACACATGTCATCGACACGACACTGCGGGACTACATTCCGTCAGGCAACGGTTTGAACGCGTCTGCCTGGGTGCCAGAAGTCAACCGCAACCTCAATGCGCGACGCTCGGCGATGCTGTCCAGTGCGCAGAGTGCGGCGTACTCGAAAGCCTTCGGCTGGCATCTCCACTTCGCGGACAAGCTCGAAGATGTGGTGGGGAACGCCATCGCAGATCTCGGACTGCCGTACGCCACGGCGTTGGTCAAGCGGGTCTCGAAGTACATGCAGAATGTGGTCCTGCCTACGGCACAGGATCTTTCGAGGCAGGCCCCACAGGACATCTCCGAACCACCGGAGGATGTCCGCGCGACTCTTGCGTCGCTGAAGGGCACGTTGTCGAATGCGCAGGAAGTCGTGTTCGCGGTCCTCGATGGCGCACGTCGAATCACCGAAAGGCAGATCTACGCGACGCTGTCCACGCACCTGAGTGCGGCGGCTGGAGCTATGGTGGCGGAACTGTTCGACCCGCTGATCGAAGCACTCAACGAATCTCACACCCTGCTGCGGCAGGCCTCGGTAGAACAGCCACGCGATCTCGGATTGGCGCGCCTGCACACAGATCAGTACGCGGCATGGCCCTCGGACCGGGATGAGCGGGTGCCCTCGCGGTTCGCCGAGGCGAACAACGAAGTGATGCTCACCAGCTCGAGTGACTTCAAGATGAGATACGAACTCGACTTGCCGGCAGCAATCGGCAGCGCCAATACTGATCAGCGCGCGTTCAGTGATGCCGTCATGCGCGCTGCTTCCCAAGCCATCACCGGAAAATGGGAAACGAGTGACGGGACGACCGCGCCTGGATACACCGTCAAGCTCGTCGAACGGACGGCCACCTGGCGTTCCCGCGTGTTCCCGACCAACCCGGCCAGCGGTGAATCGATCATCTCGTCGCCCTCGGCTTTCGACGTGCACACTCGCCCTCCCGAATTGCTCGCGCGGGCACGGAAGTTCGTCGCTCGCACCGGCGAATCGTTCGACAAGTTCTGTTCGGTGTCACTGCACGATTACGTCACCGGTGGCGGAGCCGCCGAGTCCGAACTTTCCGGTCGTCGTCGCGATCTCATCGCGAAGTTCGGCCAGGCCATCGCACTTGCACGTCCGCTCGCCAGCGTGAACGAGACAGCCATGCAGGCGATCCACAACGATCAGCAGATGCAGTACCGTTTCAAGTTCTCGGCCATCCCGTTCCAGGGCCAGAGCATCGCCGAGGAGCTCTCGGCGGAGCTCGAACGCAGCGTCCGCATCGACCAGACGACCAAGGACGTTCTGGTCAATGCGCTGACCGACGAGAAGCAGATCAAGCGCATCGATATCTTCGGCTCCTACCCGAACTACTCACCGTTGGCCTACAACTCGGTGATCGGGCCAGCCTCGCGGCAGTGGAACACATCGTCCCCGTCGCAGCGGAAGGCGTTCTGGAACCTGCGTCGCGCGCGCCCACTGGCCGCGTCCTTGCCGATGCACAAGTCGGAGCGTCAGGCGATGGTCGGCGGCTGGTTGCTCGGTCATCTGCTCGGCCGAGTGTCTCTGCCGAAGGCACCGTTCATCGAGCCGGCGCGGATCTTCGACGGCGATTTGGGTCGATGGCTCGAATTCCCGAATCCTTTGTTGACGCCGCCGTCCGAGTTTGCCGCGGACTACGACTGGCTGCCTGCCATTCTCGAATCTGTGCTGCTCGCCATTGCGCAATCACATGAGCCGCCGGTGATGTCGTCCATGCAGTCGTACCGTGCCCTGCGGCGAATCTACGATTCCTCCGCCGAGGACGAGGTCGGCGGAATTCTCGGTCTCGCTGCCTCGGCGCACCTGACCGAATGGCTACGTACCGGCGCTACCGGAACCGGTGTCGCGTCGGCGGTGGCCGATACCGGTGAGAATGCCACCCCCCAGGATCGTGCAGCGAAAGCCAAGGCCTGGCTCGAGGAAGAACGCGGCTTCGCGGGCAAGCACTACATGCCGCCCGGCTCCGGCGGTGGTGTCGGTGAAGCGGGTGCTGTAGGCGGTGGAGTGTTCTCGAACATCACCGTGCGAGCGCAAGCGACAAAAACTCCGATCTACCGCGACGTCGCGCCCGACGTGTTCTGGGCAACCAACAAGCTGATCGCGCTGATCGATGACAGCCTCGCTGCAGCATTGCGGCCCGCTGCGGCTGATGAATTCACGGCAGCACCGCCGGCATCGAGTTGGTCGGCGGGCGCAGACTCGTTCGAGATTCCACAGCGAGGAAACCACTGATGTCCGAACTGACAGTGTTCCTGGCACCCACCGGCGTGGCCGAGGGAGTCAAGGACGTTCTCAAAGATCTCTCCGCAGTCGGCATGGTTCGCCCGTTCCTCTGGGTCGACGGCGCGGACGCTGATCGCGCTCCGACCGCCGCATGCTGGGTGCAGGACGGTCGAGAATTCGACACCACGGTGCAGGAAGTCGTTGCCTCGCAACGCATCTTTGTGCTGCGGCTCTGTGTTTTCGTGCCTTTGACGGGCATCCTTCCGGCGCTGGAGGCCGACACCGAACGGCGGTTGGCGGAGCTGCTGGCATCGACATCGGGCGGCGCGAGCGTGGTTCGGCTACGACTGCTGCTCGGACGACCAGGAGCTGCTCCTCCCTCGAATGCCGTTCTTGCCCTCGACGGTTGGCACAACATCTTGGTGGCACCCGAGGATGCGCGCGGCCCAGGCATGGGCCATATCGCGCTGACTGCCACAGACAACACGCTCGAGATCGGACGCCACGCGGCACCCGTCGTCGCTGCGGTGTCCGGGCTGTGGGCCGACGTGGAACACGCGCCGTTCGACGCCAAGCCCGTCCTCCCCGGAAACCTCGTCAGTCTGGCCCGGTCGTTCTACCGTCGACTCGACACGTCCGAAGTGGAAAACTCACTGCGTCGACAGATCTTCGAGCAAGACGGCGGCCTTCCACTCCCGCGCGAAAGCGGAGCTCCCGTCACATACGTCGATGACGTTCCTTTGGCGACGCAGACGATGGCGCGAAGCCTGTGGGGAAAGCATCGCGCGGTCCTCAAAGGTGATCGGGTTCCGTATGAGGCCGAGCAGACCCAGACGATCGGGTTCTGGGCCGCACTCAAGATGTTCTTCTCGTTCCTGGGAGCCGCGCTGCGTAATGCGCCCGCCGCTTGGTATGCGCGAGTGGTGGACAGCGTCTCCACGTCAGCTGCTGGAGCCGTGCACGCGACCGTGTTCGGAAACAACCCATCGGCCTACGAAGTTGTCGCCAACGGGCGCACCCCTCAAGGGCGGCAGGCAAGTTGGACTCAAGTGGGATCGGCGACCCACCAGTTGAGGGATTCCCTGGAGTCCACCGACGACGAGCGTCACCACAGTGCGCGCACAGATCTCTCCGATCTGTGGCAGGACTACGCGAAGGCTGCGATGACCCTCGCCGACGGCGGTGCGCGATCCGCTGAATTGCCCCCGGTACAGATCGGAGCCAGCAGGGGAGTGTTGCGCAGAGCAGCGGACGTCATCCCCGGACCCGCAGAGCGATTCGATCGAGTGCCCGGGATCGTGGCCGCGACCGTCGAGGTGGACGGAGTAGATGCCACCGATGTGATCGGTGCCAATCAATTGCGCGGCAAGCTCGGTGAACTCGATCAGGACGCAGCTCTCGGACTCGAGGCGAGGCGCACGGGTTCCGCTCTCGACGAGTGGCAGGCGCGCGGAGGCAACAGCTTCGGTGTTGCTGTCGGACGGACCCTGGCGCAAAATTTCGTCGAGCGTCACAACGAGGTCAGAGATCTGATGGCGCGGCTGCGTGCGCATGCCGACGCCGCTCCACCCGCCGAGAGTAAAGGGCACAACAAGCTTGCCCGCTGGATCCAAATCACCTCGGTGATTCTCTTGCTGGTTGTCGTCGCATCAGCGGTCGGCATCGCGCAGTCATGGTTCGACTGGTGGATCGGCGCGTTGATCATCGTTGGTTCGATCGTGCTGTGGATTGTGGTTCTGGTGTTCGTGTTCCTCCGTGGGCAACAGGATCTGTTCCAAGACCTGAACAGACGTAAAGCAGCGGCCGCCAACGCTTCTGCTGACGAAGCGAATCTCCGCACGGCGCTACGCGACCTCGACCGATTGGCCGACGCGTACTCGCAGTACTTGTCGTGGAGCCGCGCGTTGGGTGCATTCTTGGCGGAGCCGCTCGGGCCGAATAGGTTCGAGCGCTCGGCCGAAGGCCGGATTGCCTGGGGGCTGCCCAAGAGCACTGGCATCGGTTACGCGAACCCACACCCCGACCAGCTCGCCAACACGGCCGAGTATCTACGGCAGGACCTGTTCGGCCTCGGCTGGCTGACACCGCCCTGGGAGAGCGCACTGGGTAATGCCGGAGACTTCCTCGGCAGTGATGGGCGTGACGTCAAAGCGGACCCCACCCTGCTCTGGCGAGCCCCTGGAGCCGGTTCGATGTCGTCGTTGGATCGGTGGTCCGGCGGGTTCTTCAGTGGCGAATTCCGGTCCACCGGTTCCGAGCTGATGTGGGAAAAAGCTCGGATGAACTTGATGGGGCCCAAGTCCGAGCTCGTGCAATCCCTCGTCGGACAGATCGAAGTGCTCACCGACGGCACTACGACCTTCGTACCGATGGTCGACTTCATGGCGGGGGTCGGCGACGAAGCAGGACAGGGCCGGATCGATCATTTCGACCGGTCGATGGTCACCGACCTTGCGGCAACTCAAGGCCTGACCGCCGTCAAGGACGACCACCGCCAACGTGGTTGGGCAGGGATCGGGACAGTCAGTGTCGCAACGCAGATCAGTGACGGCTTGTCAGCGGACCAACTGACTCTCGGTTCAGCCGAGGCGCCGACCCAGTCGCAGGACTGGAGCGTGCCCGAAATGCCCGAACGTCACACTTCGACCGATCCCGAACCGGCTGCAGAACCGGAGACCTACGACGCGCCGAACAGAGAGTTCCGATTCTGATATGGCGACAGACAAGCAGGCACGGCGCACCAGCGCACTGACCGACTGGGCCGACGCGGCAAAGGCTGTTGGGTTCGAGGTACCGTCACCGGCCGACATCCTCACCATCGCTGCCCATCCCGATAGCTGGGAGACGGAATTCGTTTCGTCGGCAGCCCGCGATTGGTCGGCAACAATTGCGCACATCAACCATCAGATCAAGTTCGGCATGGCCCCGAACGAGGTGGTGCGCCACCTGCCCGAAGAGCTGCGGAAGCCGCGGAGCGGGCCGGTAAAACCGAAACCTGCGGCGGTTGTCGAGCCTGCTGCCGTGCCCCCCGAGGCTGCTGAGGTTTCGGACGAAAAGTCAAAGCCAATCGACGCTCTGTTTGCCTGGCGCGCGAACCGAATTGCCGACGGTGATGCGGCTGCCGCGTCGATCAAGGACGTTACGTTCCACAATCTGATCAAATACGGCCACACCTCCGCCGCCCAAATTCGCAAACAGTTGCGCGGACCGTCGGTCTCGTTGGCGAACAGCATTGCCGAAGTATTCGCTGGTTTCGATGGAAAGGAGGAAGAGGCAGCGCCGGAGCCAACTATTACTGCGCCCGAATCTGCCAATGAGCGACCCTCCTCGACCCCGGAACGTGCACCGCGACGGACGAGCCACAGGCTGCAACCGGCGTCGGAACCGACACCCATGCCTGAGCCAAATTCCGCGCCCGCGCCCGCGGCGTCCGCGTCCGCAGGTTCGTCGGTGTTGGACGGGCTCGACCACGCAGACTTCTGCGAGTTCAACTTCGAAAGCACGTTTCTACCTACCTCGTTGACGTTTACCAAAGTGGGAGAAAGCCAACGCTTGTCATGGTCGCCACACCCCGATGCCGAGGGATTGGTTGCGTTGTACCGAGTGGTGTCCGGCGAGAACGCCGCACCCTACAAACCCGAAGCGGGTGAACTCCTCGGCGTCACGACGGGGACGACGTGGACCGACGACCGCTTTCCCACCTCAGCCGTGCGCAACTATCAGGTGTGGTGCCACCTCGGCCGCGACAACGCCGACGCGATGGTGCAACAACCGGACAAGCTAGCTCAGGGCGAGGCCGTAAGCCCGGTGTCGGAGTTCGTGCTCAGCGAGGATGAGGGCCGCGTCATCGGCCGTTGGTCAGCATGGTCCGGCACTCGAGCGGTACGTATCTTCCGGATCCCGCTCGACGGCGCGTCACCGGTCAGCAACGACCCGAGATATCAAATCGAATCGCATCAGGACAATCTGACGGGGTTCGTCGACGAGGGCGTCGCGCGCGGGCAGCGCTACCTATACCGAGCGCTGTCCGAAGTCGTCGTGGGTGAAGGAACCCGCCAATCTTCTGCGTCGCAGGGCGAAATCCTCGTGTCGGTGGTGCTCGAACCGGTCGATGACCTGACAGTTGTCCCCGACGACCACCCGGACAAGCCGTCGTTCGATCTCACGTGGAAGACCCCGGAGTCAGGCAACGTATTCGTCTACCGCACACAGACGCCGCCCGATGCCGGTCTTCGCTTTGCGGCGCTTGCCGAATCGGCAATCGAGGTAGAGGGCCTGACGCGGGCGACGCAGCTAGCGCATCCGATCGAAGCCGGGGAAGCCGGTACGTCGCGGATGCGCCGAATCCCCTGGCCGACAGGCTGGGATCGCGCATACCTGACACCGGTGACCATCCTCAATGGTTCTGCGCGAGTGGGCAAGACAACCGTGCAGACGCGGCCGATCCCGCCGGTGACCGACGCGAAGATCGTGGAGCGATGCGCCACGCAGCTCGTCACGTTCGGTTGGCCGAAATCAGCAGCCAGCGTGCTCGCTTACCTCGGGCCGCGAAATCACATGCCTGAGAACCTCCTCGAGTCCAGGGCCGAGCAGGAAATATCCGCAGCACAGTACAAGCGTGACGGTGGGTTGACCTTCCGGACGCTTCCGCCCAATGGTTGTGCGGTGCATTTGATTCCGATTGCTTACTCCCGGGGGGAGCGGGTGACCGGCACTGAGGTGACGCTGGACTACCCTGGCTTGATCCGCCTTCGGTACGCCGTCAACCGGACCTTCACTGCGAACGGTGGCATCCGGTTGGGTGTCGTTCTCGCCGCGGAAAACGAACTGGAGCCACCCGCTCCGCTAATGCTCGTGCACAATTACGAGCGATTGCCACTCAGCGCGCGCGACGGCGAACCGCTGGCACTGCGCGATCAGAACGATCCGTCGGGCCGCGAAATGCGCCAGTTTCTTCCGCCGCGATTAGTGCCCCAGTGGACACCCACAGGGTGGAGTGCGGACATCACAGGTCGCCAGGGCTACGTCCGACTGTTCCTCGACATCGACCCGGTTCGCGCACGGGGCTTCGCCATGTTGGACCCCGTCGTGTCGGAACTGATGCTCGACCCCAACTCGGGTCCTGATCGGTGATGCCGGTAGAGCGTGGACGTTTTGGGCACCTGATCTACACGTCGTTCGACGACGGATCTGGAACCGGTGGTGGGTGGCAGGTCAAAGACGTCTCTGGGGGAATCGACTCGGCGGAGCGCGAGATTCTCACCTCCTGGGTAGCGACACGCTTCGACCTGATGCCGGCACTCGACCGATATCCGACACCCACCGACATTGATAACCGACAGCGCCGACTGATGTACGCGAAGGTGTCGTGCGGTGCTGCTTACTGGCACACGGTGGAAGCGGGAACCGACGGGTCGGGTCGACCAGGAAATGTCTTCGCTCACGTAGTGCTGGATCGTGAAATAGACTCAGCTGAGCCACCTTTCAGGCCTATCGAGCTTTGGATGTCGCCTACATGGTTGATGCCGTACGGGCCGGTGAATACGAGGGTTGCAACCGTGGACTCCGTCGAGTTGCCAGCACTCGGGGGAGTCGTCACGCGAGATCGCGTCATCGATTTCTTGTTGGATGCCAGTGTTTTTCGACTGGGTACGTTTCAAGTTCTGCTCGATGCCGTTGCCTATTCGTGGGACGGTGGCCCGCCAGTTGTTCTGCTGGTGGAAGACTCTGCGTCCGCCGTTTTGTGGATCGGGGCGGTCGAATACTTCATGTCTCCGGGGACCAGTCGGAACTTCAGTTGGAGCACCCACGACCGCGCTGATGCAATCAGCGAGAGCATTCGACGCAAGATCCATCTGACAATCGCACCCAGTTCCGAGAGTGATTCGCTCACCGGGCGAGGCGACATCGTATTACTCGACGACACCGACGATCCCACCCTCGGCGTTCTCGACGAAGACCCCCATCTGACTCGAGCGGGAACGGCCGTCGCGGTCACGCCCTGGTCGATGCTGGCGCAAGCCGTGCTGATCGACCACTCGACAGCGATTCTTGCACTTGGATCACAGGATTCGATCGCCATCGAGGCTGGCGACACGGCCCTGTCACCCATGTGGCCGCTGGCTATGGCCGTCGCGTCGATGCCGGGCATGGACGACGTCAAAAAGGAGGTCGCACGGGTCATCTCCGAACAGCGTCCGGCGGAGCTCGCGCCCGGGTCGCGCCTGGCTATGTTCTCGGATCAGGTCGACGAGGAATCGGCGCCGAAGACCACTGCGGAAGCAGTCGCGGCCTTACGACGAGCCCAATCACGCTCTCTCAGTGTGTCGACACCGTTGAGCTACGTCGTACGCCTCGCAATCGCCGATTCTGATTGGTTGATCGCCCACCGGGCCGGCGAGATCGGAGCCGAATTCACTGGCCCGGCACCCGCGGCTCTGGCGGCGGCTATTGGAACCGTTCTGCATGGCTACATCGATGCAGCGCAGGACAAGTTTACGAAGAAGATCGACCAGGCAGTACGGATCCTCCGTATCGCAGACCTCCTTGTGATGACGAACTGTGACAAGGCGATGGGCGTCGACGTCATAGACCTGCTGTGCAACGCATTCGAGACGGTGGTGGCGGAGTTCTCGGACACCGCGTCGGCTATCAAGATCATCGAGAAGGCGGGTGGTCTCGACGAACGTACGCTGCACCTCGTCGTCAGGCCTATGCTCGCGACATCACCGGTCGCACAGAAACATTCGTTCGGACACCGCTTCGAAGAGTCTGTTCTTCGTTGGGCATTCTCGAAGTATCCAAATATCCCAATCCTACGGGAAATTGCAGACGGAACCGATAAGTCGGAACTTCGGCACGATGTGTCTTTGTTCTCTGAGATTGTGTACGGAACTCTCATCGACGACTGGATTCCGGATCCTCGGCAGTCGAACCTGAAGGAATTTGCCGATCTTGCGCTGTGGGGGATCTTTAACGACGTGAGCGAAACGGGCGCTCAACATCGTCTCGATGAAGTCCGCATGTTGTGTCGTCTGAATACATTGTCTTTCGCCGATCTCGATGTGTTGTTCACGCGCTTCGGCACCGCGGTCCCACCCGAAGCGGCGCATGCCGCGGTGGTAACCGAGAAGGTTTCACCACACCTCGCGTCTGTCCTGGCGCAGCTCACGGCTGCAGGCCATCGAATGGTCACTGACCCCGATGTCTTGACCAGCCAAGACCGCGCGACTGTGTCATGGGCAGCATTGAGGGGTGTCGGAGCGTGGACGGATCTGAGACCTGATGAGCTGAATGAGTTGGTCGATAAGCACTTCGATGTCATAGTGGCCGACCTCGGCGGCGAGAAAACCAGGAAACCCACCGCACCCGTCGAGATGGCCCCGGATGTTCTACGGAATCTCGCCATCCTCTTCTACATTGCGCAGTCCCGTGGCCGCGACGTGTCTGCCGTGCCGGCGGTCGATAGGGACAAGCTTCAGACGGCACTCGGAATTCAGTCCCGTGTTCTGAGCGGGTTGATCGAGGCGGGTGTTGTCGACGTTGCGGGCATCGCCGCGCGATCGTTCTTCGATTATTCGAGGCAGCAGTCGAACCGGGTTGAACCTCGTCGCTCGCACGAAGATGACGTCATCGCGGATCTTGCTCGTCGCCGGCTCTATACGGGGCCCTTGGACTGGGAGTCCTTGCGCGACGCGATGTGGCCGATCATCCGTGAACTTTCAGCAGCCGAGGCGGAGAACATCTTCGCGTCCTATGGGCGGTACGTGGAGGAGTGGGTCGCCCGGTTCGAGCTGCGAACCCGTCCGGATATGTCGTGGCCCGCATTCAGGATTGAGCAACAGTGATACACAATGAAGCCGTGCACGAGCATCGAGAGGACACCATCTGATGGTCACTTACGTACTGGATGGCAAGAGCAAAGCTCACCTGCCGAAGCGACCGTTGATGGTGACGATGTCGGTAGTCGGCGCGCCCGGATCGGCAGCTCTGGACGTCCGCCGCGGGGGAGCGTCCGATCCTTCGGTGATCGCGCACAGCCCAGGCATGCTGATTCTGCCCCGAGTCGAGCACGAGATGTTACTCGTTGCCATTCCGGCACAGGGGAACTCGACCTTTCCCAGTGGTACCACGCTGCACGTGTCGGTTGCGGTCGACAGTTCACATGATTCGGACCCCGATAGGGCCCAGCTGACGCCCCGCGATGTGTCTGGACTGAGTTACCTCGAACTCGCGACGATCGGGCCGGACGGTGACCGCATTGCGGTGGTGACGCGGTTGGAAGAGCCGGAGGTAGAGCTCGGCCCGCTGGCATCATTGGCTCGGGCTGCTGCCAGATCGGTGTTGCGCGTCGATCAGCTCTCGGACAGTCAGCAAACGATGCTCGATGTCCGCGTGGACTCGAGTGCGTCCATGCTGCCTGCTATCGCCGATGGAAGCGTCCGCGCGATCCTCGACATTCTTGCGGGAATCTCGACGGTCATCTCCTACGATCGACAGCCCGCGGTCAGCATCGTCGGAAACCGTTCCACTGCTGCAGCGTTCGAGACCGCTGGCGACCTGGCTGAGACTGTGCAGCAGCAATTGTCGAGTGCTCTACCCGGTGTTGGATTCGGGACTGGAGAGCAGTTCAGGCAGGCTCAGCCGGATTCCATGATCGTGTTGGTAACGGATTCCGCGACCGATTCGATTGTCAGCGAACATGAGTCGGCGAACTCGCACTTCGCCACGATGATCGCATCACCTTCCCGTGCGGCCCTACGTGCACCCACTTTTGCCGGCGCAATAGTCTCCCCAGCGCCGAACGGGACTGACACCTCGGAGCATTTGATCGCTAATCGGCACGAAGTCGACACGATTGTCCGGTCGTTCCTGCAGCAGCTCACTGGACGAATTACAGCCGACGTACGGGGATCCGAGTAATGACCAAGTGTCCGCGCTGCTTCAACTTTTTGAGTCATGAGTGGTTTGCCTGGACGGAAGAGACTCCGACGCGGACCGAGGACGACGAACGCGCTTCGGCGTTTGCAGGCGTGCCCGTCTCGATGGGCCAGACGGTCGAACTGCGCAAGCCCGAACATGCTTCGCCGGATTGGACTCCTCCTGCGCATTACGGCGCGGAGCAGTTGGGTGGGCCTGTCGTAGACCTGTGCCCCATCTGCCACTACAGGCTGCCGGCGTCGTGGCGGTGGGGAAATGCCACTTGCATCACGATGGCAGGGGCACGCGCAACGGGTAAGACGGTTTATATCGCAGTCATGATCAAACAGCTTGAGCGACTTGCAGAGCTGCGCGGGCAGTCCGTCGAACCTGTCAACTCCGAGACCGAGCGTAATTACCGTGAGTTCTACGAGAAGCCGCTGTACGAAGAGCGTGGGATTCTGCAGCCTACGCCGACCGTCAACACGGGGAGTTCTTACCAACGCGATCCGCTGATCTTCAGCTTGGGCACTTGGGGAAATGTTCGTCAGTACCTTGTGATTCGCGACGTGGCGGGCGAGGATCTCGAGAACGCGAACACAGAGGGATACCCCTGGCAATTTTTCGGTCTCGCGGATGCAGTTCTGTTCATGTTCGACCCGCTCCGTGTCGAAGAGATCGCAGATCAGCTGCGCGATCTTGTTCCGATGCAAGGGAACTTCGGCGGCGACCCGAAAGTGGTGTTCCGTACCGTCACCGGTGTAATCGATCGTGGTACGCCACGCGTGGCGATGATTCTCTCCAAGTTCGATGCGCTGCATGAACTTCAGTACGTCAACGGGAGTAACTGGAGTCAGATCATGTCCAATCCCGGTGCAGCGTTCTCCCGGGATCCTGGCATCGGTGCGCCCTACGACGAAGAAGACGGCAGGCTTCTGCACGAGGAAGTCAAAAGCATGCTGCAGAAGCTCGACGCCGGGCCGATCATCAGATCGGTCGTCAACTCGAGCACCGGACAGCCCTACGTGCACAGGTTCTTCGCAGTCTCGGCGTTGGGTGATTCACCGGTGGGCAGTCGATTGCACGAGAACGGAATTTCACCGTTCCGCTGTCTTGACCCCATTCGATGGGTGTTGTCCGAGAACGGCATTCTCTAGAACGAAGACAGAGCAATGTCCGGAAACGATGACCCGTGGTTCCGAGCGGATGTTGCATCACCGCGGCCACCTGGAGGGGCCGACCCATTTAGCTTCGATGCCGGACCGGCACGCTCGGCGGTCCCTTGAGCCCGAGACGGTCGTTTCGCACCCGCCGTGGCTCGATTGATCTCAAGACCGGTGTCCATGCTTGTGGCGTTCGCGTCCCTGTTACTCGCAGCAGTGCTCGCATTGCTCGGGGTGCTGACTATTTTTCGACCTGCAGGTAATTGCAGACCCTGATCGGAACGGAGCCCTCGGGCATCGCAACCGTGTAAACCGACGGCGCTACCTTCGTATTCGTGGTGGTGGCTGTCGCTGCCGGATTCGCTTGCGGCTACTTGCTGTTCGCGCGTGCGGTGTTCAAGGGTGACGAGGCTCAGCAAAATTCCCCAACCGCGCTCACCGAAATTCCCCACTCGTGAGCGGTCTTCACTGTAGTGGTTGGCGGGTCCCGGTGGTGGCTTTGCGGAGCTTCTCCGATCTGGCGCTGTGGCTGCCGACATCGAGGCGATACTGCGACTACGCGTCGACCCGTCTGTAGTCGACTTGTGGAAGTCACCTCGGCAGAACTGCACACTCGAAGCTCTGAATGGGTTGAGCTATCGCATGGTTGGAGACGGCTCGCCTCGTTCACGTGACCATTCCTGCCCGGAAGG
Organism: Rhodococcus sp. 05-2254-2; assembly: GCF_002259095.1. Lineage (NCBI taxonomy): Bacteria > Bacillati > Actinomycetota > Actinomycetes > Mycobacteriales > Nocardiaceae > Rhodococcus > Rhodococcus sp. 05-2254-2. The sequence goes on along the minus strand of NZ_NOZJ01000022.1, from coordinate 152,280 downwards.
CCGCCAGTGCCGCCTCGACTCGATTGCGGACACCGAGTTTCACGAAGATCCCGGAGATGTGGGTCTTGACCGTCGTCTCGCTGAGGTAGAGCTCGGAGGAGATATCTGCATTCGTCGAACCAGTCGCCAGGATGCGCAACACTTCTCGCTCCCGTGGGCTCAGCACGTCCATCGACACCGATGTCGGGGCCACCGGCACCGCCGACGTCGCCACGATTTTCCTGAGCGAATCTTCACTGAACAACGTGTTGCCCGATGCCACCGCTCGAACCGACTGGTGGAACGTCTCGGGTGCCTCGCTCTTGCTCAGGAAGCTGTGTGCCCCCGCCTCGATGGCGCGCACCACCAGATCGTCCACATCCATCGCCGTCATCGCAATGACCTTCGGGGGATGGGCCAGCGCCATCAACTCGCGGGTGGAGTCCAGTCCACCGACCCGGCGCATCTGAAGATCCATCAGCACCACGTGCGGTCGGAACGCCGCCACTGCATCAGGAACCTGGTCGCCGTCCTCCACGTCGGCCACCACCGCAATGTCCGGGGTCTTTGCGAAGATGTCCGACACACCACGCCGAACGAAGGGGTCGTCGTCGACGATCAGAACGGTGATAACGGCTGGCGTTGTCATGGTTCGCTGAGCTTAGAACGCCACTCCGACACTGCCCGTCAGGAGTACCACGGCAACCAGCACGACACCACGAACTCGCCCGGCTGCGCGCCGGCAGTGAACGTGCCGCCCACCCCGTAGACCTGTTCGGCCAGGCCGGTCAACCCCGTGCCCGACCCGTGCGCAAACGCGGGTTGCCCCATCAGCTGATTTCGTACCTCGACGCGCACGCCTGCCTGATAAGACCCGTACACCGCCACCCGTATGGTCGAACCGCCAGCGTGCTTCTCCGCGTTGGTGAGCGATTCCTGCACCACCCGATACGCCACATGACTGCTCGTAGCGCCGATCTCACCGGGCGTCACGTCGAGCATCATCGTCGTGTGCAAGCCCGCGCCTCGCGCAGAGTGCACCAAATCAGAGATGCCCTCGACACTCTGCCGGCCACCGCCCGAGTTGTCGGCCGATCCGCGCAGCACACCGATGATGCGCTTGAGCTCATCGAGCGCATCGTGCGCAGTCTGCCGAATGAGCGACGCCGTCTGAGCTACCTTCTCGGGCCCATCGGCGCTGTTGACCTGCATTCCGCCCGCGAACAACGAGATGCGGCTGAGACTGGCGGCGAGGGTGTCGTGCATGTCGCGGGCGATGCGGGCACGTTCCGCGGTCAGCAGCATCTCCTCGCGAAGCGCGTTGGACTCCACCGTCACCTTGTCTCGCGTGACCACAGCCTCCGTCAGGTCGGATCGCGTGCGGCGCAGTATTGCTCCACCCACGACCAACCCGACGAGCACTGCCGCGACGACCCACGGAATCCACGCCGCGACGTCCCATTCGACTGGCGTCGACCCATCCTCGGTCTTGGTCGAGCCGATGGTCAGGACGGAGTAGTACCGACTGCGATGCGCGTCGTACGTCAACGACACTCCGCACACTACGTACACCGCGACGGCGGCAACCAGCATCGGCTTGGTGCGCGCGAACGCACCGACGGCAAACAGGGCAATCAAGGCTGCCGTCGCATCGGTGGCGAACAACATCGGCCCGGCCAACGCCAGTCCCAGCACCACCCATGGCCGTTCGTGTCGCCAGATCAAGGCGACACCGGCGATCAGGTTGAGCGTGACTCCGAGGCCCAGGTTCCACCCCGGCGTCCCGGACGCACCCGCCAACCCGGCGGTCATCATCGAGCAGAACAGGCTGAAGGCCACCGCCGCCGTCGTCCAGGCTTTGCGGCGCAGGGTGCCTGTCCGATGGGTGCTCACGAGGAGAAGCGTACGGCCGAGCACTGACACCGCGAATCGTCCTATCGGCCCGCATCACTGTCCGAATGCGACCGAAAGGAGGAGGTGCACCGACCGGTCAGCCGAGGCGCGGGCAGGGCCGACTGCGGTGTGGTTGATGCATCGCCCAACGAGAGGAATTTCGACATGACCAACCAGAACCCGAACCCCCAGCAGCAATACGCTCCGCCCGCTCCCGAGCAGAAGAAGAGTTGGTTTGCCCGACACAAGATCCTGACCGTCATATTGGCGATCGTCGTGCTGGGTGTCATCGTCCGGCTCGTCGGTGGCGGTTCATCCGAGACGCCGACAGCTCCCGCGCCGGCCGGATCCTCGGCGTCGGAGGAAGCGGCTCCTGCAGCACCGGCCGAGCCGAGTAGTCCGGGGATCGGAGTCCCGGTGCGCGACGGAAAGTTCGAGTTCGTTGTCACCGCGGTCGCACCACCCGTCGCGACGGTCGGTTCGGAGTACCTGACGCAGACCGCGCAGGGCGAGTACGTCCAGGTGACGATGACCGTGCGCAACATCGGCGACCGAGCGCAGAGCTTGGACGCGTCCTCGCAAAAGTTGCTCGACGCGGACGGCAAGCAGTACTCCGTCGACAGCCTTGCGACTGCCTACCTCGACGAGGGCATCGGCTACGAACAGATCAACCCAGGCAATGCGCTGGACACGACCGTTGTGTTCGACGTTCCCGTCGGGACCGTGCCTGCCGAGATCGAGCTGCACGATTCGGCCTTCTCGGGCGGTACGACGGTCGCGCTGCGTTGATCGACGCGAACAGCACTCTCGTTCTTGCCGAATCTATTTCACTCGTTGCAGTTTCGGCTGCGACCTGAAGGAGGAAACCATGACCAACCCTCAGTTGTCCCTCGTCGCCGCACTGCTCGACCGCTCCGGCTCGATGCATTCCATCGCCGACGACACCTGCGGCGGATTCGACTCGTTCATCACCAGGGAGCGTGAGGCCGACGGTCGGACCGTGGTTAGGCTCGCGCAGTTCGACGACCGGTACGAGCTGGTCTACGACAACTCGCCCATCGAGGACGTTGCACCACTCGTACATGAGCCGCGGGGCAGCACCGCGTTGTACGACGCGATCGGCCGACTCGTCACCGAGGTCGGCTCCGGGCTGGCCGCGATGCCGGAGGACGAACGTCCCGGTTCGGTGACGGTGCTCGTAATGACCGACGGTCACGAGAACGCGAGTCGAGAATGGACGAATTCGGCTGTGCGTGAGCTGATTAAGCGGCAGGAAGCCGAGTACAGCTGGGACTTCGTGTTCCTGGGATCGAACATCGACGCCGTCGAGGTGGGTGCCGATCTGGGCTTTCAGCGGGACAAGTCGATGACATACGTCTCGACGTCAGTCGGCGTGACGGCAGCCTTCGATTCGGTAGCGGATTACCAGCATCGAAAGCGCTCGGCCGGTGTCGATGCGTGTTCGGTATCTGCTTTCACCCCGGAAGATCGCAGACGAGCGCGAGGGGAGTAGGGGAGAAGGACAAAGTCAATCGCAGGCGAGACGCGGTTCGTTGTCCGGATGAGACCACCGACCGCGTCCGTACTGGACTTTGCATCGCCGCTGATCAGCTCAGATAGTCGTTCTGAGCTGATCGACCGCGGCTAGTGTGTCGGGAAGTGACCGTGTGTGCCGAACTGGTGGCCCTGCAGGAACGCCTCATTCTGAGCGTTCGCGCTGTTGATCAGACGCTGTTGTTCCTGCTGGGCGACCAACTTCTTCGCCTCGTTCGACTTGTAGATCTTCATGCCGATCCAGATCGCCGCGACGACGAACAGCACCCATGGATTGGATCCCACGAACCCGATCGCGAGCAGCACCAGGAACGCGGTCAGTATCGGATGGCGACGCGGCCATGAACGTTGCGGCACTACGTAACCGACATGCGTGGTCTGATGGATGTTGATCGTGCCGTAGTTCGGGCTGTCGTGGAACTCGTTGTTCATCTTTTGTCTTTTCTCGAGTGCTGCGGGATCCGTTGCCCGGCACTGAGCCAGACAGTTACGACCATGTGGTCGGTTTCCGGGGTCGACGTGTTACACGCCAAACTCGAGTGTGCGAGGATTCGCTGATCTCAAACGAAGGAAGACTCTCAATGGCAACCAGCCCGTGGCACATTTTGATCGTTCTGGTTCTCCTAGCGATTCCATTGGTGGTCATAGGAGCAATTGTTTACGCCGTGGTTGCGTCGAACCGTCGACGTTCTACACCCGGGGTGCAGATGTACCAGGCACCTCGACCAGGCTGGTATCCCGATCCGGGAAGCCCGGGCCAGAGCAGGTGGTTCGACGGAGTGCGGTGGACGGATGCAACAGCACCAACGGGTCCGGTGCCACCCTCAGCGCAGTGAGCCCAGTCCATCCAGCGGACACACTCTGGAATGGAGTAGGTCTTCGACTTCGGCGGTACCCGGTAGTCGGGCGCACGGGTGCTACCTCGATGGCGGGGATTCACCTACGAGAATCGACACCCGCACCAGCAGATCTCCCGCTTGCCCGCTCTCGAGGGAACTGGAGCAGTGTTGGCGACATTGATCGATTCGGACTAGTTGGATGCGGGTGGTTGCATATACCGCCCGCGGACTGAATTTTGGGGCTGAGCAAGTCCTAGCGGACTAGAGCGCGAATCGGTGTCGGGGACCTACCCAGCAAGGTTGCCGTGACAGCGCTACTGGCCAGGAAGTCGCGGTCGTTGTAGTACTCGAACATAGCCGAGAGACGCTGTTGTGCATCGGGATTTAATTCGGTGCCGTGAACTCTAATCCACTCGTCGACACCGATGGACTCCACCGACACCGCCCGGCCCGTCAGCGCCTCGACCAGACGCACCACGTCTCTGACACTCAACATCTCCGGTCCACCCAGCTCGTAGGTTGCCCCGTGGTGGCGCTCCGCACCCTCGACCAGAATCCGGGCAGCCACCTCGGCCACATCGTCGAGGCTGACGAAGGAAAACTTGGTATCGAGGCTATAGGGCACAACGAGACTCGGAGAACCGGTCAGAACTGCCTCGAAGTTCTGCGCATAGGCACACGGCTGCAGGATGGTCCAGTGCAAGCCCCGCTCCGAACCGAAGGCACGCAGCTCCTCCTCGCAGCGGGCCTTGTCCATGTGATGCGGCATTCTCGGGCTGTAGGGCCAGGCCACCGAGTGGTAGACGAGGTGGTCAACTCCTGCCGACGCCGCCGCGTCCAGCGTCCGCGAAAGTAGAGCCGGCTCATCCGGATGCACATTGGGCGCAATGAAATACACCCCGCGGCACCCGGTGAACGCCTCGACAAGGCCTGCACCGGTCTCCAGGTCCACCGGATAGTCCGGTGCGGAACGACTCAGCCGCCGTACCACCGCCACACCGTCGAGTGCAGCGGCGACGGCTCGTCCGGTCTTGCCCGTGGCACCGACGATCGCGATGTCGGTGCCACGGGACACATCAAGCTCCATCAGTGAATCTCAGCGATCGATGAAGTCGTACTCGGCGAACTTCGCGCCACCGGACAGGCGTTCGTAGCCGGGCCCACGGTCGAAGAACGGCTCGTCGAGTCCGCGCGCATTGCGCATCTCGGCGCGCAGCTTCTCCGATGCCTCGACGTCGGCGGTCGCCGCGGATTCTGCAATGACGACGCCGTAGTCCTTGGCCGCGAACTCACGAGAGACTTTGCCCCACAGCACGTCCTGCTCGACGGACTCGATGGGGCGCTCGAGGGGATCACCCCAGCCGCCACCACCGGTGGTACGGATGCGGATGGTATCGCCGGCCAGAATCGGCTCGGCATCGGTCAGCGCGTCGAACTCACGCTCGTTCGGCTGACCCGGATTCAGCGTCACCGAGAACGATCCGCCGGCCTTACCGCCCTTGACTCCCCAGCACGCGAGAATCGAACGGTCGGCAATGGACATGAAATGCGCATCCTTGAGCATCCGGATGTGCTTCTCGTACCCGAGGCCGCCGCGGTAGCGTCCGGCACCGCCGGAATCCTTCGCCAAGCCGAGCTTTTCGACGATGAACGGGAAACGGCTCTCGGTGAACTCGGTGGGCAGGTTCCGGGAATCAGGTACAACGTGGATGGTGTCCTCACCGTCCGCGTAATGCCGTCCACCCGACCCGCCGCCGAGTACCTCACGCATGAGGTAGGAGTTGCCGTCGAAGTCATCGCCGTACACACCGGTGTAGCGGATGGTCTCCTGATCGGCAGGCATGTTGCCGTCCACGGCCTTTGCGACGACGCCGGCGAGCACACCGAGCAGACGCAGGATGACGAACGTCCGCGCGTTGGTCGGAGCCGGGAAGATAGGGGTGATGAGCGTGCCCTTCTCGGGGAACTTCATCTCGATCAGCGGAATGACACCCTCGTTGACGTCGAGCTCGGCCATGCGCTCGGGGGAGTCCGCGAGGTTGCGCAGCACCGGCGCAAGCCACTTCGCGAGGAAGTTGCCGTCGGCGTAATCACCGCAATGGTTGATCGGACCCTTGGCCTGCGGTCCGGTTCCGGTGAAGTCCAGGATCAGACGCTCGCCGCCCTCGTCCTCGGGACCGGTCTTGGTCAACGTGATGCGCTGAACGTGCAACATGGGCTCGTCGACGCCGTCGTGCTCGGCGTAGTCCTCCCAGGTGTATTCACCCTTCGGGATCTTGCTCAGAATCTCACGACGGTAGATCTCGGTGGTCGCATCCATCATCGAGTCGAAGCACGCCTCGACGGTATCGACGCCGTACCGCTCGTACAGCTCCGTCATCCGCCGGGCACCCATCAGACACGCCGAGCATTCGGCATCGAGGTCGGCGGCCAACGCGTCGGGCATCCGTGAATTGCGCGTCATGATGGTCAACGCGGCCTGGTTGGGTACACCCTGATCCCACAGCTTGATGGGCGGAACCATCAGGCCCTCTTCGTACACGGTGGTGGCACCCGACGGCATGGAGCCGGGGCAGCAGCCACCGATGTCGTCGTGATGACCGAATGCCTGAACGAAGGAAACGACTGTCGGCTCGGTCTCGCCGGGCTTGGTCGCGAACACCGGCACGGTGACACAGAGGTCGGGCAGGTGGCCGATGCCGCCTTCGGAGAGGTAGACGTCGTTGTGGAAGTAGACGTCACCCGGCTTCATGGTCTCGAGCGGGAAATCGCGGGCGACCGGATGGACCAGCGCGGAGTAGGAGCGGCCGGTGAGCTTGCGCAGATTGCGGTCGTGGATGCCGGCGCGGAAATCGTGGGCGTCGCGGATCATCGGTGACCGCGACGTCCGCGAAATAGCCGTCTCCACTTCCATTTCGACACTCGCGAGGTAACCGGCCACGATCTCGACGAGAACGGGATCGGGCGCAGGTGCGTCGACCGGAGACAGTCGGTAGGGCTTGTTGTTCACCTTGTCGATGACGGTCATCAGTTCGCTCCGTTCGAGTCGAGAGTGCGGGTGATGCGGACGTTGCCGAACGTGTCGATGCGAGCCGAGAAGCCCGGATCGATCGGCACGGTGGAGCTGAATTCTTCGATGACGGCCGGACCGGTGATCGTGTCACCGGCACCGAGATCCGCACGGCTGTAGATGGCGGTCTCGTGCCAGCCGTCGAAGTAGGCCTGACGCGTTCCGGTGCGCGCACTTTCGGCTCCGGTGCCGGCGGCGATCTCGGACAGCACGGGACGCTTGATGGGGCCGATACCGCTGACCCGCAGGTTCACCCACTCGACGAACTGGCTCTGATCGCCGCGGAAGTCGTACCCGTAGAGCTCGCGATGCGCTTCGTGGAACGCCTCGGCGGCCTGATCGATCGTGACCTGGGTGATCTCACCGTCGGCGATCGGTACGCGCACCTCGAACGCCTGCCCGAAGTAGCGCAGATCGGCCGAGCGTGCGTAGCGACGATCCTCGGCTGCGAACCCTTCACCGGCGAGTGCTTCGTCGGCGCGCGCAGCGAGCACGGCCAGCTCCGACTCCAGGTCCTCGGCACGAAGCCGGTCGTGGCGGTTGACGTGCGTCTGCACGTAGTCGTTGCGGACATCGACGGTCAGCAGTCCGAACGCCGATACATTGCCCGGGTTGAGCGGCACCAGAACGTCTTTCAACCCCAGGATGTCCACCAGGCGGCAGGCGAGCAGTGAACCGGAGCCACCGAAGGTGACGAGGGTGAAGTCGCGGACGTCGAGTCCGCGCTTGACCGAGATCTGACGCAACGCATTGGCCTGGTTCCAGGCGGACACTTCGAGAATGCCGGTGCCGCAGGCCTCGACCTCGAGCGAGAGCTGATGTGCGAGGTCTTCGATGCCCTTGCGCGCCAGGTCGGTATCGAGGGGAATTTCGCCGCCGAGCAGGTGTGGAGGGATCCGTCCGAGGAGAACGTGGGCGTCGGTAATGGTCGGAGCGGAGCCGCCGTTGCCGTAACACATGGGGCCGGGATCGGCTCCGGCCGAATGCGGTCCGACGCGCAGCGTTCCCTCAGGGGTCATCCACGCGATCGATCCACCGCCTGCGCCGACGGTGGCGACGTCGATCATCGGAATCTTCGACGGGTAGTTGCCCACGCGTCCCTCGGTGGTCAAGGCAGGCTCGCCGCGGACCACGACGGTCACGTCGGTGGAGGTGCCGCCGCCGTCGCACGTCAACACCTGCTCGACGCCCGCAGCGCTGGCCACCAGAGCTGCCCCGAGAGCGCCGGCAGCGGGACCGGAGAGCACGGTGGTGATGGGCTGGTGCACAACCTCTTTGGCGGACAGGACGCCGCCGTTGGACTTCATCACGTAGAACGGCACGTCGCGTGCTTCACCGGATTCGGTGGCGAACTCGCGCAGCCGGTTCGCGATGTTGTTTACATAAGAGCGGATGTTCGGCTTGACGGCCGCGTCGACCAACGTGGTGATGGCGCGCTCGAATTCGCGGTATTCACGCAGCACCTCGGTGGAGATGGAGACCGTCGCCTCGGGGTATTCCTCGAGCAGGATGTCGCGGACGCGCTGCTCGTGGTCCGGGTTGGCGTAGGAGTGCACCAGGCAGACGCCGAGCGTCTTGACGCCCTCGGCCTTGAAGAACGCGGCCGCGGCGCGCACATCGTCGTCGTTGAGGGGGCGAATCTCGTTGCCGTCGAACGAGAGCCGGCCGCGGATGGTGCGGACGCGGTGTGCGGGCACGATGCGATCAGGCTTGACCCAGAAGTACGAGTTGCCGTAGCCGTCGGGTACCGACTGGCGGGCGATTTCGAGTACGTGCTCGTAGCCCTCGGTGGTGATGAAGCCGAGGTTCTCGACCTTGCCCTCGAGCAGCTTGTTGGTGGCGACGGTGGTGCCGTGGCTGACGGCGCTGAGCGAATCACCCGAGACACCCAGCTGGCGAAGCACTTTGTCGATGCCCGTCAGAAATCCCTCGGCCGGATCGCTGGGCGTGGAGGGGGTCTTGGTGGTGACCATGGCACCGGACTCCTCGTCCACTGCCACGACGTCGGTGAATGTGCCACCGGTGTCGATGCCGACCCGAATCTTTCGTGGTTCCACGCTTCCTCCTCAGTAAGTTTTCGTAGGCCACGCGTCCGAAGCTCGGATCTGCGGGTGCCTGACGTGTACTCACATTCGACCCGTTATGCGCGTCACAATCTTTGGCACAAGGTGCCAAACTCCGACCGTGCATTTGAGCTCCGCACGCTCTGCAGCACCATCGAATTGGCAGTACTTACAACGCGGAAGGCCGCTCACCCCGCACTGGGGGTGAGCGGCCTTCTGTCTACGAGGCTGAAGCTACCGATTACACGACGAACGAGTGAGCACGCTGCCCAGGACAACTCCGGCCAAGGCAATGCCCGCGCCCGCCGCAGCCGCGATCAGCGCACCGTGAACGGACGGCGCGGCCACCGGAGCGCCGGCACCGACCGAACGTCCACCCGCGGTTGCGACCGGCAGCGCGATGGAACCACCCGCTGCGTCGGCGGGGGACGCCTCGGCGGATGCCGAGGCCTCGGGCACCCCGTTCGCGATGACGCCGTCGAGTCCGTTGAAGAACACCCCGGCCATCTTCTTGGCGACACCGGTGATCATGCGCTGCCCGACGCCGCCGACCATGCCCCCGACAACGGCATCGGCGTCGTAGCTGAGCAGGGTGCCACCGCTCTGGGTCTGCTCGAGCTTGATGGTGACATCGGCGCGCACAGTGCCCGGCGCACCCGCACCGGAGGCCGTCATGACGAACGACTCGGGCCGATTCTGTTGTGAGAGCAGCACTTCACCGTCGTACGTGCCTTTGATCGCCGCGACCCCGGCCGTGATGGAGAGCTTGTAGTGATCGTCGCTGAGCTGCTCGAGCGATTGCACACCGGGGATGGTCGCGGCCAGGACTCGGCCGTCCTGCATGCTGTCGTACACCTCGGCGGGCGGTGCGGTGAGTGTTGCGGTGCCTGCGATTCTCATGAATTCTCCTTGGATGACTGGGCGACCGCGTGGGTCAGCCGCAGTTCGTACAGGTCGGACGGGGATATGGGCATCGAGGTGATCGGGAAGCCTTCGGCGTCCTCGACCGCAGCCGCGATGACGGCGGTAGTGGGAATGACGCCGGCTTCACCGGCACCCTTCATTCCCAACGGGTTGAGGCCGGACGGGGTGACGGTGTGATCCATCTCGATCGTCTCGGGAACCTCGGTCACGAACGGCATCAGGAAGTCCATGAACGAGGCGTTGAGCAGCTGGCCGTGCTCGTCGTAGACGATCTTCTCGTACAACGCGCCGCCGATACCCTGGGCGACGCCGCCGTGGATCTGGCCCTCGACGATCCGAGGGTTGATGACGTTGCCGCAGTCGTGCACCACTGCGTAGCGCTCGACGTGTATCTCGGCTGTCACTGGATCGGTTTCGACGATCGCGGCGTGGATGCCCGACGCGAAGGTCGACCGCGGGGGCGAGTAGTACCCCGTCGCTTCCAGGCCCGGCTGCTCGCCCTCGGGGACCGGCGGGATCGTCATGTCGGTGTCCATCTTCGCGAAGCCCGTCGCCTGCCTCGATTCCTTGTCGAAGGCATACCGCAGCGGATTGGACAGTACGGCAACCACTCCGAGTGAGATGGATGTGCCCTCGGCTCCGGGTTCGGTGCCGATCTTGCTCACGTAGCCCCCGCGTAGTTCCAACTCGACGGGGTCGAGATCGAGTGCACGCCCGGCGATGATCTTCGCCTTCTCGGCCACCATCTGCGCGGCCACATGGAACGCAGATCCCGACATGACTGCGCCACGAGAGGCGAATGTACCGACTGCATAACCGAATCGACGCGTATCGCCGGTGGTGATCTCGACGTCGGCGATCGACACACCCAGGTCGTCGGCGATGATCTGCGCGAACGTCGTCTGATGACCCTGGCCCTGGGTGGTCAAACCCGTTGCGCCCTTGATCTTTCCCGAGTTCTCGATCAGGACGTGCGCACCCTCGTACGGCCCGGGGCCGGTGCCCTCGACGTACGCGCCGACGCCGATGCCGACGGTGCGTCCCTGCGCCGCTGCCTGCCTCTTGTATTCGGGGAAGCCGTCCCAGTCGATCAGTGCCTTGAGCTTGTCGATCCCGGCCTGGTAATCGCCGGTGTCGTAGATCAACGGTCGACCGTCCTGGAACATCAGACCGAAGTCGTAGGGCATCTCCTCGGGCCTGATGAGGTTCTTCTCTCGTACCTGCAACCGGTCCTTGCCAAGATACTGGGCGATGGCATCCATCGACCGTTCCATCGCGAAGACGCCCTGCGGACGGCCGGCACCGCGATAGGGGATGACGATGACGGTGTTGGTGTACAGCGAATAACCGTTGCAGCGGAACGAGACCGGCTTGTAGGGGCCGAGCACCTGCGTCGCCGTGTTGATCAGCACGATGATGCCGTACGGCAGGTACGCGCCGTTGTCGTGCCAGACGGTGAAGTCGAACGCCAGCAACCGTCCTTCGTCGTCGAACCCCAGGGTGACCTCTTGGACCTGGGCCCGTTCGTGGGCGCTCGAGATGAAGTGCTCACGACGGTCTTCGACCCATTTGACCTCGTTCGAGATGCCGGCTCGGCCCAACTGACGCGCTGCCCACGTCACCATGACCTCTTCGGGCCACGGGTGCATGATCTTGACGCCGAAACCGCCACCGACGTCCGGCGCGATGCAGTGAATCTTGTTCATTGCCATGCCGAGCCGCGCTGCGACGGCCGCGCGCACCGAGGTGGAGGTCTGCGTCGACGACCAGAAGGTCAGCGTTTCCTCGTCGCTGTCCCACCGCGCATAGACACCCTTGCCCTCCAACGGCATTGCTGCCGAACGCTCCACGTCGAGATTGAGCGTGATTCGGTGCGGTGCCGTCGCCAATTCGCGGTCGATGTCGCCGAAGCTGTGCTGCAGATGCGCTGCAACGTTGTCGGGTACATCGTCGTGTACTTGCCGAGTCGCGGCGCGAGCGGTCTCGATTCCTACGACCGGATCGAGAATGTCGTAGGTGACCTCGATGGCCGCGCAGGCGTCCTCGGCCACGTAGCGGCTCTGCGCGATGACCATGACGATGGCCTCGCCGACGTGGTTGACCTCGTCCTTGGCAAGGGGAAAGCCGTTGCGCGGGGCGATGATTGCCGGGTGCGGGATCAACAGCGGCAAGCCCTCGGCCATCTCGGGAGAGTCCGCTTCGAGATCGTCGTAGGTGTAGACCGCGTGTACGCCCTGCATGGCGAGCGCGGCGTCGATGTCGATACCGGTGATCCGCGCATGTGCGTGCGGTGAGCGAACGAAGGCCGCGATCAGTGCGCCGTGTCCGAGGTCGTCGAGATACTTGCCCTTCCCACTCAGCAGTCGATTGTCCTCCGACCGCGAGAGCGGTTGTCCGAAGAGCGGGGCAGTGTTGGTCGGGGTGTGCGGTGGGGCCGTGCGGGTGGTGCTCATGCTCGGCCCATCCGTCCGCCGACGGGATTGGTGGTTCCCCGTACTTTCCGGTCCAGTGCCGCTCGGCTGGATTCGTCGTCCGGCCCGAGGGGGAATTCGCCCGCGCGTTCACGCTTGATCTCGGCGGCGCGCAGCACCGAGGCCTTGATGTTCTGATAGCCCGTGCACCGGCAGATGTTGCCGGCGATGGCCTCGGTGGCTTCTTCCTGCGTCGGCGAGTCGTTCTCTTCGAGGAACGCCGCGATGGTGGTGACGAATCCTGGTGTGCAGAAGCCGCATTGCAGACCGTGGCAGTCCTTGAACGCCTGCTGCACGGGGTGCAGCGTGCCGTCCGGCTCCACCAAACCCTCCACCGTGGTGACACTCTGGCCCTCGAGGCTGGCGGCCAGCATCAGGCAGGCCCGGACGGGCTTACCGTCGAGCAGCACGGTGCAGGCACCGCACACGCCGTGCTCGCACCCGACGTGGGTGCCGGTCTGGCGAAGATTGTGGCGGATGGCATCGGAGGCGATCGTTCGGGCGGGAACCACGATCGTTTGTTTCGTCGAGTTGAGCGTGAACGTCACCTGTACGTGTTGTTCGCCGGTCTCGGCCATCAGATCGTCGAGCTGTTGTTCGATATCTGTTGTCGTCATTACTGGTTCACTCCGGAATCGACGTGCAGCGCTGCCTGGTGCGTGGTCAACGAGGATGCGCCGTCGACTGCGGCGGCCATCACCACCCGTGCGGTCAGCGCTGCGACGAGTTGAGATCGGTAAGCGGCTGTGGCGTGAATATCGGGCTCGGTCTCGATGCGATGCCGAGCAGCTTCGGATAATGCGTTCCACTTCGGATCACGCGCGTCGGAAATCGATGCACCGGCGATGACATCGCTGAAGTCGACGACCTCGCCGAATTCGCCTGCGGAGACGTAGGTGACGTGGGCGGTGCGTACCGCGTCATCGGCCACCGAGACACGGGCCGCAACCCCGACGAGCGCGTAATCGCCATGGCGGCGGGCGATTTCGTCGATAGCGGTTCCCACACCCGGTCGAACTGCGGGAACGGTTGCCGAGACGGCGATCTCGTCGGTCTCGAGCGAGGACTCCAGCGGACCGAGAAACAGGTCTTTCGCGGCGATCTCGCGTCGTCCCCGTACGGACTGGACCGTGACCGAACCGTCGAGCAACCGGATCACGGCGGGCATCTCGGCCGACGGGTCGGCGTGAACGATGGATCCGACGGTGGTTCCACGGTTCCTGATCGTCGGGTGGGCCACCAACTGCAACGCTCGTCCGAGCAATGGCTGGGTCCGAGCGGCCGAGCGGTCCGAGGCCACGGATGCGTGCGTGGCGAGCGCGGCGAAGGTCACGCCCGACTGCGTGGAGGCGGTGATGTCTGCGAGCCCGTCGATGCCGGTGATGTCGATCAGGTTGCCGGGGGCCGCCAACCGCATCGACAACATCGGGATGAGCGACTGCCCGCCGGCGAGTACCTTGCCGTCGACTTCCGCCAGAATCTGGCACGCCTCCTCGATCGACCGAGGTCGATGGTATTTCAGTGGAGAAGGTTTCATATCCCGATCCTGCCTGCCTGTGCCGATAAGTGTTTCGTCAAGAGGTGACAAACGTCACGCCTCAGTGTGGCAATCGCTCGTTACCGCAACGGCTCGAGGGGGCCCACCTCGGTCGTGCCCCCACGGGTGGCCGATCGACGGGTGGGTGAGTGGTCGATCGGTGTCTTCATGTGTTCTGGGGCAATGCGTGCACACAGGTGGTAGAGCCCGATGACGATGATGGTGCCCAACGAGATACCGCTGAGCGAGAACGAATCGCTGAAGACGAGGGAGGTGTCTCCGATGGCGATGATCAGTCCGGCGGCGACGGGCATCATGTTGAGCGGGTTGCCGAAGTCGACGCCGTTCTCGCGCCAGATCTTCGCGCCGAGAAGGCCGATCATGCCGTACAGCACCACAGTGATGCCGCCGAGTACTCCTCCCGGCGTGGCAGAGATCAGGGCACCGAACTTGGGCGAGAATCCGAGGATCACTGCGATGAGTCCGGCAGCGGTGTAGGCGGCCGTCGAGTACACCTTGGTGGCGGCCATGACGCCGATGTTCTCGGCGTAGGTTGTCGTGGGCGAGCCACCGACCGAACTGGCCAACACCGTCGCGACGCCGTCTGCAGCCAGTGCGCGTCCCATCATCGGGTCCAGGTCGTCCCCGGTCATCTCGGCGACGGCTTTGACGTGTCCGGCGTTTTCGGCGATCAGGGCGATGACACCGGGGAGCACAAGGACGATGAAGGCCAGGCTGAACGATGGTGCATGGATACCCACGATGCCGTTCGCTTCGTCGCTGAACGGCGGCAAGCCGAACCACTGCGACGACTCGACACCCGACCAATTGACTCGGAAGTGCTCGGTCACCTCGCCGGCCGTGGCGTCGTAGGACGTGATGGGGCCCGATACGAGATCGAGTATCCACGACAGCAGGTATCCGAAGACCAGGGACAACAAAATTGCGATGCGTCCGAGGAATCCGCGCAGAGCAACACTCATGACGATCAGGGCGAACATCACTGCGAGAGCGACCCATTGATCCTGGGGCCAATACGTGCTGGCGACAACGGGGGCCAAGTTGAAACCGATCAACATGACCACCGCGCCGGTGACGACCGGGGGCAGCACCTTGACCACCACGCCGCCGCCCATGAAGTGAATGGCGAGGCCCGCGAGTGCGAGCACCACACCGGACACCAGGATGGCTCCGGTGACCTCGGCCGACGTGCCGCCCTGCGCACGAATGGCGGCGACGCCACCGACGAAGACCGCGGAAGTGCCCAGGTAGCTGGGGATTCGGCCCTTGACCATGAGCAGGAACAGGATCGTGCAGAAGCCCGACATGAGTATGGCCAGCTGGGGGTTGAGTCCCATGATGATGGGGAAGACGAACGTGGCCCCGAACATCGACACGACGTGTTGGCCTCCGAGGCTGATGGTGCGTCCCCAGTTCAATCGCTCGTTCGGTGCGACCACTTCGCCCGGTGCGACGTTCTTTCCGTCTCCATGAATCTTCCAGATAGGCATGTCGAGCCTTTCTTCGACGTCCCGAACCAAGTGGCCCGTGAGAATGGGTAAAGTGTTGTGCTGCAACGGTACTGCGGCTGGGTCAGGTAACTACGAGCGCAATCTGCCAAGTACTCGGTGGTCCGGCCGTCACATCTGGTGGTCGATGCCGCGCATCGCGATGATCTTCAGTGCGAGGGACAGATCGAGCCGCAGATCTGCGCGGTCGGTGAAGGGGCCCAGAATCTTCTCGAGTTTGACGATTCGGTAGCGAAGAGTGTTGTAGTGAAAGTGAAGTGCGCGAGCAGTTTCCGCGATGTTGATGTTGGTGGACAGCAGCATCTCCAGTGTCTTGCGCATGTCCCGTGCCTCGTCGCTGTGTCCTGCGAGATCGTGCAACGTCTCTCGTGTGAACGACTCGAGTTCGTCGTCGTTGTCGACCAGGCTCAACAGACGAAAGACACCGAGTTCGTCGAACGTGGTGACGGCCCAGTCACCGGCGATTCGGCGGCCGACTTTCACCGCAGTTCGGGCCTGACCGTAGGTTGCGGGGATGTCCTCGACCACAGTGCAGGGCCGTGAAATGCCGACGGTGAAGGGTTGTCGACCGCCGCCGCCGTCGCCGTGAACTCGCTCGACGATCTCGTGCACGTTCGAGACCGTCTCGGGGCCACTGCCCATGATGATCACGGTTTCGTTGCCCAGGACGGCTATGGCGGCGTGCGGGTCTCGCTGCGCAAGCGCTCCGGAGAATGCCGACATCTGCCGATCGACGAGGGGTCTGCGAGTAGGTATCGGCTCGTTTCCGCACGGTATCGGTTCGATTGCGACGACAACGACAGGCCGTCCGATGTCCCAACCGAATCGTCGGGCGTGCGCCACGGCGTGTGCATGTTCGCCGCCTCGTCCCAGCAGCAGATCGCGCAAGAAGTTCGACCGGTGCTTTTCCTCGACCGCCGACAGTGCGAGATCGCGAGTGACTGCCACCGCGAACACTCCGGCTGCGGTATCCGCGGCGTAAAGGTCCGATTCCGCCAGCTCTCGACGAGAGGAGGACAGTACTACGCGGCCGTGATCGGTTCCGTTCGCCGTGATTGCGCACACGGCTATCGAATTGTCCTGGAGCGAGCGCAAACCCAGTCCACCGTCGATGGAATCGGTACGCAGCCGCCCGGTGGAATCGAGGGCCGTGCTACTCCGAAGTGCCCGCAGTTCCGCGTCATTGCCGGCGGTGGTGATCTCTCGGCCGTCTACCGTGGTGACCGACACGGCCGCATCGCATTCGACGGATGCGGCGGACGCCAAGTCCGTCACCCCGCCACCGGCAAGAGCTATCTCGGTGAGTGTCCGACGCAGACGTTCCGACCGAAACATGGCGCGCGTGTGCATCTTCGCTCTCTCGCGAAGGCCTGCGGTGAGCTGATGATCGGTGTCGAGTTGCTCGTTCGTCGTCAGCAGTGGAAAGCCCAGGTCGTCTGCGCTCAGCCGAATGCACTCCGGTACCGCGGTTGCATCGTCGACCTGCACGATGATGCCCGCCACGCCGAGGGAATGTGCGCGGGCCAGGAACGCCGCCGTCGCCTCCGTGATGTGTTCGAGAGCCTCGCATGTCGTCGACAGCAGGTCAC
Source organism: Rhodococcus sp. 05-2254-2 (assembly GCF_002259095.1). Lineage (NCBI taxonomy): Bacteria > Bacillati > Actinomycetota > Actinomycetes > Mycobacteriales > Nocardiaceae > Rhodococcus > Rhodococcus sp. 05-2254-2. The sequence goes on along the minus strand of NZ_NOZJ01000022.1, from coordinate 134,832 downwards.
CCGGCCGCAGCCAGAACCACATGCCGCTGGGATCTTCGATCTGGTTCACCCGCGATACCGATCGGCCGAGTCCGGTGCGGCCTGCCAGGAGGGTCGCGTGCGCGAACAACCTCGACTGGAGGAGGTTGCCGACTGTATGTGGAGCCGCAGTGGTGCTCGCCGGCTGCTCGTCGATCGCTGTCAGCACCGCACGGCCGATCGCGACTTCGTGCGATTGTTGCTGTCGGACAGTACATCACGGTGTATCGGGCCGCTGAGGTCGCGCAACTCGAGACCCGTGGCCTGCCGTGACGTCTTCAGGATTTCGGCCAGGATGGATACGGCCGTTTCCGCGGGAGTTCGTGCCCCCAGATCCAGACCGATGGGGGAGTGCAGCCGTGCCAGCTCGGTGTCGGTCACCCCACGCCCGCCGAGCAGCTCGATGCGGCGACGGTGAGTGGACCGACTCCCGAGCGCGCCGACGTACGCAGCGTCACTGCGCAACGCGCGTTCGAGAAGGGGAATGTCGAACTTCTCGTCGTGAGTGAGAACTGCTACGACTGTGCGCTCGTCGACCGGCGCAGTCTCGAGAAACGTATGTGGCCACGAAACCACGACCTCGACGGCATCGGGGAATCGCGCCCGAGTGGCGAATACCGCACGCGCGTCGACGACGGTGACGGCGTAGCCCGCGAACGTTCCCAGATGGCACAGAGCGGCGGCGAAATCGATGGCACCGAAGACGTACATGCGGGGTGGAGGTCCAAAGAGCTCCATCATGATCGGACTTTCGCCGGTGTCTGTGAATCGAACGTCGTGAACCGATTCGCCGCGCTGCAGCGCCGCTCGGACGGATCGTTCCAGAGTCGATCCGTCGGCTTCAACGTCGATGAGTCCGTCCGAGTCCACGGTGACGTTCGATCCGAGAACCGCGTGCCGTGTCGGAGCATCGGCCGTCAGGTCGGTGAGAACGGCGACCGGCTCGCCCGCAGCGATGAGACGTGACACTTCCGCGAGCGAATCGCACGCTTCGCCGTCGATGAGACGAACGAACACCTCGATGGTTCCGCCGCACGTGAGGCCGACCCCGATGGCGTCGTCGTCCGCCACGCGATAGGTCTCGCTCCTGGCACAGCCGTCGGCGAGGACCTCGTTGGCAAGTTCGTACAAGGCACCCTCGACGCAACCGCCGGAGACGCTGCCGATCACCTGTCCGAAGGCCGACACGGCCATTGCCGCACCGGCGGGGCGGGGCGAGGACTGCCAGGTCCGTACCACGGTGGCGAGGGCGAAGGGCTCACGCTCGAGCAGCCATGGGGCGAGATCGTCGAGGATGTCGCGCATGCCGCCGCCTTCCTACTGGATGAGTGATGCCCATCACGTTAGTTGGCGGCGCTGCTTCGACGTGAAACATAATTCGACCAAATCCGAAGCGGGTCATTGTAAGAACTCGCCGTCGCGGGTGGTGGTGACGCGGGGGATTCAGCTCAACACTGCAGCGACCGCGAGCGCGTGGTGTTCGTGCCACGGCCGGGCGATGATCTGAATCCCGATCGGCAGACCACTCTCCGAGGTGGCAACAGGAACCACCACCGACGGCAGACCGAGGATGCTGATCGCGCGACTGCTGGCCAACGCCTGCGACCACGACAATGCGGTGCCGTCCACGTCGAAGCTCGTCCGTTCGAGCGGTGGGGCGAGAATCGACGCGACCGGGAGTACCAAGACGTCGCCCATCTCGGAGAGCAACCTATGCTGCAGTTCGGCGCGGTGAGCCCACAGTGCTTCGACGTCCGCCGCCGACGTCGGTCGGACGGCGGCGAGGATCTCCCGAATGTTCTCACTGAATTCGGCGGGCCCGTACTGCTCGATGTCGGTCTGAGTTTCGCAGGCGCGCATGCGCGTGAACAGGTCGTCGGCTTCGGCCAGCGTAGTGCCCCGATAGGGCGCGACCGACCTGACGGACGAGGCGGTGCGCAGGGCGGCCGCTTCGGTGGCGGCGCGAATCTCCGCGTCGACCGGAACTGTTCCTTCTCCTGCCGCCCAACGGATATCGAGATTGTGGGTGTTCACTTCCGCAGGGTCGATCCACCGGTACTGCGGTGACGAGAGCACCCTCAGTACCAGGCTGACGTCGTCGAGGGAGCGTGCCATCGGCCCGATGGTCTGCACCGCACCGTGCATGGTCGCCGTATTCGTCAGGACCCGGTGATCGCGCATGACACCGGGATATTGGCCGTCCGGGTCGACTCTTCCCGGTGTAGGCCTGATCGAATACAGACCTGTGCAGTGCGCGGGCCAGCGCACGGAGCCACCGAAATCGGTGCCCAGCCCCAGAACACTCATGCCCGACGCGATCGCCGCAGACTCGCCGCCGCTGCTGCCTCCGGGGGACAGCCTTGTCCCCGCCGGTGACAGCGGATTGACGGTGTAGCCGAACACGTCGTTGTGCGTCAGGCCGCTGGCACCGAATTCGGGAGTGTTCGTCTTCCCGATGAGGATCGCATCTTCGGCGCGCATGCGGGCGACGGCCGGTGCATCGATGCGAGGAACGTTGTCTGCGAGAGCATAAGAGCCTGCAGTGGTGCGGACACCCGCGGTGGCGATCAGATCCTTGACCGTGAACGGCACTCCGGCGAGCGCCCCGACAGGCTCTCCGCGGGCGACGCGGGCGTCGATCTCATCGGCAGCCGACAAAGCCGATGTGCCCGCGACCGTGACGACTGCGTTGATCTCGGAGTTGATTTGTTCGAGGTGTTCGAGGTGTTGTTCGATCACCTCGCGCGCGGAGAGGCTACCCGAGCGCACCGCCGCGGCCAGGGAACGAGCATCGGATCCGATCGAATTGCGTTCGAGCACTGGGTAACTCCTGAGTGAATGTCACAGACCCTTCATTTCCGCCACGCGTAACGCGAGCGCCACGTCCAGGCGCAGAATCGGATCGGTGGTGAACGGGCCGACGATGGACTCCAGCTTGCCGATTCGGTAGCGGAGGGTGTTGTAGTGGAAGTGCAGCACGCGCGCCGTTTCGGCGACATTGCAGTTGGTATCCAACAGCGCTTGCAGCGTCTGGCGCAGATCGAGAGCATCGGCATCGTCGCCCGCGAGAGAACCCAATACTTCGCTCGCGAACGCCTGTAACTCCGCGGCATCGGTCACCAGGGACAGCAGGCGGTGCACACCCAGGCTGTCGAAATGTGCCACCGACCCGTTGCCGCTCATGCGCCGGCCGACCATGACGGCCTTGCGCGCTTGATCGTAGGCGCGCGGAATATCGGCGACGGAGTCGATGACACGGCTGACCCCTGCGCCGAACGAATTTCGGCCACCACCTTTGTCGCCGGCCACGGCCCCGATCAGATCCTCGACCACCTCGTGTTCGGTGCCGGGCTCGGCCGGCATGAGGATGACGACCTCGTTGCTGAATCCGACAACGGGTGCCCGTCGATCCCGACGCCGCACGACCTGTTGCCACGCTGCGGTGAGACGCTCCTGCGGCAGCCGTCCGGAGACCGCAGGCTTCATCGAATTACGCACGGCCGCTTCGGCGATCTCGTCCAGTTGAGCCACGATGACGACCATGCGTCGGTTGACGTCCCAGTCCAACTGCGCGCAGTACTCGATGATCTGTTCGGGGGATTCGGCCGCTCCGTTGAGAACATCGCGCAGAAAGTCACCTCGAAACTTGGATTCCACCGCCGAGACCGCGAGCTTCTTGATGACCGCCAACGCGACCACCGTGGCCGCACGTTCGAGAGACTGCATGGTGACAGGCCCGAGGCGTCCGGCCTCTGCCACCGCAACGATGAGGCCGTGGTCGGTTCCGCCCGCGATGATCGGTGCCACTGCCATGCGGTGCGTGGTATCACTCGGCACCGGCTGAAGCCCTTCGTGAAGGCGCTCGGTGAGCAGCCGACCCGAAGGATCGAACAGCGGCATCTCTTCGAGTGCAGCAAGATCCGCATCGGCCCCGGCCGTCGCCTGCACTCTGCCGTCGGGAGTGCAGATCAACACCGATGCCTCGAAGAGCGTGGCCACCTCGTCGGCGATCTGCGGTAGGTCTCCGCCTTCGAGCACGATCGAGGTGAGTGCTCGATGCATTCGGTCGGCGATGTCGAGTGCCCACGCCTGTCGATCGACGAGGTGGGTGAAGACCTCGGAGATGACCTCGTCGAAACCCACGTCGCGGCGAATGAGGAAGAGGGGAAGGTCGAGTCGGTCGGCTGCCTCGATCATTGCGGCGGGGACTTCCCCGAAATAGCGGCCTTCCTTGACGCCGAGCGCTGCGGCACCGCGTTCGGCCAGTCCTTCGACAAGCTCGACGAGCGCGTGTGCATCGAACGGACGTCCTGAATCTCCATGTCGGAGAGGGAAACCCGTTGTCAGCAGAAGTTCGTTCTGTTTCACCCAGGGCAGGATGTCAGGAACTTCGATGACGTTGACGCGTCGTACGATCTTCTCGAGGCCACGCTCGCCGGCGACCAGAGTGGATCCCGAGAGGCTGGGCAGTGAGAGCAATTCTTCGACCGTCAGTGCGTAACCCGCCGACGCCGGAAAGTCTCGTGCTCGTGGACGAATTTCACCGACGATGTCATCCATTGTTAGACCGTACTCCGCCCGCTCGATTCACAGTGCCAGTGGTTCAGCGGGCGTGGAGCGCAGGAGGGACGACGCGTTCGACCCAGCGCGAGGCTTGCTCGTAGGCGTACGCGAGTTGCAGAACTGCGCGGTCGGCACCGTGCCTGCCGATGATCTGTACCCCCATCGGTAGGCCGCGATCGTCGAAACCGACCGGCACGGCCGCAATGGGAACACCGGCCATCGTCCATGGCACCACCGTCTCCATCCACCGGTGGTAGGTGTCCATCGAACGCCCCGCGATGGACTGCGGCCAGTGCTGTTCCTTGTCGAACGGGAATACCTGGGCGCTGGGTGCGAGAACGAAGTCGTAGGTCTCGAACAGCGTGTTGAGTGCAGCGTTCCAGTCGTTGCGCTTCTGCGCTGCCATGGTGATGTCGAGGGCGCTGAGTGCGACGGCATGCTCCATCTCCCAGACCATTTCGGGCTTCATCAATGCACGCGTCCGAGGATCCGCATACAGGTCGGCCATCCCGAGTTGAGCCCACCAACGCCACGTCAGGAACGAATCCCAGATGTGGGCCGGGTCGTAGTCGGGCAAAGCTGCATCGACCTCGCAACCGAGATCGGCGAAAATGGGGAACGCGGATTGGCACAGGTCGAGTACACCGGGTTCGGTTGCCAGATAACCGTTCCAATCACCGACCCACGCGATCCTGGCCCCCCGAAAGCTGCGTTCGAGGGTGCGCGTGAAGATTTCCGGGTCCTCGTCGATTGCGAGTGGAGCGTTGGCATCCGGGCCTGCCATCGTCGAGAGCAGGTGAGCGACGTCGGTGACCGATCGTCCCATCGGGCCGGCCACTGCGCCTTGGGCTACGAAACCAGGCTCGGGGATTCGTCCCCAGGACGGTCGGAAACCGACGACGTTGTTGAAGGCTGCCGGATTGCGCAGCGAACCCATGTAGTCGGTGCCGTCGGCCACGGGCAGCATGCGCAGCGCGAGTGCCGCCGCCGCACCTCCGCTGCTGCCGCCTGCGGTGCGCGAGGTGTCGTACGGGGACACCGTGGTGCCGTACACAGGGTTGTACGTCTGGGATCCGTAGCCGAATTCCGGGGTGTTCGTCTTGCCGATGATGAGCGCTCCGGCGGCTCTGATTCGAGCGACGAAAAGGTCGTCCGCCTCGGCGATCCGATCCGCGAAAATGGCCGATCCCGAGGTGAACGGCAGGCCCTTCACAGCCGAAAGATCCTTCACCGCATGGGGAAACCCGTGCATCCACCCGAGGTACTGCCCCTGCGCCAGCTGATCGTCACGTTCTTGCGCTTCGGCGATCAACTCGTCGCGGGCACGAAGGGCCACGATGGCGTTGACGGTGGGATTGTGGATCTCGATGTGGTCCAGGTACGCCGTCATGGTCTCGACACAGGACACCTCCCGACGCTTGATCTTTCCGCTGAGTTCGAGTGCGTCGAACATCAGAAGTTCGGTAGCGGGTCCGGCGGTGGTTGCCATGGGAGTTCCTTCGTTCGAGATCCACAATGTAGAGGTCCACAGTGTCGAGATCCGAGAGATGCAGTGGTGAGGGCCGAATGCCGCGCGGCTCCGACTGATCGGTTCCGCGCGGCGTTCGTTCGATAGTGGAGCTCTGCGCTATCCGAGGTCGACGATGGCAGCGACAGGCCCGCCGCCCTCGGGGCCCTGGTGTGCGGCCGAGACCGAGACGAACACTGCCGGGTCGCCGGTCACTGCGGCGGTGACTCCACCGACGCATGCCTTGATCTGGCGGTGCCAGTGCACGTCGGAGTCGTCGAGCATGGCGTTGCGTCGGCCGCGGACCGTACCGTCCTGGCTCGCTTCGCATTTGAGAAACACGTTGACCAGCTTGCCGTCGAGATCCTTGGTGTGCGGGCGCTCGGGAAGGTCGAGACCGGCGTCCTTGATCGCGTTCCAGATGCCGTCCTGATCCAGCGCGTCGTTCATGACACTGTGGCCGATGCGGTAGCGACCGCCGATGCCGCGGGTGTTGCCGACCACGACGATCTGCGCGCGGTCCAGCTCGACACCGGACGAGCACGACGCGACGGAGGAGTACAGCTCGCGGCTGTGCATGACGTCTTCGTCGGTCGGCATGTCGATCTCGCCGAGGGCAACAGCGATACCGAGAGCGGTTCCGCCGTTCGAGAGGTCCATGGACTCGTGGGTCTGCTCGGTCCAGACCGTCTTGCCACGGCTCTTGGCGTCGCGGATGGTGTGAATCGTCAGCAGCGGCGTCTTGGTCTGTACGTAATGCACGTCGGCGGGATCGCTGATGCCCGCGTTTGCCATTGCGTCCTTGACCGCTGCCGCCACCTTGGTGATCATCGCGGTACGGCCGATGTCCTCGGGCATCAACTGCTCGCTCATTGCGACACCGACGGTCAGACGCGGCTCTTCGGTCTGCACTGCCTTGTCCGACGGTACGGTCGCGAAAATCGTTGCGTGCGGGCTGATCACACCGTCGGTTCCGCCGGACCACACGATGGGAACCTCGCCCACATCGTGCGCACTGCGAGTGCCTTTGGCGGACAGTACTTCACGGAACGCCCGGTCGGCGATGATGCGGGTGTAGTCGTTGACGCCACCGTTGCCCTCGGTCTTGCCGATGACCGCGATGACGCGGTCGGCGTCGAGCACCCCGTCGTCGATGAGCTTTGCCAGTTCGCTGGCATCGGACACGTTGTGGAGCGGGACCTTGCGGACCTCGATTGCATCGGGCACTGAAATCTCCTTCATCGCGGACTGTGGTTTACGGCAGAGTCGGCCGGCGTTGGCGCGGCGGTGCTCGTGCCTCTCGAACGTTATCGACCGTTCGAGGGGGTATGCACTGGCAAGCTTTGCCCAATGAGTGCTTCTTTTTGGTGATCGGACATCCCCAGGTAGCGGTATCGCTGCAGTCGTCGGACCACCAGATCTGCAGGATCAGCGGCCAGGAGTACGGCCAACTCGTGCTCGAGCACGGTACCGAGACGAGAGAGGAATGCTGCGGGCTCGTCGGAGGCATCCGGGCGTTCTGCCACGATCCGATCGATGACGCCGTTTCGGAGCAGGTCGATGCTCCGTACGCCCTGCTCGTCCGCCATGTCCGCAGCGCGGTCGACAGTGTGGAACTTGATCGCCGACGCACCCTCGGGAGGTAGCGGTGACAGCCAGCCGTGCTGTGCGCACAGCACCCGGTCGGCCGGGAGTAGCGCGAGGGCACCGCCCCCTGCTCCCTGGCCCAACAGTAGGCAGATCGTCGGTGCCTTCAGCGTCGTGAGTTTGACCAGGCACCTGGCTATTTCACCCGCCAGGCCGCCTTCCTCGGCCTCTTTGCTCAATGCGGCACCCGCCGTGTCGATGACGGTGACGAGAGGCAGTTGCAGTTCCTCGGCCAGTCGCATACCGCGGCGCGCTTCGCGCAGTCCTGCCGGTCCGAGAGGCTGGTCTGCGAAGGTGCGATCCTGACCGAGCAATACGCACGCTGATGCGCCGAACTTGGCCAATGCGAGAAACAATCCCGGCTCTATTTCGCCGGCCCCAGTCCCTTGCAGCGGCGTCACCGTGTTCGCTGCCGACCGCACCAGTTGTCGCACGCCTGGCCGTTCCGGCCGTCGCGAGCGTTGGATGGATTCCCAGGCCGGCACGTCGTCGAGATGTTCCAACGGGATGTTGGGAACGGGTGGAGGTGGCTCGTGCGGTGCGCACCGCACGGCCAGTGCCGAGATCGCGACTTCACGTAATTCCGCGGGTGGGACGACGGCGTCGACAAGTCCTCTGGCCGCTAGGTTTTCGGCGGTCTGCACGCCTACGGGAAACTTTGCGCCGTAGAGAGCCTCGTACACGCGCGGGCCGAGAAACCCGAGTAACGCGCCCGGTTCGGCTGCGGTCACGTGGCCGAGCGAGCCCCACGATGCCAGCGCGCCGCCGGTGGTGGGGTGACGGAGATAGACGGCGTAGGCGAGGCCCGCCGACTTGTGTGCCGCGATCGCCGCCGAAATCTTCACCATCTGCAGAAACGCGACGGTGCCCTCCTGCATGCGTGTTCCACCCGAGGTGGGCACTGCCAGCAGCGGGAGCTTCTGCGCAGTGGCCTTTTCTACGGCCTGCACCAGTCGTTCCGCGGCTGCGGTGCCGATGGACCCAGCGAGAAAACCGAACTCGCACATGACAAGTGCCACACGTCGACCGGCCAGTGTCGCTTCGCCGGTCAGTACCGACTCGTCGCAGCCGGTCGTTTCGCGAGCCGCCGCGAGCTCATCGAGATAACTCTGCTGTGGAGGCCCGTGGACCCCGATCGGGGGTAGCGGTTCACCGTCCCAGCGAACGAAACTACCGTCGTCGACGACCATCTCCACCAGTTCGAGAGCGCCGAGGCGGGTTGGTACGTCTGTCCGGGTCACGACGTCGACTCCAGCCATGCGCGGATCGAGTCGCCGTGCTGATCAAGGGTGGGAGGAGCAGCATGGGTCTCACGCATACCGGCACCCTCGCAGTCACTGTCGAAACGAAGTGCTGGGCCGGGCAGCGTGATGGTGCCGAGAGCAGAGTGGTCGACGTCGATCAGCAGCCCCTGCGACCGGGTCTGCTCCCACGTGTAGACCTCGGCGAGATCGCGGACACGCCCTGCGGGAATGCCCAATTCACCGAGCAATCCGAGCAGTTTGTCGGTGGGCCAGTCTGCGACAGCCTCCTCGACCGCAGCGATCACCGCTTCTCGATCGGCGACGCGTTGAGGGTTGGTTTCCCACTCTGGTCGGTCCAGTCCGAACTCGGGGGCGAAGCGCCGCCACAGCCCTTCACTGCCGACAGCGATCTGTACCAAACCTTCTGCCGAGTGGAAGAGGCCGTACGGGCAGATCGACGGATGATGCCCGCCGGTGGGTCGGGGCACCTCACCGGCGACGGTGTAGCGGGTGCCCTGGAACGCGTGGACGCCAACGATGGAGGCCAACAGGCTGGTCCGCACGACTCGTCCACGACCGGTGGTGTTTCGTTCGTGGAGTGCAGCGACCACGCCGTAGGCACCGTTCATGCCTGCGAGCAGGTCCCCTATAGGAACACCGACCCGCGTCGGTTCGTCACGGGAGGGCCCGGTCAGCGACATCAATCCTGCTTCGCCCTGGGCGATTTGGTCATAGCCGGGTCGAGCGCCTTCGGGACCGTCGTGCCCGAACCCGGTGATCGATAGGATGACCAGGCGCGGATTCAGCTGGTGCAACGCCTCCATGCTGAATCCGAGGCGGTCGAGGACTCCGGGTCGAAAGTTCTCGACGAGTACGTCTGCGCGGCCGATTAGGTCGGTCAGGGTTGCCCGATCGTCGGGGGCCTTGAGATCGAGCGCGATGGATTCCTTGTTGCGATTGCACGAGAGGAAGTACGTCGAATGCCGGTCACCGTCGCTGTCGGGCACGAAGGGCGGCCCCCAGCTTCGGGTGTCGTCACCGCCGGTCGGTGTCTCGACCTTGATCACTCGCGCGCCGAGATCGCCCAGCATCATGGCGGCTTGGGGTCCGGCGAGTGCGCGGGAGAGGTCGACGACGAGACAGTCCGACAGCGGGCCGACCGTCATCGGACTGCCCCACACGTGTCGGTGCTTTCGGTGTGGGCGGCGAGGCCGAACGGAGTGCAGGGAGGCGTCATGGATCCGAGTCAACGTGCCCATCACTGTCGAGTCGTTGGCAAATGTTGCCGACGCTGATAGGTGGGTTTCGGATGTCTTCGAGTACCCGTAGGCAAAGGACACGGCAGGTGGACGAACGGTCGATCGACGGCCCATAATCACCGACCATGGACACACTGATAGTCGATCACCCTTTGACTGCAGCACTTTTGACGACCATGCGCGATGTGCACAGTGACAACGCCACCTTCAGATCTGCGCTGCGACAGCTTACGCACACGTTGGTCTACGAAGCGTTGCGTGATGCGCGGGTGGTGGAATTCGATGTCGACACTCCGGTCTCCCGCACCACCGGTGTCCGGCTCGCACACCCACCTCTGCTTGTGCCGGTGTTGCGCGCCGGACTCGGAATGGTCGAACAGGCGAGCACTCTGATTCCCCAGTCCGGAGTCGGATTCATCGGCATGGCACGCGACGAGGAGACCCTCGAACCCGTGCCGTATCTGGAGTCGCTGCCTGTCGATCTGTCCGGCACACCGGTCTTCGTTCTCGATCCGATGGTGGCAACCGGTGGATCGATGGTTAGGACGATCGATCTGCTGGTGGCCCGCGGAGCAACAGACGTGGTGGTCGTCTGTGTAGTCGTGACACCCGAAGGCCTTGCTGCTCTGGAGAAGTCCGCTCATCCGGTCAGAGTCGTCACCGCTGCCATCGACGATGAGCTCAACGATCACGGCTTCGTCGTGCCCGGTCTGGGTGACGCGGGGGACCGGCAGTTCGGGCCGCGCTGACGATCCTGAATATGACGAGAACGATTCCTATACAACAATGTCCGTTGTTCAGCCCACCCGGATGCGCCTCAGTGGCAATCCTCGTCCACCTGTTGCGCGACGCATCGCGTCAGAACAGGTTTGGGCGACCACGACCAACGAGAAGACGATGGACAGTCAAAGCGTGCAGTGCGTGCTGCGAGAGCAATTGCGTGACTGTGAGCCGCAGGCATGGTCGTGAGTGTTTCGAGTGCCGATGGGGTCGAGAACACATGTTGCCCAGAGGGCAGCCGACGACTTCGGAACTGATTTCTGATCGCTCGTCGACTACTGGTGATCGAAGTTGTTTGATAGGTCGATGTGGTATCCCTGCAGCCAAGAAAAATCGACCCGTAGATCTGTGATCTTGTTTCGGCCCAGCCAGATTGGAGAGCCTACGGGTTGACTTGCATACAGTCCCCGTGCTGATGTGACCACTCGATCGAATTGCACCGGCCAGTCGATAGTTGCAGCCAATTCGGTGATGGAATCGCGGCCGCGGTCGAGTGCACGTAGGACGTGCGGTCGCGCGGGCAACAGCTGAGACTTGCTGGTGTTGCAGGATGGGCAAGCCAACACCAAGTTCGCGAGGCCGTCGATCCCGACCCTCGACCATGGAAGTACGTGGTCGACATGGGCTTCTGGTCCCACTCGCGTCGAGCAGTAGAAGCACGACGGCCCGAAGGCCTGGATCAACGCGGCTCTGGGACGGATGAGCGCGATTCGACTGTTGCCGAACAGGTGGCCTTCGAGATCCGGCACGTCCTCGTCGAGAAAGCTGTTCTTTCGCCGGACGTCGTCGACCCACGCCAGCATCAACGCAGGCTTGAGTAGTGCGGACAATCGCGCCAGCGCGAAACACACTCCGGGGTACAGTGTGATGCGGTTTCCGTGGGCCAAGACCGTGGTCATGCCCATCTTTGCGCTCATCCAACTGTCGTCGTACAGAAACGACTCGCCCGCGTACCCGCCCGGAACTCGCTGCAGGCGATACAGCGGCTGTGTGGCGAGAACGAGCTTCACCTTCTTGATCATCTCGCGGAACAGGTCAGGGTTCCTCCGTGAAGCGATGTCCAGCGGCGTTTCTCGGCCGGCGGTCGCCGTCGCTCGAGCAAACTCGCGGACAGCGTCGGGAATCGTCGCTCTGGCCTGCGTGGACTGGCGAAGATAGTGACCGTCGAAGTCACGTACCTGCCGCCAGTACAGACCGACAACGCGCGCGGCCAAGTCGTCGAGATCGACGTCCACGGCGGAACTGTGGTAGTCGGGAACGTTCTCGACCGAGAATTCGAGGAGCGCGACCAATACGGCCAGTTTGTAGGTGGCGACGCGTGCACCGGTGTCGAGAACGCTGACCAGATGCTGGCCCAGCGTCAGCGGGTCAGCGGGCGAGGGAATCGACATATCTGCAGACTACTGAGCATGGGAAAATCTGTTCGTGATCTGATTCCGTCGATCATCGAAGCCTCGGGTCGTGTTCCGGAATATCGAACCCTCGATCATGGTGAGTACGGAACGGCACTTATCGACAAGCTCTTTGAGGAAGCACGCGAATTTCATGACGCAACGCCATCAGACAGGCCAGGGGAGTTGGCCGACATCCTTGAGGTCGTCCGTGCACTGGCCGCGCATCTGGGCCTGCCCGATTCGGATCTCGATAACCTGGTTGCGGACAAACGGGCGGATCGCGGTGGCTTCGAGCAACTGGTCTGGCTCGAGTAGTGACTGTTCGCTGCGCAAGGCACGCAGAGCAACGAGGTTTGGTGACCGTGGTTCGGGTCCGGAACGGGCTCAGACCGAGCGCAGCCCCAGCAGGGGACCCTGGACCGTGCTGACCAGATGCGCTGGCTCAAGGGCGGGCAGTGAATCGTAGCTGTTGGTCACTTTAGACTGCTGCGCAGCCTAGTAGCCACTGCGCAAAAAAATCGAAGTATTGACGTCCGTGTTGTGCAATTGTGGTGCAGGAGGCTGTTCTGCTGGGTGCGAAATCTGGTCGACGGTCTCGAACGGTGCTGGCCCCGGTTGACTTGCCGACGATGTCGTTTTTGCTGGGGTCGTCGCCGGTATCTCTGCTCTCTTGTTAGCATTGATTGGGGATTTTCGGGCGGCGAAGGAACAGCCATAATTTCAGATCCAAGCGCTACGCTCCGTCAACGCAGCCAACGCACTGTGACAATATGTCAACGATGTCGGCTACCCCATCAGTCGTAAGTGGAACGTTCTTTACTGCCACAAACGTTTGGAAAGAACCCGCATTTCCTGGGTGTCTAGACGCATTCTTGAATCTGGAGATTAACCGGTCGAGCCTCTGGTTGAGGTTCCTCCGCGCATTGGCACCTGTTGTGTACGCCCCAATTGGTATGCTTCCGGTCACCGAGATCTCAATCTCAACGTCAATCTGTACATAGCTGTTTACTGATTGTCCCTTTGAGCGGACGGTGACGGAGACCTGCCCTGAAAGACTCAGCATCCTGGCGGCGAGATCGGAAATGGTGTATTTGCCTACGCCTCTGTAGCTGTGGGCAACCCTGTCGATGAAGTCATACTTGGACAACTTCGTGTCAGCAGATAGGGAATTGACATATGCCTCGGCGCGCGAGACTATTGATCTGAATTTCCCAACACTTTCCGGCCTATCCGACGGTTCTCGCTGTGACGCAGCTACGTAGAGATCGTAAAGCAGTGTAACGGCGCGCGGGTCGGTCCACTTCTTCAGTGTCCGCTCCAATTTGGTCTTATTTCGCTCAATCGAATCGCTCGCGGGATCTTCGCCTGTAATTATGTAATACCCCAGTTGGCCGAGGCTGTATACGTCAACTTCGGGAGATCTGGCGGATTTTGCGGTGGGAGTGTGTAGTTGCTCTGGTGCGGCGTAACTAAGGACACCCCCGACGCCGTACATGGCCGTAACCGTCCTGTTTGTCTGATGGTAAGCGAGGTCGAAGTCAGTAAGGTAAGGAATTGGGACCCCATCTTCGGAGAACTTGATGATGATATTCTCGGGTTTAATGTCGCGGTGCAAGACATCCTTCGAGTGAGCGTGTTCGACCGTTTCGCATATTTCATTAATGATGCGGAGGCAAAGTGACGCGTCGCTACGATCAATATATGAATCGCGAAGATTCTTTCCGTCTATATAATCCATAACGATTCCCAATGGTGCCTCTGTGAGGTCATGTACGCCAACGATTCGTGGATGCTCAAGCTTGCGCATTGCCTTGTATCCGTTTCGGAACCTGTTAATCTTTATCTCGTCATGAAGTTCAGATGGGTGGAAAACCTTGTAGGCAACCTCGGTGTCGACGTCCCTAACGAGCCAAACACTTCCAAATCCGCCTACGCCCAGATTTCCTCGGATCGTGCCTTGCCTCACGGATTGCCCGTTCTTCGTGGGCGCGAGCGCTGAGCTATAGTTTCGGAGAGTTTCTTGCATCCCGATCCATATAGGATCCTTCAGCAGCGCGGCTTGTCCTTTTGATTTCTCTTCGAACCACATTACGATTGGCTCAAGCTCCAATGAGCAATTTTTGAGTCCGTGCTTGTCTTTATGCTCGGCGCTGTCTAATTCTCGATTTTGAACATATTGATATGAGTCCAGTAGTGCTTGCCCCCGCCCGACTGCTTGCTTGATCTCAAAATCTGACAGAGGGTTTCCGGTGGTGGGTGTGAATCCTGCACCGAGCACAACCGTTCCGGAAATATCTCCTTTGAACACTGGTGTTTGGTTCAATCCCTGCAGTGAACGATCCACGAACTCGTGCAGAGTAAAAACCGTGACTTCGCCGTATTGATTGGCGGCATCGCCCAGCAATCCGGTAACCAGGGCGTCAGTGAATGCTCCGTGACCCGAAACTTCGATCGAGGTCTCCTCTGGTCTGCAGGCGGCGAGAATGCACCTTGACTCGTTAACGGTTCTTAGGTCACGTTCCACGTCTCGCGCTGAAATCGGTCTGCTGTTTGTCCACGTGTATGCGGAGCCTGCGTGGCAGCAATCCAAAATCACAATTACGTGTTTGTAGCTTGAACTAGCGGACTCCATGAGTTGACCTAAGTGCGCTAAAGATATGCCCGGATCGTATGCCGTACCGTCAAACATAACGAGATGGCCTTGGTCGCCGAGAACTTGCCCGTGGCCAGCAAAATAAAATATAAGAGTTCCGCTCTCGCCGTCACCGTAGGCCAATTCTCCTAGTTGGGCTAAAACGTTCGACCGAGTCGCGTCACTGTTGTGGATAGGAATGCAATTGAAGGAGTACTGACTGAGGGTTAGGCATTCTGTTATGTCGGAGGCGTCGTTCACGCACCCTCGCAGGGGGGCGTCTCGGTAGCCATCGATGCCTACAACTACGGCGTCCAGTTTCAACGTGCCCCCATGTGTTTGCCCCTAGCGCTGCGTTGGCAGCGATTTGGACGCTACCGTAGCGATCGCTTCTACGTGAGGCAATCCGTGGTTAGCCGAGACGCTGACGTTGGATATAGGCCGTGTCGGACGTGTGGAGGGTTGCCGCACTGAACGTGACTGTCTCAAGATCCCGGCCGCTGGGATTGGGGACCTGTTAAGGGGCTAGAGATGCGCGTCTAAATCATTCAAACGATTGACGCCGCTGCCTTTGTTTGTCTCGTTTGGAGACCTAAGAGGCATACCTGCCTGAGGAGCTTGTTCGCTGGACTGGACGTGTGACAGCCCCTAGTCAAGTAAACAGGCCCCGCGAGTCGCACGCAGTCCATCGATCTTGGTGGTGGGGTGATGGCTTCTACACCAAGCAACCTGCACACCTGGTGTCGCGGCCACTGTGGAGCTGGCGAACCTGCCGTGGTCGGGAGCGAGACGGCAGTGCAACGCTCCCTACCGACCTCGGTCCGTCCGGAGTTTGAGTAAAGATAAACAACGGATCGGGATTGAAGCCGTTTAAGCACAAGGTATCTAGGCAATGATCTGAGCGCCGTTACTGGTCGGTGCCGTGTCCACGAACTTGCGGTGGCGCGAATAAGTACACAACAGGGAACCGATCACGTCCTGCCGTTACATGGCGAGAAGCGCCAGTGAGTCGACCGGCTCAACCGCTCGAAGACGCGGCACCGTCTGGTTCGCTATCCAGGGTGGCAGCGCTGAACTGAGGTCAGCGACTTCCGTACTTCGAGGTGATGCGGCTCTCCAACCACTGCAGGGCGATGGTGGGAGGCAGGGCCATCACGAGGATCAACACAACCGTGCCCATGATGTTTTCCATCCGCACCAGGCTGACGTTGCGCAGGAGCTCGTATCCGATGCCGCTGGACGACGAGAACATCTCGGCGAGAAGCAGTCCCAGGAACGCCAAGCCGAAGGTCATGCGCATTCCCGTCGCCAACGCCGGCAGCACTGCCGGAATCACGATCTGGCGAATCAATCTGGGCCAGCTCACTTGCAGTGACGCCGCCATTTTCAGATGGATTTTCTGGACCGACGCCGTCGCCTCGACTGCGACGAGGAACATCGGGATGAAGGCGGCGTAGAAGGAGAATCCGAATCGGCTCAGTGCGCCGATCCCGAGGAAGGACAGGAAGATCGGGTACAGCACGATCTTGGGAATGCTGTTGATCGAGTACACGATCGGGGCGATGGTTCGGGTCCAGAACGGACTCAGTCCCAGTGTCAGGCCGAGCAGTGAGCCCACGACTGTGCTGGCGATAAACGCGAGCACGAGAATGCGCAGGGAGTCGCCGACATTGGCGCGGAAGTCCGCCTTGCCCAGGTCCTCGGCGAGCGAGGCCATGGCCTCGGCAGGCGTCGGGAAGATGAGACTGTCGACCAGAACCGCCGCGACCCACCAGATCAGGACCGCGACGACGGCCACGACCAGAGGAGGGAGGAACCGTCGGGCATTGGTGCGGCCCGCGGACGACGTGACCTTCGGGGGAGCGGTGGGGGCGGTGACTACTCTGTCCAAGGTGCTGCTCATCAGCGGCGCCTCCAATCGAATCGGTTGAGCGCGAGAGAGATCAGCGAGGTCGAGAGCAGCGCGATCAGCGCCACGATGAGGATCCCGGCATACATGTCGGCGATGTCGAACCCGTCGTAGGCGATGGAGATGAAGTGGCCCAGGCCTTGAGTCGAGAGGATGAACTCACTGGCCAGCACCGAGATGACGGCGTACGAGAGCCCCAGTTTGAGTCCGGTCACGATGCTCGGCAACGCATACGGCAGCAGTACCGATCGGAAGTACTGCCACCGTGTGAGCATCAGTGTGGTGCCGAGCTTGGTGACGATCGGCGATACCGCGTTGAAACCGGTGCGCGCGTTCAACGCCACGACACCGAAGGCGAAAATGGTGGACAGGATGGCGATCGGAGCCACGCCGGCACCGAACAGCACCACCATGATCGGATACAGCGCAAACGTCGGGACCGCGTAGTAGACGTTGAGGTACGGCTGAAACGCTCTGTCCCACAACTCGTACCGCCACAGAACGTACGCGGCGGCGACACCGAGTACGGAACTGAGCACGAAGGCGAGGACGATGATCCCCAGCGTCCGGCCCAACTCGTCGATCAGGAAGTCAGGGTCGGTCAGCAAGCCCAGCGACGTCGAGATCATGTCGGTCACCGGAACGATGTCCAGCGGTGAGGCGAAGAATCGTGCCGAGATGTCGATGACCACCAGTGCCGCGACGAGGATGAGAACGGTCCATCCCCAGGCGGGGAGACCGAGTTGGGTGGAGGGGGCCGGCCGGATGTATCCGGGAACCACGGAGGCGCGCGTGCTCTCGCGCGTGGGCGCACTCATGGTTCGATGCTCATCGTCTTCTTGGCCTCGTCCCGCAGCCGCGACCAGATGCGCTCGTGCAGTGCAACAGCGTCGGGACTTGCCAGTACGTCCTCGGATCGCGGGCGCGGAAGATCGATGTCCACCTCGTCGATGAATCGGCCGGGCCGCGCACTCATCACCAGCACGCGGTCGGACAGCAGTACTGCCTCCTGAATGCTGTGGGTGATGAACAGGACTCCGCACGTGAGCTTTTCGACGATCTTGAGAAGCTCGTACGACATCACCAGTCGCGTCTGTTCGTCGAGTGCGCCGAACGGCTCGTCCGCGAGAATGAGGTCGGGCTCCATGGACAGGCAGCGCGCGATGGCCACACGCTGGCGCATACCGCCGGACAACTGGGTGGGGTAGTGGTCGCCGAACTTGCTCAGCCCCACAGTGTTCAGCAGCTCGTCGGCGCGGGCCCGACGCTCCTTCTTGCCTACCCCGCGGACTTCGAGGGCGAACGCGACGTTGTCTCGCACGGTCCGCCAGGGCAGCGTCGCCGATTCCTGGAAGATCACCGCAGTTTTGGAGCGGGGTCCGGTCAACGGCCGACCGTCGATCTGCACGGTGCCGCCGTCGTGATCCTGTAGGCCTGCGAACACCTCGAGCAGAGTCGACTTGCCGCAGCCACTGGGGCCGACGACGGAGACGAATTCGCCTCGGCCTATGGACAAGTCGATTTCGTGCAGGGCCGTCACGTCGCCGAAGTGTCTCGACACCGAGGACGCGACGGCGATGGCCGAGGTGGTGTCTTGGTGAGGTCGAACCGATGTTTGCGTCACGTCGCTACCTTCTGGTGGTGGGAAATTGTGGTCAGGATTCGCAGTCGTCGGGCATGTCGTTCGTGACTCCCTTGGCGAGGAAGTCCGGGTCGAACAGGGTGCAGAAATCGGGTTCACGATCGCTGCCCGACGCCTCCACTCCGTCCTGCGCGGACATGACGGACGCCGTATCGAACCCGCCGCCCCACGTGTCGACCGACGACGCCCGCTCGACCACCGCGGTGGCCGACTCCACGTCGAATCCGGTGTAGTTCGCGTAAATCTCAGCTGCCGCAACAGGATCGGCCTTGATCGATGCGACCGCCTCGGTGTAGCCGGCGTTGATGGCGCGCACGACCCCGGGGTTGCTGGCGGCGTAGTCCTTGGTCGTGGTGATCGTCGACTGCAGGAACCGAGACATGTAGTCGGGGCTGCTGACGATCAGCTTGAAGTCCTCCGGGCGCTGCTCGGCGACGATGGAGGGGACGAGAGCGATGTCGACGTTGCCTGCTTCGAGAAGCGCGAAGCCTTCACCGATTCCGCCGGAGGCGACCCGCTCGATCTGGCCGGCGTCGACGCCCGCGAGTGAGGGAATGAGGCGGGTGAGGGCGTCGGACGCCGAGTTGGGCCGGGTGTACGCCCAGCGGCGGACGTCCTCGATGGAGTTGATGTTTGGGTTCGAGGCGAGCGCGTAGAAATTCATCGGATACGGCCCTTGGGTGCCGCCGCCGACGATGCGTAGTTCGGAACCGGCCGCGTCCGCCTGCACGATCGACGGGTAACTGACTTCACCGATGGGGATGTTGCCGTCGAGCAGTGTGCGCATGGTCGCGCTGCCGCCCTTGCCCGGCACGATGTTCTCCACGATGACACCGTGCTTCTCGAACAGTCCCTGTTGCTGCGCGACAAGCCAAGGGATGCTGTAGATTTCGGCCGCTGCCGAGACGGTGACGTCGATCGTGACCGGATTGGCGGGGTCCGCGTCGGGACCGGGATCTGATCCGCAGGCCACCAATGCGGTGGACAGCGTCAGTGCTGCCATGATGGACGTGGCTCGGCGTAAATGCATCTGCGTCCTCGCTGGATGATCGGCGTAGCGCTTACCGAAAGTGGGAGTGGCGGCTGTCGCACGAGCACTCATTGTGAGACGTACGTAACAACTGCATTCAACCTAAACATAAGATGTTTAGGGCGTCAAGGCGGCCTGTTGTCGACGGATTCCGCGAGAAATGGTCCCGCAGGTCAATTAAAGATCTGATGTATGGGTCGGAAATGTCCGATGCCAGTCGGTCACGGACTGATACCGCTCACCCACTGCGAACAACGCACCTTCACGGTGCGCCGCAGCGGTGAGTTGCGCTCCCACCGGCATGCCCGAGTACGGGTGAAACCCGACCGGCAGAGCCAGCGTCGGACCGTCGTGCAGAGACCACGGGTACGTGAATTGGCCCATTCGCCGTGACAGCGCGACGACGTCGTCGCCCCCGTCCCGCGGGGGAACGTCGACTGGCATGGTCGGGGTCAGCACCACGTCGACCGTCTCGAACGTCGCGGTCATGGCCTCGCGGAATCGGTCGCGGCCGGTGATTGCACGGGCGCGGTCGGACTCGGAGATTTTCAGGCCCAACGCTATTCGCTCACGGGTAGCGGGTTGGAAGCGGGAGGCCTCGGTGTCGAGCCGATGCCGATGGCGGCGAGCGAGGTCGCTGTAGACGATCGTGTAGACGATGTCTTGGGCATCGGCCGCGTGCGCGAGTTCGATAGGGACGATCTCGTAGCCCAGCTCCGCGAGTGTGCGAACGGCAACCGCGGCTGTCTGAGCAACACCGGGATCCACGTCGGCGGTGAGAAACACGGTCGGCACACCGA
Source organism: Rhodococcus sp. 05-2254-2 (assembly GCF_002259095.1). Classification (NCBI taxonomy): domain Bacteria; kingdom Bacillati; phylum Actinomycetota; class Actinomycetes; order Mycobacteriales; family Nocardiaceae; genus Rhodococcus; species Rhodococcus sp. 05-2254-2. The sequence goes on along the minus strand of NZ_NOZJ01000022.1, from coordinate 114,407 downwards.
TGCGCGTGATGTCCGCCGGAGCCAAGGGAGTGGGGGACAGGACGTCGAACAGAGCCTTCACCTCGGCGACCGACCGCGCCATCGGGCCGACGGTATCGAACTGCTCGCTCACCGGGAACACGCCGTCGTTGCTGATCGATCCCCAGCTCGGTCGTAGACCGGTGATTCCACACGCTGCGGCGGGTAGGCGAACCGACCCGCCGGTGTCGGTGCCCAGGGACGCGTCGACCAATCCGGCGGCGACGGCAATTCCCGAACCACCACTCGATCCGCCGGGCACCCGAGCGCGATTCCAAGGGTTGTACGACGGCCCCGCGGCCGAGTTCTGCGAGGTGACGCCGACAGCGAACTCGGCCATGTTCAGTTTCGCGACCACCGACCCGCCGGCGTCCCGCAGGCGGGTGACGACCTCGGCGTCCGACGCGGCGACGTTGTCCAATAAGAACTTCGATGCACAGGTGGTCTCGACACCGGCCACGTCGATGTTGTCCTTGACGCCGATGCGCAGGCCGGACAGGGGCCCCGGGGTGTCGTTCCGGTCGTCGATCCACCGGACGACACCGCCGAAGGTCCCGTCCTGGATCAGGCCGCGCTCCGGGCGCGCAGCTCGGCCGTCGCGTCCTCGTCGACCGTCCACGAATCGGTGTTCACGACCACACCGTAGTCGCGTCGAGCATCGTCCTCGGTGAGGTACTCGTCCCAGACGTCGCTGAGCACCTGAAACGGATCACGCTCGAACGGGTTTCCGAAGCCACCGCCCGAGGGCAGTTTGATCTCCAGCGTCTCACCGGAACGAATCGTCTCCTGAGTGACCTTGGAGTACAACACTTCCTCGCGATCGGTCCCGGCGTTCCTGGTGAACGAGCCGGACACACCATTGTGGCCACCGAGGGCACCGGCCGGCGGATCCGACCGGTTGTCGGCCTCGGACCCGAGGAACGTATCGGTCTCCATCAACCACTTGCGCACACTGCCGATACCGCCGCGCCACTTGCCTGGCGCAGGAGCCTCGTCGCGCAGCTCGTACCGCAACGCACGCATGGCGTGGTTGAGCTCGAGCTCCTCGATGGGGTTGTTGCGGGTGTTGGCCATCAGGGCGTCGACGGCGTCCATGCCGTCCTTGCCGTTGCGGCCACCGTACGAGCCCTCGTTGATTTCGATGTACACCCAATAGGATTCGCCGTCTGGGGCGATGCCGGAGTAGGCGATGGCGCACAGAGCAGCGGACGATCCCGCGATGGCGTGATCCGGAAGCACCGGGGCTAGAGCAAGATTGATCGAGTCGAACACACGGTTCACCTGCGAGAACCGCGCGAAGCACGATGCCGGGAAGTCCGGGTTGAAGATCGTCCCCTCGGGGGCATAGGCCTTGACGGGCCGGAAGCACCCGTCGTTCTGGGGAACGAATTCCTCCGTCAGATCTTCGTCGAGCAGAATCGTGCGAATGGCCGAGACGGCCACCGGTAGAACCGAACCTTCGAACGGGACGTTGAACGCGGTGGGTACCTGGCTGTTGGAGCCGGTGAGGTCGATGAGAATGTCCTCGCCCTCGACCTGCACCCGCACGGCCACCTTCAGTGGTTCGTCACGGTTCTTACCGTCGTCGTCGAGGTACCCGATGGGTGCGGTGTAGCTGCCGTCGGGAATCTCGCGAATCTTTTTGCGCAGCATCGATTCGGAGTAGTCCATCCAGCGTTCGCCCGCGCTCATGACGGTGTCGAGGCCGTACTTCTCGAGGAGCTCGGTGAATCGTTTTTCCCCGATCCGCGAGCATGCGATCAACGCTTCGAGGTCGCCGCGGTTCTGCTCCGGTGTGCGGACGTTGTCGAGGATGTGCTGAATCAAGTAGTCGTTGCGGACACCGGCCTCGTAGATCTTCATCGAGTCCATCAGCTTGCCCTCGGCCCACACGTCGACGACATCCATGCACAGGCCGGGGAAGTTGCCGCCGACATCGGAGACGTGTCCAGTACACCCGGCGAAGCCGATGTGTTCGCCCTGCCAGAAGATCGGGATGATCACGCCGTAGTCGGGTGAGTGAGCCGCGCCGTGGTACGGATGATTGTGCAGCACCACATCTCCGGGCTTGTACGTTCCGGCGAGGCGACGGTTGACACCCTTGATGTATGCCGGAATCGAACCACAGTGCATCGGAGTCGAATCCGATTCACACAGTTCACGTCCGTTGATGTCGAAGATGCCCGCGCCGAGGTCCTCGGACTCGCGGATGAGCGAGGAGTACGCCATGCGGTAGAGGACTTGGGCCATCTCCTTGGCCATCGATTGCAGGGCTCCGCCGATGACGCGCAGCGTGATGGGATCGACCTCGACGTCGTTCCAGGTTCGAGTGGATTCGCCCGCCAGTGACACTCCGGTGGTGGGCATCAGCGCCTTGCTCATGCGGGGTTCCTCTCGATGATGATGTGGCCGACAGCGTCGACGGTGGCGTGCTGATTCATGCCGATGATCGTGGTGGAGTCGAACTGCTCGACGATCGCCGGACCGTCGATCTCGTTGTTCGCCAACAACAACGACCGCTCGTAGACGGGTGTGTCCACCCACTGTGGCGCGGAAGTCTCGTCCTGCCAGAACAGTGCTTTGGTTGTCGTCTTGATCGCGGCCGAGGAGTCGGCGGTGCCCACGGCGATGTCGGCGATCTGGACGTGCGGTACCGCACCCACGCCGGTGACTCGGACGTTGATCAGCTGCACGGGTTTGTCGTCGAACCGCTGTGAGTAGGTGCGTCCGTGCACGTCGTGGAATGCCTCGGCGACAGTCTTGACCCACACGTCGTCGATGTCGCCGTCTGGCGCGGCGACGCGTAATTCGTAACCCTGGCCGACGTAGCGGCAGTCGACGCTGCGTTCGAGCGAAATGTTCTCTGCTGTAACGCCGTCTTTCTCGAGCTGCGCTACGGCGAGGGCGGACAGGCGCTCGATCTGCTCCTGCAGGAGTTCGATGTTCGGGTCTGCAGACGACGTCCACACCGTCGTCGGCTCCTCGTAGCGGATGTCGGTGGTGAGCAGCCCGACGGCGGAGGTGATGCCGGGGTGGCCGGGCACGATCACGCGTGGAATGCCGAGCTGGTCGGCGATCTGCCACGCGAACAGTGGACCGGCACCACCTTCGGCGATCAGTGAGAAGTCCCGTGGGTCATAGCCTTTACGTACCGAGTGCAGGCTGATGGCCTCGGTCATGGAATGGGCGAGGATCTTGAAGATGCCCATCGCGGCGTCGTCGAGTGGGGTGTCGAGCTTGTCGGCGATATGCGTTTGAATCGCCTGACGTGCCAACTCGGGCTTGACCTCCATAGTGCCGGACAGGAAGCTCTTCTCCCGCAGCCATCCCATCATCACCATGGCGTCGGTGGAGGTCGGTTCGGTGCCGCCGTGTCCGTAGCAGGCCGGGCCGGGAACGGCTCCCGCACTACGTGGTCCGACGCGGAACATGCCTCCGTCGTCGACGACGGCGATGGATCCACCTCCGGCACCGATGGTGTCGACCTCGGCCATCGGCACCATCGCGTGATAGTCACCGATCCGGGTGTCGAGCAGATGTTTCATGCGCAGAGCGCCGTCCGGTGCCACTCCGACGTCCGCGGAGGTTCCGCCGACATCGAGTGTGATGACACTGGGGAATCCGGACGCTTTGCCGATGGCGCATCCGCCGAGGAGGCCGGCGACGACACCGCTGGTCAGGAGTGAGACCGGGATTTCGCTGGCGCTGCGAGAGGTGACGAGTCCGCCGGCCGAGGTCATCAGATGCACGTCTTCGCCGACCAGCGCGGCCTTGGCTTTGCCGGCCAGGTTCTCGATGTACTTCGATGTCTTCGGTCCGATGAAGGCGTTGAGCGCTGCGGTCGAGAAGCGTTCGTACTCGCGGTATTGCGGGGCGACCTCACTGGAGAGGGAGATGAAGACGCCGGGGAACTCCTCCTCGATGATGGCTCGCACGCGCTGCTCGTGAGTCGGATTGCGGTACGCGTGCAGGAAAGCCACGGCAATGGCCTGCACGCCTCGGTCACGCAGCAGGCGAACTTGTTCGCGCACAGCATCTTCGTCGAGCGGGGTCAGAATATTCCCTGCGGCGTCGATTCGTTCCGGGACCACCCGCCGGTTGCGTCGCGGCACGAGCTGCCACTTCTGCCACGGAAGATCCTGGTAATTCGAGTAATTTAGAGGACGCTTCTTACGCGCGATGTGCAGCAGGTCGCGGAAACCCTCGGTGGTGATCATGCCGACGTCACAGCCGTTGTGCTCGAGCACGATGTTGGTGGCCACGGTGGTGCCGTGGAAGAACATGTCGATTTCGGACGGGTCGATCCCGGCGCGTTCGGCGAGGACCTTGATTCCGTCCATCGTGCCGATCGAGGGGTCGTGGTTGGTGGACGGGGTCTTGTGTACGACGACCGTGCCGTCGTCGTCCCACAGGACGAGGTCGGTGAACGTGCCGCCGACGTCGACTCCAATGCGTTTCATGCTGCGTCCGTTCTGTCGGTGCCCGAGTGGAGCGGAAAGGCGTGCTCGGCCTGTCCTGCGAAGTCGTGTGGTCACCACGAAGGTGACATGAGTCATAGTGCTGATGATCCTCTGGAAAAGCAATACCTCTGATGTTTTCAGTCCGGTTTGTAAGGTTCTCGCCGCCATCGGCCGTTTCCGGCCGGAATCGGGTGGTAAAGAGCGGATGTATAGGAGTCTGCGATCCGTGCATGGTGAATCGCTGGCCAGGCTAAGCTCGAGCCGATCGTCAGCCGTCGTCGAGATACAGGGGGAGAAGTGGCCGAATCGGCATCGCTCAAGGGCGCAGCCAAGAGCGTCCCCGCGTATGCGGTCCTCGCGGGACATCTACGCACTCGCATCCTGTCCGGTGAACTGCAGCCCGGTGAGCGTCTCCCCGGCGAAGCGGAGTTGACCGCCGAATTCGGCGTGGGCCGCAGCACCATTCGCGAGGCCCTTCGCTCCCTGGCCAGTCAGAACCTGATCGAGACGACGCGTGGCGTCACCGGAGGTAGCTTCGTCGCCGTCCCCAGCGTCGGACACATCAGCGAGCATCTGGAAACCGGTGTCGCACTGATGGCCGCCGCGGAAACCGTCACCGTCGACCAGCTCATGGAAGTGCGCAACCTGATGGAGGTGCCGGCCGCAGGCATCGCTGCGTTCCGCCGCACCGACGAGCATCTCGAACAGCTCAACGCGTCGATCTTCGACCCCAACGAGCTGCAGGGCCCCGAGACTTTCGCCAAGAACCAGGAATTTCACCTGGTCTTGCTTCGTGCGGCGCACAACCCGCTGCTCGAGCTCATCACCGCGCCCGTCTTTCGTGTGCTGTCCGGCCGATTCGGGCGTGATCACGCGCCCGAGGGCTTCTGGCAATGCGTCGACAGTGACCACCGAGGGCTGCGCGACGTGGTGGCCGCCGGTGATTCGATGGCCGCGATGGACCTGATGCGTAAGCATCTCGACCACCTCGGCGACTCGTACCGACAGATGGATCGACTCCGCAACCCGTAAACATCTGCTCTTTATCGAGCCGGTCTGCCTGAAGCCCGTCGATTATCGGTTTCGCTGAACCCTTGACGCCATAAACATCTGATGTTTATGGTCTAGGTAAGGCACTCGCCAAACCGACACGAGGAGACACGGTGGCAATCCATCCGGCCGTTCTGGGGCGCTTCTTCGACGACTACGCCGTGGGGGACGTCTACCAACATCCCTTCGGGCGGACGATCTCGGAGACCGACAACACGTGGATCACGCTGCTGTCGCTCAACACCAACCAGAACCATTTCAACGCGCACCTGGCATCGCAGAACCCCATCACCGATGGGAAGGTCATCGTCAATTCCGGCTTCACAGTCTCTGTGGTGCTGGGACTTTCGGTGATCGACATGAGTCAGAACGCAATCTCGAACCTGGCCTTCACCGACATCAAGATGTCCCACCCGGTGTACGCAGGCGACACGCTGTACGCCGAAAGCATCTGCACGGGACTGCGTAAGTCAGAGTCGCGCCCCTACGCCGGCATCGTCTCTATGATCACCCGCGGCCTCAATCAGGATGGCGTCGAGGTCATTTCGTGGAAGCGCTCGGTCATGGTCGCCACCCGTGACAGTGGCATCGGGCAGAACTACTTCCCCGAAGCGCAGAACGGCCCGCTCGAACTTCCCCAGATTAAGGATTCCGACGCATGAGGCCACTCGAAGACGTCCGCATCATCTCCCTCGAGCAGTACGGCGCGGGCCCGTTCGGCAGCCTGCATCTGGCCGACCTCGGCGCGGATGTCATCAAGATCGAGGACCCCAGCGTCGGCGGCGACGTCGGACGCTATGTCCCGCCCTACAACGAGGGCGAGGACTCGCTGTTTTTCGAGAGCTTCAACCGCAACAAACGCAGTCTCTCCCTTGATCTTTCGACCCCGAGTGGGCGAGCGGTGTTCGAGGACCTCGTCCGTACCAGCGACGCCGTCTACTCCAACCTCCGCGGCGACGTGCCGGAGAAGATCGGCATCACCTACGACCAGCTCAAGCACCTCAATCCCGCGATCGTGTGCTGCAGCCTCACCGGCTTCGGCATGACCGGCCCGCGCGCGAAAGAGCCTGGCTACGACTACATTCTGCAGGGACTTGCCGGCTGGATGAGCGTCACCGGCGACCCGGACGGCCCGCCCACCAAATCCGGTCTGTCGCTGGTCGATTACTCCGGTGGATTCGTCGCCGCGATCTCTTTGCTGTCGGGATTGCACGCTGCCCGACGCGACGGCATCGGTGGGGACTGCGACGTCTCGTTGTACGACACGGCGATGTCTCTGCTCACCTACCCCGCGACGTGGCATCTCAACGCCGGCTTCGAGCCGATCCGCACGAAGAACTCGGCCCACCCCTCCTTGGTACCGTTCCAGGCCTTCGAGGCAACGGACGGCTGGCTCATCGTGGGTTGCGCGAAGGAGAAGTTCTGGGACCGCTTGGTTGTCGCCATCGATCGACCGGACCTCGGTGCCGATCCACGGTTCAGCAACTTCTCGCTGCGCGGCAAGCATCAGGACGTGCTGCTGCCAATCCTGGAAGAGGTGTTCGCCACCAACACCGTCGAGCACTGGCTCTCGAAGCTCGGCCCGGCCGGGGTGCCTACCGGGCCGATCAACGACGTCGAGCACGCCTTGACCGAGCCGCACACGATCGCCCGCAATCTTGTGGTCGAGACAGAGCATCCGGTCTACAACACGGTGCGTCAGGTCGCCTCACCGGTGAACTTCGGTTCCGAGGCCAAGCAGTACCGCCGAGCGCCGCAACGCAACGAGCACTTCGACGACATCGTGCGCGACCAACTGGGCTACGACGACGAACGCGTCGCGAAACTGAAGGCGGAGGGCGCTTTCGGTACGGCGAAGGACGAGGTCCGGGCGTGACTTCGACGATCTTGGCGGAGTGGGCATCGAGTGTGACCGTTGCCGATCTGTCCGAGGACGTCAGGCACGCGGCCGCGCGTCACCTACTCGATGGCGTCGGTAATACCGTTGCGGCCCAACGCCTCGGCTACGGACAGCCGGGCTGGACAGTCGCCGACGCTCTCGGCGGCCCACCGGAGGCGCGGCCTCTCACCGGCATCCGAGGCCTGTCCGCACCGGCAGCCGCCTTCGCGACCGGGGTGATGCTGCATTCCCTGGATTTCGACGACACGCATGCGGGAGCATTGGTGCACGCGACGGCGGTGTCGTTGCCCGCGGCATTTGCCGTCGGGCAGCAGGTGTCGGCCTCCGGGGCGAATGTGCTGACCGCCGCGACTCTCGGTCTCGAAACTGCCTGTCGCCTCGGTGAAGTCAGTCCGCACGGATTTCACGCTCGGGGCGTACATGCCACGGCAGCGGTAGGACCGCTCACCGCCGCACTCGTCACCGGACACCTCTCGAAGTTCGACACCGAGACGATGGTCAACGCCCTGGGGATCGCCGGATCGTCGAGCTCGGGACTGCTCGAGTTCCTCGACACGGACGCGGACACCAAGGCGCTGCATCCCGGATCGGCCAGCATGAACGGTGTTCTGGCCGCCCGACTCGCCGCCGCCGGTGCCACCGGCCCCTCGTCGGTTCTGGAAGGTCGACGCGGCATCTACGCTGCGCTGACCGATCGGCCGACGAACTTCGCGGCACTGACCGAAGGACTCGGCACGCGGTGGGAAGCCACCCGGATCGGCATCAAGCCGTACCCCAGTTGCCAGCTCATGCACGTCACGCTCGACGCGGTGACGAAGGCGCTCGGGGACAATGCGGTTCAAGCGCGCGACGTGGCCGATATCGAGGTGTTCGTTCACCCCGATTCGAGCCCGTTCGTCTGTGGCCCGAACACCGGGGTCGCGTCACCGCGCAGCACCTACGACGGCAAGTTCGATCTGCCCTGGAGTGTGGCCGCGTTACTGCACGACGGATCGATCACCGTCTCGACCTACACCGACGAATCCATTGCACGCGACGACGTCCTCGTCACCGCCCGGAAGGTGCGGGTGACGAACCTGCCGTCCGAGGTTCCCGCGGCGGCCGCGTCGGGCAGGGCGATTCTCACGCTCACCGACGGACGCGTGCTCGACGCCTCCGTCGGCGGCAGTCAGGGATCCGCCGGATTCCCGCTGAGCGACGACCGTCTGCTGGAGAAGTTTCTCGGCAACTGCGGCAACGATTCTCGTGCCGCCGAGCTCGCCGACCGCATCCTCGGACTGGTCGACGAAACCGACCTGACCGCCATTCTCGATCTCGCCGCAGCCATCGCGCCGGCACCCTGACACTTCGATCGACGACACCCCAATCGACAGGACATCATCATGGACTTCACGTACGACGAACAGCAGATGGCATTCCGGAAAGCGCTGCGCACCTTCGTCGACAAGGAAATCATCCCGGTAGCCAACGAGTGGGAGAAGACGGGCCGATACCCCACCGAGATCGTCGAACACATGAAGGCCATGGGCCTGTTCGGGATCACGACGCCGGAGGAGTACGGCGGACTCGACCTCGACAAGGTCTCGTTCACCCTGGTGTACGAGGAGCTCGCCCGCGGATGGATGGGCGTCGCCGGAATTCTCGGCAGCCACAACCTCTCGTGCTGGATGATCGGCAAGCACGGCACCGAGGAGCAGAAGAAGACGCTGCTGCCCAAGCTTGCGACCGGTGAATGGCGAACGGGAGTCGGCCTGACCGAGCCCGGTGCCGGAACCGACCTGCAGGGCATCAAGACCACCGCCAAGCGCGACGGCGACCACTACGTCGTCAACGGTGCGAAGACGTGGATCACCAACGCTCGGCATGCGAATGTGCTTCCGGTACTGGTCAAGACCGACAGCACGACGACGCCGGCACACAAGGGCATGTCGCTGCTGTTGATCGACACCACGACCGACGGTTTCGAGGTGCAGCGCGACATGGGCAAGCTCGGTTACAAGGGCACCGAGTCGTGTGAGATCACGTTCACCGACGTGCGCGTCCCCGTCGACGCTCTGCTCGGGGGTGTGGAGGGTCGTGGACTGCAGCAGGCACTGTCGGGTCTCGAGATCGGTCGTCTGAACATTGCCGGACGCAGTGTCGGCATCGCGCAGGCTGCCTACGACGCCGCACTCGAATACGCGAAGCAGCGCACCGCTTTCGGTCAGCCCATCGCCGAGTTTCAGGCCATTCAGCTCAAGATCGCCGACATCGCAACCCAGCTGCAGGCAGCACGGTTGATGACGTACTGGGCTGCATCGCAGGCAGATTCGGGTAAGCGCGTGGATATGGAAGCCGGCATGGCGAAGTACTTCGCTTCCGAGGCTGCCATCACCGCCAGCCTCGAAGCCATGCGCATCCACGGTGGCTACGGCTACTCCACAGAGTTCGTCGTCGAGCGTCTCTACCGAGATGCTCCGCTGATGGCGATCGGTGAGGGAACCAACGACATCATGCGCACCGTCATCGCGAAGTCCCTGGTCGCGGGTACGGGAGTCATCGGATGAGGTCGGCTCTGACGTACCTCTACGTTCCCGGGGACGTGCCGGAGCGCTTCGGCAAGGCACTGGCATCGGGCACCGACGCAGTGGTGCTCGATCTCGAGGACGCCGTCACCGCGGCCAACAAGGACCATGCGCGTGCGACGGTGGCCGAGTGGGTCGCTGCCTGCGAACCGGGTGACGTCCAGATCTGGGTGCGGGTGAACCCAGGGCCGTTGCAGGAGGACGATATTCGCGCGGTGCTGCACCCGAACCTGACCGGCATTTGGCTGCCGAAGGTGTCGTCTGCTCGCGAGGTGGAGCAGGCCGATGCTCTACTGAGTGGCAGTAGCGCGGCGGTCTCGCCCCTCATCGAGACGGCCGCCGGAGTGTTCGCCGCTCTCGAGATCGCCCGTGCACCTCGGGTCAAGTTTCTCCAGATCGGGGAGGTAGACCTCGCCGCCGATCTGGGCGTCGACGGCTCGGCGGAGTCGCTGTCGTTCGTGCGTGCTCAGGTGGTCGCAGCCAGCGTCGCGGCCGGAATCGATCCGCCACCGGCCGCGGTGTCGCGAAACTTCCGAGATGCCGAAGCGTTCGAGGCCGATACCCGGGCGCTTACGGGCCTCGGTTTCGTCGGGCGTGCGTGTATTCATCCTGCTCAATTGGCTCCTGTGCGAACGGTATTCGTGCCGTCGGAGACGGAAGTGCGCGAGGCCGAGGAATTGTTGGCCGACTTGGAACGTGCTACCTCGGGCGTTGCCGTCGACAGCAAGGGATTCCTGATCGACGAAGCTGTGGCCCGCACTGCTCGACGAGTGGTGGAACGTGCCGCGCGGGAGTCGATCAGCACCTGACGTCAGCCGAGTCCGGCAGCGTCGAGTCGGCCACTCGATGCCTGGACTCGGACAATCGGCCGTGTTCACCAGGCCACGGGTCCGGCGTCGTCGAAGAATCCGCCCCGCGGGCCGTCGTCGGGCAGGGTGGCGAGCTTCAGCGCGATGTGCGCACCTTCCTCCGGCGTGCGTGTGGATGCGAATCCGGTGAAATCCGTTGCCACATAGCCCGGGCAGCATGCATTGACGATCACCGCAGTGTCCGCGAGCTGCCGTGCGTACTGCACGGTCATCGCGTTCAGCATGGTCTTGGATGGCGCATATGCCGCCATGATCGGGCCGGTCTGCAGCGCGAGCGAGCCCATATTGCTCGAGACGTTGACGATGCGTGGCGAAGTAGATCGAAGAAGTGCCGGGAGTAGTGCGTTTGTCACTCTGATGACCCCGAATACGTTGGTATCGAGGGTAGTCCGCAGTACGTCGATATCGAGCGTCGTCGGATTCTGCTGTTCGCCGCCGGAAATGCCTGCATTGTTCACCAGTATGTCGAGGTCATGGATCGAGTCGGCCGCTGCGGCGACGCTGTGATCCGACGTGACATCGAGGGGGACTCCGAACGCGTCGATGCCTGCAGCACGAAGTTTGTCGACCGCGTCCTGTCGTCGTGCATCGTTGCGGGCCCCGACTCCCACTCTGATTCCCTGCAGTCCCAGTCCGTGCGCGATGGCAAAGCCGATCCCTTTGTTGGCGCCGGTGACCAGCGCGGTCTTGGTTGTCATGCAGTCCATGGTCGGCGTCGAGCGCAGGTGCGTCCAATACCGATCGACCAACCAGTGATACTCACCGGGTATCACAACTAGGCTGTCGGCGTGGACGACCTCGAAACGCGTGAACTCCGGTATTTCGTTGCCGTTGCCGAGGAACTGCATTTCGGACGCGCGGCGGAGCGCTTGGGTATCGCCCAGCCACCGCTCTCGCGGGCGATCAGCAGGATGGAGCGCCGGCTCGGCGTCGCCCTCCTGGATCGGAATCGTCGCGGAGTGTCACTCACTGCTGCCGGTGCCGGGCTCTTGAGGGACGCTGTAACGGCGCTCGACGCCGTCGCTGCGGCAGTGCAGCGAGCGCGAAGCGCCGGTGACGTCATCAAATTGGTGACCAAAGCCGGTGCGTCCCATGAGCTTTTACGACGCGTGCTCGACGCGCACCCCACGAAGGTGGACATCGTGTTGTGCGAAGTCGGTGAGCAGGCCGAATATCTTCGCCGCGGTGACGCCGATGTGGCGTTGATGCATCGCCCCGTCGACGACCTCGTCGGGTTCGACGTCGAGGACCTCCTCACCGAGGGGCAGGTCGCGATCGTTCCGCGTGATCACCCCTTGGCCTCGAAAGTCGAAGTGGCCATGGATGATATCCGCGATGTGCCGGACCTACCGATGGCCCGATGGCCGCAGCTCGACGGGACCTATCCGGAGGGACCCGGGCCGAAGGTGCGCGCTCAATCGCAGATCGCCCAACTGGTCGCGCTGGGTCAGGCGCTGCTGGTGATCCCAGCGTCGAGTCGCGCGTGGCAGTGGCCCGAGCATGTGGCCGTACCTGTGGCCGATGCGCCGATGATCACGACGGTTATCGCGTGGCCGGCCGGAGTCCGATCGCCGGCGATATCGGCCTTGGTCACGTCGGCTGTCGGTGCATCTTCGATGACGAACTGAACCCGTCGGCGGTGCCGAATCGCCAACCGTCGTCGTACTGACCGAGGCGTCAGCCGAAGGCAATACGAAGCCCGACGCTCGCCGTGGCCCCACCGGCGCTGAGGATGAAGTTGTGCCGTCCTTCGTCGCGGAACACCATCTGCATCGGCAGGAACCAGAATCGGTTCTCGCCGGTGAAGCCGGCACCGGGAATTTGCAGCCCCCGCTGATTCACGATGTGTTCGCCGTTCGCGTCGAGCACTTCGAGAGTCGCGGGAAAGTCCTTACCGATGTCATCGGGTCCCGTCTGCAACAGTGCGACCAGCCGGCATTCAAGCATGCGGGTGTCGCGAGGGACCGTGCAGGTATCCCAGACGCCGCCGAGGATGTCGAGCATGTCGTTGGAGGCTCGCGCGTACTCGGCGAAGAACAATCCGGTGATGATCATCGGTTGCGGTCATCCGTTTCGTAGTATCGAAGTGACTTCATGGCGTCCAGGACGGTCGGGCGCAAGGGTGCCGGCACCTCGTATGTCCCGTCGCAGACCAGCCACCCGTCGGCGATGAATTGGTCCAGTAGGCCGCGGAGCATCAACGCAATGATGTGTTCGTACAGATCCCCGGAGTGGGCCGACCCGACTTCCGGGAGCTGCGTCCGTGGAATGCTCGTCATCGCGGCGAGAACTATCTGTCCGGCAACGACATCGGGGGCTTGCGACTGGCGCCGCGGGTCCTCGCTGAGGAAGTACCGGCGGATGACGTGCGACAGAGCCGTCCGGTGAGCGGACAGCGAGCCGGGGAGTGAGTGGGCGAACTCGTCGGCCCATGGACCGCGTATCGCCGTGGTGGATGTCAACTCGATCAATCCGGCCGCTGTTGCCGCATCCCACAGCGTCATCAGGTTGCGGATGTCGCGCATGGATCGTGAATTCCGCGCACGCGCGTCCAGATCCACCCCGAGGGCCTTCGCCAGCTCGCTGACCGACCCGGGCCGGGGAACACCTGTGCCGGTGATCGGTCGTGACGGACCGAGCCAGTCGAGGAGCGAACGAAGCTGCGCTATCGGCTTCGACGCGGTCAGCGCTGCGAACTCGTCCTCGGCGGTCGGTGGTGTGAGCTCGACATCGTGGGGCGTCGGTCCTTCGACCGGGGACTCGACTGCCGGCTCGATGTCGTCGGCGAATTCCGCGTTGGTGGTACGGGATCCCCGGCGACCGAACAGTGGAATCACGCGAGCGAGGTTGCTGTCTGTACGGTCGGAGGGCACGAACACAGCATAGGAAAAATGTGGGCCCTGCGACGATACGAGCCGAACCGCAGGTCGTCCTCTGGACACGTTTATGCTGTTCGCGATTGACGGCGACGATGAATGCGACGAGCGCGATGCCGCAGCCCTCGACGTCCTCCGGGAGCTCGGCCCGAGGCCTGCACCGGAGCGGTCATGACAATCCAGTGCGCGACCTCGGTGCACGGGGTGCGTGCAGTGGCTGCCGCTTTCGGCCGATGGTGCGTGTCGTACCTCTCCGCTAGGGTCGGGAGAGGTTCATGAGTGGCAGTTGTCGGTACCTGGCCGGCTGTCCGGCAACCCCGTCTCCATCGACAGGGTGCCCCAGGGGAAGAACCGGCGCGTCCCGCAATCGCAGGCGCGCAAGTCGATGGAGGGTTGCACCTCCAGAATGAGGTGAACAATGTCCGGTAGTGGCGAACTCGAAGCAGCACAGGCGAAGTGGGAACCCATTCCGCCGGAACGGCGTCGTGCCTGGTGCCAGACGCTACTGAGTTACCCGCCGATCTGGTACGGCGTGTTTCCGATGCTCGAGACTCGGAGGCTGGTACTCCAAGGCGGGTATGCCAATGCAGAAGCCTGGATCGACCTCGCGAAACGTGCTGAGGCAGTGGGCTTCACGCCTCGGACGTGGCTGATCTTTCGGCAGAGTCTCGAACCCGTTTACCTGAAGGGTCGGTTCCCGTCCCATCCCGAGAACATGCCGAAGCGGCGCGGGAACGGCGGTGTCGAGACGGTGGTGGTCGATCCCGAGGATTTCTCCGAGTGGCCATGGCTGTTCGAGGCGGGGTACCGCGCGGGCGAGGCGACCTTGCAGACGCTCTCTCGCTGAAGCCGTCCACCAGGCCATAAATGGGGTCGGCCTGCCAGTGGAACCGCGGAGATCGCTGTTGCGTCTGATAGTGGATTCGCTTCTACATCGACAACCCGGAGGTCCGAGTCGAACTTGGAACCGATGCAGCAGCAAAGAGACTGACGAGCTTCGGTGAACAGCGCGCATGACCGAACTGGCCGAGGCCATACACGAATTCGGGAACGCAAGACCCTGAAATCGTTGCGTACGAGACGATCGGAACCCTTTACCGAGAACCGATTCGGGTTCCATGGCTGAGCTCTACGGCCACGCGGGGTTGCAGTCCGCCTGGCCGGTCGGGCATTGAGGCTTGGTCAACGCGAATCCAGAGGTGGCACAGGCGTTCCGGATCGAGTCCGCAAAGTAAGGTCACAGCCCAGCGCATTCGCGATGGCGATCGCACCATCGAGTTGGATCGAGTCTTTGCCGCCTTCGAGAGCTTGGATCGTCGACCGACCCACGTCGGCGAGCAATGCCAACTCTGCTTGAGTGAGGCGTAACTGAAGCCGACGTGCGACGAAGGCGGCCGCCACCTCACTCGGATATCTCCGACTTCGTCGTCGCGGATGGGCCATATTCGCTCCTTATGCTTGCGACTACATGCATAGGCGACAATACGCCCCTCTTTTATAGGACTGAGCCCTGTTATGCCTGTGAACGAAGGCATAACGGCATATCCGAATGTCGAATCGCCCGTGTCGGTGGTCAGTTCATTGCGATACTGAATCGACATTGCCTGTACCGGGGACGGGTCCATGCAGTCTCGACCAGCTCGGAGTTGGCATGTCCACGAGAACTTTCATTGCAATCACCGCAGTGGCGCTGGTCTGCGTCGGCTGCTCGAGCAGCCCCAACGAGACACCGAGCGAAGCTGTTCCTGTGACGAGCAGTTCGAGCGTTGCGGTGTCGGCGTCACCTACCTCCAACGTGGACGTGACGGCGGCACCTGAGCCGCCGCCTGTTCCTCAGCCCCAACCCATCACCTACGAGTGCGGCGACTTGGATCTGTATCAGTCAGGCACCGCCCTGTACTCAGACGGCACGACAGGGTACGAAGCCGAGTGCGATACATATGTCCCGCCGGCACCGCCTGAATTGAGATATTGCGATTACGGCGGCACCGCGGTCTTCACCGATGGGTCGTACGTGGTGAACGACCCGAGATGCGCGGCGACAGCGCCGGTACCCGATGCAGGGTATCCGTACAACGAATCCGAGGATCGAAACGGCGATGGCGTCGTGAATGGCTACGAGCGGTGCGGAGTGTTGTGCGGTGAAGAACAGACCAGCGGGGATATCCAAACTCAGTACGGCTGCGAGCAGGGCTACATCACTGGTCCACAGTGCGAATAGATCGACCCGTGTTCGGCATTCGCCGTATTGCCGGTGACCCGTGAGGCATAGTGACCACCACTGTCCGTTGGCGTCGAAGGTGGAACCTCCGTGGGGAATGCAGTCAAGACCGGACGCGACGAGTGGGTCGTCGTCGATGTCGAGACCTCGGGTCTGAAGGCATCCCGTGATCGGGTGCTCAGCGTGGCCGCTATGACGGTCGACGAGGACGGACGCGTCGGACGCGAACTGTCGACACTGGTCAACCCGGGCTGCGATCCCGGTCCGGTGCACATCCACAAACTGACGCCCGAACGGCTTGCCGGTGCACCGACGTTCGACATGATCGCCCCGCAGCTCATGGATCTGCTCGACGGTCGAACCATGGTCGCGCACAACGCAAGTTTCGACCACGGCTTCCTGAAGCTCGAATCGATGCGTGCGGGCATCGACATGCCGACGAAGCAACGGTTGTGCACCGTGGCATTGTCGAGGCGACTACAACTCGACACTCCCAACCACAAGCTATCCACCTTGGCCGCGCACTGGAAAGTGCTGCAGTCCAATGCGCACGACGCCTACGACGATGCCCGCGTGCTGGCGCAGGTTTTCACTCACAGTGCTCGACTGGCCAGGTCGCTCGAACTTCCCCTTCCCGTCGTCACGTGCACCGAGCGCCTGACGCTGTATCCGGACACCGTGCCTCGAACGCATTGCACGTGGGAGAACCCCGGTCCTCTTGCTGGGGACGGCGGTCTGATTCAAGGCATGCGAGTCGTGATCAGCGGCGACACGCGCATTCCGCGGTTGCGTCTGGCCGCTCGAGTCACCGAAGCTGGCTTGGACGTGATGAACTCCGTCAGCCGATTCACCAGTGTGGTGGTGTGCTCGGATCCCACGACCGAAAGCAGAAAGGTCGAGCGAGCTCGGGCTCATGGACTTCGGATAATCTCGGAGTCCGAACTGCTCGACCTGCTACGGGATGTGCAACCAGGAACGCCCAAAGGTACTCGGCCGCAGGTCCAGCCGAAGCCACCCGTGCAACAGCCCGATCCAGTCGCCAAGCCCTGGCAGACGAGAAGGGTCTTGGTCATGGGTGGTTCGCATGCCGATTCTGTGCTGATGCGTTCCCGCCTGATTCAACTCGGTGCGACACCGGCTGTGAATCTCAGCGCTGGCGTGACCGACATCCTGATTCTGGACGGCGGCGATGGAGATCCCCGGATGCCGAAAGTGAAAGAACGGGATCTCACGTTGCTGACACCGGCGGCGATAGACCGTGAGCTGAAGATCGAGGTGCCTGCTCCGCTTCCGGCGCGGCGGTCCCGAATCGCCCCGCTGGTGCCACGTGGTGGTGTTGTCGATCTGGATCCAAGCCTCACCATGCTGACTTTGAACAGTTCGTGGCGGGCCGACGAGTCCGAGCAGGTAGGCGTCGACGTCGTCGCATTCCTGGTCAACGACGACGAGTTGGTCTCCAGTGACGAGGATTTCGTGTTCTACAACGCTCCGGCTACCTCGGACGGTGCCGTCTCGATGTCGATCGACGGTGACAGTGAGCAGGGTGTCCGGATCGACCTGACGCTCGTTCCCGAGGAATGCGCGCGCATCGTCATCGCCGCAGCCATAGACGGCGACAAGACGTTTGGCGACGTCGGTGCAGTCTCTGTTTCGCTCGATGGAGTCGATTCGACGGTCGCCACAGCTGTGCTTGACGCAGCCACGACCGAACAGTCGATGCTGTTGGCCGAGATCTACCGCCGGGGGAGTGGATGGCGCTTTCGACCCATCGGCCAAGGTTATGACGACGGATTGGCTGAATTGGCCGTCAGATACGGCGTGGAAGTCGACGAGTAGCCAAGAACAGGATCCTGTCAGGCATGTCGCAGCGTGCCCGGGACGGCGCGACGCGGCGTCAGCTCGAACGCGTTGCCGAAAGAACACTGACCTCGTTGGGTCCAGTGCAGTCGACCGCAGGCTGATATGCCAACCGTCTCCCGATCGTTCCTATTCAGGCGAGATGTGCAGAATGCGATCAACGGGACAGGGCGGTTACGAACGGAGGGCCGGTGGCATCCAGCTGGGCCATTCGGCCTGTCCTACGAGGTGACCGCGATCGAACCGGGCAATCGTGCGGAACGGGCGTCGCGCTGATGAATTGTCGTACACCTGAGCGCGATCCACCATCTCGACCGCAGAGCGAAGGAGAGGCCACAACCGGTCGTACCGTTCGCGAACTTTCGCCTCTGGGACCGAATGGCCGCCTTGATCGACACGGTTTTGCACTCGGGCCACAGCCGTTTCGACGGGAATTGCGATGACGTGCAGCGTCACCAAATGGCCTGCACCGACGGCAGACTGGACCAGTTCGACCTTGGAC
The DNA here is from genome assembly GCF_002259095.1 of Rhodococcus sp. 05-2254-2. Taxonomy (NCBI): domain Bacteria; kingdom Bacillati; phylum Actinomycetota; class Actinomycetes; order Mycobacteriales; family Nocardiaceae; genus Rhodococcus; species Rhodococcus sp. 05-2254-2. The sequence goes on along the minus strand of NZ_NOZJ01000022.1, from coordinate 96,090 downwards.
TCGTGCGAGAAGACGGTCTTGGTGACGAACGACGATCGTGCCGAGAGGAATTCCGCACGCAGCTCGGCAGCAACTTTCGACGCATCGTAGGCGTGCGCAGACTCGTCGCCGGGCCATCGATCGTGCGCGATCTCGTCGGCATTGACGAACGGAAGATGCGTGACCGGTGACAGTACGCGCGCGTTGAAGGTGCTCTTGCCGGCACCATTGGGTCCAGCGAGTAGATGAAGTACCGGGTCCGAGATCGGTGTTGTCACGATGGGCTGTCTCGGGAGCGCGCTCTATCGACGGTTGCTCCACTCGACGTTGCCGTGCTCGTCGGACTCGACGTACGAGCGACCTTCTGCAGTGAATTCACTCTCGAAGTCGAGCGACTCCGTCACCGATTCCATCTGTTCTGTCCACTCAGCGCGAACGACGGCCTGCCTGTGCGGCGTCAGGTCGTCATAGCGCGCCTTACCTGCGAGCACATCGGCAATATCGCGTGCCGAGACTCGATGTGAAAGCTCCATCTCACGGCCGATCAGTGCCCAGTGAGCAATCTGTTGGGCGGCACTTCGGCTTGCAGCATATCCGGCCACTTTTGCCGCATCGTAAAGTTCGTCGTCGATACGTAGAGACGAGGTGGTGCCCATGTGATGTCCTATCGCCGCAGCAGTATCGCCAGCGTAGCAATCTGCCACAACGCTCTGCTGGGTCTCGATCAACGAGGTCCGACGAGTCCCCGTCACGCGCCGTCCAGCGCACCGAGCAGCCCGGTGAAGGTAGCCCCACCCGTCAGGCCAGGACTGTTGCGAACTGTTCGAGGAAGTAGTCGACGTCCGCCGCCTCGATGGTCAACGGCGGTCTGATCTTCAGGGTGTTTCCGTACAGGCCGGTGGCCGAGATCAGCACCCCGCGTTTCTTCATCGCGTTGACCACGCGTAGGCCCTCGGCTGGGTCCGGTCGACCTGCAGGGCCAATGAATTCGACTCCGACGAACAACCCCGCACCCCGGACGTCCCCGATGGAATCGACGCGATCGGCGACCGTGCTCAGGCCTGCCAGTATGCGCTCACCCATCGCAGCCGAATTGGCCACCAAGTCCTCGTCTCGGATCACGTCCAGCACCGCTTGCGCCGCAGCTATGGTCACTGGATTGCCACCGAAGGTGTTGAAATAGCGCAGGTCTCGTCCGAACTGCTCGGCCAACGAGCTCTGCATCACCAGTCCGGCGATGGGCATGCCGTTGCCCATCGGTTTGCCCATCGTGACGATGTCGGGCAGCAAGCCGTGCCGCTCGAAGCCCCACATCGATGCGCCCAGCCGGCCGAATCCCGGCTGCACCTCGTCGGCGATCAACATTCCACCCGCGGCGTGAACGACATTTGCCGCGGGCTTCAGGAAGGGTGTGGGCTCCGGCAAGATCCCATCGGAGGCGAAGATCGAGTCGATCATCAGAGCCGCGACGCCGATCCCGGACGCGGCCAGGTCGTCGATCTGCGTCTGCACCTGTTCGGCGAACCACGTCCCCAGATCGCCCTCCACCCGGTACGCATCCGGTGCCGGAACTGTCCGCAACCACGGAGCGTCGCGAACGGACGCCGGACCCATCGACGGCGAACAAGCCGCCACATCCACAGTCCCACCGTGATAGGCACTTTCGGTGACGATGATGCCCTGGCGTCCGGTCGCGTGCCGTGCGATGCGGAGAGCGAGGTCGTTGGCCTCGGATCCGGTGCACGTGAACATCGCGGTGTCCAACCGGTCGGGGAAGGTGCCGACCAGATCCTCGGCGTAGCCGATCACCGCCTCGTGCAGGTACCGCGTGTGCGTGTTGATCAACGACATCTGCCGAGTGACGGCCTCGACCACCCGGGGATGGCAATGCCCCACGCTGGCAACGTTGTTGTACATGTCGAGGTATCGCGTGCCATCGGCGTCGAACACATACACACCCTCGCCTCGTACCAACTCGAGCGGAGTCTCGTACATCAGGTGATAGGCAGGCCCGAGCACCCGCCTTCGACGCTCGACCAGATCGAGCGTGCGGGTGCTGAGCCCCACGGCCGAGGATGCATCGAAACCGTTGACGCTCAGGGCCCCGACGCGATCGAGTGTGGTCACCTCACAACCCCTGCAGCCAGAACGCCCAACGCGGATCCGCCATCTTCATCCGCGCGCGGGCGAGCTTCCAGGTTCCGTACTTGTGGTAGTCGAAATCCCATGCGGTGCTGAGCTTGTGGTTCATGCAACCCCACAGCCCCCATTTGACGTCGGCGAGTGCGCTGCACACCTGCACCCGGGAGATCATCGACCACTCGGCTTTGCCGTAGAACTCTTCGATCAGCTCTATGGTCTGCTGCTCGCCGTAGAACATCTCGGTGATCATGACGGCCAGCTCGTAGGCGCGGTCGTTGTTCGACGCGAACTCGTAGTCCACCAATTTCATCGGCAGGCCGTCGCCGATGAGGATGTTGCCCGGCATCGGGTCGTTGTGACACGCCACCAGGTCCAGTCCGGACGCCAGCATCGCGTTCTTCGCCTGCCCGTATTCCGCAAGAATCACCTCGGCGTCGCGCGGCAATCGCACGCCGAGTTCGGCAACCTGATCGAGGTGTTCGTCGATCATGTCGAAAATCGTCTTCGTGATGCTGAGCTTGCTGCCAGAATGCAGCACGCGATACAGATCGATCATGCCCAGGGGAATCTCGGGGCGCTTGAGGTCACCGTTGGTGCACGCCCGATAGCCTTCGAGGAACTCGATCACCTCCACGCCGGTCACCGGATCGAACAGCACCACCTCGGGTCCGATATCCAAAGCGCCTGCACGACGGGCAGCTTCGTTGGCCAGCGACCGATCGATGAACGAATCCGTTCCGGCTCCGGGGAGTTTCATGAAGTAGCGCTTCGGTTTTCCCTCGACGGTGATGCGCCAATTGCTGTTCATCAACCCTCCGGGTACCGGGGTATAGGTGATGTTCAGTCCCTCCCACTCCGCAACGGCAGCCAGGGCTTTCTCCACCTGCCGCTCGGGTTCGGTGCGGGCAGATCCCAGTGCGATCTCGTTCATGGCCACCTCAGATGTTCCGTACTCGGTCGTCGAAATGCGGGTCGCGCAGTCCAGCGCGCGCCCTCAGGAACTGCCAGTCGGAGAACTTCGAGTACTCGTGCGTACCCGGCCTCATCGCGTCCGCATACGAGCCGATGAGGGCCCACCGCATGCAGTCGGCGATGCCGTAGATGCGGGCGCGATCGAACAACGCACTGTCGAACGACCCCCACATCATCTCGAACACCTCACGTGCGTCGGTGTCGAACGGGCGGATCTCGGCGAGCAACGCACCGATGTCCTGCAGCGGATCCATCAGCGCCGCAACGTCCCAGTCGACGAGCCGCATGCTGCCGTCGTCGAGCACCAGGACATTGGAGACATTGCCGTCGCCGTGGCATGGCACCGCGTCGACGCCGGCGCTCTCGATCCGCGCTGCGGCGGGTCCGAGAGTGCGCAGCATCCAGTCGAAGTCGGCCGGTAATGCGCCGCCGACCCGCTCGACCAGGCCCCGCACATGCGCCAGGTCCTCGAACACCGACGCACGTCTGGTGATTCCGTTGAGCCGGTGAACGGAGGTCCGCAGTGCCACGAGCTTCTCGACGTTCGCATCCTCGTCGAACAGATCGAGCGTTGCGGTCGAACACAGTCCGGTGAAATCCTCCATCACCAGCACACCGGACGCTGCGTCGGAGAAGAAGACAGCGGGGCCGACGCCCGCGTCACCGGCCGCGGTGGCAGCGGAGAATGTTGCTGCGATATCGATGTAGTCGCGGGCATGCGGTTCCATCACCTTCACGTATGCGGCCGAACCTGCCCCTGAGTCCGCAACCTCGGCCCGCGCCGAATAGCGCTCGGAGTCCGCGCCCCACCAACTGGGACTCGCCATGGTGGTACTGGGGTCCAACGTCAGGTCGCCCGTCGCCCAGATGCCCAACTCGCTCAATGTCTGTCGCACAGTCATCCCAGTGCTCCGATCGTGTCAGCGGCCACAGCTGTCGGCCAGTCCATCTCGAATCCGCGCGCACCTTCGAGCCATTTCGTCAGCCGCAGCACCGCCTGATCTGCGAACCGCGGTCCGACGACCTGGATCCCGACGGGCATGTGTGCGCTGAAGCCGAAGCAGAGCGCCGACGCAGGCTGGGCGGTCTGGTTGAACCACGCGGTGAAACTGCAGTGGCCCAATGGTTGTGCCGGGTCGAGCCCGACCACTTCGGCCCCGAACCCCACCGTCGGAATGACCGGCGAGATGACGAAGTCGAACTCGGCCGTCTGCGCCCGAATCATCTCCTGCGAGCGCATCACCGCATCGGTGTCGCGCGAGAACTGCGCGGCCGAGAAGTGCGCGGCCGGAGCAGCCCAGTCTGCGACCGCGGGCAGGACATCCGATCGCCGGTCCTCAGAAATCGCCTCCCATTCCGTTCGTGCACGAACCTGGAACAGACGATCCAACGCCGGGTACGGATCTGCGCCGAAGATCGGCGGCATTTCGGTGACCACGGCACCCGCTGCACTCAGTTGCATTGCTGCAGAACGCACCACGGCCTGCACGTCGTCGGAAACGGAGGGACCGTAGCCCATGTCCAGCATGACGCCGATGCGCAGTCCGGCAGGAGCCAGGCCCCCGCGTATATCGGTGGTGTCCTCATAGGGAAGGCTCCACGTGTCCCGTGGATCGGGCCTCGAGATGACACCGTAGAGATCGATGAGATCGTCGACGGTGCGCGCCATCGGACCGGCCGATCGCATGGTCGACGGAGCGGTATGCGGTATACGGCCCTGCGTCGGCTTCAATGCGACGAGCCCGCAGTGTCCTGCGGGCAACCGCACCGACCCGGCGATATCGGAACCGACAGAACCGAAACCGATGCCCGACGCCAACGACGCACCTGCGCCTGCACTGGATCCACCGGTATTGCGCGAGAGGTCCCAGGGATTGCGGGTGATTCCGTACAGCGAGCTGACGCCCGCTGCCATCATCCCCATGTCGGGCATCGTCGTCTTCCCGACGATGACTGCACCGGCTTCCTTCAGTCGCGCAGCCGGTGGTGCGTCGACGGTCGACATCGGCAGGTCCGCATTCGCGGCGACGCCGTGCCGCCACGGCATCCCGATCGCATGGATGCTGTCCTTGATCGTCACCGGAATGCCGTCCAAGTCGCCCCGGGCGCGACCGGATACGAGTCGATCGGTCGCGGCCTGAGCTGCCGCACGTGCACCCGATTCATCGACGTACGCAATCGCATTGATCACGGGGTCGATGGCCGCCAGATGCTCCAGCGTGGCATCGAGCAGGTGCAGGGGAGTGGTCTCACCGCTGCCGAACGCCTCGCGAATCTCGGCGATCGTCTTCGTCAAGAGGGGATTCATCGAGTGCCTTTCGTGCCGGCGAGTTCGACGGGCAGGACGACCCCGATATCGCCGCGCACCATGCGCGCGACCGTCTCGGCGAGCATCTTCACACCGTCGAGCAGGTCGGCATCGTGGGTCTGCTCCTTCTCGCTGTGCGAGATGCCGTCGACGCTGGGGACGAACAGCATCACCGTCGGAACGACGTCCTTGAGATTCACCGAGTCATGGCCGGCCATGGTGAGCATCCGTCGACACGACAATCCGAGGGACTCGGCGGCTTCCTCGGCGAGTTCGACGCCCTCGATCTGGTAGCTCGTGGACGGACGCAGCGCCGACGTGTCGATGCTGACGCGCACCTCCCCGTCGGCGTTCACGGAATCGATTGCTGCAAGCATCTTCTCGTGGGCCTGCTCGAGAACCTCGGGATCGGAGGACCGGATGTCGATGGCCATGGCGACCTTCGACGGCACGACGATGGGGGAGTTGGGTTCGACGTCGAACTCGCCGACCGAGGCCAGCAGCGCCTGTTCCGGAAACTGGGTCGTGAGATCGCGGGCAGCGAGCACGATGCGGGATGCGCCGACCAACGCGTCGTGACGCAGGGCCATATGAGTTGCGCCGGTGTGCGACTGCTCGCCGTGCACGGTGATCGAGTACTTCCGCGCGGCCCAGTTGGCGGTGACGATGCCGATCGTCGTGCCTGTGCTCTCGAGGATGGGACCCTGTTCGATGTGGATCTCGGCGTAGGAGGCGGCCTCGGGAGCGGAATCATTGCCGTGGAAACCGATATCGGACAAAGCATCCCGCACGCTGACACCACTACGGTCGGTGACCTTCAGGATGTCGTCGGCCTCGAACTTGCCGATGAAGACCCCGCTTCCCATCAGACTGGGCGAGAAGCGGGAGCCTTCCTCGTTGAACCAGTTCACCACCGCAAGGTTGAATTGTGGTGCGACCGAGCCACGTTCGACACACTCGGCGACCTCGTACGCGGCGTGGGCCGCGGCGAGGACCCCGTAGGCCCCGTCGTACTTCCCGGCGGTCGGCTGACTGTCGAGATGCGAACCGACGAGGACGTACGGTGCGCCTGGCGCAAATTCCACGGTGCCGTACATGTTTCCCACCGCGTCGACAGTGGTGGTGAAGCCGTGCCGGTCGAACCAGTCGGCGAGGAACCGCCTGGTTCGACCGTCGTCCGCGGTTGCTGCCTCGCGGTGCACACCACCGGCGGCGGTGGCACCGAACTGCGACATAGCGGTGAAGTCGTCGAGAAATGTCACGGTCAGATCTTTTCCGGTGCGGGGTTGGTGGCCAGTTCTTCGATCTGGTCCTCGAAGGACAGGTCGACCGGTGCCGTGCGGGTGGGACGTTTGCCGACCTCGAACATCTCGTCGACGCGGGCCTTCTCCTCGGCGGTGGTTCCGGTGGCCTTGGAGACGATGAGGAACACGGCCAGGTTGACGGCCATGCCGACGACGCCACCGGTGAGGCTGCCGAGCCCGACGATGTCGTCCGGGAAGATGGCGGTGAGCACCAGTGCGACGGTGAAGCCGGAGATCATTCCGGCGACTGCGCCCTTACCGTTGCCGCCTCGCCAGAAGATGCCGAGGAACAGCGGAATGGCAAGCTGCACAACGCCTTGGTACGAGATCTGCGCGAGAAGTTGCAGGCGCGTCATGTTGAAGGTGGCGTAGGCGACGATGGCCGCCGCTGCCATGAACGCGAGCATGCTCGTCTTGGCCACCTTGGTGAGCTGGCTGTCGGTGAGCTTGCGCTTGTCGGAGTTGACGATGTCGTTGGCGATCTGCAGTCCGCAGACCTGCACGCTGCCGTCGATGTGGCCCATGGACGCGGCGAACACCATGGTGGCGGCGAGCCCCAGAAGCCACGTCCCGCCGTAGCTTTCGGCAATGGTGAACCAGCCGGTCTGCGGCGAGTCGGCGACGGCGGGAATGACCGTTCCGGCAATGCCGACGAGCATGAGCAGGGAGTAGAAGACGCCGGAGATCAGCACGGTGCGGATGGTGCCGGACTTGACTGCGCGAACACTGGACGCGGTGTAGATGCGCTGGAAGCTCGTCGGCCAGCACAGCGATCCGACGACACCGGTGAAGATGAGCGCGAAGAGGTAGAACGGGCCGTAGGAGTCGCCGTCGCCCGGAACGCGCAGGTACTCGTCGGCGACGTCTCCGAGAGTCGAGAAGCTGATCGGACCGCCGGCGACACCGGAGAGCAGAATCAGGCATAGTGCAGCAGAGAAGACGTAGGCGACCAGACCTTGGAACATGTCGGTCATGATCAGGCCGCGCATGCCCATCTTGACGGTCCAGTACTGGCGGATGACGATGACGGCCAGGCCGACGAACAGGCACGTGGTGACCGACCATGCTCCGGCACTGGCGATCTGGAAGACCTCGCCGAGTGCCTGCATGCCGAGGACCACCCAGGGGAAGAGCGAGACGATACCGATGACGCTGGCGACGATCTTGGTGCCGCGGGAGTTGAAGCGCAGGCCCAGCAGGTCGGGCTGTGATCGCAGGTTGTACTTAGCTCCCCATCGCCAGGCGCGGGTGGCCATGAAATACATCATGGCGACACCGAGGCTGGAGTACGCGAGGCCGTACAGTCCGAATACGCCTGCGCCGCTGGCGAGTCCGAAGAACGCGATGAACACCGAGCCCGGCCACCACGAGTTGACGTAGCTCATCGCGACGTACCAGGGACCGTAGCTGCGACCGCCCACCGAGTACTCGTCGAACGTGGGGGAGGTCTTCTGTTGGGTGGTGTAGAGGATGAAGATGACGACGGCGTAGAAGACGCCGAGCATTCCCAGCATGATCAACATGTCATTCTCCAGTCAGCGGTGCGGTAGCGGGGAGGAGATCCTCGTCGAGCTCGCCGCGGATGTCCTCGACGATGTAGAGACCCCAGAGAGTGAGTCCCAGAACGACTCCGTTGATCAGCCAGTACATGATGGCGAACGGAATACCGAGAATCTCGTAGCGAATGCCACTGCCCCACATGTACAGCGGGGGGAACAGTGCGAAGAGCAGAGCGAGAGCGTAGATACCGCCGAAGAACGTCATGATGCTCTTTCGGCTCAGGCCGCGAATGTACTCTTTCATGTGCGTCATCCTTGGTTGACTATTTTGAGAACCGAGTCGTGAATTGCGCCGTTGGTCGCAATCCCGTTGCCTTTGTCGAAGTCTCGCGCTCCGTCGAGCGAGGTGAACGTGCCGCCGGCTTCCTCGATGATCACCGGCATGGGGGCAAGATCGTAGATCTGCGTCGTGTAGTCGACCACTGCGTCGGCCTGGCCGCTCGCAACCATCATGTAGCCATAGGCGTCGCCCCAGGTCCTCAGCACGGCACCGGTGGCGTGGAGGTCGACGATGGTATCGGGGTGCCAGTCCTCGAGCCAGGTTGCCATCACATAGGCACCGTCCAGATCTGTCCTGGTCGAAACATGTACCTGCTCACCATTTTTCCAGCACCCTTTGCCGCGCTCGGCGTGCATGAGGATGTTTGCGCTGGGTAGGTTGATGACGCCGAAGACGATCTGCTCGCCTTCTTCGAGCGCAATCAGGTTGGCGTACAGCGGAACTCCGTGCACGAACGACTTGGTGCCGTCGATCGGGTCGACGATCCATCGGTAGTCGGAGGTGCCGCTGGTTTCACCGAACTCCTCCCCGAGAAAGCCGTCGGTGGGGAAGTGCTCGGCGACGCCGGCTCTGATGTGCGTCTCGATATCGCGATCCGCCTGTGTAACAGGGGAACCGTCCTGTTTCTGTTCGACGGTGAGGGCTGAGGTGTCGAACCAGTGACGAGCGATCTCGCCCGCCGAGCGAGCGAGCTCCACGCCGAGAGCGGCGCGTGCCGACCTGGAATCCTCCACGGTGTTGCACCCTTCGGTAGATGTTGCGTTCTCGGGTAGGTGCAACGATGGGCGTAGACCATTTCTGGTTTTCTCGTCGATACGTGAACGTCGTGTAACGCGTGACCTGGTTGCGGGTCATAGGACACCCGCCGTGTTAATCGTGCGTTAATGCCCAGGTCGAGGGGTGTTGCGCGGGCCTGATTGAAGATTGAATGGGCTTCTGCAGTCGTGACGAAGGAAATCGAGGTGATTCGGTGCTGTTGATGGAGCAGACGCACGCGGCGCTTCTTCGGTTGACTGCCGAGCTCGAATCGCGGTCCGTTGCCCGGTTGCCTCCCGAACGCGAACTGGCCGAGCGACTCGGCACGTCACGGACGACGCTGCGCAAAGCATTGGATCTCCTCGAACGCGACGGCGTCATCCGACGGACGAAGGGGAGAGCCGGCGGTGCGTTCCTGACCTCGGTGACACCGGGTTCGTCGTCACCGGAAAGTGCGCAGTCCCTCTGTCAGAGCCGGCGACTGCTGCGAAGCCTCAACACCGTCAAGGGCGTCCCGCAGATGCTGCACGAACAGGGATTTCGCGACGGGACCAAGGTCATCTCGGCGCGCATCGCCGAGCCGAGCCCGGAGGCGGCGCAGGTACTGGGAGACGGACCTGTGGTATCTCTGCTGCGGCTGCGCTTCGCGGACGGCGACACGCTCTCGCTGGAGCAGATGTACCTCAGCGACAGCATCTGTGGCCGAGTTCTGGAGACCCCGTTGAACTCGGTGTACGAGGCGCTGCGCACCAGGCTCGGCGTATCGGTCTGTATGGCAGACGAATCCATCGAATTGGCGACGATCAGTGCGCCTGCGGGCTCGCTGCTCCGGCAACCCGAGGGAACGCCCATCCTGAAGCTCGAACGCATCGGATACGACCAGTCCGAACGACCCGTCGAATATTCGGTGGACCTGTTCCGCGCCGACCGAACTCGATTGAGTGTGCGCACCTCGTCGCTGGTGAGTGCGTCGGTCACGGAGACGTCGACGTAAAAAGCAGGCCAGGAGACCGTGGTCCCCGGGCCTGGACGTGGCTGGCTACTCGGTGCAGCAGTGCCCAGCGAGCTTCGGCGTCTCCGGTGCCAGATCCAGCATCGGATTGCCGTCGAAGAATCCCGTGGGCTTGAGGTGCAGACTCACATGGCTGACCGGCATGACCGGCCAATCCTCGGGGCGCACCACGTGGTGAGCGGCGATCGTGGGCCAGATGACCAGGTCTGCGTCTTCGAGTGAGCGATCCTGCGCGGTGTATGCCACCAGGCCGTCGTAGCCGGGATTCTGGGCCACGTACTCACCGGCTGCGTAGCGTTCCCGTTCTTCGTACGGCGTCGCCCACATGTGCTTGGTGGCGAACCCGCCTCGGCGAGCCTGCTGCGAACCGGGCTGTGCCAGAGGCAGAGCGACCGCACCGGACGGCTCGATCTTGTACCCGATGTGCCCGCCGAGCTTGTTCTTTTTGTCCGCGTTGGCAATCAACCAGGAACGAGCCCGGAGTGGATCGGCGACGCGCTGCGCCTGCGATTCGGTGGCTAGATGGCGCTTCGTCTGACGCCACGCGTTGCCGTGAGGATTGTCCGGCCCGACGGGCACTGCCTCGGCTTCGAGTTCGTAGAGATTGTTGCGTGGCCCGTCCACGTTCATGTCCAGGCGAACGCTGAAGAAGTGCTGGTGATGCGGCCCGTAGAGACCGGGCGCGACGAGCGTGCCGAACTCGGGGATCGTGTCCGGCTCGATCGCGCCGGTGGAAATGATGCCGGTCAGTTTGATCTCGAACTCGATGGACCCGTCGAGATACAGATGCCAGTAGAAGCCGTAGTCGTAGTTGCCCACGGTGGCGAAGAACGACACCACGAGCCGACGGTTGCGTCGGACCTGGCCAACGTTGTCGCGAAAGTCGGTGTGCTTCCAACCGATGCTGTAGTCCTCCTCGTGCATGCAGATCGCATTCGGAAGTTCGATCGGCTGACCGTCCTGATCGTTGACGTACGCGTCGAAGTAGTGAATCTCACCGAGGCAATCACAACCCAGCTGAAGCGAATTGGCGAGAACACCCAAACCGTACTCGCCCTCGTCGAACACGTTCTTGTTCCACTGACTGTCACCGGGATCGCCGTACGGTACGTACATTTCCGACAGCGACGCCCGATGGATGATCGGCCGCAGAGTTCCGCGATCGACGTAACCGACGTCGTGCAGCACCAACCCCTCACGAGGTGTGAAGCCGACGCGCAAGCGCCAATTGGCCCACTCGACGTAGTGGCCGTCCACCGTGAACGACGGACCGTCGGGTTGGGTGATGTCGATCTTCTTCATCGGTGCGCGTTGGTGGGGGAACTCCGGGACATTCCCGGGGCGTTCGTAGAATTTGGGTAGGTAGTTGCCGGGAGTCTGTGGGATGGGAACCACTCCGGTGTCTGCGACGTCGACCACCTCCATCGTGTCCATATCGACTGTGACGACGAGGTTCTCGACGGGCCGCGCATATCCGTTCTCCTGCGCTTCGCTTCGTACGAACGTCAGCGGGCGGGCGAGGCGTCGACCACCGGGGTTGTCACCCTCCATGGTGTGGCCGCTGGCCCACTTGTCCACCATCGCCAGCGAGAAATCGGTGACGCCGCGCTTGACCATCGCCTCCTGCCACCGTGGATCGGCCTTGATGACGTCCTCGCAGCGAAGGAATTCCTCCAGCGTGATGGGTGGCTGGGCATCGGCGATCTCGGTGTAACTGATCAGGGCATCATGAGTGAGCGAGACCACTGCCTCGACGGTGGCATGGGCGTCACGGTCACGCAGGACGACGAATGCTCGACGGTCCGTATCCGATTGCTGCAGATCGGCTTTGGTCGGCTCCAGCAGCTCGATGTAGACGAAGCGCGCAGCAGAGGTCAGACTCTGCTCGCGAGTCACGATCGCCGACGTCCTCGAAATCTCCTGCGGGGTCAGCGGTTCGAGGGGGTGAACTACAACGGGCGCAAAGGTATCGGTCATCGTGGCTCCTGCAATGGGTAGTGGAGAAGTTCCGGCGGAATGCGGCGCGTGCGAAGGAAAACGACGACGGCGGCGAGCGCGAGTTCGGTCGCAGCAAGAATCGAGGCCGCCGAAACGTCGCTGACCCTGTCGGTGACGAGGGCATGATGGTGCCCCGCGGGACCGGAGGCATGCGCAAGCAGCATCACGGCGCTCGACGTCGCCATGATCACCCACGGACGATTGCTCGTCGACCGCCACAGATCGGCAGCACACAGCAGGCACACCACCGCCATGGCGGCGACCACAACACCGAGTGCGCTGCCGATCCCCATCCTCAGGTGGAGAAAGGCCGTGGTCACCGCCAGTGCCGCTGCACAACGGTTGATCAACACTGTCCGGGGCTCCCTGTCGTCGATGTCGGTTACGACGTTAGGGGTAGACCATTTCTGGTACTTGCATGCTGTGTGAGGGACCTGTAACTCCGGGGGTTCTTCACCGTGGTTGGTATTCGTCCGTCCCATGCACTCCTTCGAATCCATTCAAACAGCGGAGTTCGCACCACCGGACATATCGGTACAGTCCGATTTGCATGTTCACCGCTAGAGAAGGGAACTCCACAATGGAGTGCAAGAAGTGCTACAAGCGCGTTCACGAATGCCCCAACTGCAAAGGTCGCGGAGGCGGCAGCGATTTCGGAAATCATCTCAATTGCAGCAAGTGCAGCAACACCGGATATCTCTGCAATACGCACGACGGATATTGGAAGTAGTTCGACAGCAAAAGAACTGGAGACCGTCGCCTCGCCGAGGGTGTCCCCGAGTGAGAGGCCGGCATCTTGGGTTTGTTCACGCGCCCACGCGCGGCGATCGACTGGAGTACCGAACCGATTGTTGCTGAAGCGAATTGGCAACGTCACCAGACGGTACGGCCGAGCTTCGTTGCGCTAGCCGAGACTCTCATTGCTGAGAGTGGTCGTGACTCGAGGCGCATCGACACCGACAAGGTTGTCGGCGCTCTGACGAATATCTGCAGAACTATCGCGGCTGAGAACCTCCCGGACCGATCCGACGCCATCGAGGCAATTCTGGAACGACCCGGCAACGCACGGGACGCGATCTGGGACTACTTCACGTACGCCGGTGCCAAAGGCGTCGCGTTGTCGAACCACATCGGCGAATTGTTGACCAGTGGAAAGGTCCGCATCATCATCGCGTCGATGATCGACGAGGGTCGACTCAACTCGACTGGGGACGTCGGGTCCGACGGAATACCCTTGATGTCACCGGACAGCCCAGACACGGAGGCGTTGGCCGACCCCGGCGGTGACGAGCTAGATCCGGTCAGCACCGTATACAAGCTCATCAGCAGCGTTGGTCTGAGTGTGATGGTGTACGGCCCTGGTGACCTGTCCGAGTGCTTCGTCGCCACGTCGGAGGCGGCACCGCTCTTCTCCGGAACGGTGACCGAAAGCGGCCTTCTGGGGGCTTTCCCAGATCTGTCGAACGTCTACTGGTTCGGAATCGATGGTGTCGACGGGTCGGCGATCGTCGTGCCCGTCACTCCGGATGCGGACGTAGGTCGCATTCTTCGAGAGGTCGTCGATCCGCTTTCCACCTTGGGGGCACCGTGGTCGACGGCAATCGCACGCGGTTCGGTGGTCCCAACTACGTTCGCGCGCATATTCGATCGATCCGTCGTACGTCGCGTGTGGAACTTGCCTGGGCTGCACACACTTCGACCCGTCGATGCCGAGCCGCTCGAACTGTCCTGGAGCCTCCGATCTCGGATGATGGCCGATGAGTGGAGGAACATCAGTGGCAACTTCTTCGCCAAGGAAGTCGTCGACGCGCAGGGTGCTCGGATTACCGTTCATTTCGCCTCATGGAGGGGCTCACACGCAGTCTTCGTTGCTCTCGGTGAATCGATCGACGGGCGAGTACCCGACGAGATGACACGGATCGAGCTCTCCTCGTGCGAGATCGGTGTCGCGTACGAGCAGGTGGTGCTCATAGAGAGGCTTCAGGGCCGAGGTTGTCCATCCTTTGCCGATGTTGGGGGCGCTACCGATCGTGTGGTGACGCAGTTCGGTTCTCTCTCCGGACCGTTCGCTGACCCGATGCCTCCACGTGCGGCGGACCAGCATGGAGAAGGCCGCTCTGCTCCCCGATACGATCGTGGCCGAAACTCGGTATTGGAGCTGGCCAGGGGCGCAAACTGTGAATTGGAGACCAATCGGCTCCGCGTCGAACTCGAGTGGGAGAGCGGACCGGCCGGAGCCACCGTTGATACCTCGGCATTGCTGTTGGCCGACACCGGCAAGGTCAGGTCCGATATCGACTTCGTCTTCTACAATCAACCACGCCACGAAGTATGCTCCGTCCGACACGAGAAGTACTCGGGCACTGCCGGGGCACACGACTACGTGTCTTTGGACCTGGCTACAGCAACTCCCTACGCCCATACCATCGTCATCGTCGGTTCTCTCGACGGCGGAACGTTCTCGTCGCTGCACGGATTACGTGCAGTAGTCAACGACCTCGATTCGGGCCACACGATCATTTCGTTTTCGATCACGGGTTCTACCAGCGAAACCGCTCTCATTCTCGGCGAGATCTACCAGCGCAACGGTGGATGGAAGTTCCGTGCAGTGGGGCAAGGGTATGCAACAGGGTTACGTGGTGTCGCAGAGGATTTCGGGATCACCGTCGACTGACGTCGCATTCCATCCGACCAATTCGACCTGGCAACAACGTCGGTCGATACCGACGTGAACAACCCTGCGCGAGATCACCCCACCCGGCCGCGCGAGACCTTCAGCGTCAGGGGCACGAAGATCGCCAGCAGCACAATGGAGACGATGAAGGAGTAGAGCATCGGATTCGAGGACGCCCAGGTCACCGGTTCGTTGATCAACGTCGACGGTGCGATTGGATTGCCGAACGCCTCGCGGGTGGCGCGGGCCACCGAGGTCACCGGGTTCCATTGCGCGAATATTCGCAGTGGCCCGGGCAGCGTCGCCGACGGGATGAAGGCCGACGAGATGAAGGTCAGCGGAAACACGATGATCATCAGAACGCTCTGAGCGCTTTCGGCTGTTGCCGAGATCAATCCGACGACGGCACCCATCCACGACATCGCGAAACCGAAGAACACCAGCAGGGCAATCGCTCCCAGAGCGGAACTCAGTGATCCGTTGATGCGCCATCCGACGACGAATCCCGCACCGATCATCACGGCGATACTCACCACCGATACCAGCGCGTCGGTGAGAGTGCGCCCCAGCACGATCGCCAACCTCGACATCGGCAGCGAGTGGAATCGTTCGACAATTCCCTCACGACTGTCGGTGGCCAGCCCGATGGCGGTGAACCCAGCGCTGAACACCACGGTTTGCGTGAAGATTCCGCCCATCAGGAACTGTCGATAGTCGCTTCCACCGAGCGCGCCGCCGAGGACGTAGGAGAACAGCAGCACGAACATCAACGGCTGCACCGTCGCACCGAGCAGCAACTGCGGAACGCGCAGGATCACCAACAGATTGCGCTGTGTCATCGTTGCGCAATCGACGAGGAAGCTGCCGATTCCCTCGCGGCGAACGGGTCGCGCGGCCATCGTGGTCATCGAACGATCCTCTCGGCATTCGGGGCACCCGTTTGATGACGACCGGCATCCTCGTCACCGGTCAAGTCGAAGAACACATCGTCGAGATTCGGTGCGCTGACGTACGCATCGTGGACGTCGATGCCCGTCCCGTACAGACGGGACAGGATCAGCATCAGCGACCGCGAGCCGTACGGCGCGTCCGCGGCGAACCAACCCTCGCGGACGGTGGCGGGGTCGGTGCGAACGTTCATGCGAGACAACAACTCTGTCGCCACTCTCAGGCTGTTGGGATTGAGGACCTGTACGTGTGCGCTCGGTACGCGCAGGCGGGACTTCAGTTGCGTCGGCGTGCCCTCGGCGACCACGCGGCCCTTGTCGAACACCACCACGTCGTCGGCCAACCGCTCTGCCTCGTCGAGGTACTGCGTCGTCAGCAGCACCGCGGTGCCGTCCCCGGTCAGTTCTTCGACCACGTCCCAGAGCTCGCCGCGACTGCGCGGATCGAGGCCGGTGGTCGGTTCGTCGAGAATCACCAACGGTGGCCGCGCGACCAAGGCACCGGCCAGGTCGAGACGTCGACGCATACCGCCCGAGTACGTCGACGCCGCCCGTCCCGCAGCGTCCTCGAGGTGGAACATCGCCAGCAATTCCTTGGCTCGCTTGCGGGACCGCGACCCACCGAGCCCGTAGAGCCGACCGAGCATCCGCAGATTCTCGTACCCGGTGAGGCGGCCGTCGACGGCGGCGTACTGCCCGGACAATCCGATCAGCCCGCGCACCGCCCGTGGATTTTCCGCCACGTCGATGCCGGCGACCGTCACCGATCCGCTCGTGGGAGCGCTGAGGGTCGCGATGATGCGCACCGCGGTGGTCTTGCCCGCGCCGTTGGGACCCAACACCGCGGTCACCGTCCCCGCGGGCACCACCAGGTCGACGCCGCTGAGCGCCACGTGATTGCCCTTGCGGCCCACGTACTCCTTGACGAGGTTCCGTACCTCGACCACTGTCTCGCTCATCGGTATTGCCCCGATGCGGCTGCCGGAGTGCGTGACTCGATGCCGCGTGCCACCTCGGCCAGGGCCTTCGGGGTACCCATCTCGTTGTGGGTGGTCGGAACCGGGTGATCTGAGATGGTCCCACCGACGAATTGTCGCCATTCCCAGGGGGATCGAGGCACCCCGCGGTAGCGCGAGGCGGAGAAGAACGTGAGGTCGCCGCCGAAGAACTCGGGCCGATGCTCGTAGCCGAGGCGAACGAAGAGACGGTACCGGTCGTACAGGCGTCGAATCTGATCGTCGTCGAGCAACGTCGCCGCCCCGCCTTGCCTGCGCACCAGCGCGATGGCGTCGTCGAGAGTCAGATCGTCCTCGACCTCGAACTCGCCCACGAACTCGCGCAGCAGGTCCGCCACCGACATCTCCTGCCTCGGTGCCGTCTCCTCGCACAGCGGATACGCGTCGAGAACGATCAGTTCCACTGTCTCGCCCTGCTTCTCGAACTCGACGGCCATCGCCTGCGCGATGAGCCCGCCGAGCGACCAGCCCGCGAGACGATACGGCCCCTCGGGGAACTCCGTGCGGATCGCGTTGACGTAGTCGCGCGCCATCTCCTTCACCGATTCCGGTTCCGGTGCGGTGGTCACGATTCCGCGGGCCTGAATTCCGACGACGGGAGTATCCGCATCCAGATACGGAAGAATCCCGGTGTAGCTCCACACCAGTCCGATGGCCGGATGAATGCAGAACAGCGGTGTCCGATCGGACGATCCTCCGCGCAGCGGTATCAGGACGTCGAACGGAGACCGCGGACGCAGAGTCACCGGAGCCTGTTGGGCGGCGACACCGCTGTGGCCCAGCGCATCGAGTCGGGCCGCGATCGCGTCAGGCGTGGCGACGTCGAAGAACCACGTCACGTCCACTCGATCTCGATCGGAATCGGCCACCTGCTCACGCAGCGTATCCATCACCATGACTGCGGCCAGGGAATTGCCGCCGAGGGCGAAGAAATCGGAGTCCGCGTCGACGGTGTCGACATCGACCGCAAGCACGGCCGCAAAAGCTGATCGCACCGAATCGACCGTCGACCCGGCGGGGCGCGCGACGGTGGCGGTCGCCGGTCCCGCCGCGAGCGCGACCCGATCGACCTTTCCGTGTGAGGTGAGGGGGAGCCTGTCGTGCAGCACTATTCGCGCGGGCACCAGATGTCGGGGGAGTACCTCGGACATATCCGCCCGCAGGTGATCTACATCGACGACGTCCGTGGTGCTCACGTGCGCGACGAGTGACGATCCGGTCGCGGTGTCCTCGACGAGCACCACCGCGGACTGCACCGACGGGTTCGCCGACAGCACAGCCTCGACCTCGGCCGGCTCGACTCGAACTCCGCGAATCTTGGTCTGCGAGTCCGACCGTCCGAGAATCCGCAGCTGTGCACCGTCCTGGGTCGAGACGGAGCGAACGAGGTCACCGGTTCGGTAGAGCCGGGAGCCTGCATCGCCGTACGGGTTCGCAACGAATCGGGTCGCCGTCAATGCGGGCCGATCGAGATAGCCCCGAGCCAGTCCGGCACCGGCGATGTAGAGCTCGCCCATGTTCGGTCCGTCCACCCTGCGCAGGTCGGAATCGAGGATCAGCGTCGACGTGCCCGGTACCGCGGATCCGATGTGCGGTGCCACCGCCGCCTTCTGCAGCCCCATCGTTGCCGCGACCGTCGACTCGCTCGGGCCGTACGCGTTGACGAAGCGACGGCCGTCCGCCCAGGTGTCCAGCAGCGCTGCCGACAGCGCCTCGCCTCCGGTGCCGATCGTGGTGACCGACAGCAATGCGTCGGGCGAGAGTGTCCCCAGCGCAGCCGGGGTGATGAAGATCGTGTCGACGCGTTCGCGGCGGATCAGGTTGCCGAGTTGTGTCCCCGCAAAGGTCGACGACGGTGCGACCACACAGGTCGAGCCGCGAACGACGACCAACAGCATTTCCAGAATCGCGGCATCGAACCCCGGCGACGCCACGTGCAGAACCCGGGACCGGGGACCGGTGTCGAACTGGAGCCCCAGCGACACCGCGAATCGCTCGAGCCCGCGATGGGTGACTGCGACCGGCTTCGGCCGACCCGTCGTTCCCGAGGTGTAGACGACGTAGGCGATGTCGTCGGGATGCGGCCGTGGTGCAGGCACATTCCGGTCGACCGGTTCGACGTCCCGAATCGATCTCCACGTCACGTTCTCGCGCGGTAGGTCCGCGTCCGGGCCGTCGCACAGTCCCAGGATCGGAGCCGAATCCTCCAGGATGTAGCGCAACCGCTCGCTCGGGTAAGACGGGTCCAGCGGCAGGACGGCCGCACCGGTTCGCGCGATCGCCCAGAACGCGGTGACCGAGGCCAGGGAACGCTGAGCTGCGAGAGCAACACAGGTTCCCGGCCCCGCACCGGCCCCACGAAGCGAATCGGCCAGGGTGGCAACGGCCTCGTCCAGCTCGCGATAGCTCATCGAACCGTCCGCCGCAGCGACTGCCACCGCATTCGGATCGAGTGAGACGGCCGCGTCGAACAGCGCGCCGAGTGTGGGAGGAGAAAGAACGATCTCCGACGCGTCGAGCAGATCACCGACGGTGCTCGACGGCTCTGCGGCAGCTCGATCGAGTAGTTCGACCAATCGTTGCCCCAGATGACGAACGGTGCTGGGAAGGAACAGGTCTCGCGCGTAGGTGATGCGCACGTCGGCGCTGCCGTCGTGGCTTGGGCGGACGGACACCACGAGGTCGAACGCCGAGGTGGTGATCGGGGCTTCGATCGTGGCGATGGTTCGGTCGCCGGTATCGATCGTCAGCGGCGGTGAATCCTGCACGGCGAGCACGATTTGAACGACGGGATTGCGGGCGGGGTGACGCGGTTGTCCGAGCGCGGACACGACCTCGTCGAACGGGATCATTGCGTGCTCGAACGCGTCGAGGTCGGTGTCGCGTACCGCGGCCAGCGCCTCCGCGAACGACGCGGACCGTGCGAAGCCGGTGCGCAGTGCGAGCGTGTTGACCGCCATGCCCACCATCGAGTCGAGAGCCGTACCACCGCGTCCCGAGTGCGGTGTACCGATCACGACGTCCGTGGTGCTGCCGGCCGAAGTTCCGACGGATGCGAGCGCGGCGAGCGCGGTGTGCACCACCATGAATTCCGAGGACCGGTGGGTTCGGGCGAGGCTGCTCACCCGGGCACGCACCTCGGCGGACATCGGCACCGTGACGGTGGCCGCCCGTCCGGTGGGGGAACTCGGTCGCGACATGTCCAACGGGACGGCGTGTTCGACGGGTGCGTCGCGCAGTGTCTCCGTCCAGTAGTCGAGGCCGGTTACTCGCACTCCGTCGGTCATCGCCGACTCGAGTGCGAGCTGGTACTCGGCGTACTGCAATGGCAGGCTCGGCCAGATCGGGGTGTTGCCACTTTCACGAGTGGTGTACGCGAACAACAGATCAGCAGAGAGCGGGGCGATCGATTCACCGTCGGCGGCGATGTGGTGCACGACCAAAGCCACCACGTGCTCGTCGTCCCCGGTTCGCGCCACCGTGGCTCGCACCGGAAGTTCGATCGACAGATCGAAGCGGTGCGCACCGGCCTGGGCCAGAAGCTCGGTGATCGAGCAGCTTTCGCGCGAGTCCGCGATGCTCACCTCGACTCGTCGCTGCGGCCAAACCCGCTGCACCGGTCCCGTCGGCGTGGTCGGGAACGTGGTCCGCAACGACTCGTGGCGCTGCACCACATCGTTCAGTGCCTCTTCCAGCACATGGGGGTCGAAGGCTCCGGTGACGCGGAGGCCGCCCACGATGTTGTACGCCGTTGCCGTCGAGGCGATTCGGCTCGTGATCCACATGGCCTGCTGCTGGGGTGACAGAGGGATCGACGGGCCCCTCGTGGAGCGAACGCTCTCGATCAGTTCGGTGGTGAGCCAGTGTGACCGTTGTATCGAGTCCTCGGGGCCCTCTTGTGCCGTGTCGAGGTGCGCGGCAAGCTCGGCAACCGTGGGGTTGTCGAAAATCGCCCGAACCGGGACGTGGTGGTCCAGGCTCTCGCCGATCCGGGTGGCGTATCGCGTCGCGGACAGCGATGTGCCGCCGAGGGCGAAGAAGTCGGCCGAAGTTCCCACCGACGGTACGTCGACGATCTCGGACAGAATCTGCAGCAGAGCCGATTCGAGTTCTGTTCGCGGCTCGTCGTCGACGGAGGTGACGTCGAACGACGGTGCAGGCAAGGCAGATCGGTCCAATTTGCCGACCGGGGTGAGCGGGATGGCGTCGAGGACCACGATCCGGGCGGGCACCATGTGTCGGGGCAGCCGCTCGCGGACGATGCGCGTCACGTCACCGACGTCGACGGTGTCCTCACCGTGCACGTAGGACACGAGCACGGTCTCTCCGGATGGGGAGGTGGTCGTCGTCGTCACGGCGAGATCGACCCCGGGTATCGCACCGAGAACGCCGTCGATCTCACCCAATTCGATTCGCAGACCGCGGATCTTGACCTGGAAGTCGCTGCGTCCGACGATCTTGACCGTCGAGTCGTGTGCGCCGTCGACGTACGCGAGATCTCCCGTGCGGTACATCCGTGACCCGGGAGGGCCGAATGGATCAGCGACGAATTGGGTGGCCGTCAGCGCGGGACGATCGACATATCCGCGCGCGAGTTGTCCACCGGACAGGTGCAATTCACCGGTGACGCCACTCGGTACCGCAGACAGTCGGGTGTCGAGAACGGTCGCGCGGACGCCGGCGACCGGCATCCCGATGGATACGTCCCGGGTCGGTTCGAGAACCGGAAGATGGGTGGAGATGGTGGATTCGGTCGGCCCGTAGACGTTGACGATACGACGGCCTGCCGCTGCGATCGCGAGCAACTCCGGCCCGAAGTTCTCGCCTCCGATGCCGATCGTGGTCATCGACGACAGCTGCGGACCGGTGAGGTCGAGGGTGGCCAGCACCGACGGCGTCAGGAAGCAGTGCGACACCTGGTGGACGTCGATCACCGCTTCGAGTTCTTCCGCACCGACGATGTCGGCGGGAGCGACCGTCAACGTCCCGCCCGAGCGAATTGCGAGTGCGATCTCGAGCATCGACGCGTCGAAACTCGGTGAGGCGAAGGCCAATACGCGTGAACGCGAATCGGCCCCGAACGCGCGTACCAGCTCGGCCCCGGCGTCGGAGTAGGCCTGCCGGGAGATTTCGACGCCCTTCGGAGTGCCGGTGGTTCCCGAGGTGTAGATGACGTACGCCGCATTGGCTGCAGACACCGCCGGGGCATCGCGGCCGTACGTCCCGGCATGGGCGAACAGCGAGTCCAGCGTCATCCAGAAGTCGTTCGAACCATCGGTGCGCAGGTGCGTGAGACCGACGACGGCGCGGCTGTCGCGAACCATGAATTCGCGGCGGTCCTCCGGGTAGGCGGGATCGACCGGTACGTACACGCCTCCCGAGCGAGCGACGGCAAGCACGCACAGCACCGATTCCATGGAGCGAGGCAACATTCCGACGACTCTGGTCTCGGCCCGCACACCTCGACTGCGAAGAGTCGCGGCCCCGCGAGTGACGAGTGCGTCGAGATCGCCGTACGTCATGGATCGCTCGTCTTCCACCAGTGCCACGGCGGTCGGCGAACGCCGCGCGCAGTCTCGCAGTGCGCGGTCGATGCTGACGCCCCATGGATCGGCTCGACCGCTGAGCATCGGCAGCAGCCTCGCGCGTTCGCATGGAACCAGCACGTCGATTCGGTGGATCGGACGGTCGGGTTCGGCGGTCATCTGGGCGAGTACCGACGTCAGACGCTGCAGTAGCGCGTCGGCGGTGGGCTCGTCGTAGAGGTCCCGGGCGTAGGTCAGCACGATCGTCGTCTCGTCGGGTCTGGAGGCCGAACGGGCGAGAACCACTTCGAGGTCGTACTTGGTGACGGGCAGATCGATGCCGTACGCGCTCACGGTTCCGCCGCCGATCTCCATGTCGACATCGGGGGTGACGCGGTCGGTCAACATCACCTGGAACAGCGGGTGGCGACCGGGCAGGCGGACCGGATCCAGATGCTCGACCAGGGAGTCGAAGGGCATGTGTCCTCGAGAGAGCGCCTCGATGTCGACACCTCGGACCGCGAGCACGTGCTCGTGCACGGAATGGCTCGGCGTGACCTCGGTGCGCAGGACAACAGAGTTGACGAACATTCCGACCACGCGGTCGAGGTCGGGATGCCCGCGCCCCGCCACAGCGGTACCGATCACCACATCGTCGCCGACACCCGAACGGGACATCAGCAGCGCCAACGCGGCGTGCACGACCATGAACTCCGTCGATCCGGTGCCTGCAGCCAGGCGATCGATGGCAGCCTTCGCGTCGGGGCTCAGCACGGTGGAGACGGCCCCGCCGAGGCCGGTCGGCGTACTGGGACGGGCGCGCATCGTGCCCGGTGGACGGGTGTCGGGAAGGCCCGCGAGAGTATCGGACCACCACGTCCGGAGAGCACTCAGCGACGAAGCGGTGTCGGTGGCCTCGCCCAACTGGGCACGCTGCCACGCGACGGCATCGGCGTACTGGACCGACAGTGAATCCCACTGCGGTGCAGTGTCTTCCAATCTCGCCCGGTAGGCCTCGCCGATGTCGGCAGCCAAGACGCCGAGTGACCACCCGTCGACGCAGATGTGGTGCAGGACGATCGCGACGACGTGTTCGTCGCGGTCCGGTAGCGAGATCACTCGGCCACGAAGTGGCAGATCGTGTTCGAGATCGAAGGGGCGCGTAGCGATCTCGGACAGGGAGTCGAGCAGTGCTGTGTCATCGACATCAGCGCCGTCGATGGTCACGGCATCGAACGGCAGAGGATTCTCGGTGCTCGGGGCGTCCAGGATCAGCTGTAGGGGAACATCTTCGGACGGGTCGATGCGGAAGACGGTGCGCAAGCTCTCGTGGCGCCGGACGACGTCCTCGAGTGCCAGCCGAATGGCGGGGATATCGAGCTCGCCGCGGACTCGAAGAGCGAGCGGAATGTGATACGCGGCCGACGGCTGGTAGCGCTCGATCCACCACATGCTGCGCTGCGAGGGCGAGGCGGGCAACGGCTCTGTACGCGAAACAGCAACCGGTGCCGTGGATCCAGCGTCGTCGGCGAGGTCGACGACGGCGGCGGCCAGTCGCTCGACCGTCGAATGCAGAAAGACCTCGCGCACGCCGACGCGGTACCGGCCGTCGGCGGCGAGGCGAGCGGCGACGACGGTGGCGAGCAACGAGTTGCCGCCGAGGGCGAAGAAGTCGTCCGTGGCCGACACCGACGGCACGTCGAGTACCTCCGAGAACACCTGGGCGACAATGACTTCCTGCGGTGATTCAGGCTCGCGCCGATCGGCCACGACCTGTTCGACGGGCTCGGGAAGCAGGCGGCGATCGACCTTGCCGTTGGCGTTCAACTCGAACGCATCGAGCACGTTCACGCGGTGGGGCACCATGTACGCGGGGAGAACGCCGACGAGCGAGGCGGTCACCTCGTCGGGGTCGAGCACCGCATCGGTCTCTGCGACGACATAGCCTACGAGGGTGCGGGCCACCCCGTCGCCGTGCACGACCACGACGGCGTCACTGACCTGTGGGTGGGCGCGAAGTGCCTCCTCGATCTCACCGAGCTCGATCCGGAACCCACGCACCTTGACCTGATGGTCGCGTCGGCCGATGTAGGTGAGTTCTCCTGTGGCAGTCCATCTGACGAGATCGCCGGTTCGGTACAGCCGACCCCCTCCGAAGGGGTCGGCCACGAATCGGCTCGCTGTCAGTCCGCGTCGATCGTGGTAGCCACGCGCCACCCCGGTCCCGCCGATGTAGAGCTCGCCCACGCATCCCGGGGGAGTCGGGTCGAGTCGGCGGTCCAACACGTAGGCCCGAATACCGGCGATAGGACGCCCGAGCGCAACTTTCTTTCCTGCCGCGAGCGGGCCGAGGGTGACGGCGACCGTGGTCTCGGTGGGGCCGTAGACGTCGACCATCCGCCGTCCGGGAGCCCAGTCGTCGACCAGCGCGGCAGGCACGGCGTCGCCGCCGACTCCGATCGAGACGAGTGTCGACCCGGCGGCGGGGGAGACCGTCGCCAGCGCGGACGGCGTGATGAACCCGGCGTCGATGCAGTGCTCGGTGAGCAGCGCCCCGAGTTCGTCGCCGCCGTACACCCCGGTGGGCAGCACCACGAGGGTTCCGCCGGCACCGAAAGCCAGGAACATCTCGAGCACGGATGCGTCGAAACCCGGTGACACGAAGTGCATCACCCGTGACCCGACGATCGTGGCGTGGGCCGCGATGGCCGCGTCGGCGATGGGGCCGATACCGCGATGGGTGACGGCAACGCCTTTGGGGACGCCGGTGCTGCCGGATGTGTAGATCACGTACGCGAGATGATCGAGAGTGAGTGGGGCGAGGCGGTCGGCGTCGGTGATCGCACCGTCGGTGAATCCACGTGCGGGATCGTCCTCGACGAGGATCCAGTCGATCTCGGACGGCAGTCGGCCGTGCATGTCTCGCGTCGTCACACCGACGCGCGCGCCACAGTCCGCCAGCGTGCGCTCGATGCGATCGAGTGGATGCGCAGGATCGATCGGTACGTACGCACCGCCTGCCTTGGTGATGGCCCACACTATGGTCACGGATTTGTGCGAGCGTGGGAGTACCACGGCCACAGGCACGTCCGGGCCGACCCCCATCGAGATCAGCTGGCGTGCGAACGCATTCGAGCGACGGTCGAGCTCGCGGTACTCGACCACGGTGTCACCATCGACGACCGCGGGACGATCCGCCGCACGACGCACACCGCGGCCGAAGATTTCCGGCAGGGTTGCCAGAGCAGCAGGCGCACCGCCGCTCCACTCGTCAAGCAGGAGTCGATGATCCGAGTCGGTGAGCACGCCGATGGAGTCGATCGGGCAGTCGGGTTGCCGGGTTGCGAACTCGTGCAGGAATCGAGCGAAACGCGCACTGTGCATTTCGATGTCGGCCAGCTCGTACGTGGCAGGGTTGCCCTCGATGTCGACGCGCATCTGCCCGTTGTCGGAGTTCGTGTGCAGGGTGACGGCCATGTCTGCCGTCGGACCCGAGGTCAACAGGTCCAGCCGCGCGTCCAGATCGCCCAGCCGAATCCGGTCACCGAACAGCATCGGGTTGATGGTCGGCCCCAGGGTTGCCCCCGAGGCCCGCAGGTCTCCGGCGATCTCCGCCGCGGGGAGCAGCTGGTGCCGAAGAGCACCTCCGATGCGATGGCCGATGTTCTCGATCAGATCGGCAATGGTGGTCGTCGATCCGACTCGGGCTCCGATGGGAACGGCGTTCGCCGTCATGGATGCAGATGATCTCGCCCAGGCGGTGACGCGGGCAGCCATCGGAAGGGTGAGAACGACGTCGTCGGTGTCGGTAGCGCGGGCGAGGTACGCCGCGAAAGCCGCGACCACCAGAGCGGCGACGGTGGTTTTGTACGTTCCGGCGGCACTGGCAAGGGCTTGGTCGGTCTGCAGGTCCAGCGTCCTGTTGCACCGATGATTGAACGACGACGGTTCGGCCGTGCGGCCGGAGAACGACACCGGTTCCGGGAGTTCTGCCGCCACTGCCGCCCAGTACGCACGGTCCTTCTCGATTCGTGCCGACGCCCGATACACCGCCTCGGCCTCGACGAATGCGCGCGGGTGCCTCGCCCTGCGCGGCGGTGGAATCTCGCCGCGTTCGAGTGCCGAGTAGACCTCGCCGGTACGGACGGCGACCACTGCCGAACCGAATCCGTCGATCACGGTGTGGTGTGCTCGTGCGTACCAGAAGTACCGTAGGTGACCGACTTTCAGGACCGCCGACCTGGACAGTGGTGTCGAGTACAGGTCGATCCGAGCGGTGAACTCTGCGTTCATCCAATCGCGTGCGGCCGCGATCGGGTCGGGAGAGCCGGTGAGGTCGTGGTACTCGAGTTCGGTGGGCAGAATCGCTGCATCGACGAACTGACGCACGGTCTGCGGACCATCTCGGCCGTCGCCGGGGGCGAGGAGTCGGGTCAACAGCGAACCCGTTTCGGCGGCGGTGATGCGCACCGAGTCGACGAGGAGATCGAAATTCAGGTCGCCACGGACGTCCATGTAGTGCGCAACGCTGTGTGCGGCATGCGGATGCAACTGCTGTGCCAGCCACATCGCGTACTGCGAGGACGTCAACTCGAACGGATCTTCGTAGTCGTCGTCCAACGTCACGAACCCGAGTACCTGATTTGAATCGGTCACCATTACCCCCGCGCAACTGTGCGCCCCGTCGTATCCCACTTGCTCGGAACCCCGATGGAACGGTAGCAAACTCCGCGTAGGTTGGAACGGCTCTTTACGTACCGACGTGCAGTGAAACTGGTTTATTACTGAACTCGAGGTTTGTTTAGCCAGTCTCGGCAAATATCTTGTGTAGCAACGCTCGGCGGTGTAGGAGTCAGGAAATGGACGCCGAAGACCGCCCCGAGCGGGCGCTCGGGGCGGTCGGCCACGGTGTTCCGAACGGTGCCGCTACACCAGCTCGATGACGTTCAATGCCCCGTCGGCATGCGAGCTACGCAGTCGCTTCTTGTCGTATTTGCCGACGCTGGTTTTCGGGACCTCGTCGATGAAGGTCCATCGCTCCGGCAGCTGCCAATGCGCGACGCGGCTGTCGAGGAACTCCTTGAGTTCTTCGGCTGTCACCGATGCGCCCTCGCGGACGACTACGGCCACCAGGGGCCGCTCGTCCCACTTCGGATCGGGCACTCCGATCACCGCAGCCTCGCGAACTGCCGGATGCCCCATCACCTGGTTCTCGAGCTCCACCGACGAGATCCATTCGCCCCCGGACTTGATGATGTCCTTGGAGCGATCGGTCAGTCGCAGGTAGCCGCCCTCGGAGATGGTGCCCACGTCACCGGTCCGCAGCCAGCCGTCGTCGAACTTGTCGTCTGCGTCGGCGCGGTAGTAGCTGCCGGTGATCCAGGGGCCACGGACTTCGAGTTCACCGACGGTCTTACCGTCCCACGGCAATACCTCACCGGCATCGCCGACGAGCCGTGCTCGCACTCCGGCGACGAATCTGCCCTGTGTGCAACGCAAGTCGAACTCGTCCTCCGCCGACAGCCCGGCATCGGGCTTGCCGGAGGTACCCAGAGGCGAGGTCTCGGTCATGCCCCAGGCCTGCGAGATGTGCACCCCGTACTTCTCGTGGAACGCCCGCATCAAACTCGGTGGACACGCGGCACCGCCGACCACCACGTCACGCAGACTCGACAGATCGGCCGGGTGCTCGTCCAGGTGAGCGAGCAGGGCCTGCCAGATGGTCGGAACGGCCGCCGCCGCTGTCGGACGCAGTGTCGACATCATCTCCGTCAACGGAGCCGGCTGCAGAAACCTGTCGGGCATGATCAACGATGCGCCGACCATCAGCGCTGCGTAGGGCAACCCCCACGACATTGCGTGGAACATCGGCACGATGGCCAAGACCTTGTCGGACTGTGCGATCGCCATCGCGTCGGTCATGCAGGCCTGCATCGAATGCAGGTAGATGGAGCGATGCGAATACACGACTCCCTTGGGGTCGCCGGTGGTGCCCGAGGTGTAACACATTGCGGCAGCTGATCGTTCGTCGAGCTCCGGCCAGTCGAACTCTTCCGGATTGCCCGCGAGCAGGTCCTCGTAACCCACCACCTCGATACCGTCGGGTGCAGTGACCTGCGTCGGGTCGACGCCGACGACGACGAGATGCCGCACGGTCTCGAACGTCGGCAACAGAGGTGTCAGCAGAGGGAGCAGGCTCGCGTCGGCGATGATCACCTGGTCCTCGGCATGGTTGACGATGTAGGTGAGCTGCTCGGGAAAGAGTCGAATGTTCAGCGTGTGCAGCACCGCGCCCATCGCAGGAATCGCCATGTACGCCTCCATGTGCGGGGCGTTGTTCCACATGAACGTTCCGACGCGCTGATCGTCGTCGATGCCGATCGACCGCAGACCGTGCGCCAGTTGCGCTGCCCGCCTACCCAATTCCCCGAAGGTCACCGTGGTCGGACCGGTGTCCGTCCAGGTGGTGATCTCGGCCGAGGAGTGAATGGACGTCCCGAATCGAACCAGCTGGCCGATGGACAGTGGGGTGTCCTGCATGGTGCTCTTCATCGATCTCGCTCCTGAAGTCTCGGCATACACGTCGTTGTGTTGCGCGTCACACCATGCACGATACGGACTTACTCGGACGCGTGGTCTCGGGTACCTCGGATTCGGGCGTCGACCTCGCGAACCATGTCCTGATAGATCTCCGCCGCGGGGTCTATGACCGCGAAGTGGCCCCCGGGTCCTTCGACCGAGCCGACCGAATCCGAGCCCGCCGACGCGGCGGCGTAGTACGCCCGACTGATCTCGAGCAGGTTGGGATCGTCCGATACCGCGCACACCACCAGATGCGGAACTCCGAGCGGAAGCCTCGCGATCGGCGACGATGCCTCGTACGTCTCCTGCGCACCGGCGAATCGCGCACCGATCGCATTCGACACCGCACCCTCACCGAGCCAGCGCTCATCGCCGACCTTCAGATCGAGCACGCCGGCCAGACTCACTGCGAGAGCAGGGGTTACGGCCTTTCCGGCCGAATCGGCTGCGAGGCGCAGAGCGAGTTGACCGCCCGCCGAGTGCCCCATCAGCACTGTTCGGGACAGATCAAGACTGCCGGGTGCCGTCTCCAGCGCCGCCAGAGCGGACGCGACGTCGCCGGTCATCGCATCCCACCCGTGTTCGTCGGGGCGACGATATTCGACGTTCCACGTGGCGTAACCCCGCCCGGTCAGATCGACGGCCATCGCGTCCATCAGGTCGAATTCCCATCGCGAACGCCAGTAGCCACCGTGGATCAGCACGGCGACGGGAAACGGGCCATCGCCCTCGGGTAACCGCTGCTCGACGCGTTGCTCGGGGTGATCCCCGTAGTGCAGGATCGTCCCGGGGTAAAAGCGGTGGAAGTACACGCTGTCGATCGCAAATCGCAGACCGTCGAGCCCGCGGCCGCGAATGTGAGTGCGGATGCCCGGTGATCTGTCCGGTGTGCACTGGCCCAGATCGACTCGAACGACACCGCTGCTGTGCGGCGAAATATCGACCGGGATTCCGTCGCCAGGAACGACGATCGCTTCGTCGAAACCTGATGCGATGTCGACCATTCCGCCCGTCAATCCTCGGGCCGACAGCGCCCTGGCGACCAATTCCTGGGCCGTCGCGAGATCGGCGAACACGCCGGGAGCGGCGACGATGTCGAGGTGCGTCGAGGGGTGCGTCATGGGTTCACGCTACCCAGAAAAGCGTCGACCGAACCCGAGACGGAGTGTCCGGGCTCGGTCGAAGGACGGTGATCAGTTGTCGACGGCCTCGTTCAGTTCGCGCAGACGTGGGAGTGCGCGGTTGGTGAGCAGGTCCTCGCGAGTCTCGGCGGAAACTGCCATGCTGTCCTTCCACAGCGAGCGGCCTGCCATCGCGCCGCGCGCGCCGTTGGCGACCGCGATGCGCACCTGCTCGATGAACGTCTCGTGGTCGACGCCCGCCGACAGCACTGCCCACGGAACACCCTGTGCCGCTTCGGTAACGGCCGCACATGCCTCGGCGGAACCGGGGTAGGGGAGCTTGAGTACCTTGGCACCGCATTCGACCGAGATGCGGGTGGAGTCGGCGATGATCTTGCCGAAGCCGGCCTTGTAGTCCTCGTCCGATTCGCCCTCGAGCTTGTAGGTCAGGATTTCGACGATGAGCAGCAGGCCCTCGGCGGAGCAGGCCTTGACGAGGTCGCGGATCTCCTCGGCGACACGGGAATCGACGCCCTGCCGTTCGGGGCGCATGTAGAACAGCATCTTGGCGACGTCGCCACCGAGGTCGCGTACGACGCGCGGGGTGACTCCGTCGACGTACCGGGTGTACCGCAGTCCATCGGTCTCCTCGAAGCCCGAGGCGTCCATGCCGACGACGAGTGCGGTGTTGCGCGAGAGCACACCCTCGTCGACGATCTTCGGCAGTGCGACCTCGGGGTCGAGCAGGATCGCCGGGGCGTGATTGCCGAGGTAGCGAACCAGATCGGCCTTGGCGTCGGCGAGCTGCTCGAGCGTGACCGAGCCGGGTCCGTCGGGAGCGTCCGTCATGACCGCCTTCATGCCGTTGCGCTGATCTCCGGCGACGATGAGCATGTTGCCGTCGGCGGTGGAGATGGCGGCCATTCCGCGACGCTCGAGGGTGGTGAGTTCGTTCATTGTCTTCTCCTGGTGATGGGTTGGGGATGCGAGCAAGTGAGACAACGTTGTCTCGTTGCAGAAATGTGGGCTCAGATTTCTATGAGCGTCAGTAGTCGCGCAGCGAACAGTGCTGCGCCGTAAGCGGTGTCCTGAGAGCGGGTCGACACCGAGACATCAGGGAGCACCTGCGCGCGGGCATCCCGGACGCTGGCCATGCCCGCCCAACCGCCGGTGAGCAGCGTGGTCCGAGCGGGCGCAACCTCGGCGTCGAGGGCAGCGATGAGGCGGGCGATCTCCTCGTTGCCGTGCAACAGGATCGAACGGAACAGCTCCGCCGAGTTCACCCCGTCGGTGCGCACGGTGATGGACAGCACGCCGTCGTCGTTGCGCGCCCCGGCGATCTCTATCCCGCCGTCGGTGGACGGTCCGGCGGCAGGCAACGCGCACACTCGCTGATCGAGCAGGTCACGCCCGGCGCGGTCGGTGATGTCGCACATCTGCAACGCCCGTCGCATCAACAGTCCGGTCTTGACCCCGGCGACGAGTACGTGTTGGCCAGGAACCACATGCCGCACCGAGTTGATCAGGTGATCGGCCAGACGGCTTCGCGCTGCGGTAGTCAGAGGAGCGTCGAGCACTCGCAGCAGAACCTCGGCGGTGCCCATCGACACGTGATATCGATCGTTGGGGATTGCCCCACCCGATACGGCGGAGACGAGGTGGTCGTGACCGGCCACGGTCAACCGTGCCCCCACGATGGCGTCGGGAAGTGCATGTCCGGTTGCGACCCCCAGGTCGGTGCCTGCGTCGACGAGGGGCGGGATGAACTCGGCCCCGACGCCCAAGTGTGTCAACATCTCCGTCCACGGCTCGCCGGTGTTCTGATCGAGCAGTCCGGTCCGGGAACTCAACGAGTAGTCGGCCACCGCGCGGCCACCGAGGGCCAACACGACGAACTCGGGCAGATTGAACCAGCGCAGTTCGGCCAGGTTCAGTCCGTTGTCGCGGAGGTGCGCGATCTTGACCACTGATACCTGGACGCCGACGGGCAGGCCTGTCTTGCCGGCGAACCGATCACGAAGATCCTGGGGTAGTGAATCGACCTGCTGCTGCCCGCGCGGATCGAACCATGCGAATGCCGGAGCGCGGACAACGTTGTCTTTACCCAGAAGGAAGCCCGTCTCGCCCATTCCGGACACCGCGATCGCATCGATGCGCGACGCGGGATCGCCGGTCACCTCGGGCAGTCGCCGCGCGACGGCGTCGAGCAGATTCGCGATGGTGGCGAGCAGGTCCTCGGCCTCGAGGTCGGTGGTTCCGCCCGGGCCGTGATGCCACGGCGTCGGACTCTGCTCGATGAGCAGTTCGGTTCCGGCCTCGTCGATCACGAGCACCTTGATGCCGGTGCTACCGAGGTCGAGTCCCGCAACGAGTCTGGGATTCACGGGGATGTTCTCATTTCTGTGCAGGTAAGGGGAGTGCATGTGAGAGTCGTTCGACCAGGGTGGTCGGCGCAATCTGTTGCTCGACTTCGAGATAGGGATCATCGAAGCGTTGCACCAGGCGATCGAACGCGAGGGTGCCGATCCGGTATGGATCCTGGTCGATGCATGTGACGGACGGGCTGACAGCATCGGCGAGCGAGAAGTTGCCGAACGAGACCATGGCAACGTCGGTGCGATCGATCTCGTGCAGCACCGATACCACGGCCGTCGCATGCCGTGCGTTGGCGACGAAGAAGGCGGTCGGCGGATTGCGCAGTGCCAGTAGCTTCTTCACTACCGGCCGTACCGAATCTGCGGCGTGCGAGACGGGGGGTGCGAGGGCGGCGTCCGGTGTCTGACCGAGGTCGGTGAGGACGTCGAGGTACGCCTCGCGGCGGAGCTGGGCCGTCTGCAGTCGATCGTCGAAGCCGAGCAACGCAATTCGTGTGTGCCCGCTCGCGACCAGTTTCTCGACGGCGTGCTTGGCGGCACCGTAATCGTCGACGATGACCGAATCGAAGCCCGGGATGGAACGGTCGATGGTCACGGTCGGCAATGTTCGACGCCGAGGCACGAGGAAGTCGCTGTGATCGCCGACAGGCGCGAGGATGATCCCCCGCACGTGTTGACCGGCCAGCAGCGCCAGCTGGTCACGTTCGCGGTGAGCGTCGAACCCGGTGCTGCCGACGATGACGGCCAGTCCGTGTTCGAGAGCGCGATCCTCGACCGCACTGACCAAGGAGGCGAAGAACACGTCGTCGATCGAATCGACGATGATCCCGATGGTGTTTCCCGATCCCGATTTCAACGAGCGCGCAGCGGAATTGGGGACGTAGTTGAGCGTCTGCACCGCGGCCTCGACGCGTTCGCGCAGCTCGGGCAAGACCGTGTCCACGCCGTTGACGACACGGGAGACGGTCTTGAAGCTGACGCCTGCCAATGCGGCGACGTCTTTGATGCTTGCGCGCTCGGTCACGTGAACTCTCGATCGGAGGGATTGTGTTCGCTGTAGCTAAGTGCGAGACAACGTTGTCTTGTATGATTCCCGCTATGCCTCATGTCTGTCAAGACGTTTCCGTGATCGATCGGGATCAACTGCCGGTTCTGGTTGTCGCGGGTGCTGCAGGAAGTGGAAAGACCACCCTCGGACGCGAGCTGGCGCGCCGCTTCGGCACGGCATTGCTAGACCTCGATACACTCACCAATCCACTACTCGATCAACTGGATTCGCTACTGGACGGGCAGCACTGGAACAGTGCAGGGCCGCACGCAGAACGCATTCGTGCCGGCCGGTATGCAGTACTGCTCGCTGCTGCGAGGGACCTCGTGGAAATCGGTCAGCGCCCCGTTCTGGTCGCGCCCTTCACCCGCGAACTGACCGCGGGCACGGAGTGGGAACGACTTGTCACGCAGGTGGCCCCCGCAGCAACGATGGTCGTGCACGTCGACGGCTCGCCGGAGCTGCTGGCGCGTCGGCGGGCGGCCCGCGGGGCAGAGCGCGACGCGCATCGGTCGACGGATCGCCCGGTGGAGAAGCCGCGTGTTCCACATCTACGGATCGATGCCGAATTGTCGACCACACTGCAGGTCGATCTGGTTGCGCATGCGCTCCAGGATCAGTCGCAGCGGTGATCGCTTCCAGGCGTGCAGGATCGGCGTTCGATGAGCTCGACGCCGAGGATATTGCGGCGCTTGAAGCGCTTGCCGGGATTCTCGATTCGGCCGAGTAGTCGCTCGATGGCCAATCGGCCGAGCCGAGCAGGATTCTGGTCGATCACCGTCACCGGCGGCCACACTGCATCCGCCAGCGGGAAGTCGCCAAATCCGACGAACGCCAGATGCAGCAATTCCATCTGCTGCAGCACCGGCACGCATGCCATGGCCACGCGTGCGTTGGACAGAAACAGCGCCGTCGGTGGATCGTCGAGTGCGGTCAATGCGGTCAGGGCGTTGCGGGCATCGTCGCGGCCCATGACGCCGAGCGCAACGAGCGACTCGTCGAACTCGATTCCTTCGGCCTGCAACGACTCTCGATACCCCTCGAGCCGATTCCGGCTGGTAGGAATATTGGCACTGTCACCGATGACTGCGATGCGAGTGTGTCCCAACCGAAGCAGATGATCGGTGGCCAACACCGCCCCGCCGTGATCGTCGTCGACGAAGCTGTCGGCCTTGAGGCCGTCGGGTGCGCGATCGACGAAGACCGTCGGAGTCTTGTCGATCCAGCGCTCCAGGTAACCGTGATCGGAACCCGTCGGCGCAATGATCAAGCCGCTCAACTGTCTACGCAGCAGCGACTCGACCAGAGCCTGCTCCTGGTCACCGTCGTGCCCCAGGCTCGTGACCAACACGGCCATGTCGTCCTCGCGGGCGCGTTCCTCGATGGCTCGTGCGATGGAGGAGAAGAACGGATCGTCGATATCGGGCACGGCCACACCGATCGCTGCCGCTTGACCGTTGCGAAACGACGTCGCCATCGTGTTCGGAACGTAGTTCAGTGAATTCAGGGCATCGGTGACGCGAGCGCGCGTTTCGGGGTCGACGTGCGGATCGTTGTTGTACACCCGTGAGACGGTCTTGGCGCTGACTCCGGCCAGTGCCGCGACATCCTGCATGGTGGTCATGATCTACCCCGTCTGCTCGTCGTCCGCTCGTCATCGACTCGTGTAGCCGCCGTCCACCGGCAACGACACCCCGGTCACCATGGAAGCATCATCGCTCAACAGGAAGGCAATCGGCGCGGCAATCTCGTCCTCGGTGGCCCAGCGCCCCAGCGGCATCTGTGCCAGGAACGGCTCCTCGATCTCCGGACGGCCCCAGTAGAACGCGGACATCTCGGTCATCACGACGGTCGGATTGACTCCGTTGACCCGGATTCCGTGGCGGCCGAGTTCGAGGGCCGAAACCCGAGTGATGTTGTCCAGGGCGGCTTTCGAGGAGCCGTACGAGATGTGGCCCGTCAGGGCGACGAGACTGGCCTGGCTCGACACGTTCACGATTGCTCCAGCACCGGCGGCGATCATCGCGGGGACGGTGTACTTGATGACGAGGAGAGCGCCACGCGCGTTGATGGCGATGACCTTGTCGAAGACGGAGATGTCGGTGTCCTGTGGCGTGGCGATCTCGCCGCCGAAGCCGGCGCAGTTCACCACTCCGTAGAGCTCGAGTCCCTCGACGGCCTCGCGCACGCTGTCCTCGGAGGTCAGGTCGAACGCGAGAGGCTGCGCGCCGGTCTCGTCGGCGAGCTTGTCCAACGTATCCACCGATTGACCGGCTGCGACGACGTCGGCCCCGTCGGCCACCAGTCGTCGCACCGTGGCCGAGCCGATACCGCCGCTGGCACCGGTCACCAAGATCTTCCGGCCGTCGAACTTCGCCATGTGCGCCAACCTTCACTGTTTCCGAATCGGTCATGTCATCGATGTCATCCGCCGCATGTGCATGCTTGATGACATCGGTGTCATGGACGGTACCGTAGCGCCGTTCCGCTGGGTCGAAAATCGAGTAGATCGCAACTATCTCCAGTTCAGAGACGGTACCGCTCGGTCCGATAGCGGGTCGAAGGTGCGGCTTCTGCCGTGGGCAGGATCTGTGCCATGTCACCGGTGACATGAATTTTCACGAAACACGTGACAATGCGGGTTGCGTGGGTCACACTCGTTTACACAACGAGCCCCGCAGGGAGCTCGACCTGCCTCGCAGATCACGATCTCCGACCGTGCTGCACAGGCACCGGTGGGGGTGTTCATCCCGCACCCGACGGTTTTCGATTCGACCAAGGAGTATCCATGGCCAGCGTTGCACCTGTGGCGACACCGATCCTCGAGGCGAGGGGATTGTCGAGGAGCTTCGGAAACGTGCGCGCTCTCGACGACGCCGATTTCGACATCTACCCCGGCGAGGTCGTCGCCCTCATCGGCGACAACGGTGCAGGCAAGTCGACGTTGGTCAAGGCGCTCTCGGGCAGTCTCGCGGTCGACACCGGTGAGATCCTGTTCGACGGCACTGCGGTCGATCTCGACAGTCCCACCGTGGCAGCCGAACTGGGCATCGAGACGGTGTTCCAGGATCTGGCTCTCGCGCCCCACCTGAATGCGCAGCAGAACATGTTCCTCGGCCGGGAACTGCAGGCGAAAGGGCTACTGGGGCACCTAGGGTTTCTCGATGTGTCCACGATGCGCAAGCAGTCGCAGGACGCGTTGAACGAACTCGGAGCCACCGTGCGCAGCCTCACCGTTCCCGTCGGAGCCATGTCGGGTGGCCAGCAGCAGGCCATTGCGATCGCCCGTGCGGTCGCCTGGGCCAAAGGTGTTGTCTTCCTGGACGAACCGAAGGCGGCGCTCGGCGTCGTGCAGACCCGAAACGTTCTCGACACCATTCGCCGCGTGGCGGACAGGGGAGTGGCCGTGGTGTTCATCAGTCACTCGATGCCGCACGTGATCGAGGTCGCCGACCGCATTCAGGTACTGCGGATGGGCAAACGAGTCGCCACTCTCGACGCCAAGAACACGACCATGGAAGAACTCGTCGGCGCGATGACCGGCGCAACCACCGGAGCCACACGATGACCAACCAGACCATCAGCCCGTCCCTCGAGCCGATGCCTCTCGGCGACACACCGTCTCGCCACTCTTTCGATCTCGTCGAAGCGCTCGGTAAGTTGGCCCGGGTTCAGGTGTTCCAGATCGTGCTCGTATTGGCGGCGATCTGCCTGGTGTTCTCGATCA
Source organism: Rhodococcus sp. 05-2254-2 (assembly GCF_002259095.1). Lineage (NCBI taxonomy): Bacteria > Bacillati > Actinomycetota > Actinomycetes > Mycobacteriales > Nocardiaceae > Rhodococcus > Rhodococcus sp. 05-2254-2. The sequence continues at coordinate 58,765 of NZ_NOZJ01000022.1, read as the reverse complement.
TGGCTCCCGGCAGCTTCCCCGAGTGGGGCAACATCCGTCAGATCGTCCAGAACGTATCCATCCTGGCCGTTCTCGGGATCGGCATGACGTTCGTCATCGTCACCAGTGGCATCGATCTCTCGGTCGGCTCCGTTCTCGTCTTCTCCGGCGTCGTCTCGGCCAAGACCATGGCCGCGATCGGCGGCGACGGGTGGGGAGTTGCCGCCGTCGGAATCGTGGTGGCACTGGGGTGTGGACTCTGCTGGGGATTGCTCAACGGTTTCCTGATCGGTAAGGCCAACGTGCCTCCGCTGATCGTGACTCTCGGGACCCTGGGCGGAGCTCTCGGGCTCTCGCAGGTCATCACCGGGGGCGTCGACATCCGCGACGTACCACCGGTTCTGGTCGACACGATCGGCTACGGAAACTTTCCGGCCACCACCATTCCGCTGATCTCGAGCATCGCACTGGTGCTCGTGGTGATCTTCGGAATCGTGCTGCATCGCAACAAGTTCGGCCTCTACACCTTTGCCGTCGGCTCCAAGGAACAGTCTGCTCGGCGCGTCGGCATCAAGGTGGACATGCACCTGGTCAAGGTCTACGCACTCTCCGGCACTCTCGCTGGACTGGCCGGCATTCTGTCCTTGTCGCAGTACGGCACCACCGCCATCGCCGGACAGTCGCAGACCAACCTCAATGTCATTGCGGCAGTGGTCATCGGCGGAACCAGCCTCTTCGGCGGCATCGGAACCATGTTCGGCACCGTCGTGGGACTGTTCATCCCTGCCGTGCTGCAGAACGGCTTAGTCATCGTCGGAGTCCAGCCCTTCTGGCAGCAGGTCGCCGTCGGTGCTGTCCTCATCGCAGCGGTCTACTTCGATCAGCGCCGACGTGACGCAGCGAGCCGAGGTCAATCGCCCAGCTCCCTCAAGAAACTCTGGTCTCGAAGTCCCTAGTTCCGGCCAGCCTCGAAACTCCCTTTACTCAAATCCCTTACAAGGAAGTCGACCATGATCACATCACGCACCGCCGTCGTTGCACTGAGTGTCGCTTCGGTCTCCGCCATGTTCCTGGCGGGTTGTTCGTCCGACTCCGGAAGCGGTGGCGGCAGCAACAACATCGCCTTCATTCAGGGCGTCAGTGGCGACGAGTTCTACATCAGTATGCAGTGCGGAATCGAAGCTGCGGCAAAGGACGCAGGCGTCACAGTCGACACTCAGGGCCCGGTCAAGTTCGATCCCACCCTGCAGAAGCCGATCGTGGATTCGGTTGTCGCATCGCGGCCGTCGGCAATCCTCATCGCGCCCACCGACGTGGCCGCCATGCAGGCACCACTCGAGGCAGCCTCCAGAGCAGGTATCAAGGTCGTACTCGTCGACACCACCCTGGAAGACCCGTCCATCGCGGTCTCCTCGATCTCGTCCGACAACAAGGGAGGTGGGGCAGAAGCGTTCAACGCCATCGAGCAGCTCAACCCATCCGGAGGCAAGGTTCTGGTCATCTCCACCGACCCCGGGATCTCCACCGCCGACGCCCGGGTGGCCGGCTTCGAGGAAGCCGTCGGGGCCAACTCGGCATTCGACTACCTCGGAGTCCAGTACAGCCACAACGACCCGGCCGAGGCTGCTCGTCTGGTCTCGGCCGCTCTGGCGAAGGACCCCGATATCGTCGGAATTTTCGCCGCGAACACGTTCGCGGCCGAGGGCACGGCTACGGGCGTCCGGCAGGCAGGCAAGCAGGATCAGGTCAAGATCGTCGGGTTCGACGCAGGCCCCGCCCAGGTCAAGCAGCTTCGTGAGGGAACAGTGCAGGCGCTGATAGCGCAGCAGCCCGACACCATCGGCACCGACGGTGTCGCGCAGGCCATGGCCGCCATCAACGACGAGCCGGTCACCGCCGACATCTCGACCGGCTTCCATGTCATCACCGCCGAGAACATCGACGGCGAGGGCGCGCAGTACGTCTACAAGTCGTCCTGCTGATCCCTGACGTGTAACCCCCTTCAGCTGCGGTGGTGCTCCTGGTGGCAGACCATGCCCGGGAGCGCCACCGCTCACCACGTTCGTCCGACCCCGAGGACCTGTCATGACCGAGCTTCGCCGCGCGACGTTGGAACACCTGCCCGCGACCGTCGCGAAGCCGGACTACGACTTGGACGAACTGCACTGCGGTGTGGTGCATTTCGGAGTCGGTGCTTTTCATCGCGCTCATCAGGCGGTGTACTTCGATCGGCTTCTCGCGGCCGGCCATCTCGACTGGGCACTGTGTGGAGTGGGAGTGTTGCCGGGAGACAGGAAGATCGGTGACGTCCTCGACTCGCAGGACCACCTCTACACCCTGGTCACGGTGGATCCGGACGGTCGACGCGACGCCCGGGTCATCGGTTCGGTCGCGGATTTCGTCTTCGCGCCCGAGGATCCCCAGGGGGTACTCGATGTGCTCAGCTCACCCGCCACGATGATCGTGTCACTGACGATCACCGAGGCGGGCTACGGCGTGGACGACATCACCGGTGCATTCGAGCCCAGCGATCCTGCAGTGCTCGACGATCTCCGGGACCTCTCGATACCGTCGAGTGTCTTCGGCTTTCTGACCGTTGCGCTCGCCACCCGCCGGTACCACGGGATTCCGCCGTTCACCGTGATGTCGTGCGACAACATCGTCCACAACGGGTCGGTGACCCGAACGGCATTGACCTCCTTCGCCCGTCGGCACGACGCCGACCTGGCAGACTGGATCGACGCATCGGTCGCGTTTCCCAACTCGATGGTCGACCGCATCACCCCTGCTACGACGACCGCAGTCATCGACGACGTGCGCTGCGACTTCGGAATCGACGACGGCTGGCCGGTGCGGTCGGAATCGTTCTCGCAGTGGGTGGTCGAAGACACCTTCTCGTTCGGCCGACCGCCCTTCGGCGAGGTCGGAGTGCAACTCGTCGCCGACGTCGCACCGTACGAACACATGAAACTGCGGCTGCTCAACGGATCTCACCAAGCACTGAGCTATCTCGGTATCCTCGCCGGCTACACCCACGTGCACGAGGTGATGGGAAGTCCCGACCTGTACGAGTTCGTGGCGTCGTACATGCGAACCGAGGCTGCACCGACGCTCGACCCGGTCGACGGAATCGACATCGACACCTACATCGAACAACTGCTGCAACGTTTTTCGAGCCATGCGGTGCGAGACACGCTCGAACGTCAGATCGTCGACGCGTCCGCCCGCATCCCGAAGTTCGTGCTGCCGGTGATCCGCGACCGGCTGGCACAGGACCGATCGGTCGACCACGGAGCACTGGTGCTCGCCGCGTGGTGCGGAGTCCACGAGCGTGGGGACATCCCGATGGTCGACGCGAACGCCGAACACCTGCAGCGTTTGTCGTGGGAGGATCACGACAACCCCGGCGCTTTCCTGGCGAACCCAGCCGTGTTCGGTGATCTGGCGACGAGTCCGCGGCTACGCGGGGCGTACCAAAGGGCCAAGCGCTCGCTTCAGGACAGCGGTGCCCGCGGAGCAGTGCGGCGCGTGCTGGAACAGTCGGTCGGAGTGGGTCAGACCTTGTAGTACACCACCTGGTGGCTCGTGGCCAGCAACGTTCCACCTTCGGTCCACAGTTCTGCCGTCTGATCGAAATAGCCCTGATGGAACCGGCGTGCTCGTGCGGTACCGAGGACGTACCCGTCGGAGTGCTGCTCGAGATCTTCGGGCGTCGCGAAGTAGTGGATCGTCAGCGAGATGGTGCCGGCCGGCACGTAGCGACCGAGGCGCTGAAAGATCCTGGGGTAGAACACATCGCTGAGCGAGGTCAGCGCAGCGAAGTCCACCGGACGTGGCGGTGTGTCGCGGATCCACAGTGTCTCGGTCGAGTCCGGTGATTCCTGGTCGTTCAGAGCGCCTGCAACGAAACGCATCTCGTAGTTCTGCGCCCAGGCGATCGCGTCGGGAAAGTTGCCTCGGGGCGTCTCGGCGGGGGAGGCGACGGCCGGTGCCACGGCCTCGGTGTTGTCCCACGTCTCGCGCCTGGTTCCGAACACCGCCGTAGCCGTAGTTGCGACGGCACCGTCCTGGACGAGTTCGAGGTACCAGTGCTGATTGCTCCGGTTGGTTCGCACGGCGCGCGCCGAGATCTCGAATTCGCCCTCGGCCACCGGACCGGCGAAGTTGACCGTCAGCGAGACCTGTGATCCGAGGCATTCCGGATGCCGTTCGATGGCTCGGATGAACGTCGCAGCAGTGATGCCACCGAACGGGCCGACCATGTTGTTGTACGGCGGTGATGTCCTGCCGCGATACGTGCCGTCGCCGACGGTCTCGAGGGCGACTGCTGTGTCGAACGGATGCATTGTTCTCCCGTAGGTCTCTATCGTCGTTCGTGCCGATTCAAACTATCCGGCCCACTCGGGCGGTACGCAGGGTGGCTCCCTCACGGAATGATTCGCTGGCGACGTAGCTCGGCGACTATCTCGGCGAACATCGCCTCGGTGTCGACGAAACGGTGAAAACCCAGTCGACGCGCTTTGGAACCGTCGGCAAGGACGTCGTAGTCCCACGCGAACACGAAATCGCCGAAGGCCCAGGACGATACGTCGGAATACGGAATCTTCTGCAGCCCGTTCTCGGCGACGATCGAATTCCACAGCGGTTCCTTGTCTGCCATGACATCTGCCAAGGACATCGGTAGGGGAGTTGCGGTATCGAGGTCGAAAAGACCCGCGACACGCGGCCACATGTCGCTCCAGCGAAACAGATCGCCGTTGGTGATGTTGAACGCCTGGTTGGCGCAGCTCGGCGTGGTGGCCGCCCATACTGTCGCCTCGGCGAGCAACGATGCATCTGTCATCTCGAGCAGTGCGTCGAAGGCACCGGGCTTGCCCGGAAACCGCATGGGGACGCCCAGTTTCTTGCACATGGTGGCGTACACGGCGATGACGGTGGCCAGATTCATCGGGTTGCCCAGCGCGACACCGCACACCACCGACGGCCGGATCGCCGACCACGTCCACCGCTTACCGAGTTGCCGCGCCTCGAGAAACTGCTGCTGATCGACGTTGAACTCGGGCGGCATGTGCGGCGGATCCGATTCTCGCGCCGGGGTTTTGAAAGGGCCCAGGTGCGCGCCGTACACCTTGTAGCCCTGCATCAGGCTCACGTGCTCGAGGTCCGGTGAGCTCTCCTCGACGGCCGTGACCACGTTGACGAGCATCGCGAGATTGGGGGCGACGAGTTCGGCCCAGCTCGGTCTCTCCTGGTAAGCGGCGTAGAAGATGTGTGTGACGTCGGTCAGCTCCGCCAGTCGACGGTGGGTCTCGTCGGCGTCGAGCAGATCCACCGCGATGTGCCGGACGCGTCCGGCGTCCGTACCACCTCGGCGTGACAGCCCGACGATGTCCCACTCGCCCGTCCGTTGCAGGTGATCGACCAAGTTGCCGCCGATCACTCCGTTGGCTCCCACTACTACTGCTACGCGTGACATGACCTACTCCAATCTCGATATCGCGATATTGCGATGCCTCAAGTAGACCACATATCGGGATATCGCGATATAGGAGTAAGCTTCGAGGGTGGCTGACGAACTGGACCCCGCGGAGCTCGCAGCAGTGTTCGGTGCGCTGAGCAACCCCGCGAGATTGGCGATCATGCAGTGGCTCAAGGACCCGAGCGATTTTCCGCCGCAGCTCGAGCCGGCCGAAGATGTGGGAGTGTGCCTCAAGCACATTCAGTCGAGGGCGGGCGTGTCTCAATCCACCGCCTCGCAGTACATGGCCGTGCTGCAACGCGCGCAGCTGGTGACAAGCACCAAGATCGGTCCCTGGGTGCACTACAAACGCAACGACGCATTCCTCGACCGATTTGCCGAAACGATCAAGTCGGATCTGTGAAGTTGTCGATCGCCTGATCGATCGAGCTGCTGTCCTGGTGCACGGCTCGCGCCCGGTCCCGCAGGGCGCGCCGGTCGGTTGCACGTGCGATGGCGCTCAGGTCGATGCGTTGCAACAGCTTCTTCGTCACCGGTCGTTTGCTGTCCCAAAAAGCCAGTGCAGCAATGAGATCCGTGGCCTCCTGGCCGGTCAACAGCGCATGGGCAACCGCGCAGGCCGCTGGGTCCTCGAACGGAAGGAGATAGGTGGCATCGTCGAACACCGCAGGTCTGCCGTCGTAGGGGCCGATCATTCTGAACTGCGGAACCTTGTGGAATCCGGAGATCGCGATCTTGTAGGGCGCAAACGTGTACGGCCCCACTCCGAAGATGCAGAAGCGCGCCCTGTTGCGGTAGATCGACGACTTTCGGCCATCGAGAGCACCCGCGTTGTCGGTCAGGTACTTCCACAGCTTCGGCGCGCTGTCCGCCAACTGCGCGGTGTCGTCACCGGTATGCGACTGCGGAACGATCATCCACCGCGATACTTCGGTGAGCTTACCGCGGTAGACATCGGTGCACTTGAACAGTGGAAACAGGAACTCGCTCTCGACGTCCACCGAAGCTCCGAGTTTGGTTCGTGGACCGTCGTTCTCGGTCAGTTCCATGACGGCAGACGCGTCGTGTTTGATGCCCTGCCGCCACATCAGTGAACTGATGCCATCGAACTGCTTGCTGCGCTGGTACGCATCGACGTTCGCGACGAGTTGGACGTCGATGACCCCGATTCTGTTGTCCGGTTGTGACGCAACGATGCTCGGATAGGTCGCCGCGGTGTAGTCGGTCTTACCCGGCCCGAGTTCCACGGTGAACCAGCAGGCGTCGACCCTTGCGTCGAACCACTTCTTCGCATCGATCATTCGTAGACTCGAACCGGTCACCGGAAGCTGCTGCCGAGCGCAGTGCAACAGCACGTTTCTAGCAACCTGGGTCTTGCAGATCATCGCGATGGTCACCGGTCTATCGCTGAACTCGGCGAGGAGCTTGATCCAAATGAATTCTGCGATGTCGAAATTGGAGCTTCCGGTGATCGCATCTATTCCGCGCGCGTTCTCGGTGTTCGCGCGAGCCGGTCTGTTGCTCGAGCCCAGAACCGAGAGCTGAGAATTGGTCACCCATGGTGGGTTGCCGACGACGAGAGTCGGGCCGGTCGCAGATGTCCATGCGATGTCGCGTGCAAGGTCGAAATCGAAAATCGAGGCGGTGATCACTCGGCCGAATGCCGATGCGGCCGCGGCGTACTCGGGTTGCACCTCGATTCCGACACGTTCTGCATCGGGATGACGCTCCCCGATGGCCGACAGGAAGTTCCCGACACCGCACGTGGGTTCGAGGACGCGGGTCCACGCCGTTCGAGGCAGGGTGCTGACCAACGCACGTGCCAACTCGATAGGGGTCTGGAAGTCCCCGAACTCGTTGTTGGGCATCGGTGCCTCCGGCAGTGGTGCGGACAAGTGCCTTCCGTGACACGGGAGCGGAAGCCCCGGAGCCACGGCACCACACCGATGCTGGAGGCACTAATGTGGACTTCGATGAAGCTTTCGCGTGCGGCCCTGCTGCTGTCAACTCTGGTGTTCATCGTTGCTCTGATCTGGGTCGCCGTCACCGCGGGGGATCGAGTTCCCGCGCACTTCGACGCGTCCGGTCAGGTCGATCGCATGGAGTCGAAGCTGTCCTTCCTGCTCACGATGGGCGGCATCGGATTCGCGATGATCGGGTTGTTCGCGAGTATCGGTTGGTGGTTGCCCAAGGTTCCGGCGTCCATGGTGAATCTGCCGAGTCGAAAGATGCACGAGTACTGGACTGCCGCCGAGAATCGACCGGAGCTGAACCGGAAGATGGCCGAGGACCTCGAGTGGATCGGCGCAGCAACGGCATTGCTCTTCGCCTGGATCACCGGCGTTGCGGGCGCGACCACAGGCGACTCCGTCAGCGTCTGGGTTCTCGCGGTACCGACGGCGCTGTACGTGCTGGCCATTCTGGGATACGTGGTGTTCGTCGTCAAAGGTGGCCGGTACCGCGTTCCGAAGGACTGATTCAGGGGAGTGGTTGCAGCATCGCCAGTTTGGTGCCCGACTGCACCAGATAGCTGCCCTCGGCGGCGTCGACCAGCATCTCGAAGCTCATCGATTCGTCATCGGGAAACATCATCGACGTCGACGCAGTCCACTCGGTCTCACCGGTGGTCACGTCGACCGCGGACAGATCCGTGCCGGCCGAGGTCAACATCAGATCACCGTCGCGCCCGATGATGCTGCCGGTCAGCCCGGCCTGCCACAGATGCTCGCCGTCTCGCAGATCGAGCGCTGTGGTGCCGTTGGATGCCTGCAGCAACCCGACATGGCCGATCACGTACGTCAGAGTGGCGTACGTGCGGGGCTCGTTGAGTTCGTCTCCGGGGAAGTCGTACGACAAGGCGTCGTCGCGCCACAGTTGCTCACCTGTGGTGCGATCGAAGGCCGTATCGCCGAGAACGATCGGGATCGACGTGTCGGTGGGCTCGTCCAGTGAAGGCTGTTGTACGACAGGACTGTCCGACCGTGCGAGGACCGTGCCGTCCAGTCGGAAGGCGACCGACCCTTTCGATTCCGAACCCGTACCTTCGCAATCTTGCACCGATGCAATGGCCAGGTCGCCTGCGGTGCGTCTCACGGCTCCGAGGCAATCCTCGAGGCTGTCCGTCTTCCAGAGTTGTCGGCCGGTCGCGGCGTCGAACGTGGAGAAACCGCCCCCGACGTCGAAGGTTCCGATGTCGTCATCGACCTTCAGTGCGGTGGCGTAGTCGTCTTCCCAACCGGCCCACGCGTGCAGCGGAACCGTCCACTCTGCGCTCGGATTCTCCAGCGTTCCGCGGTGCAGCAGAACATCGTTACCCTCTAGGTCGCCCGATGTCGTGTACACGCGATCGTTTGCGACGGTGACGGCGAAAAGATCGAGATCAGTAGGGTAGTTTCGCGATTCGCCGGTGGCCGGATCGAAGGTGACGTAGCCGGGAGTCTCGCCCCAGGTGGGCTGGTGGCAGACGAGCTGTCCGTCGAGCGGCTCGTCGGCGCACGCCGCTAGGTCCGGGGCCGGGGTCTTCCACAGAACTGTGCCGTCCGTGGTGTCGATTCCGACCATGACTGCCTCGTCGTTGCCGGATTCCGAGGACACCACGGCCAGTGTGAGAGCTGTACCGCCGATCACTATCGAGCCGAGACCCCACGCATACATGGAACCGGTACGCGGAGAGGCGAAGGTAGCTCCCTCGAGCCCCATGTCCGCCGCGTCGACGGCCCACGCCAACCCCGGCGCGTCGTCCGAGGAGTCCGTGATCTTCTTGATGGTCGTCGATCGGTCCTGTGCCACAACGACTACCGCAGCACCGACCGACAGCGTCGTGACGACCGCCGCAACGACCAATTTCGTCGTCTCGTTCCATCGCGTCATGGAAGGTCCAATCCTGGTGTGTTCGCCAGATTCTCGAGCAATGCTGGATCCGCCGTCGGTCGGTCCGTCGACACCGCGATCTCGAGCCCTGACGGCGTGACGACGAAGACCGAGGACCCTGTCCCGTACTCGTTCGGTGACAGAAGCTGGGGTTCCTCCGTTGTCGTCGAATCGGATTCGATATCAGACGTGGCCCGAGTAACGCTGATCGTGAGTTGCCCGGCAGTGCTGTTCACCGTCTGACAGAGCCCGGAACCGAAGTCACTGGTGTGCAGTGCGCCGAGGGGTGGAGTCGGTGCTAGAGCTGCCACGTCGGCTCGGCGTAAGGCGTCGTTGAGCCTTCGAGTCTCGTCGCGAGAGAACGAGGCCGTCGGTGAGTCGTCCCAGCCGCCGTAGCAGTCGGTGACATTGCCCGGTGTTCCCGCAGGGACGGGAGCAGTGATTCTGAGCGCAGGATCGGTGGCTATTCGGACCAGGTCGTCGAGCGTCAGTGTCAACGTGTCCGGGTCGTTCCCGCCCGAGACGGAGGCAGACACGACAGTGTTGTCCGGGGTGTACGCGGTGGCCGTCCGGGAGTAGGACCGCTGACCGTTGGTTTCGCGCCACGTGTCGTCGGCGTCCAGCACCGTTCCGTCCGAAAGACTCCGTCGCTCGTCCACTTGTCCTGCCACACACGGTGGTGGTTCGGCCGAGTCTGCCGGGCCGACAGAAACACTGAGATAGTCGGACCCGCCACCCGCAGCCAGTGGGGCGGATGCATGCGCCGAGTCGAGGACGAAATCCTGAGATTCGTCCGACGCGGGTATCGGGCCGAAGTACAAGGACCTTGTCGATGAGATCTCGGCGGGAAGCGCTGCCATCAACGCCTCGGACATGAGGTGAGCTCTGGGTCCGTCGTACCAGGGGGCGGCTGGATTGTCGTACGACTCGTCGCCCATCGTGGCGATGCCGAAGTACGAGGATTCGCTCGGAGGCTCGACGGTATCGCACCCCGGGATGCTCGCCGACGCGTCGACTTCCGGGGTGACCACCACGTACTCAGGTTGCGGGGGCTCCGGAACGGGAGTCGCCGATGTTGTTGGTAGGGAAGTCAATTCAGGCTCTTCGGCTGGAGCGGTCAATCCCGCTGCGACCACGCCGAGTGCCACGATCGACGTCAGGACGAGTGTGGTCAGCAGCGCAGAATGGTTGCGTTCGGTGGGCTGCGTGTCCTCGTCCATCGCCCTCGCTCCGTTCGTCACCATTGCGACGAACGTCGCGCAATATTCATACCATTCGTTTTGCTAATCGAGGTGGGTGTGGCAGGCAGACGAGATCCTCACTGCACCCGACCGGTTCGCCGGAGAAATCCAGCGGGACCCGATGGCACGCGGTCGATGCTCAGCGCGCACTGAGTCCGTCGAGGAGGAGTTCACCGACGAACGTCGCGTTGTCCTGCGGGCTGTTCTGTCGTCGGGTGAAACACCGCATCAGCAGAGTGTTGGTAATGCCTGCCGCGAGATCGACTGGGCTCGAGCTCTTTCGGAAGATGCCGGTGTCCTGCCCTCGCGCGATGACCGGTGCGATGATCGCCGGCAGGTTGAGCTTCTCCTTGATCGAGATCAGTCCCTCCGGCTCGCCGTAAGTGTCGTGGGCGACGGCGACGAGGAGAGCGTCCATGAATTCGAGTTCTTCGGAGGCGAGTTGCGCGCACCGCAGCATGTGATTCTGCAGAATCGTGAGCTCGTCGAGGCCGAGCAGTTGGTCGTCGGCCACCGACTCACGGAGACGATCGACCCGGCTCTGCAGTGCCGCAACGATGACGGACGGCTTGGTCGGAAACAGAGTCTTGCATGCTGCCCTCGGCACTCCGGCGATATCGGCGACGTCGTCCATACGCGTCATGAAGTACCCACGCTTACCGAACTCGTCGCGCGCCGCGGTGACGATCGCGGCACGCGGATCGCGAGGAAGCGGCCGCTCCTCGACCGGTGTTCCGACATCCCGCACGACGTCGTCGAGGTGCTGATGATGTCCGGACGTGTCGACGACGGCCCCGAGGAAGGCCAGCACCGCGTCGGACATCACATCGGGAGATACGGAGGAGGCGTCCACCTGACTGCGGATCCGAAAGCCGTCGACGACAGCATTGACGGTCATGGCGAACGATCGGGCCGTGAAGGGACGGCGAAAGGCTCCACCGTCGGGATCGAACAGTGCCCCGAATGCCTCGAGTACGGCATCGTCTCGAACGCGGTAGCTTCCGGCGAGGGCCCCGGAAGTCGGCCCGCTGAAAACAAGATCGAGAAGAGACTCGGTGATGCTCCTCCGGTCGACGATCGCCGGGAAGTAACGCGCAACGAGCGCAGTCACCGTCGCGCGAATCGACGCACCGCTGTCCGTCATCTGGGTGCGAACAGTCTCGTGAACGTCGGTGGGTGGAGGAGTTCGAGACAAATGTTCGACGACCGTGGCGAGAAAGTCGGATTTGGTGCTGAACTTGCGGAAGAACGTTGCCGTCGACGAGTCGGCCTCGTGAACGACGTCTTCGATACGTAATCCGCGTTCGAGAATCTTCTGCGGATGGGTGACCAACAATGTGACACCCGCCTCGACGAAGTGGGCGGCGGTCGCGTCGAGCTCGGTCATAGTGGCGGACTTTACCGAGGTGAGGCCCACTGTGACGGCGCAGGTGACAGTGTTCACTCTCGGGTGAGAGCAACCTCGGTCATTCCTCGGAGTGACGCAGCGGAGCGAGTGCTGTGTCATTGGCCGTGTCAGCGCCACCGGGACAGCGGTGACGCCCGAAAACGAGGATCTTCATGACAGTGCTCGACATCCGCATCGGCGATGCCCCCGACCCACGGCTCAGCGCTCGTGAAATCGAGGTTCTCACCGCATGGCTCATCTCGGATTCCAAAGCGGAGGCGTCGCGCTCGCTCTATCTCTCGATGGGAACCGTCAACACACACCTGACTCGCATCAGAGCGAAGTACACGGCAGTGGGACGAACGGCGCCGACCAAAGCGACGTTGCTGGTGCGTGCGCTGCAGGACGGGTTCATCGACATCGACGATCTGTGAGCAGTCACTGCACCTCGACGCGGCGGGACCGCACCTTCTTGACCACGAACCAGCCGATCAGCGCGACCACGATGCCGATGACGACGTACTGGAACACCGACGCGTAGCTCTCCACGTAGTGCCAGTTCTCGCCGAGGAAATAGCCGGCAAGCACGAAGATCGAGTTCCAGATCAGGCTGCCGAGGGTGGTGTATAGCAGGAATTGCAGAACCGGCATCCGGGACACGCCGGCCGGGATGGATATGCCCGAACGGACCATCGGGATCATGCGGCCGAAGAACACCGCCGACCGTCCGTGGCGGGCGAACCAATCCTCGGCCTTGGTCAGATCGTCGGTTCCGACGAACGGCATCCGATCGACGATGGCGTACATCCGGTCGCGTCCGAGTTTGACGCCGAGCCAGTACAGAACCAGTGCGCCGAGTACCGATCCGGCCGTCGTCCAGAACAGCGCACTCAGCAGAGTCATCCCGCCCTGGGATGCGGTGAACCCCGCCAGCGGCAGGATGATCTCGCTCGGCAGCGGCGGGAAGAAGTTCTCGGCGGCCACCGCAATTCCTGCGCCGGGGCCACCGATGGCCTCCATCAGACTCACTGCCCATCCGGCGATCCCTCCGAGGTCGCTGTCGGCTGCGGCAAGGGAGGAGGAGGCACTCATGACTACGACAGTACGAAACTGACGGGTCCAAAATCTGCTCACCAGGCGAAATGCTCGAAGATTGAGACATATGGAACACTCGACGGTGTGAACCGAGTCTCCCGAGTAGCCCCCGCTGTTGCCCTCGCCACACTATTTCTGAGTGCCTGCGGGTCGTCGGACTCGCCCGACCCGGCACCGGCCACGACGAGCAATTCGTCCACGCCTGCGTCGACATCGCCGAGTTCGAGCTCGGCGACGGTCTACAACCTGCCCGGCAGTGGAGTGTTCCCCGAGGGCATCACGGCCGCGGACGACACGTTCTATGTGACGTCCACATCCGATGGCGCGGTGTTCCGCGGAACCGTCGGCTCCCCGGATGTCTCGGTGTTCCTGCCCGGCGGCGCGGACGGACGCACCGCGGCTGCCGGAATCGACGTGACCGACGACGACGATCGCGCCGACTACTTGGTGATCGCCGGTGGGGCCACCGGCAAGGTATGGGTGTACGACGCCGATTCCGGTGATCTGATCGGAACGTTCACCAACGGTCTCGGCACCGATGCGACATTCCTCAACGACGTCGCCATTGCCGACAACGGTGATGCCTACATCACGGACTCACGCAGCCCGGCGTTGTACCGCATTCCCGTCGAGCAGATGACGGCCGGAACGCAGGACGCTCCGTTGGAGACGTTCGTGAGCTTCGACGGCACTCCGTTCGCGTACGGGGAGGGCTTCAACGCGAACGGCATCGTCGAGAACGACGACGAATCGGCGTTGATCGTCGTGCAGTCCAGTACCGGCAACCTCTATCGAATCGACAAGACCTCGAAAGAGGTCACGCAGGTGGACCTCGGCGGCGCGACCCTGACCAACGGCGACGGCCTCGAAATGGACGACGACACCTTGTACGTCGTCCGCAATCGTGACGGGCTCATCGCCAAGGTCGACCTCGATGACGACGGCAGAACCGGCGCGGTCACCGGTGAGATCACCGATGCATCGTTCGCCTACCCCACAACCGTTGCGGCAGTGGACGATCGACTGCTCGTGGTCAACAGTCAGTTCGACAAGCGTGGGGGAGAGCCCGTCGAGCCGTTCACCGTCAGCTCCGTTCCCGAGTAGAGCGGCTGCGCCGCAGGTGCACGGAAACTCGTAGCAGGGGTCGAGTTTCCACGCACGACGATCACTCGGCGACGACGGCGTCGATCTGACCGATTGCCGACGCCATGCCTTCCTCCATGCCCATCGCGACCAGTTCTTCGAGCTGGCTCAGGCTGTCGAATCGAGACCGGATGGTCATGCGCGTTCTGCCGTCGACGTCCTCGAGAGTTACCACGGCGTGCGTGACGGGCAGCGTCGACGACGGGTTGCCGGAATCGTCGGCGAACCCGTCGTCGAAGGACAGCGTGGTCGGAGCTGAAATATCGGTGAAAAGCCACCAGCCAGCGGCCTTTTCGCCGTCGGGCCCGGACATGTAGTACGACGCCTTGCCGCCCGGAACGAAGTCGTGGGAGACGAATGTCGCAGGCCATGTCGGCGGACCCCACCACCGTTCGAGCTGACGGGGGTCCTCCCAGATCTGCCAGACGCGTTCTACTTTCGCGTCGAACTCCGCGACCACGGTCATGGTCAAGTTTTCTGCATCCTTGTGTGAGCTGATGAACGGCATGATTCAGCCTTTCTCGTCCTGGGAAAGAAGTTCGTCGATCCTCCCGACGCGATCTCGCCAGATTTCTTCGTATCCGTCGAGCAAGGCGCGGGCTCGGGCGATGGTCTCCAATCGAACTCGCACGATCTGCTCCCTGCCGCGCCTCTGTTTCGTGATCACCGCAGCGCGTTCGAGAACTGCGACGTGTTTCTGTACGGCGGCGAAACTCATGGCGTAGTGGGAAGCCAACTCAGAGACCGACTGCTCGCCGACAGTGACCTTCGCGACGATGTCACGACGCGTCGTGTCTGCGAATGCCTGGAAGAGGCGATCGATGCCGACGTCATCCAGCTGATCTACAACCATGTGGTTGTACGTTATTCGACGCTACAGCCTCGGTCAAGGGATGTAGATCGGTTCTTCGGGCAACATGGAGTGTGGACGGCGATCGACGTCGTCCCGGAGGGTGGAGACAAGGTGCAGATTCGACCGGCCAGGATCGGCGCTCTGTTGATCATGTTGGGTGCGCTGGTGGTGCTGGTTCTCGATCTGTACACCGCTTTGCAGACGCCCTCGCACTTGCGCCGCACGATCAGCGAATACGGACTCGGTGCGCAGCAATGGGTGTTCTCGATCGGGGTCGTCCTGCTCGCCTTCGGTTCGGCACTCACTCTTGCGGCCGCACTTCGGCATCGACTCACTCGGCCCACATCGGCCGCGTCGATCTGCCTGACTCTGTGGACCGTGGGACTCGTGGCCGTCGTCGCGGTGCCGAAACAGGATTGGTCCAACGACGCGTCGCTGAGCGTCGGCGGGACGATTCACCGACTCGGTGCGGCTGTGGCGTTCGTCAGCATCCCGGTAGCCGTCTTTCTCTTCTCCCGTCCTTGGATTCGTGACGCCGTGTGGGCGGCTCGGGCCCGGATCACTCTGGGACTGAGCATGCTGTCGGTCGTGACGTTGCTGCCCATCGTTTACGCACTGGTCGCCGGTGCCACCGGCCCGCGACCCTGGTACCGGGTGGTCACCCTCGGTTACGTGGAGCGAGTGCTCGTCGTCGCCGAAGTGATCGCGCTGATATCGCTGGCCCTGTGGGTGTGGGCGGCGGAGCGTAGGAGTGTTCACGCGGTCGAGTCGCAGAAGATCAAGGCCTCGCAGCGCGTATAGGGAACCGATCGGGTGCCCCTCGCGTCCAACCTCTCAGTGACGTCTGTGTCGAGAGGTTGAACGAATGCGGGTAATGGGTGGGCGGCGGTTCGCGGCGGTGTGTGCTTCGGCCCTGGTGTTGGCGGGTTGCACGGGATCGACGCAGGGAACACCCGCCGCCAGTGAATCCTCTTCGCCGGAATCGACGACGGTGGCAGCCGGCCCGGAGCCATTCGACCCCTGCACCATCCCCAAATCTGCCGTGACCGCAAGTGGATTGGACGTCAGCACCGAGCGACCGGACTTCGCGGGCATCACGACGCACCCCGGCTGGAAGGGCTGTACCTGGGATGGGGTCGCGCAGAAAAGCTGGTACTACGTTGCTGTCTTGTCATCGCTGGAGTCCATCGACGAATTGCTGCTCAGCCCCTCGTTCGTGCGCGGGGTGGACTTGAAACTGTCCGAGCGCACCGCCACCCAACTGCGCCATGCCGACGAGATGCAGTTCCTCGGTTGCGCAGTCGCTCTGAACACGGATGACGGTCTGATCGTGCTCGACCTTCAAAAGAAGGGTTCACGCGACCTGGAGGGTGAACCGTGCACCGAAGTCAATCGTCATGCAGCTGATTTGGAACCGTTCTTTCCGACCTAGATAGGACACTGAAAACAATGGAGCCGTACGGGCTGAACCACAATCTCGGCCACTGGCGTTCACTCCGAGATCAGGCGGTCGCGGGCGAACTCGATGTCGAACCAGGAGTCGCCGCTCGCTGCGACGCTGTTTGCGCCGAGTATCTGACGAAGCTCGACCGGATGCTCGAAATGACGACTTCGCTTGCTTGGCCGCAGTCTTGGGGTGACTTGGACTCAGCCCAACAACTTCAAGCCAAATTTCATCGCCTCGCGGTGGCCGAGGAGGGCTCCGCGCGCTTTGCGATCGAGCAGCAGATCGAGATCGTCAAGACGATGCGGGAGTTCTTTCAACACTATTTCGCGAGTGTCGAGGCCACGGATATCGCGACTGCCGCCACCGTAGAGGCGCTGTCCCCGCCGAGATAGACGAAAGATCCCGACGACCCAGTTGCTCGGTCGTCGGGATCGATCGTTCGAAATACGCTGCTAGCGGGCCAGTTCCACTTCCGCTTCCTCGTCGACGAAGGGATCGCCGTTCCGCGGAGCGTTGTAGCGCTCGAGGTCGAGAATTCCTTCGCGCTTGGCAACGATGGTCGGCACCAATGCCTGACCGGTGACGTTGACTGCGGTGCGACCCATGTCCACGATCGGCTCCACTGCGAGCAGCAGACCGACGCCGGCCAACGGCAATCCGAGGGTCGACAGCGTGAGGGTGAGCATCACCGTCGCACCTGTTGTTCCTGCCGTTGCTGCAGAACCGATCACGGACACCACGATGATCAGCAGGTAGTCGGTGATGGTCAAATCGATGCCGTAGAACTGAGCGACGAACAGTGCCGCGATCGCGGGATAGATTGCCGCGCAACCGTCCATCTTGGTCGTCGCCCCGAGAGGAACAGCGAACGACGCGTACTCCCGCGGGACTCCGAGGTTACGTTCGGTGACGCGTTCGGTCAGTGGCAGGGTTCCGATCGACGAACGCGAAACGAAGCCCAGCTGGGTGGCAGGCCACACTCCCGAGTAGAAGTTGCGTACCGAAAGTCCATGTGCGCGAACGATCACCGGGTATATCACGAAGAACACCACAGCCAGACCGACGTAGATCGACACGGTGAAGACGCCGAGCGAGCCGATGGCATCCCAGCCGTAGGTCGCCACCGCGTTGCCGATGAGTGCGGCGGTGCCGATCGGCGCGAGGCGAATGATCCACCACAGAACCTTCTGCACGATGGCCAACAGCGACGCGTTGAACGCGAGGAACGGCTCGGCCTTCTTGCCGACCTTGAGCGCTGCGATACCGATGGCAGCGGCGATGACCAGCAACTGCAAGATGTTGAAGCTCAATGATGTGGTTGCGGTGCCGCTCTCGGCGACAGTGGTCTTCGCGCCGAGTGCGAGAAAGTTGTTCGGTACCAGTCCGGTGAGGAACGACCACCACGATCCGACACTCGACGGATCGCCCGCCGAATCGGCACCTGCGCTGGTACGCGAACCGGGCTGCGCGACCAACCCGATCACGATGCCGATGATGACGGCGATGAATGCCGTGATGGCGAACCACCACAGCGTCTGAATGGCGAGACGCGCGGCATTGGTGACTTCGCGCAGGTTGGCGATCGAACTGACAATTGCGGTGAACACCAGCGGGATCACCGCGACGGTGAGCAGTTTGACGTAGCTCGAACCGATGGTCGACAGCGTGCCGACCAACCAGTTCTCGTTGCCGTCTGCAGCATCGGGCATCGACCGGGCGATGAGTCCGAATACGACACCGAGGACGAGACCGGCAACGATCTGTGGACCGAACGCGGTTGCCCAGGTAGGGACACGGCGCGTTCGGGTAGCGCTGGGCGCAGACATGGATATGCCTTTCGAAAAGGAGAGGTGTCGCCGAGGATGGACGACAGAAATACTCGCCGGCCGATCGGCCGAGCGGAGGGGATGCGGTCTAGAGAACCGTCAACAGGTAGCGCTGGCTTGCAGACGCAAGTCGACATAGCGTCGAGAGGTCAGCAGCGGATTCACTGATCGAACGGTACTCCGTGTCCGAACAGTGCAATCAAGCAGGGGCGGGCTCTGAGGGATCACTGTGGAATCGGTATGGGTGCGCTTCGGGGACGCTCGGACTCCGTATTGGTGGGTTAGCTTGAGGTTTCTTCCCACCGACGAAACGAGATCATGAGTACCGTATCGAAGCCCCGAGGATTGGCCGGGCGACTCGTTCGTGTCTTCTGCGCGGTGGTCGCAGCCCTGGTGGCCGTCGTTCTGGCATCGGCCGGGTGGGTGGCATACACGACGGCGGGGAAGGTCTACGACGTCGAGGATGCGCCGGACGCACCGGTGGCCATCGTCCTCGGTGCACAGGTGCGCGACGGCAAGCCGATGCGATTTCTCTCCGGACGTCTCGACACTGCGATTGCGTTGATGGCGGCGGGGAAGATCAAGGCAATTTTGGTTTCCGGTGATGCAGACGGTAACTCGGGCAACGAGATTCAAGCGATGACCGACTATCTGATCGAGCACGGAATCGATCCTGCGGTGATCATCGGAGACGATCACGGCATCGACACTTACGACACCTGCGCACGGGCGAAAGAGACCTTCGGGGTCGAACGCGGACTCATCATCAGCCAACCCCTTCATGTATCGCGAGCAGTAGCGTTGTGCGAGGACATGAACCTCGACGTCGATGGGGTCACGGCGGAGTGCATCGACTGCAATACCCTTGCGGTGGTGCGTAATTACGCGCGAGAGTTGTTGGCGCGTCCCAAGGCCGTGCTGGATTTGTGGTCCGGCCGCGATCCCGTGGTGGTCTCCCCGCCTGTCGATTCGCTCGCGACCATCACCGACCGATGAGTGTGGCCGACGGCGAGGTGTGAATCAGCCCCTCGGTTCTGGATATGTGCCTCCGATCGGCGTCGGTCATTCGAAGCAGGGGAGCCGATCAGGCGGACGACGGGGATGGCGACGGCTCCAGCCCGGCTACAGTGAGCTGGCCCGGTTCGACGACTCAGCGGACCCGTTTTTCAGGAGAAGTGAACGCTTGAGCTGGATCCGCTTGAACGACGTCGCCAAGGGATACGACCAGAAGGTGATGTTGCGCGAGGTGTTCTTTCGTCTCGCTGACGGCGATCGCATCGGTCTGATCGGCCGCAACGGTACGGGCAAGACCACCCTGCTGCAGCTTCTTCTCGGGCGTGAGACGCCCGATTCCGGAACCGTCGATGTCACCGAGGGCGCACGAATCGGGTACTTCTCGCAGTTCTCGGAACTCGACGGCGATCGCAGCATCCAAGCGGAGCTCGAATCGCTGTTCGTCGCTGTCCACGCGATCGAGGTCGAGTTGGCCGGAGTCGAGGCAGCACTCGGCGGTGATCTCGACGAGAAGCAGATGTACAAGCTCGTCGATCGGCAAGCCGAACTGCTCGACGCCATGGAGAACAGCGGCGGTTGGACCTACCACCAGCAGATCGACACGGTGCTGTCGATGCTCGGATTCAACGCCGAACGACGTGAGCTCCCCGTCGATCGCCTGTCGGGTGGTTGGCGCAACCGCGCAGCGCTGGCCAAGATCCTGATCGAGGCACCCGACGTCCTGCTGCTCGACGAGCCGACCAACTTCCTCGACGTTGCCGGAATCGCCTGGCTCGAACGGTGGCTACGCGACTTCCGCGGTGCGCTCCTCGTCGTCTCGCACGACCGCGCGTTTCTCGAGCAGGTCGTCACCAGCATCGTCGAAATCGAGAACCATCACCTGCAGACGTACGACGGAAGCTATTCGGAATACGTCCAGCAGAAGCAGTTCAGGCTCAAGAACCTCGAACGTGAGTTCAGCAACGAACAACAATTGCTGGCCTACGAGCAGGAAGCGATCAGCGATCGCAAGGAAGCCGTGAAGAACCCCAGCGGGGTGCTCAAGCGTCGGCTGGCGAACATCAAGAAGAGCAAGAGTCCGCGCCCGGTCGACACGGTGGTCACTGCGATCTACGGCGGACTGCACGTGCACGACAACCTGGCCGAGATCAGTGGAATCTCCAAAAGCTATGGCGAGCAACGACTTTTCGAGAACATCTCGTTCACCGTGCACCGCGGCGACCGTATCGCCATCACCGGACCCAACGGATGTGGAAAGACCACTCTGGTGGACATCCTCGTCGGTGCCGAGCAACCGGACGACGGCAAGATCAAATGGAAGACCAAGGCTCCGTCGTTCATCTACTACAACCAGGTGCTGGCCGATCTCGATCTCGACGACACCGTGTCGCACTCGGTCAACGCAATGCCGGGCAGTCTCGCACTCACGGCAACGAAGAAGGAAGTGCACCGCTTCCTGACGCTGCTGCAGTTCTCCGAGCTGGATCTCAAGTCGAAGATCGGAGTTCTGTCCGGAGGCCAGAAAGCGCGCGTCGCCCTGGCTCAGTGCCTACTGTTCGGCGCAGGCGTCATCGTGCTCGACGAGCCCACCAACCATCTCGACCTGCAGAGCACTCAGGTACTCGAACGCGCCTTGATGGCGTTTCCCGGTGCGGTGATTCTGGTGAGTCACGACAGGTTCTTCGTCGAGAAGGTGGCCTTTCGGCAGTTGTCGTTCGATGGCAAGGGCGGCGTCACCGAAATCGCCGGTGTGCAGATGGCCTGACCTTCCGGGCTACCCGTTGATCTTCGACGTGGACGTGCCCCACTCGGCGTCGCGCAACTCCTTCTTTCGGATCTTGCCGGTCGATGTCTTCGGCAACTCGACGATGAATTCGACTGCGCGCGGGGCTTTGTACGACGCGATAGCCGATTTCACGTGCGACACGAGCTCTGCCTCGGAGGCGTCCGCACCCGGCACCAGCACCACGAATGCCTTCGGTCGCTCTCCCCATTTGTCGTCCGGCACTCCGATGACCGCCACATCGGCGACGGCTGGGTGGCTGGCAAGTGCCTGTTCGACCTCGATCGTCGAGATGTTCTCGCCGCCGGAAATGACGACGTCCTTGGCGCGATCGAGCAGCTGAACGTAGCCGTCGGGATGCATCACCCCGAGATCTCCTGAATGGAACCAGCCGCCCGCGAAGGCCTGCGTCGTACCGGCTGCGTCGTCGTAGTACCCCTTCATGACGTTGTTGCCGCGCATGACGATCTCACCCATTTCGACGCCGTCGGGTTCGACGTCGATCAACGTTCCGCCTGCATCCGGCTTGTCTCGCACCACGCGCAAACGGTCGGCAGTGAGCATGCCGACTCCCTGTCGAGCCAAGCGCTGAGCCTGGTCGTCGGCGTCCAATTCGAGCCATTCCTGTTTCGCCTCGCACACCGAGTACGGACCGTAGGTCTCGGTGAGGCCGTACACGTGTACGAGCGTCGCTCCCAGCGCTCGGATCTTGCTGATGATCGTCGGACTCGGTGGAGCGCCCGCCGTGACGATGGTCAGGGGTCTGTCGAGCGAATGCGCCTCTGCGGCAGTGGCAAGAGTGGTCAGCACCGTCGGCGCGCCGGCAAGGTGATCGACACCGTTGTCGATGGCCGACCAGATAGCGTCTCCGCGCACTCCGCGGAGGCACACGTGCGTGCCCGACGCGGCCGTGACCGCCCAGGTGGTGCACCATCCGTTGCAGTGGAACATCGGCAGTGTCCACAGGTATCGGGTGTCGATGCCGAATCCCTGGTGGTGCAGTTCTCCGAGCGAATTGAGATAGGCACCGCGGTGGGTGTACATCACGCCCTTGGGTCGACCGGTGGTGCCCGAGGTGTAGTTGATCGTGATGGTTGACGTCTCGTCGTCGACCTCCCACTCCAGTGGATCGTCGGAGCCTCTCTCGAGGAAGGCATCGTATCGAGTGGCGTGCGGCAGCGTTGCGTAACTGCCGTCGACGGCGGGTGTCTCGACGATCTCACGGACCGAATCGGCGATCGGATCTGTTCCGAGTCCGGACAGCAGCTCCGAATCACCCACCAGCAGAACCGAACCGGAGTGATCGCAGATGTAGCGAACCTCGGCGGGCGACAGTCTGGTGTTGATTGCGACCAGAACGGCACCGGCCAGTGGAACCGCGTAGTGCGCGAACAACAGCTCTGCAGAGTTGGACGCGATGTAGGCCACCCGATCTCCGTGGCCGACACCCGACGCGCGCAGTGCGTGCGCGAGCCGGGTGACGTCGGCAGCGAACTGCTCGTAGGTGAATGTCCTGGGCCCGTCCACCACGGCGGTCTTGTGGGGGTGGACCTCCGCTGCGCGTTCGAGAAAGCGAAGGGGCGTCAGGGGAGTATCGAGACCGGTCATGGCAGTCAATGTAGCGCGCACTACGAGGCCAGATCGGATTTGTCGATACGTTCGCGCCCACCGGTAAGGTCCGCGCGTTCGGCGGCGGCGCGGCCGGCATGCGATCCCGCTGTATTGTCGCTGCTGAACCTGATCGTTCTCGTCGTCGGATGCCGGGCCGCGAACGCTCGGTCGACTGCGTCGGTTCGTTCCGCCATGATGGGCACCAGCGCAGAGCCGTGTTGTCGAGTGGCGGCCGCGGTGGCGCGGTCGCGTGCTTCGGTCAGTCGTTCGCCGATACGGTGGGCGTAGGCGATCAAGAATGCGTTGCGGAAACTACGGGTCCGCGCTGCCGGCGAATCGGCCACCTCGTCGAGTGCGCGCGTCGCTTGCACGAGTAGCGAGGTGTAGAGGAGCTCGCACAGATCGAGATCGACGGGCATGCCGATGATGCTGGCCAGCAAGTACTTCTTCTTCCACAGTGTCCTGGCACCATTTGCATGGCACACGCAGTGCAGCAGAAGCAGTTTGGCTTTGGAGTACGGATTGCTCACCATGATGCGTCGCGTGACGACATCGTCGATCAGGCTGCGAGGGTTCCCCACATCGAGAAGCGCGCTGTCGATCGCGTAGCGCGTCATCAAATCTTGGGCTTTGGCCGATAACGCCTCGGCCTCAGCGGGGAATTGCGTCGACTCGGCCTTGGCCAGCAGCCCTCGGATTCTGCCGAGCATCTTCGAGTCCGTGGCTCGCCGGGGGCCGGTCGCTGCCGACTGTGAGGTCCACCTGGCCGGAGGGGGCAGGAGCTTCTCGAGGGGCAACAGCCATGTCGAACAACCGAGTACGAGCAAAAGGGTGTACCAGGACTGCGCCGACGATCGTCGGTTGTACGAACGCCACCTTTGAAGTCTCTCGGCGGTCGTGCCCCCGGCGGAGTCGACTCGCAGCTCGGATAGCTGATCACGCCATGAATCCGGAGCGAGGCGCTCGGCCGAGCTTCGTGCCGTGTGTGCTCCGATGGCCTCGACGATGACCACTATGCCGTCGCCTCCGGCGCACTGAAGCGTGACATGAACGAGTTCGGTTGGCTGCCAACCGTTCTCGAACGCCGTGTCGAGAGCATCGTCGAGTGTTCGCGCCGCGCAATCGTGCACCGAACGACTCTGTTGCGCATCCAGAGCGGCCAAGCGTTCCGCTACCAGCCGGACCCTGTCTTTTCCCGCTGATCCGAGTTGGGCGAATCCGATTCCGCTGTCGAGTAATTCGCTGGGAGCGGCATCCTGCCACGCGCTGGTCGCCCGCGTGTACTTGAAAAAACTGTCCAAATCGATACGACTCATCGTCGTCCCCTCCACGTCCCCCGGTGTGGTCACCGAACTGTTCGGTGAGACGCAGAGTAGGGGAGGGGTCCGACAAACTATTCGAACGTGTCAGCGAGGGGCAAGCATCTGTAGCAATTCCTCGACCGACGGCAGACCGGGGATCACAGGAAGGTTGGGAACAGAGACGGCGGCGGGCGGTGCCGTCAGTTCGATTCCGCCGAGCGCGCCCAAGACGTCGTCGGTGTTGGTGCTGCTCGGTCCGTACGTGTTGGAGGCGACGACGAAATCATCGCCGATCGACGCTGACGCGACAACACTCGACCGGTCGTCGGCCCATCCCCACTTGCTCCCCGTCACGCCGGCCAACTGCTGGGTGCCCCAGTCCTGAACCATTCCGTCGCGTGCCACAGGAGCCGCGGTGTTCATCCAGGCGAGGACCGGGCTGGCGGGGTCGGTGCGCTTCTTCGCCGCCAAGAATCGCACGGTGTCGGCTGTGCTCGTGGACGAGCTGCCCCAGAAACCTCCCCGCGAGGTAGAGGTGAGTCCGTACTCCGCGGCGGTCGCCGATATTGCCTGGGGGTACTTGTTGTCGAGGGTCGATGCGGCACCGTCGTCGCTGACCTGGATCATCCGCGCGGCGAGGTCGAGGTCTCTCGGCGAACCATCGCCGAAGCGGACGACGTAATCGGCCATGTAGAGCTTGACCGTCGACAGTCCCGGGCGCGCCGAATTGTCCTCAGCGCTGCCCACATAGGTCCCTGTCGGGAGATGTTCGTACGACAACGACGTCCGTGCCGGGACATCGGAGAGGTCGCCGGGTGTCGGCAAAGCCTGGGCCGGTGCCGCGCATACCAACGCCATGGCAATACCGACAATTGGGACAGCGGTTCTGGTGAAGATGCGTCGCAGGGCCGGCATCTCGTGCTCCTCGAGGTGTTGGCCCGCCGTGAGTCGGTGACCGATGACTGTAGTTACCCCGATAGTAGACGCTTCAACCTCGAGGCCGTCCGGATGAATGCGACGTTGTTGCACTCGGAGCGACCGAAAGGCACATTGATCCCAACCGGGGTGCGCGATCGGTCAGGAGCGGCGCAGCGTCGAGAGCAGTGCTTTCGAGCGTCGCAGTGGGCTTCGACTCGAGTCGGCCGGCCACGTGCTGGGCAACTCGATGGGGTCCGTCAGGCGACCGGCATTGAAGTCGTCGACCAGGTGTCCGACGGTTTCCTGGGCGCAGGATTTGTTGGTGCCGATGAATCCCGAGGGGCCACGCTTGATCCAGCCGGTGACGTAGGTGCCGGTCGCGGTCGACCCACCTACTTCCTCCAGGACGCGCCCGCCGTTGTTGGGAATGATGCCGGCACGATCGTCGAACGGAACTCCGGGGAGCGCGACGCCGCGGTAGCCGATCGAGGTGAGGACGAGCCCGGCCTCGACGATGTCCACGTCGCCGGTCGGGACGCTGCGAACCACGTCCTCGCTGTCGGCGGACAGGCCCATCCGCTCGAACTCGACGCCCGTCACTCGATCGGTGCCGAGGATGCGGGTGGGGGAGAGAAGATAGCGCAGGGTGATTCGCCTGCGGCCGTCGCTGTGTTCGGGGGATTCGTCGACGTGGCGAAGCAACTGCAGCTTCTGCGCCACGGCGTGGGGAAGGTCGTCGGTGCTCGCGAGTCGGACGGTGACCGGATCGAGCGCGAGTTCGCTGCGGTCGATGGCCAATTCGATATCGGGGACGGTCAGCAGCCCGGCGAACTCGGGAACGGTGAAGGCGGACTGCGCCACGCCGCGGCGACCGACGACGACCACCTCGCGAATGGAGCTGTGGCGCAATGCGTCCAAGGCGTGCGGAGCGATGTCGGTCCGAGCGAGGGCATCCGGATTCATCGTCAGAATGCGGGCGACGTCGAGGGCAACGTTGCCGTTGCCGACGACCACCGCGCGCTCGTGCGAGAGATCGAACGTGCGATGTGCGTGGTCGGGGTGGCCGTTGTACCAGGCGACGAAGTCGGTAGCCGAACTGCGCCCGGGCAATTCGGCACCGGGAATGCGGAGCTCACGATCCGATGACGCCCCGACCGCATAGATGACGGCGTGGTGGGTGTCCATCAACTCGTCGTGCGTGACGTCCTTGCCGACCTCCACGCCGAGGTGGTACGTGAATCCCTCTTGCGCAGAGATGGTTTCGAACAAGCGCGATACCTGACGCGTCTTCTGATGATCGGGTGCGACGCCGAGGCGAGCGAGGCCGTGTGGTTGCGGGAGTCGGTCGTAGACGTCGACGCTCACGCCTGGTTGCGTGAGCAGTTCGTCCGCGGCGTACATGGCCGATGGGCCCGACCCGACGATCGCGACTCGCAGCGGCTGACGATCCCGCGAGACCGACGCAGCAGGCGTGACCGGTGCCAGGATGGGCCGAGGCGGGCGCTCCTGTTTGTAGAAATCCGCATTGATCGTCAGGAACGGCAGTTGTGCCTCTGTCAGTTTCGCCTGCGGCACAATGGCATCGACCGGGCAGGCCGAGACGCACGCGCCGCAGTCGACACACGACTGCGGGTCGATGTGCAACATCTCCGCCGTCAGGAAGTCCGGCTCGTCGGGAGTGGGATGAATGCAGTTGACAGGACACGCGTAGACGCACGATGCGTCGCTGCAACATGACTGGGTGACGACGTGGGGCATGAGGTTTCCTGACGGCTGGGGCGCGAGCTATGCGGCGAACTGGCTGGAACTGCGGTCGGGTTCGCTGCGGAAACGAGACGCTTTGCCGTCGATTCCGCACAGCTTCCACATCAGGCCAGCGGCGCGATTCATCATTCCGGTGTCGTTGGCCAGCATGCGGACGTCTCCGAAGTAGTCCTGCAGTGCGTGCTGCGACTCCGGAGTGCCCCAGAACAGGTCCTTCTTCACCTGCTTCGGGATGTCGAACTTCGTCCAGAACTTCTTCGGCGGAATGACGATGACGTCGCACAGAATGCGCATCGTGATCGGGAAGGCCAGCGAGAGCAAGAACCGTCCGGCCTTGGACATCTTGGGGACGCGGCGACGCAGCAACTGGTGTGCGAACGAGATGTGCCGCGCTTCCTCGGCGACGTGAATTGCCATGACACTCTGCATGATCGGGTGGATTTCTTCACCGGACCGCAGGACCGACTTCTGAATGTGGTCGATGGGCTCCTCGCCTGCGAGAACGCCGACGAAGAACAACTCGGGCAACAAAGTGGCGAACAGGGGGATGAACGGCGACAGCATCTTCATCGGCCGACTCATGCCGGGAGCATCGGAATCGACGCGGTTGACCATCTCCTGGAACATCAGGGTGTGGTTGCACTCTTCGATGGATTCGTGGGTGCAGTAGCGTGCCTCGGCCGAGCCGTTGGGCAGCGAGAACACGTACTGCATCATGCCGCGGATCAGAATGTTCTCGAACTGAAGACCGACCTTGGCGACGTTGGCCTGACGCCACATACCGATCTCGATCTGCTTCTCGAGCGGCAGCGCTCGGTACCAGGCGTGGCCGCCGATCGGGTCCGTCTTCGCGGGCAGTACCCAGCGAGGATCGTTTGCGGGCACCGCGAACTTCTCGGACTCCCAGTCGATATCCACGTACGGGTCGAAGTGCTTGTGAACAGAACCCTCGGACAACAGGGTGAGTGTCTCGATGTACTGCTGCTCGTCCGCGGTGTCGGTATCGACCGAAACGGACGTGGTGCCTGTCGTCAGTGTCATGGCTTCTCCAAACGAGGTGCGAACATAGAGTTAATGTAACCCCAGTTAACACGAAAGGGAAGCGCGCTGGAAAACCCAGTTCGTTTTCCCTCTACTGTTCGTCCGAACGTTCGTCGGATACCTCGGCCACCTCGTCGGTCTCGAACAGTTGCAACTGGATCGCCGACGGATCGACCACCGGCGTGACCTGTTCGGGTGTGCTGCGCAGTACCTCGCGCAGCGCAGCCACGGCGCGACCCCATTTGCCGGCTTCGCGGTCGGCCTCGTCGACGTCGCAGTGCTCGTCCCCGAGATCGGCAGCGACCGCCATGCCACGCCACGACGCCTCCTGCTCGGCGCTGATGCGCAGGTAGGAGGCGACGACATCGCGATCGGAGTCACAACGTTCGAGGACGGTGTCGAGGTCGAGTGGCTCCGCGGATTCGGCTATCAGATCGACCAATTCGAGCAGACCGTCCGGAAAGTCCTCGGCCTCGATCGGGGGCGGCGTCGGTTCGCCGAGCGCTCCACCGAAATCCTCGGCGAATTTCTCGTCGACCTGCTCCCATACGTGACTGAGCATCCGCACTGCCCACAGCAAGTGATCGGCGACGAAGGGGGAGCCGCTCACCCGCACCTGGGCGACGATGCAGTCCTGGACCAGGTGCAGCATCACATCGGGTAGCTGCAAATTGAGATCGACCAACAACTCGGCTGCGCGGGTTCGTCCCGACACGGCGTGCACCAGCGTCGAATTGATCTCGACCACAGGTTCGGTGGGCTTGACCGACACGTATGCGGTGCCGTTCACGAACCGCAGGGGGATGTCACCGTCGGGGTCGTGATCCGGCGGGAAACCGAACCACGGCTCGAGCGCTCGATCGACCAGTTGCTGCAGGTGTTCCTTGCCCTTGGGCTGTACGCACATCGGAACGACAGTGATGCCGGGCTCGGGGGTGGCGACGTCGAAACTCGGTACGTCGTATCGGCCGGTGGCGCGCGAGCTCAGGAACGACGGGTGCGGGAGACCCCAGATGTCACGGAACACCGCAACGGTGGTCTTGGCCAGATCGTCGGACCACGATCGATTCCGGTCCACGTGCGGTGCAGTCGGTTCGGAATCGACCGACATGCGAAACCCCAACGCGCTGAGCGCTTCCCGCTGCTCTTCGGTGATGGCACGGCTGTGATGCAGGTGCTCGTTCGCCGGGATCTCGCAGCGGACCATATCGAGATCCCACGCGTAGAACTGCACGCAGGCTGCGGTGTCGGGCACGCCGTCGGTGCTGTCGTATCGCGACTCGATCACCAGCGCATCGCCGTCGCGCATCGCGCTGACGTAGTCGCCGAGTCTGCGCTGGAACTGCATCCAGGCAGCGTCGACGTCGAAGTCGAACTCGAGTGAATCGCTCATGTCGGCTCCTTACCCAGATCGCGTTGGCGTAACGCACAGTCGGTGACGCTAGCGGCGACCACCGACACGGTCTCGGTGTTCGCGGGGGCCGTCACGACGACGCTGAATCCTCGACCGAGCTGTGGAGCGGGTCGTGCTGCGACTCCTCGTCGATCACACCGAACGGCAGGGCCTCGGCGACACCGTCGAGCACTGCCGGACGCAACGCGTGCGGAACGGCGAGTACTTCTTCGATCTTGACGAGGATGCCCTGCTCGATGAGGGATCGGACGCGGTGGTCGATCAACTGCGCCGTACGCAGATCCTCACCGTCGAGTTCGGCGTAGTCCTCGCCCTCGTTGTTGATGGGGAGCTCGTCCGTCATGGCGGCGAGCAGCGTCTGTACCGCGAACGTGTTCGCCAGCGAACGTGACACATCGGGGTCGTCGGCATCTCCCGACAGCTGGACGCGAACGTGTTCGGCGACCAGCTCGTGCACCGTCTCCGCGCCTCGGCCGGCCAGCGAATGCGCATTGTCGCCCGGCCTGGCGGTGTCACCGTCGATGCGAATCAATTCGGTCGCGATGGCCGTCGACCAGTAGTCGACCGCGGCACCCACCTCGAGCCGGGCGGGATCGAGCGGGGTGGAGCCGACCGCGCGCTGCAGGTCGGCGTCCTCGCCCACCGCCAACCCGTCGGCCACGCGCGCGACGATGTCGTCGAGGGCGGGTAGCAGTGGTAACGCGGAGATCGCGGCGAGTTCCTGGGCCAGCGAGACGTCGGGCAGATCGATGTCGTCGGCGTCGAGCATGTCCGGCTCGTCGCCTTGGAGGAAGTCCGAGAGATCCTCCATGCAGTGCGAGTAGTCCTCGGGAGTGCCGTCCCAGAGATCGGTCTCGTCGAGGAAGGTCAGGTACTGCAGTGACGTGAGTACCAGATTGACCGCGGTGTCCTCGGCCGTGTCGGACTCGTCCTGCAGGATGCGTTCCGCGGCGTCCACCAGCAAGTGTGCATCGGCGGGCAGCCAGGCACTGGGGGAAAAGCCGTTACGGGCTCCGGCCAGTTGGGTCAGTGTCGACGAAACGAGTCGAGAGATCGCCTCCGATTGTTCCGACATCTCGCTCTCGTCGAGCCATTCGACGAAACCGTCGATCAGATCGGCGATGCGTTCGGTCACGGCACCGGTGGGGGCCGGTCGGGATTGCTGGTGGCGCCGTTGCCGGGCCTTGGTCTTTTCTGCACGTTTCTGTCCGCGGTTGGCAGGCCGCTTCGATCCCATGACTGCCAGCTTATCGGTAGGCATGTCCGGTTTCGTCGATCCGTGCCCTCAGCGAAGTAGGAACGAACCCGCAGATGCAGGAAGAGCTGGATTCGATGCGCGACGATACAGCTCTGCGGGTCGGCCGCCGCCTGCGGTCGAGGTTGTGCCTGTCCCTTCGAGCGACCCGATGACGTGACGTCGGAACGTGTCTTTCGGCAGAGCGCGATCGAACACGATCTCGTACACCTCGCGAAGTTCGAGAAGGGTGAACTCCGCGTCCGTCAACAGTGCGGGATCGACCTCACGCGCGTAGCGATCACGGAGGTCGAGAACTGCCTCGGTCACCATGGTGCCGTGGTCGAAGGCCAGTGTCGACACCGGTGCGGAGTCGTCTATCGGCATCGATTCGGTTGTGGGAGCCAATGATCGAGCCGAGATTGCTGCGCCGTGCGCCATCGACAGGACCCAGCCGCGGTCGTCGCGGTCGGGATCGTCGAACATCCTCAGCTGGTGAAAAGTGAGATCGATCAAGTCGGCCTTCGTCCTCAACGCGCGGTCTGCCGCGTCGGCCAGAGTCTCCGACGGTCGCAGAAAGGTGCCCGGTAGCGCGGGGCCGCGCTCCGACGGCACCACGACGACGTGCAATTGCCGTTCGCGGACGGTCAGTACCGCCACATCGACTGCCACGGAGGGGCGCGGGTAGTCGGTCAGCGCGTTGCCGTCTCGGTCTCGCCAGTTCATGCGTTGCAGCTTAGCGCAGTAATGATCTATAGTTAGCTCAACATCGATCTAAGGGGTAGGTATGCAGTTGACGGACATTCAGCACGACCGAGCGCGGGGCGTTCTCCTCGGAACGGCAGTGGGTGACGCCTTGGGCGCGGGCTACGAGTTCGGATACCCCTCACCCGAGACGACGATCGCCATGGTCGGCGGCGGCGCATTCGATTGGGCCCCGGGGGAATGGACCGACGACACCTCGATGGCGCTCTGCGTCGCGCGTGCCCTCGAGCAGGGCGGAGACATCGACGACATCGCCGAGAATTTTCGCGCGTGGTTTGCCCAGAACCCTCCGGACGTAGGAAATCAAACGCGCTCCGTGCTCGCGCAGACCACACTCAGCGGCTCAGAGATGACCGCGGCGGCAGCGTCACTGTCGGGTAGAACCGGCGGCAACGGATCGCTCATGCGTACCGCACCCGTCGCCTTGGCCTACCTCGACGATGCGGCCGGATGTCGAGCTGCTGCTGCACGGATCAGTGCCCTCACCCATTTCGACCCGCATGCCGGTGAGGCATGCCAATTATGGACTCACGCAATTCGATACGCGGTTCTTCGCGGTACATACTGCGGGGTGCGTGAATTTCTGGCCGCCGCCGAAGCCGACGTCCGTGAGTTCTGGCAGCCCCTGCTCCACCAGGCACAGGAGGGACAGCCGTCCGACTTCCCTAACAACGGCTGGGTGGTCCACGCTCTGCAGACGGCGTGGTGGGCAATCCATCGATCTGCCGACGCGGACCGGCCTCTGCCTGCCGCTCTCGAACTGTGTGTCCGAGCCGGCGGCGATACCGACACCACGGCGGCCATAGCCGGAGGGCTCCTCGGAGCGCGCTGGGGCGCATCGGCGGTGCCGAGCGAATGGCGCGACATCGTCCACGGCTACCCAGGGTTGCGCGCCGACGATCTCGACCGAATCACCTCGAACATCATTGCAGCGAAGGGGAGTTCATGACAATCATCGACGTCGTCCAGGGCGACATCACGGACGTGGCCGCAGACGCGATCGTCAATGCCGCCAATACGCGATTGCTCGGCGGCGGGGGAGTGGACGGTGCCATCCACCGGGCCGGTGGGCCGGACATCCTCGCAGAATGCAAGGCGCTGCGGGCCACCACCCTGCCCCACGGCCTCGACATCGGCGCAGCCGTCGCCACCACCGCGGGACGACTTCGTGCCGGCTGTGTCATCCACACCGTCGGCCCGCGCTACTCCCCGCACGAGGACAGATCGGAGCTGCTGCGACTCTGCTACGCCCGAAGCCTGGCGCTGGCTGCGTCGATGAACCTGAAGTCCATCGCATTTCCCCTGATTTCCGGCGGCTCCTACGGATGGCCGATGCACGATGCAGTCACCCAGCAGGTGGTGGCAGTCAAAGCTGCCCGGCCGTCGGTCGACCTCGTCATGCTGATCGCCTACTCCCGCGAAGCGGCGAACCTGACGCGGCGGTTGGTGGGGTGACGATCGAGGGCCGCTCGATCAGTAGTGCTCGCGAAAGCCGCCGATCGCGGAAACGGAATTGCCGTCGGGATCGGAGACCGTCGACAGTCTTACTCCCTTGTTCGCGTCCACGATGTTGCCGAAGTCGATGCCGCGGGAACGAGCGGCATCGACGAACAACTCGATGTCTTCGACGGCAACGTTGAACTGCGACGACCCTGCTCGCTCGGGGTCGACCGTCACCTGCACCCATGCAGCGGGGGCGGCCTGCCACTCCACCAAACTCGGCATCGGATTGTTGTCTGCAGGCCGGTCGAACAGCTTCTCGTACCACTCTCGTGCCGAGTCGATATCGTGTACTGCCACCACGGCAAGAACATGTTCGATCATCGCGTTCTCCTTCGTATCGTTCGGTTGCGCAGATATGGACCGGATCCGACGGCCCGACTCATCGCGCAGAACCTGTCGGTGGCTCGAGTAGGGTCGTCACGAACCCGAAATCGGGCATCGATACGAGCAGGCAGGGGACCGCGACGGTGTTGACGCTTCATCGCGCCGAACGCGCCGGAACGCTCGCGGCTGCACTGGCCGACATCCTGTCCGTGCCGTTGGACGATCCGTTCGTGCCCGAGATCGTGTCGGTCCCGGCGAAGGGCGTCGAGCGGTGGCTCACGCAGCGACTGTCGAGCACGCTGGGCGGTTCGGATGGCGACGGCATCGCAGCCAACATCGACTTCCCGAGCCCGACGCGATTGGTCTCGCGCGCCATTGCTGCGGTCGACGACATCGATCCCGACGACGATCCCTGGGCTCCTGCCCGGGTTCTGTGGACCGCGCTGGAGGTGATCGACGACTGTCGCACCGAAGCCTGGGCGTCGGTGCTGCTCAAGCATCTCGGTGCAGGTTCCGAGGATCATCGCGTGGGACGTCGCTGGTCGACGGCATCGCATGTGGCAGAACTGTTCCGCACCTACGGATCCCAGCGTCCCCAGATGCTGCGCGACTGGTTCGACGGGCGCTTCACCGACGGCCACGGTGGTGATCTCGACGAGGACCTGCTGTGGCAACCGCGAGTGTGGGCCGCGCTGCGCGAGCGAATCGGCAGCCCGAGCCCAGCCGAGCGCCTGCCGCAGACCTGCGCACGACTCCGGGATGCACCGGAGTCGGTGGACCTACCGAGCAGGTTGTCGGTGTTCGGTCCGACCCGGCTGACAACCGATCAGCTCGCGATACTGAGTGCGCTGTCGCAGGCTCGCGACGTGCACATCTGGGTTCCGCATCCCAGCCCGTCGATGTGGCACGTCCTCGCCGAGATCCCGGCGGTGACGCGCCGACGAGACGACACGACAGCTCTGGCCGTCGAGCACCCGCTGCTGGCCGGTCTGTCGCGAGACGTGCGAGAACTTCAGGCCACCATCGCGTCGGTGGCGACGCACACCGTGCATCACGAGGGCCCGGAAGCAGCGAACACGCTGCTCGGCCGAATCCAGGCGGACATCACCGCCGATTCGCCTCCTTCTCCCGAATTCGACGACGGAACGACGTTCGCCGACGGATCGGTGCAGATTCACGCGTGTCATGGACCCGCTCGGCAGGTGGAAGTTCTGCGCGAGTCGTTGCTGCATCTGTTCACTTCCGACCCGACGCTCGAACCACGGGACGTGCTGGTGATGTGCCCGGATGTGGAGACCTACGCGCCGCTGATCCGCGCGAACTTCGGGCAGGCGGCGCTGGTGCATCCCGGACACCGGTTGCGTGTGCGGCTGGCCGATCGGGGCCTGCGCCGCACGAACCCCGTCCTCGACGTCATCGCCACGGTGCTGGATTTCTCGGAGGGTCGGGTGACGGCGAGCGAGCTGTTGGACTTCGCCGCGAGTGGTCCGGTGCGGGGGAAGTTTTCGTTCACCGACGACGATCTCGAGCGCCTGCGCGAGTGGGTGACGAGCTCCGGTGCTCGCTGGGGTTTGACAGTTCGGCAACGAGAAGCGCACGGCTTGAACGGTTTTCGACAGAACACCTTCAAATCGGCGCTCGATCGCATCCTGTTGGGAGTGGCTGCGGACGAGACTCGGAACGAGTACCTCGACCTTGCGCTGCCTCTCGACGATGTCGACAGCAACGACATCACCCTCGCCGGCCGCTTCGCCGAGCTGGTGGATCGGCTCGCCTCGGTGCTCCGGGCACTGGCCGGTCCGGCATCGGTGACCGAGTGGACGCGGCAGCTGGGGCGCGCCCTCGATCTCCTCGCCGACGTGCCAACGGCCGACGAATGGCAACTGGCACAAGCACATCGCGAGATCTCCGACGCCACCGAACACGGCGGCATCGCCGAGCTGCGGCTCGCGGACGTGCGTGCCATGCTGGCCGGAAGACTGGCCGGCCGACCCACCCGAGCGAACTTTCGAACCGGCGAGCTGACCGTGTGCACCATGGTGCCGATGCGCTCGGTGCCGCACCGAGTGGTGGTGCTGCTCGGGCTCGACGACGAGGTGTTCCCCCGAGTGGGCAGTATCGACGGAGACGACATCCTCGCCCGCGATCCGGCCGTCGGCGAACGAGACATTCGCAGCGAGGATCGGCAACTGCTGCTCGACGCAGTGATGTCGGCCGAGGAAAAACTGCTGTTGTTCTACACCGGAGCGGACCCCGTCGACGGGTCGGCCAAGCCACCCGCGATCCCGCTGCGCGAGTTGATGGACGTGCTCGAGGTGACCGCGGGCGGAAGCGTCGAACATCGGCATCCGCTGCAGCCCTTCGATCCTCACAATTTCGAAGCCGAACACCCGTTCAGCTTCGACACGGTGGCCCTGGCCGGAGCCGTCTCCCAGCAGCGGACGCCCGATCCAGTGGCACCGTTTCTGCCCGACGCGCTCCCTCCGGCCGATCGTGGGGACGTCGAGCTCGCCGAACTCATCGCCTTCGTCGAGAACCCGGTGCAGGCCTTCCTGCGGCAACGACTCGGCTTCCGTGTTCCAGAGCTCGAGGACGACCTGGCGGACAGCCTGGACATCGAGCTGGATCCGTTGTCCCGGTGGAACATCGGTGATCGGATGCTCGCTGCAGTGCTCGCAGGCGGGGACATCGGAGAATTCGCCGACGCCGAGTGGCGGCGCGGCACCCTGCCGCCGTTTCATCAGGGCCGCCGCGAGATGTCCGACATCCGGCAGATCGTCGGAATCATCGCCGACGCGGCCGCTCCCTTCCACGAGGGTCCGGCCGAGACGATCGACGTCGCGGTCGATCTCGGCGACGGCCGCCGCCTGACCGGCACCGTCACCGGAATCCACGGCCGCACGCTGGCACGTTCGTCGTACTCTCGACTGGCCGCCAAGCACCGGCTGGCCGCGTGGGTGCGGTTGCTGGCGGTGGCGGCATCGGAGGCAGGGGACTGGAGCGCCGTCACCATCGGCCGCGCGAGCGGAATGCGCCCGCCTCGTCGCTCTCGGCTGAGCGCCCCGCGGGATCCCGTTGCCGTACTGAAAGATTTGGTGGACTTGCGTGATCGTGGGATGACGTCGCCGCTGCCGATATCGACCGGTACCGCATCGGCATACGCAGAGAAGCGGTTCGGTGGCGGGTCCATCGAGGACGGCTACGACTCGGCCACGTGGGCTTGGCGGGGCGACTTCGGCGACGGCACCGATCGATCGTTGCGGTACGTCCACGGTTCGGCCCTGTCGTTCCAGGCATTGCTCGCTGCGGCCCCGCTCGCCGACGAGACCGAGCCCTCGAACGAGAAGAGCCGATTCGGGATTCTCGCTCGAAAGCTGTGGGATCCGTTGCTGATCGCCGAGAACATGGGGAACGCATGACCGCCGCCCGCGGATTCGACCTGCTCGGTCCGATGCCGACCGGAACGACCGTCCTCGAAGCCAGCGCCGGGACCGGCAAGACGTACGCGATCGTGGGGTTGGCCGCGCGCTACATCGCCGAAGGGATCGCCGAGATCTCGGACCTGCTTCTGGTGACGTTCAGTCGAGCCGCGACCCAGGAACTCCGTGATCGCACCCGAAGCAGGTTTGCGTCGATCGCCCGGGACCTGGCCGACCCGGACACCGCTCGCGCATCTCGGGATCCACTCGTGGCATTTCTGGCCGCAGTCGACGACGCAGAAGTCGACCGGCGGCGTCGACGGTTGCGTAGGGCCTTGTCGGACTTCGACGCCGGAACCATCGTCACCACCCACAGTTTCTGTCAGCGCATGCTCGACGGACTCGGCATCGCAGGCGAGCGCGAACCGGAATCGACGTTCGTCGAATCCGTCTCGGACCTACTCGAACAGGTCGTGGACGATCTGTATCTGCAGATGTTCAGCGGTGACGACGAGGCACCGGCATTCAGCAGGCGGGATGCCCAGCAGTTGGCGTTGTCGGCCGTGGGTGACCAGCAGTCTATTCTGTATCCCGACACCGAGGACTCGGACGACGACAATCGCGAGCCGGCACTGCGTGTGCGGTTCGCCCGGGAAGCGCGCCGGGAGATCGAACGTCGCAAACGCCTGCTCGGTGTGCGCGACTACAACGATCTTCTGGGACTTCTGCATTCGGTGTTGTCGGACCCCGTCCACGGTGAGGCCGCCTGCGCACGGGTGCGAGACCGATTCCGCGTCGTGCTGATCGACGAGTTCCAGGACACCGACCCCATGCAGTGGGACATTCTGCGGCGGGCGTTTCACGGCTCCACGACGCTCATCCTCGTCGGCGATCCGAAGCAGGCCATCTACGCGTTTCGCGGAGCCGAGGTACTGAGTTACCTCGACGCCGTGCAGACCGCGGACCACCTCTACGAGCTCACTGCCAACTGGCGTAGTGATTCGGGGCTGCTCGACGCCCTGCACCATCTGTACGGCGGCGCAGCCCTCGGCCACGACGACATCGTGGTGCACCCAGTCGAGGCGCGAAACCCTCTCTCGCGCATGGTCGGACATCCTCCCCTGCGGCTGCGTTACCTACCGCGAACCGGCGCTGGTCCACTGCGGCAAGGCTTTCCGGCAGTCGACCGGCTCCGATCCAGGGTTGCGGCAGACGTTGCGGCGGACATCGTCGAGCTGTTGTCCGGACATGCCGAGCTCGAGCGACCCGACGGCCGCCGGGTGATCGAACCGCGTGACATTGCGGTGTTGACCCGAACGACCAAGCAGGTGGCGTTGATTCGGGACGCACTCGACGCGGTAGGGGTGTCGTCCGTCGTGTCGAGCAGCACCAGTGTGTTCGGTACCGAGAGTGCCCGACATTGGCTGTGGTTGCTGCAGGCGATCGAGCAACCGCATCGCACCGATCGCGTACGTTTGGCCGCGTTGACTCCTCTGCTCGGGTGGACCGCTGCGCAACTCGACTCCGGGGCCGAGGATGCGCTGTCCCAGGTCAGCAGCCGGCTGCGTGAGTATTCCGTGCTGTTCGACGAGGCCGGGTTCGCGGCAGTCTTCGAGCGGGTGTCGGCCCAGTCCGGACTCGACGCCCGGTTGCTCGCAGTCGAAGCCGGTGAACGCACGATGACCGACCTGCGACACATCGCTCAATTGCTCAATCGCGCTGCGGTATCCGAGTCCTACGGAATCACCGCCCTCACTCGCTGGCTGACCGACCGCATCAAAGAACCGGCAGCGGGCGGGTCGACCGACCGCAGTCGTCGACTCGACAGTGATTCCGCCGCAGTGCAGATCATGACGACACACGGCAGCAAAGGGCTCGAATTTCCGGTCGTCTATCTGCCCTACGCATGGGACACGTTGTACTTCAGCAAGCCGTCGACGCTGTTGCTGCACGAGAACGGCACGCGAATCCGAGACGTCGGCGGACCGTCCGGAACGGGCTACGCGGCCAGGAAGATCCTCAACGACCAGGAGGAAGCAGGTGAGGAACTGCGACTGCTCTACGTCGGTCTCACCCGCGCCGAGAGTCGGATCGTGCTGTGGTGGGCCCCGGGCCGAAACACCGCGACGTCCTCGCTGCATCGCATGCTGTTCGGACGCATCCCCGGAATTGCTCTGCCGGAGCCGTCGTACAAGGTTCTCGACGACGCGACGACGGCGAACCGGCTCCAATCCTGGGTCGGGTCGGCAGCAGGCCTCATCTCAGTCGAACCGGTGGGGCCCGGCGAGCCGTCCACCGCACATTGGATTCGTCCCGAGCAACCGCACCTCGCCGTCGCTGCCGCACGATTCGATCGAACCCTCGACCTCCTGTGGCGTCGGACGTCGTACTCCGCGTTGACAGCTCACGCTCACGACGCCGCGCCCGCCCAGCCCGAGGTAGGAGTGACCAGCGAGACCGAGCACCCCGAGTCGACGGACGAGCCCGCCGACACGGCCGTGGGCAGCGAATACCCGGGAAGCGAGCACATCGACGAACAGCTGGACGGAATCGCGTCACCGATGAACGGCATGCCTGCCGGCGCGGCGTTCGGAACGCTCGTCCACGAGGCACTCGAACACGTCGACACGTCCGCACCCGATCTGCTCGCGGAACTCGAACGTCGCTGCGCTGCGGCGGTGGCGTCGCGAATGGCGGAGGTCGATCCGGTGGCGTTGGCCCAAGCCCTTCTGCCGGTGATGCAGACACCGTTGGGATTCGGGACGCTCGCCGACGTAGCGCCGTCCGACCATCTGGCCGAACTCGACTTCGAGCTGCCCTTGGCCGGCGGAGACGATCCGGTGGCGAATACGGTCACGTTGAAGTCCGTCGCGCGCCTGTTGCGTCATCACCTCGATCCGGCGGACGTGCTCGCGTCCCACGCGGATCTGCTCGACGGTCTCGAGTCGACACCACTTCGCGGCTTTCTCACCGGAAGTATCGACTCGGTTCTGCGCGTGGCAGGACCGCGGTACGTCGTGGTGGACTACAAGACGAATCGAATCGCCAGAGGCGATCTGACCACCGGCAACTTCACGCGCGAGAAGATGGCCGAGGAAATGATCCGCTCGCACTACCCGCTGCAGGCAATTCTGTATGCCGTTGCGCTGCATCGATATCTGCGCTGGCGTCAATCGAACTACGACCCGCAACTGCACCTCGGCGGAATCCGATACCTGTTCGTGCGGGGCATGGTCGGACCGCAGACCCCCGCCGGGTGTGGGGTGTTCGATTGGGATCCACCAGCCGCGCTGGTGATCGAGCTGTCCGACCTGCTCGCTGGGAAGGTGACCCGATGACCGGCGTCTCGATTGCGCTGCGCGGCAGTGGAATCCTGCGCACCTTCAACGACGTGGGTGTGCTGTCGGCATCCGACGTGCACGTGGCGCTGCGCCTCGGTGCCCTTGCCGGTGAGTCGTCGGAGAACGTACTGCTCGCCACTGCTCTGACCGTGCGCTCGGTGCGATCGGGCTCGGTGTGCCTGGATCTGCGACGACTGCGGGACGTCACCGTCGACGAGGACTCGGACGTCGATCCGAGCGCACTCCCGTGGCCGGAGCTCGACGACGTGCTGCGAGCACTGAGGGTGAGTCCACTGGTGGTCGGGAGCCCGAATGGACCGTTGCGGCCGCTGAAACTGGTCGACACCGATCAGGGTGAGCTGCTGTACCTGGACCGATACCATTTGCAGGAGAGCACCGTTCGAGATCTGCTCGACGCGCGTTCGCAATCCCATCCCGCCGCCGATGCCGTCGAGATCGGTGACGCGCTGGCCACGCTGTTCGTGGACGAATCGGGCGCGCCGACGGCCGCTCCCGATCGACAGCGAATAGCGGCAGCTCTGGCGGCGACGGAATGGACGACGGTCATCGCCGGCGGCCCTGGAACCGGAAAGACCCACACCGTAGCGAGAATTCTGGCGCTTCTCGTTCGCGAACACGGAAGCGATCTGCGCATCGGATTGGCCGCACCCACCGGCAAGGCCGCAGCCCGGTTGCAGGAGTCCGTGTCCGAACAAGCCGGTCTCCTCGGGCTTCCGGCAGATCTGAAAGCGATGACGCTGCACCGACTTCTGGGATGGAAGCCCAGCAGCAAGACGAGGTTTCGGCACGACGCCGAGAACCGGCTGCCGTACGACGTCATCGTCGTCGACGAAACCTCGATGGTGTCTCTGACGATGATGTGTCGGCTGCTCGAAGCCGTGCGTCCGGAGTCCCGGTTGATTCTCGTCGGCGACCCGGATCAGCTGACGTCGGTCGACGCAGGTGCGGTGCTAGCAGATCTGGTTGCCAGGCCGGTGACCGGAATCGAGAACCCGGTTCTGGCGCAGCTCGTCGACGCGGACTTCGCCGCCGCCGAGGATCCCGCGGAAGCCGCTCTGAGCGCGTTCGAGCGAGACCGACTGCGCGGCGGCGTCGTTCGGCTCAGTCGTGGCCGACGGTTCGGCGGAGCCATCGCTCGCTTGGCCGTGGCCGTGCGAGACGGCCGGGGCGACGATGTCATGGCGCTGCTCGAGTCCGGCGCGGAGGAGATTTCGTTTCATGGCCCCGACGACGTCGACGCGCTGCGCTCCGACGTGATCGACACCGCCGCCGAGGTCACCGACGCCGCCGTACGAGGGGATGCCACCGCAGCACTGCTCGGGCTCGAGAAACATCGCCTCCTGTGCGCTCACCGCGAGGGTCGATGGGGGGTCTCGCGGTGGGACCGGCAGGCGATGGAGTGGGTAGGAGAAGGAAGCGGCACGTTTCTCGATCCCTCGCTCTGGTATCCCGGTCAGCCCTTGTTGGTGACGGCCAACGATCACGAGGCAAGGATCTACAACGGGGACACCGGCGTTGTGGTGTTGGGAGACAACGGAACTCCGATGGCGGCGTTCGCCCGAGGTCGTGGTCACGTGTTGATCCACCCGAATGTGCTCTCCTCGGTACACACCGTGTACGCAATGACGATCCACCGCAGCCAAGGCAGTCAGTACGACACGGTCTCGGTTCTGTTGCCCGCCGAGGCGTCGACACTGTTGACCCGAGAGCTGTTGTACACCGCCATCACCCGCGCGCGATCGCACGTACGGGTGATCGGTACCGAAGAGGCCATCCGAGCGGGCGTCGAACGTCAGGTGCTGCGAGCGAGCGGCCTGCGCCGAAAGATCCTGTAGTTCGTCGGATCCTCGTCGTCACCGGCACGCGTGTCGGTCTGCCCTCGTCACCGCGTCCATGCTGTGTGCGACCAGGAGCCAGGTGCGGGCAAGGTTCTTCCACACCGCGCCCGAGTTCTTCCCATTCGTGTCGTCGGGGCGAGCGCGAACAGCGGCCGATCGATGCAGCGACAGTGCCCGCGCTGTCAACGCGTCGATATCGCCGTCGGCGCACACCGATCGAACGGTGTGCGCGTCGACGCGCCGACCGATCAACTGGCACAGCGCCTGAAGTGACCTCAGCTCGGCAGGAACGTCGTCGGATGTCTCCGAGGGACTCTCGGTCGCTGCGCCGGTCGTGCGACCGAAGGACCCGCGTTGCAGGTCGACCGGCCCCGACGATGCTCCGTCGGCCGCCACGCT
Source organism: Rhodococcus sp. 05-2254-2 (assembly GCF_002259095.1). Lineage (NCBI taxonomy): Bacteria > Bacillati > Actinomycetota > Actinomycetes > Mycobacteriales > Nocardiaceae > Rhodococcus > Rhodococcus sp. 05-2254-2. The sequence continues at coordinate 16,755 of NZ_NOZJ01000022.1, read as the reverse complement.
CCATACGCTCAGGAACGACGGATGTGGGACGTTCCAGATCTCGCGGAACGCGCGCGTGATCATCTCCGCGACGAGCGCAGCATCGGCTCGGGTGTCGGTTCGCGTGAGATCGATGATCGACCCGTCCGCGACCGGCTTGCCTCGATCCAGCCAACCGCAGTCGAGGAGCTGCACATCCATGGCCGTCGCGTCCGGGGCATCCGGGTACAGCAGGGACGGCAGCGCTGCCACCGACACCAGCACGCCGCTGTCCGTCGCCGCCACGTCGATGTACGGGCGCAACCCACGCTCGCCGGGGCTCGCCTGAGCGGCGGACACCGTGATGTAATCGCGCCGCGGCAAGGTCCGAAGACGCGCATGCAGGTTTTCGGTGAACGTGGCCCACGCGAGCGCGGTGGTGGAGTCGAAATGGCCGTTCTGCAGTGCGGTCACGGTGCGAACCCTCTTCTCGGACGAGAACTGATGCCTGTACTCGAGACCGTAGCGAGGGGGTCCGACAAGAAACCGCGTCAGTACACGTCGCGCAGGTAGCGCTTCGATTGCTTGAGCTCGTTGACATAGTCCTCGGCGGCATCGGGGGAGCGGCCGCCGTGTTCGGCGACGATCTCGTGCAATGCCTCGTCGACGCCCTTGGCCATGCGCGTCGCATCGCCGCACACATAGAGGTGCGCGCCCGCTTCGAGCCACCCGTACAGCTGCTTTCCCGCCTCACACATGCGGTGCTGTACGTAGATCTTCTCGTGCTGGTCGCGAGAGAAGGCCAGATCGAGTCGCGTCAGCAGACCGCTGCGCTCGAAATCGGCGAGTTCGTCCTCGTAGAGGAAGTCGCTCGATCGATGCTGATCGCCGAAGAACAGCCAGTTCTCGCCTGCAGCGCCGCGGGCGCGACGTTCGTGCAGAAACGCGCGGAACGGTGCCACTCCGGTTCCCGGCCCGATCATGATGATCGGGGTGTCGTCGGACGGGAGGCGGAACGACTTGTTGGCGGACAGGAACACTCCCGCCTGATGTCCGTCCCCGATGCGATCGGCCAGATACGTCGAGCAGACGCCGCCTCGATCACGCTCGGCCGACCGGTATCGGACCGTGGACACGGTCAGATGAACGGTGCCCTCGTGCGCGATCGGCGACGAGGAAATCGAGTAGACCCGGTGCTGCAGAGGACGCAGCAAACCGAGGAACTCGGCCGGATCGAACGTCCCCGACCGATCGAGATCGAGAACGTCCACGACATCGCGACCCCAGGTCCAGGCGTCGAACGATGCGCGGTCACCGTTCTGCAGAACGTGATCGAGCTCGGCGTCACCGGCCCGTTCGGCGACGGCCTCGATCAGATCCATGGACGGGATGCCGATTTCGTACTCCGTCGTCAGCGCCTGTGCGAGGGTGATCTCGCCGGATTTCGTGTGGACGGCCGTGTCTGCCTGCACTCCGAGGCGGTCGACGACGGCGGAGACCAATGCTGCGTCGTTGACGGGTTTGACGCCGAACCCGTCGCCGGCCTCGTAGACGATGCCGCTCTCGCCCAGCGCTATCTCGAAGTGTCGAACTTCTTTTGCGGATGTCGGACCGGACAGGCGACTGTTGCTCAGAACCTGCGCGCGGTAAGGATTCTTCCGATTCCACGGTGAGCGCTTCGATGCGGTCTTGGTGGCGCCGAGATCGCCGATTCGAGCGTCGATGTCCTGTACCTGCCTTGCATTTGTCGTCACGATGCGTCGAGCGAAAGGTCGACTGTTCGAAGACTAATCGTGCGCAGTCACTCGCGGTGCAGGACGTCTACTCCGTCGACGGAGAAGACGACGTCGTATCCGCTCGCCAGCGCCCGGCTGATCGCCTGACGATCACCGGTCTCGTCCGTCGGCCAACCCGCCGGCCGTTCGCGGTTCACGACGATCCAATCCGGGACGGTCGAATCGGTCGTGCGCTGCGGAAAGACCGACACGTCGTGGTCGGCGACGAGTTGGGCCACCAGATTGTTCGACGCCGCAACTCGATCATCGGCAGGAATCCACTCGGAGATTTCTCGGACGGTCTCGGCTTGCGGATCGATCGTCCATTCCTGGGCGTGCACCACGCGTGACATGGGCAGGAACGGCAATGCGACGACCGTGAACGCGGCTACGAACGCAACGATGTAGTGCCGGCCGCGTTCGCTGAGCTGACCGTGCCGGTGGCTGCGCGCGAACGCGTCGAGCAAGGCGACGAACACGATGACCATGAGGATCGCGTTGTAGTGATAGATCGGCTTCCAGAAGTTCGTGTTGTCACTGAGAAAACGCCATGCCACCGTCGGGACCGCGATCAGCAGTAGCGGAGAGCGCAGAGCGAAGAAGCCGGTGACCGCAAGCAGCAGAAACGCCGTGGCCGCCCGCGAATCGCCGGCGACCAGACCGTGCGCTGTATCGGCGATGCCCTCGCCCAGCGGAGGCAGTTTCGAGCCCTGGTCGTACGAGTTGTCGGTGCTCAGGGCCGGAACGATCACCTTGACCGCGAGCACCATCCAGGTCAGTCCCCAGACGGCCGTCAGCGCACCGAGGATGCGGGTTCGTCCGGTCGTCCACAGCGCCACCAACGCCCCGACGACGATCACTGTCAGACCCATGTCCTCTTTCACGAAGACCAGCGGCAGTGCCCAGGCCAAGGCCGGCAGCCAGCGCTGCCGAACCAGTGCGACCATCGACATGGCCAGCAGCGGCATCGCGAAGGCCACCTCGTGAAAGTCGAAGTTCAGCGCAGCCTGGACGCCCCAGGACAGTCCGAACGCCGCGGCGATCACGATGCCGACGATCGTGCCGAACTTCTGTACCGCCAGTCGGCTGATCGGAATCACGGCGAGTGCGAACAACACGGCTTGCGCTATCAGCAGCGTCTCGGCGTGCGGGAACAGCCGGTAGACAGGCCCCAGCAACGCGGTGATGGGCGAGAAGTGGTCACCCAGCGTGTTGTAGCCGGTGCCGAGCAGGTCGGATGTCGGCGCCTGGAACTGCGAGTACGACGCGATCTGCTGGACGAATATGCCCAGGTCGAATCCGGAGGTGCGGAGCTGGCGATGGCCGAGGACGGACATCACCGCGTACAGGGTCGCCAGCACGGCGAACGAGACGGCCGGCACCATTGTCTCGGCGGAACGGAGTTTCGCGCGCCGGTCTGTGGTCGCTGTTTCGTCGGTCGCTGTTCTGTCGGTCGCTGTGTCGACACTGTCGGCATCGGTGACGACCGTGGAGTTCTCGGTAGTGGTCACGAGAAGGCATGTCTACCGGACCGACGTGAGACGTTCCTGAGAACCGCCGGTCAGCGCTTGCGTTTTTTCGCAGGCTTGCGTCGGGGCGGCTGCGAGGTGAGGTGATAGTAGAGCGCATCCTCGGAGTCTTCGACCACCACGTCGATGAAGTCGCCCACTTCGAGGTAATCGTTGACGGCAATTCTGTCGGTCGAGCCGATGACTGCTTTCACCGATCGGGCGGGAACGAGGCCTCTGCGGCCGTCCGGTCCGACGGCGAGTGCATAACGTGGGCCGGTGCGGGTGACCCTGGCACTGATGAAGTCCGGATCTTTCGGAATCGGGTCGGCCGCGAGCACGCCGCCGTCCTTGGACGCTGCCGTCAACGAGTCGAGCTGCGCGGCCAGATCGTCGGCCATCGCATCCACCTGATCGAGCAGGTGGGCCATGTGCGCGGCGTAGTCGGTGTGCTTCTTGGTCGGCTTCAGTGCCTCACCGGGCTTGTACATGTCCTCGTGTGTCAGCTCGCCCCAGGCGTCCTGCAGGCGCGTCTTGACCTGGACTTCCACCTTCACGTCGAGATCGCCCTGGTGAGTGGCAACTCGAACGACCAGCACGGCGTGATACGCGCGGTAGCCGCTCGGCTTGGGAAAGGCGACGTAGTCGGTGGGTGGTTGCGCGAACCGCACGGAGCATTCCGGGTCGTTGCACGCACGCTCGAGCGCAGCGACGAACGTCAGCTGATCGCGCGGGGTCTTGCACAGCACCTTGACGCCGACGAGATCGGGCAACGCCTCGGCGACGGCATCGGCGTCGGTCGGTTCGGTGATGCGGCCCTCGGAGAGATACCGGCGCAGTTTGTCGGCCGATCTGCCCGGGTCCTTGATGCGTGCCATCTGCGCGTTCAATCGGTCTCGATCGACGTCCTCGAGAATCTCGTCGGCGATGGTCTCGAGGAAATTCTGCGCGGTGACGAGAGCGGCTTCCCACGCTCGACGACGCTGCAGGTACAGCTCTTCGACCAAGTCGTCGATACTCGTTGCCGATGTCACGATGCCGAGGTTAACGCAGAAGTGTCGCCGATCCTTTCGGCGGCGCGCATTCGAGCTGTGGTGCGACGGTGTCCGGTTTACGCTCTACCGCATGACCGTGGCCTCGGAACAGAAGGACGACTTCGTCGAGCAGTTCGATCCCTTTCGCCGTGAGTTGCTCGCACACTGCTATCGCATGACCGGGTCGATCCACGACGCCGAGGACCTGTTGCAGGAGACATACATTCGCGCGTGGCGGGGGTACGCCAAGTACGAGGGCCGATCGTCCCTGCGCACATGGCTGTACCGAATCGCAACCAATACCTGCCTCACCGCTCTCGACGGCCGGGCGAAGCGTCCTTTGCCGACGGGTCTGGGCGCACCGAGTTCAGGTCCCACCGACGAACTGGTGCAGAACAACGAGATTCCGTGGCTCGAGCCGATCGCCGATTGCGAACTTGCGGATGCGAGCGATCCCGCCTCGATCGTGGTGGCGAAAGAATCCGTACGGCTCGCCTTCGTCGCCTCGCTGCAACATCTGTCGTCTCGGCAACGCGCGGTGCTGCTGATGCGCGAAGTGTTGCAGTGGAAAGCGTCGGAGGTTGCCGAAGCTCTCGCCACGACGACGACCGCAGTCAACAGCCTCCTGCAGCGAGCACGGGAGCGTCTCGACGAGATCGCGCCCGAGCTCGACAACGTCGAGCCCATCGAATCCGCGGAACTACAGAAACTTCTCACCCAGTACGTGGAGTGTTTCGAGAGCTACGACATCGATCGACTGGTCACGCTGTTCACCTCGGACGCAGTATGGGAAATGCCGCCGTTCGTCGGGTGGTATCAGGGTGGCGAGACGATCGGATCTCTTATCCGGAACAACTGCCCCGCAAACGGAGCAGGCGATATGCGGATGGTGGCCACCTCCGCCAACGGTCAACCTGCGTACGGGCTGTACATGCTGGCAGAGGACGATGTGCACCGGGCCTTTCAGCTGCATGTTCTCGATGTCGATGCCAGAGGGGTCGGGCACGTGGCCTGCTTCTTCGATCTGACTCTGTTCGATCGATTCGGCTTGCCCGACAGCCTCTAGGGCGACAAGATAGGTCAGCCGTGCGGCACGGCCGACGGATCCATCCACATCACTTCCCACACGTGATTGTCGAGATCTCGGAACGCCCGGCCGTACATGAACCCGTGATCCTGGGGTTCCATCCACTTCGATCCACCCGCGGCGATCGCCGCGTCGGTGAGCGAATCGACCTCCTCGCGACTGTCGGCAGAGACGCACATCAGCACCTCCCGGGCCGAGCCCGTGTCGCAGATCGAGTCCGAGATGAAGTCCTCGAACCGAGAGGTGGACAGGAACATCACGGTTGCCTGGTCGCTGACGACCATCGAGGCACAGTTCTCGTCGCTGAACACATCGTTGAACTCGAATCCGAGACCCTCGAAGAATGCGCGGGTGGCGACGACGTCGCGGACGGGCATGTTGGCGAACAACAAACGGGACATGGATACACACCTTTGCCGGAAGAACTTGCTGCTTCGGACCGTCGAACAACGGTCTTGCTCGTACTGACAGCGGTCGATCCGAAAAGTCATCGGGTTGTGGATGTGCCGACACGACGCGACCCCGCCGAGCGGGTGCTCGACGGGGTCGCGGACTGCGAAGCTGAAGGGGGCGTGTAGTTATCGCGTGATCTGCGCGAGGCGTGACAGCATGCGCGTGAAGACGTGGCCGTCGTTGCCGAGGTCTGCGTAGGGGTCGGCTGCCTGGTCCGACTCGGTGGCGCCGGACGTTGCCGCAGCAAGCGTGCGCGCCAGGCGGGTACGACGCTCGATGGCGTCGAGGATGGTGCCGTCGAGCATTGAAACTTCGTCGAAGAGCTGGTCGACGTCAGCTGTCGCGATGTCGGCACTGTCGGTGCCAATTGCGAGCGAATCGATCTGAACAGTCACATCGTCTCCTTTTGTTCGCGTCCTGAGGTGTGAGTCGTTCGGTCGGCCGGAACCGTTACAGCTCGACCCGTGTAAAAACGATGTTTCGTCGCCCAGACCAAGATGCCCACTGGGCGGGCCTGGGCCAACCTCTTCGGGGTGTGATGCTGCATACAGTCCGGTCGGTTCCCCGACCTGCGGGTTCTCGAGGGGTGAAGGCTCGAAGGATTCTTCTCGTGTTGTTCGGGTACCTACGGAAGCGAACGACGGCAACTTTCGAGGAGTGAACGATGCGTTACGACTACCTGATCATCGGCGGGGGAATGGTTGCGGACAGCGCTGCTCGCGGAATCCGCGAGCAGGACGCGTCAGGCTCCATCGGCATACTCGGCGCAGACCCCGACGCGCCGTACACCCGCCCGGCGCTGTCGAAGAAGCTGTGGACCGATCCGGATTTCGGCCGCGATCAGGTCTCGCTGGACACGGCCTCCGACACCGGTGCGGAGGTGCACACCGGAACTCGAGTCGCCTCGGTGGACCGCTCGAACTCGTCGGTCACCACCGAATCCGGAGAACGCCACGAGTACGGCAAACTCCTCCTGGCAACGGGTGCAACGCCGACCCGGATCGAACTGCCTCCCAGCCCCCGCGTGGTGTACTTCCGCACTTTCGCCGACTATCGAGCGCTGCGCGAGCTCACGAAGACCGCCGATCACATCGCTGTGGTCGGGGGCGGATACATCGGCACCGAAATTGCAGCTGCGTTGTCTCTTCAGGATGTGAAGGTCACACTGGTCACCTCGGATGCCGTACTCGGAGGACACATGTTTCCGCCGACCCTGGCTGCCGGCTTCGACAAGGGTTTCGCCGGCCACGGCGTCACTGTGCGCCGGGGAACGAAGGTCGTGTCAGGGGCCGAGGCGTCGGCGCGCGTGCAACTTCAACTCGACGACGGTTCGACCGTGGAGGCGGACGGAGTCGTGTTCGGACTCGGTGTGCGACCCGAAACAGAGCTGGCCGAATCTGCAGGGCTGGCAGTCGACGACGGAGTGATCGTCGACGAGTTCCTCCGGACCGAGGACGAACACGTCTACGCCGCAGGTGATGTGGCGAACTACCCCGACGCCGTTCTCGGTCGCCGACGCATCGAGCACGTCGACAACGCGACCGAAATGGGCAAGGCCGCAGGACGCAATATGGCCGGTGCCGCAGATCCCTACACGTACACCCCGTACTTCTATTCCGACGTGTACGACGACGGATATCAGGCGATCGGCACGGTGTCCACGACGCTGAATGTCATCGAGGACTGGAAGACGGTCGGCAAGGAAGGCGTCGTGTACTACCTCGACGACGACGCCGTCGTCCAGGGCGTCCTGATGTGGAACGTCTGGGAGGGGCTCGACGTGGCGCGCACGTTGCTGGCCGAGAAGAAGCCGCAGACCGAACAATCGCTGAGCGGACTGATCTGAGCTTCTGGAACACTCGAAGGTGAGCGGACCAGCGACGGTTGGACGTGACCTAGGAGAGATGATGTCCGAGTTCGATGGCAGTGGGTCGGCCGAGCAGCGTGCCCGATTCGACGACGAGGTTCACAGCCGCTGCGCCCGCTGCCGGTTGCCCGGACATTCCGAACCGTTGTCCGACGTGGCCGCGGTCGCCATCGCGGCCGGGCGCGTCGACGAGGCCACCCGAGCTGTTCTCATCAATCGATGGCATGCGGGACGCTCGCTGCCGTCGATCGGGGGATTCGGCGCGCTCCGCAATCTGGTGGACGAACGCGATCGGTGGCTCGCCAAGGACACGACGAGCAAGCCCGGATCGGCTCTGGTGTACAAACTTCGAGCTGCCGAGTTGAGCAAACGCGTCAATCACCACCGCACCACCGTGGTGATGTCCAATCGGCACTACGCCACCGGAGTACGCGCGGCGCGAAAAGAGCGCCGAGAAGGTGTGCACCTCGATCTGGACCAACGGGATGCGATTTTCGATGCGTTGACGAGGACGCCTGCGCCGGAGAAGTTCGGCCCGATTGCCGAGCGAGGTCTGTCTCTGGTGGACGCGGCCACGGATCGGGTCAGCACGCTGGCGCGCAAAACTCCGGTGGCCGACAGGGTCGAGTGGGCCACAGGACTGGTGGATCAGTTCGTGGATCGAAAAGACGACCGCTTCGTCGATCGCTACGACACTCTGTTGTTCCTCGCGGGCACTTCGTTCGACCGGGTGCGTCGGTCGCCGGCATGGCAGTCGACGTATTTCGAGATCCAACGCAATCAGTTGGACCTGTTCGTCGAACTCACCGAAATCGCGGTCGATGCCGCGTCGCTGCGCACGGTAGCGACCGAGCTGAATCGGATCGGTGAGACGATGGTCGACGAAGAGACCGCAGCGCAGGTCGAATCCCGGCGTGGCGCACTGGAAGTGGTGTGGAGGCAGTTGACCGGACGGGTGGCCGCGCTGGTTCGACTCGCGAATGTGGTCGAGTCCTCGGAGACCGAGGCGCGCACGTCCGACGCGATGGCCCGCGCGCACAGCTTGGACGATCGGATCGATGACCTCGTCGGGCGGTCGGGAAGCCGGGAAATGTCCGCCGAGAACACACATTTCGTCGGTGATCAAGTGCGGACGCAGTGGCGCGACTGAGTGCCGCCGAGGGCACACAGTCGCGCCACTGGCTCTAGGCGATGATTGCGAACAGAATTCCCGCGACGACGAAGCTGACCACGGACAGAATCGTCTCGAGGACCGTCCACGTTTGCAGCGTCTGCTTGACGGTCAGGTTGAAGAATTTCGCGATGATCCAGAAGCCGCCGTCGTTGACGTGGCTGGCGATGATCGAGCCCGCTGCGATCGACATGGCGATCAGCGCGACGGCCGGAGCCGAGTAATCCTGGGCTGCGACCAGGGGCCCGACTATGCCGCCGGTCGTCACGATGGCCACGGTTGCCGAGCCCTGCGCCACGCGCAGCGCACAGCTGATGATGTAGGCCAGGACGATGATCGGTAGACCAGCCGCTGCCATCGTGTCGGCCAGCGCGGTGCCGATGCCCGTGGCCGAGATGACCTTTCCGAAGAATGCGCCTGCGCCGACCACCAGCAACAGCATGCCCACCGGACGAAGCGACTCTCCGGTCAGCTTGCTGAGTTCCTGGACCGTGGATCCACGTCGAATGCCCAGAACATAGAACGCGATCAGAACTGCGATGAGAAGCGCGACGGCGGGCGTACCCAAGAACGTGAGCACCTCGAGTAGGTTGCCGGGATCGAGCAGAATGCTGCCGAACGTGGCACCGAGGATCAGGACCAGCGGAACGGCTATGATCGCTCCGATCGTGCCCACCGACGGCGGCGTGGTGACGACCGGACGTTTGGTCGCGACCGTGCCTGCTCCTCCACCCTCGGTGGTGCTCGCATCGCTTCCGTCGTTGATGAAGTCCTCGGGGACGTCGACGATGATGCGTTTGCCGATCCAGTTACCCCACACCAGGCCGGCGGCGATGAATCCTGGTATTCCGCAGATGAATCCGAACAGGATGAGCCACCCCAGGTTCACCTCGAGCAGACCACCGAGGGCGACCGGTCCCGGGTGCGGTGGCAAGAAGGCGTGCGTCATGGACAACCCTGCCAGCATCGGCAGCGCATAGAGCACCAACGACTTTCCGCCTTGGCGCGCCGCCACGTACACCAGCGGTGCCAATACGAAGATGCCGATGTCGAAAAACACCGGAATGCCGAAGATCAAGCCCAGCAGTCCCATTGCGATGGGTGCTCCGCGTTCCCCGAAGACGCCCAGTAGCTTGGCGGTCAGTGCCTGCGCGCCACCGGACTTTTCGAGAATCGCGCCGAGGACCGTGCCCAGTCCGATTATCACTGCGATGTGCCCGAGGATGCCCCCGAATCCGGTTTCGAGAAGCGATTCGTTGCTCTTGATGGCGGTGCCGACTATCTCGTTGACGGGCAAGCCGGCAGCCAGAGCCAAGCCGAGGCCGACGATGAGAAGTGCGATGAACGGTTCGAGCTTGACCTTGATGATGACGATGAGCAGTACCGCAATTGCGATGCCGCACAATACGAGTAGGCCTGGCGTTGAGGTTCGCAGCCAGTCGACGACAGAATTCATGACGAGCCTTCCTTGATGTCTGCATTGATAGCCGCCACGAACGCCTGTGCTCGCACGGTGATGTCGTCCCACTGGCCGGCCGCAACCGACGCCGGTGGAACCACATCGGTGCCTGCGGTCACTGCGACGGCACCGGATGTCAGGAACTGAGCGGCGTTTCCTGCGTTGACCCCGCCGGACGGAACGAGTTTCGCGTCGGGGAAGGGGCCGAGCAGATCCTTGAAATACGCGGACCCGACGGTCCGAGCCGGAAATATCTTCACGGCATCCGCTCCGAGATCGAGGGCAGTCATCACCTCCGACGGGCTGAGCGCGCCCATCATCAGCGGGATCCCGGCGTCGGTCACGATCGTGGCAACGTCGGGCCGCAGCCCGGGGGTCACCACGAAGCATGCTCCCGCGTCGATCGCCGACCGTGCCTGATCGGCGGTCAGGACGGTGCCGGCACCGACGACCGCACCCGCGTTCGATGCCGCGCGGAGCAGTGCCAGCACGCCGGGCGTGGTGAAGGTCAATTCGAGGGCCCGAATCCCGCCGCGCGAGAGCGCATTCGCCAACGCAGCAGGATCGGAGATGTGCGGCGCACGGACCACCGACAGTGCGCGGTCCTCCAGAATGGTGGTCAGTGCATTCACGATGTCTGCTTTCCAGTGGGATTCATCCGCAGGGCACGGCCTGCCAGAGAGTGCGTGGGGCGGCGATCGTCGACAGCGAAGGCACCGTTGACCATCACGTGGCTGATGCCGGCGGCCTGTTGCTTCGGATTCTCGAACGTGGCGGTATCGCGCACGGTTGCCGGGTCGAACAGGACTAGATCGGCTGCGTGCCCTTCGGCGATCGTGCCGCGGGCGCGCAGGCGGAGGCGCGCAGCGGGACGACCGGTCAGGTGATTGATGCAGTCCTCGAGCGAGAGCAACTGCTCGTCCCGAACGTAGTGCCCCAGGTAGCGGGGGAACGTTCCCCAGGCGCGGGGGTGGGGTTTCTCGCCGACAAGGATCGCGTCGCTGCCGCCCATATGGCGTGGATGCGCCATGATCTCGCGCACGTTCTCCTCGTGTCCGACGTGCTGCAAGATGGTGGTGGCCAGCGCATCTCGGCGAAGGAAGTCGAAGAACACGTCCACCGGTGACCGACCCGCCTCCGCCGCGATATCGGACATCGTGCGCCCGACGTAGCGATCGAGCTCCGGATTCGCCACTCCGCTGAGCTGGATGGTCTCCCATTCGACTGTCACGCCATGGCAGCCGTCGGACCCGTCGACGTCGACATCCTGTGCGATGCGTCGACGCATGTCCGGATCGTCGAGGCGTTCGAGCGCGCGATCCGGGCCACCCGACATCGCCCAACTCGGTAGCAGCGCAGACAAAGTGGTGGCTCCGGGCAGATACGGATACGTGTCGAGGGTGACGTCACATCCGTCCGCGATCGCAGAATCGACGCGGTCCAAGAACTCTCGTGCCCTGCCCCGATTGACGCCGAAGTTCATCGTCGCGTGAGTCAGATGCAGCGCACATCCCGTCTCCCTGGAGAGATCGAGCATCTCCTGGTATGCGTCGAGTGCGCCCGCGCCGTACGACCGAGTGTGCGGCGCGTAGAACCCACCGAAGTCGGCGACGACCTCGCACAGCGCGCGTAATTCGCTTGTGTCCGCATACATTCCGGGCGTGTACGTCAAACCGCTCGACATTCCGACGGCACCCTCGTGCAGGCCCTGCGCCAACAACTCCTGCATGTGGGCGATCTCGGACGGCGTCGCCGGTCGCTGATCAGGGCCCACCGCGAGGTAACGCAGTGTTCCCTGGGGAACGAGATAGGCAGCGTTCGGGGTGATCCCCTCGTCGAGGCGAGCGAGGTACTCGGAAACCGAGCGCCACGAGAAGTCGAGGTCGACGGGATTGCCGTTCCATCCGGCGATCTGACGCCGCACCACATCGAGCGTCGCGTCGTCGATCGGAGCGTAGGCGATGCCGTCCTGGCCGATGACCTCGGTGGTGACACCCTGACTGATCTTCGGGAAGTGGTCGGGATCGGTCAGTAGACGCAGATCGGAATGGGCATGCATGTCGATGAACCCGGGGGACAGGACCTGCCCAGGTGTCGCATCGACGATTCTGTCGGCACCGAGAACGGTGCCGGGTTCGGCGATCGAGGCGATGATTCCGTCGCGTACGAGAACGTCACGACGCAGTCGCGGAGACCCGGTGCCGTCGATGACGTCAGCACCTCGAAAGAGGATATCGGACATGGGGTTTCGACTCTCTAGAAGAATGTGTGCACGAGATCGACGACGCGAGGATCGTCGCTGTCGGCATCGTCGACGACGGGAATGAGACGCCACTTGTCGAAAGCGGTGCACGGGTGAGACAGCCCCAAGCGCACCACCGATCCCACCGGCAGTGCCCCGCTGTCCTCGGCCGGTAGGCGAAGGAACGCATGCTGATCGTTCAGCGCTGTGATGTCGGCACCGGAGGCGAGAGTCTCGGTTCCTCGAACGGATTGGGGGACAGGCAGTCCTTCGTCGAACGGGAAGTCCCGCTTTCCTGCATCGAGCAGCGCGAGACCGGGCTCCGGCCTTGAGACCGTCCGAGCCCATCCGTGCATCGCCGACATCAATGGCGCGTCGGTGCGGGCGGGAGTGAGTGGTGAGATTTGCGAGTAGAAGCCGTCGTCGTGCACCACGTAGGCACCCGAGCGCAGCACTACGTCGGTAGGTACTCCCTCTCCGTTGGTGAGAGAGCGCAACCGCTCGACCACGAGGTCCTGGTAGGCGCTGCCGCCGGCGGTCACGATCGCATGCCCGCCGTACAACCCCTCGGCATCGAGCGCGCGATGGAGGGTGGCCACGTTGTCGAGATAGGTCCGAACCGCCGCGAGGCCGCTGTCGGTCCGGTCGTGGCTCAGTGCGCCCTCGTAGCCGCCGACCCCGGCCAGAGTCAGCCGCGGCGACGACGCGATCGCACGTGCCACCGAGATCGCTTCTTCTGTCGTCCGCGCGCCGGTTCGGCCGTGCGGGCCACCGAGTTCGACGACGACCGCGACCGGCCGTTCTCCTTGCGTCGAGAGGATGCGGTCCATCTCGTGCACCGTTGCGACGCTGTCGGCCCAGCAGTAGAACTCGAATGTCGGGTGCGAATCCAGCTCGGCCGCAATCCACGTCAACGCAACAGGGTCGATCTCGGCATTGGCAAGAACGATGCGTTCGACCCCGAATGCGCGTGCTGCCTGAACTTGCCATCCGGTTGCGAGGGTGATGGCCCAGCTTCCTGCGTCGAGCTGCTGCTTCCACAGTTGAGGGGCCATCGACGTCTTCCCGTGGGGTGCGAGCAGCACTCCCGCGCGCGCAGTCCACTCGGCCATGACCGAGATGTTCGACGCGATGCGTGCTCGGTCGAGAGTGAGGACGGGCGTCGTGAACTCGGAGAGCCGCGGCGACGTGGCGAGAAAGCTCTCGATGGTGTGCCCCCATGACCTGGGTGGCAATGCCTTGTACTCGGGTCCGAGCACTCGTCGGCTGAGTGCCTCGACGGCATCGGTGTCGATCACGATCGTCTCCTCGGTCTCGAAAAACCCGCACATGCGTTGCGTATTTTGCAACGGTAGTTGCGCAATGTGTTTATGCTTTGTAGTCTGCAACGAAAGTCAGCGTTCCCGCAAGAGTTCGAGGAGATCGACGTGAAAGCACCACGAGCGGTGTGTGTGGGCGAAGGCCTCGTCGTTCTGGTTGCCGAGCCGGGCCCATTGGAGAAATCGAACACGTTCCACCGCACAGCCGGGGGCGCAGAAGCCAACGTGGCCAGGGTGTTCGGTCAATTGGGCGTCGATGCGTCGTGGATCTCTCGAGTGGGAGATGACGGATTCGGCCGGTACCTTGTCGGTCAATTGATCGCGGCAGGTGTCGACACCTCCGGTGTGTCGCTCGACCACGAGCGACCCACTGGCATGTACGTGAAGCAACGCGGATCGGGTTCCGGCGACCGCCACGACCTCGCATGCCGAGACAGTGCGATGACCTACTTCCGTGCCGGCTCGGCTGCGAGTGCTCTGTCGCCCACAGACATCGACGGGAATGCAGCGAACCTTGTCGCCCGTACCGACCTGATCCACTTCACCGGAATCACGGTGGCCATCTCCGATACCGCCGCCGATCTGACGAGATACTTGATGGATCAGCCCACTCTCGTCAGCTTCGATCTGAACTATCGGCCGGCGCTGTGGAAATCTCGGCCGGACACAGCCACCGATGTTCTCGGTGAACATGTTCGAGGAAGCGATGTGGTGTTCATGGGTGCGGACGAAGCTGCGCTGGTGTTCGGCACGTCCGATCCCGCCGAGCTGCGCGAGATGTTTCCGCAACCACATCACCTGGTGATCAAGAACGACGCGCACATCGTGACGGCGTTCGAGGGGGCCGCTCGGATCGACGTACCGGCGCTGAAGCTCGACGTAGTCGAGAAGATCGGTGCCGGAGACGCGTTCGCGGGCGGATATCTGACCGGACTGCTGTCGGGCAGGAGTTCCGTCGAGCGCGTTCGGTTCGGTCACCTGTGCGCGGCGGGTGCGTTGACCGGGCAGGACGACATCGCCTCGGTGCTTCCCTTGACGGTGCTGACCCAACTGGCCGAACTGGCCGACGCCGATTGGGCGAGGCTGGACTACGCGGCCACTGCCGCGCGCCACTCGGAGATGTCGCAATGAGTCAGAGTCTCGCGCGGGCGATGACACTGCTCGGCTTGCTCGGCGACGGACCGCGGTCGCTCGACGAGCTGGCGTCGGTTCTCGAGGTCCACAAGACGACCGTGCTGAGGCTCCTTCGCACGATGGAAGCCGACAGATTCGTCCAGCACGACGCGGACCACCGATATCAGCTCGGATCCAGGTTGTTCGAGCTCGCCAACCATGCGCTCGAACAGCGGGATGTTCGGAGCATTGCCCGGCCGCACTTGTCCGAACTGAACGCGATCACCGGCCAAACCGTCCACCTCGCCACCTACGAGGCCGGCGTCGTCATCTACATCGACAAGTTCGACGCCCAGCAGAGCGTGCGGATGTATTCGCGAATCGGAAAGCCTGCGCCGCTCCACTGCACAGCTGTGGGGAAGGTCCTCATCTCGGCGCGGCCGGAGGCGGAGCGTGTGCAGATTGCACGCAACATCACCTACACGCCGTTCACCGAAAGAACCATTACGACGGCCGAGCGTTACCTTCGCGAGCTCGACCTCGTGCGCGAGCAGGGGTTCGCCGAAGACCGCGAGGAGCACGAGTCCTTCGTCAACTGCATCGGATGCGCAGTACGCAACGGAACCGGTGATGTGGTGGCAGCGGTATCGATGTCCGTGCCCGACATGGTGCTCGATCATCAGCAGGTGCTTGCCACGCTCCCCGAAGTGCAGCACGCCGCGGCGGCGATCTCCGCAGGATTGGGATGGCACCCGCAAGAAGCCCAGGACGACAGAACACAGAACCAGAACTCGAAGGAAGGAACACAATGAGTGAGAAGATCGAAATCCGCACCACAGGTGCGCCCGCACCTGCCCACACATTTTCCCAGGGAGTCCGGAAGGGGCCGTTCGTTCAGGTCTCGGGGCAGGGGCCGGTCGACCCGGCCACCAGTGAATACCTGTATCCAGGCGATGTAGCCGCGCAGACGACCCGCACACTCGAGAACGTCAAAGCGATCGTCGAGGCCAGCGGTGCGACCTTCGACGACGTCGTCATGCTGAGGGTGTATCTGACCAAGCGTGAGGACTTCTCGACCATGAACGACGCTTACGGCCAGTTCGTTTCGGCACATACGTCGGGGGACGTTCTACCGAGTCGCACCACAGTGTTCACAGGACTGCCCAGGGAAGAGATGTTGGTCGAAATCGATGCCGTAGCGATCGTCTGATCGAGGCATGCGGCAGATGTTCACACGAAAATTACATCTGACCAGGCGATTTGCGTAAGCGTTGGTCTTCGCGTAACTTTTGTCGAGTCAGAGCAACACGGACACCGACCCGGTCTTCACGGACTGGGACAACGAGGTTGTACGGAGTATGCACTGAACAACCCAGGCAAGGCTCGAAAGTAATGAGTCATGTCTGGGGTTCGAGCGTGTAAGCCCCGAAGTTACCGTGCAAACGGTAGTGACGGTGTGTGCGTGTTCTTTGAGAACTCAACAGTGTGTCGATGAATGTCAGTGCCGAAATTATTTTGTTTTGGTGAAAGCATTCGATGTATCAGCCATCCGCTTGTGGTGGTTGTTGTCGGGTGTTGTTTGAAATGCTAGTTGAGTTTTTCTGCTAGTGATTTGACTTGATGTCTTTGACTGATTCGCAGCTTCGGTCCTCTTGTCGGGGGTCGGGGTTGTTGTTTCGCAGGTCTTTTACGGAGAGTTTGATCCTGGCTCAGGACGAACGCTGGCGGCGTGCTTAACACATGCAAGTCGAGCGGTAAGGCCTTTCGGG
>NZ_NOZJ01000003.1:0-322957 GCF_002259095.1 Rhodococcus sp. 05-2254-2 | reverse complement strand
CGGCGGCTGGACCACCGTCAACAACCTCCAATGCCTCTGCGACTATCACCACACCGTCAAAACCGCCGGCTACTGGACCGCCACCATGCTCCCCGGCGGGGCGATCCTGTGGACATCGACATCCAAGACCACACGAATCACCCTGCCCACCAACGGCACAGCAGTCCCCATCCTCGGCAACGACCTCAGACCACACATCCCCACCACACCGAAACGATCCGGCCACATCGCCTACCCCAACCCTCCCGACAACCAGGACCCAGGAACAGAACCAACAGCCGAAGACACCGACACCCCGCCCTTCTGAAGATCGGAGTTTCACGGAAGTACGGCGGACTCATGCCGCGCATGCACCAGGGTCGGGGAGCCGAACCCCGCTGCACGAACCCGCTCGGCCCCGACCGTCGTCGAACGTCGACGTCGGCCCACGCGGCCTGCAGAGTGGCCCTCGCTGATCGACCGGCATACTCGAGAAATGAGCAATCCACGTGCAACCGCTCGCCCCAGAGCACTGACGTTGCACGGCCGCATCCGAGTGTTGACGATGAGCGTGGCAGCCCTGGCAGTCGCAGTCAGCGCTCTTGCGATCTATCTCGTCGCAGAGCAGGCCCTTCGCTCACAGATCATCGACCGCGTGGAACGCAACAGCGACGCCATTATTGCCAGCGCGGCAACAGGGGTTCCGGCCAATCTGCTCGGCTTCGCCATCGGAGACACCGAGGGCACCGCGGTGAAGGTCGCCTTCGCGACGACTGACGGCGCATTGGTGACGTCGACGAACGGCTCCGAGCCGTTCACCAATTCCGACGGCGTTCTGGACGCCGCGGAAAGATCGGTCATCGACGGCGACACCGATCAGTCCCTGCGCGAGGCGCGGGGCTACTACATTTCGGCCAAGCGCACCGACACAGGCGAAACGATCCTGGTGGCCGAATCGCTCAGCGCGGCGTCACCGCTGCTCGGCAAACTCACGCTCGCCCTGGTCCTCGTCGGTGCGTTTCTCGTCGCACTGGCAGGTGTCGCGGGTGCGGCCGTGGCACGCACCGGACTCCGCCCGGTCAGGCGACTGCGGGCCGGTACCGAACGTGTTGCCCGCACGGGAGCTTTCGAGCCCATCGACGTCAACGGGGACGACGAACTGGCATCACTTGCCAACAGCTTCAACGAGATGTTGGCTTCCCTGTCTCGTTCACGAGCGCGGCAGGGTCAGCTGATCATCGATGCCGGTGCGGAACTGATGGAGCCGCTGACGGCGTTACGCACCAACATCGATCTACTGATGTCACTCGACCGGCCGGACACCCCGGACATGCCGGAGGACGAGCAGGACCGATTGCGCGTCGAAGTCATCACTCAGATGGACGTCATCAACGGGCTGGTGCACGACTTGGTCGACCATGCCCGGGAGCCCTCGCCGACCCCTCGGTGACGGCCGAGAACTTTCAGGACGAGAGTCGCACGCCGGTCAGGTGTTCCGAGGCGTCCCAGAGGCGACGCGCATCGTCCATCCTGCGCATCGGCTTCCACATGCCGACCTCGGTCGGTGGCCCGCCGATGACTCGCTTGGGGCCGAAGAACTGATCCCCACCTGCGTCGCTACCAGCGGCCGCAACCAATCCCGGCTGAGCTGCGCTGTCCACAGTGCCGGCAATGCCGAGGCGGGCAAGAACGCCGATCAATCGTCGGCCGGCAGAATCCTTCGGTCGCCCCAATCCCGGTTGTGCCGCAAGCAGATTGGTCGGCGAAATACCCGGGTGAGCGATATTGCTGGTGATTCCCCAGCCGCCTGCCCTACTACGAGCCTCGAGTTCACGTGCGAACAGGGCCACCGCGAGCTTGGATTGGCTGTAGGCCTTCATGACGTCGTAGGAACGCTCCCAATTGAGGTCGCCCCAATTGACGGTCGCCGATCGCGCCGCGATGCTCGTCTGATGGGTGACCCGCGCACTACCCTTCCGCAGCAGCGGCAACAGACCGAGGGTGAGCGCGAAATGGCCGAGGTGATTGGTACCGAACTGCAGCTCGAACCCATCCCGGGTGACCTGACGCTCGGGCGGCTGCATGACGCCTGCGTTGTTGACGAGAATGTCGATCGACCGGCCTTCCGAGACGAGTTCGCTCGTTAACGCTGCCACCGAGTTCAGTGACGACAGATCCAACGTGCGGGTGCTGATCTGTGCGCCGGGTACTGCAGTCCGGATCGACTCCGCAGCACGCTCACCCTTGGCGGCCGAGCGGACCGGCATGACGACCTCGGCTCCGGAGCGGGCGAGTTGCGTGGCGATGACCGTTCCGATCCCGTCGCTTGCTCCCGTGACGACGGCGACCTTCCCCGTCAGATCGGGAAGTGAGGTGTGTGTTTCGCGGCCCATGACAAGCTCCTGTGCTGGTGTCGATCTGCGGATTCGATCTGCAGAACCCATGTTCGACGATTACCCCGAGCTCATCCAGGACTTCCCGATCCACTGATACGGCCGAGCCCATGGATCACGTCAGGACAGAACCTGGGTTCCCACCACCGCGAGCAGCTCCAACTTGGCGTAGCTTTCGCTGCCGGGGACTGCCGTGTACACCAGCAGCCGATGCGCTTGCTCGGGTTCCAGAAGGGTCTGACAGTTCAGCTCCAGCAGACCGACCGTCGGGTGCAGAAATCGTTTGGAATCGGGCGGGCGAACCCCCACTTCGCGTTTCGCCCACAGGGTTCGAAATTCCTCGCTGACCTCGAGTAGCTCTGTGGACAGCTGCGCAGCTGTCGATTCGGGTCCGCGAAGAGTGACGATTTCGCGCAGACCCGACGCGTACACCCGAGACAGCGCGGCACGCTCTTCGGGCGGATACGACTGCCGGGCCCCGGGGTCGGTGAACCAGCGATACCCCAGACTTCGCTCGGGGCCGGTGCGCTGCGAGGCATCGCCGGTCAGTGCCGCACCCAGCGGCGTCTGACGGAGCGTCTCTCCGAGTTCGGACACGATCTCGGCGGGCGTGTCGTTCAGTCGATCCAGAATGCGCAGTAGTCCTGGGCTGATGTGGTCGCTCGACGACCCGCGCACGGGAGGATTGTGCCCGGCGAGCCGGAACACGTGATCACGCTCGCCGAGCGACAGATGCAATCCCTGCGCGATGGAGGCGATCATCTGAGTAGACGGGGCAGGTCCGCTGGCCCGTTCGAGTCGTGCGTAGTAGTCGGTCGACATGTGGCACAGTTCTGCGACCTCCTCGCGACGGAGGCCTTGCGTGCGTCTGCGCTGCCCCCGTGGCAGACCGACGTCCTCCGGCTGCAACGACTGCCGTCGCTGCCGGAGAAACGCCGCCAATTCCGGTCGATCGATCACGTCGGTTCCTTCTTTCCCGTGCGTGCGCATCGCGTCTCCAGTGCATTGTGCCTGCTGCACGATGGTTATTGTCGAGAGATGAATGCTCCCTTGACCGTCGTCACCGGCGGTAGTCGCGGAATCGGCGCGGCGGTGTCCAGGCGGTTGGTAGCCGACGGGCACGATGTGGTGATCGGCTATCGCTCCGACGCCACTGCCGCGGAAGCGTTGGCCGCCGAATTGTCGACCGACGGCCGAACGGTGATTGCCGTGCAAGCCGATACAACCGACGAGCAGGCGGTGATCGATCTGTTCACCGCAGCCGCTGAGATCGGCACCGTCACCGGTCTGGTGAACAACGCCGGTTCGGCGCGCGCCGTGGGGGTGTTGGTGGACAACGACATCGAGACCATCAGAGCGGATCTCGATGTGAACCTGGTCGGGGTGATCACCTGCTGCAAGTACGCGATTGCGGCGATGGCCGAATCAGGTGGCTCTATCGTCAACATCTCCTCCGCCGCCGCGACCCTGGGCAGTCCGGGCATGTACGTCCACTACGCGGCAGCCAAGGCCGCCGTTGATACACTGACGGTCGGACTGTCGAAAGAAGTTGCTGCGCAGAACATCCGCGTCAATGCCGTGGCACCCGGGATCATCGAGACCGACTTCCACCGAGATCGTGAGCGGCCACGGAAGATGGCGTCGAGCATTCCCCTCGGTCGCCCCGGTGTGCCGGACGAGATCGGCGGTGCGGTGTCGTGGTTGTTGTCCGAGGATGCGCGATACGCGACCGGAACCGTCATCAGGGTGGCCGGCGGAATGTGAGTACGTCGACTCCTCTATCGAGGGGCGATACGGTGCAGCTCCACATCCGTCAGCGCACCACCTTCGGCTGTGGCCGTCATGTACGTACAGAACGGTTGCCGACGCCGATCCGTCGGCGATCCCGGGTTGAGCAGCCGTAGTCCGTTGTCTGCGAAAGTGTCCCACGGTATGTGACTGTGGCCGAACACGAGCACGTCCGTCTCCGGGTACGCCGCTGCCATTCGTCGTTCACGTCCCGTCGCGGCACCGGTCTCGTGCACCACGCTGAATCGGACTCCGCCGAGAACGACGTCGGCGCGTTCGGGCATCAGAGCCCGCAACTCTTCGCCGTCGTTGTTGCCCCAGCACGCAACCAGGCGACGCGACCGCTGTGAGAGTTGCTCGAACGCAGCCAGGTTCACCCAGTCGCCTGCATGGATCACCACATCGGCGTCGTCCACAGCCGACCACACCTCGGCGGGGAGATCGCGGGCGCGCTTCGGGAGATGAGTGTCGGCAATCAGCAGCAACTTCACCACTCGATTGTGCACGTCGCCGATCCACTACCGCACATAGACGGCAGTGCGATGCCCCTCGACGACGTGGACGCGAACCGGGGTATCGAACACCTCGGTCAGCACGTCGTCCTGCATCATCTGCTCGGCGGTACCCGTGTTCACGATGCCGCCGTCGCGCATCGCGACGATACTGTCGGAGTAGGCAGCTGCGAAGTTGATGTCGTGCACTACGAGCACGATCGTCTTGCCCAGTTCGTCTGCAGCACGACGCAATTGCCTCATCATCAACACCGAATGCTTGAGATCGAGATTGTTCAAGGGCTCGTCGAGCAGAAGATATTCGGTGTCCTGAGCCAGCACCATCGCCACGAACGCTCGTTGCCGCTGCCCACCGGAGAGTTGATCCAGAAATCGCCCTTCGAGGGCCTTCAGGTTCAAGAATTCCAATGCGTCGTCGATGTGCGCCTCGTCCTCGGGACCGAGCTTGCCCTTCGAGTGCGGGAACCGGCCGAACCCGACCAGCTCACGGACCGTCAACCGCGCGGTGATGTGGTTCTCTTGACGCAGGATCGACAGGTGCTTGGCGAGTTCCCGAGACTTCGTGACGCGAACATCCATCCCGCCCACGGTGATCGTGCCCGAGGTCGGATCGAGCAATCGCCCGATGATCGTCAGCAAGGTGGATTTTCCTGCACCGTTCGGCCCGACGAGCGAGGTGATCCCGCCTTCGGCAATGGCACCGGTGACAGGACCGAGGACGACCACGTCCTGATAGGACTTGGTCACATCACGAAAGTCGATCACAGCGTGCCCCTACGAAGAATCATGATCAAGAACAGGATGCCACCGGCGAATTCGATTATGACAGTGAGGAATCCGCCGGCGTAGAAGATGTGCTGCATGACGAACTGCCCGAGCAACAACGTCAGGAAGCCCAGCAGGAACGCCATCGGGAGGACGTAGATGTGCTTGTAGCTGCCGGTGACCTGGTAGGCCAGCGTCGCCACGATGAAACCGAAGAACGTCATCGGTCCCACGAGCGCCGTCGAGAACGCCACCAGTAGAGCGATCAGCATCAGCATCGACGTCAGTTCGCGCTTGTACGACACCCCGATCCCCATGGCTGCCTCCCGCCCGAGAAGCAGTGCGTCCAGGTGGTGTCGTCGCTTCCACAGCACGATTCCGGCGAACAGGCACACCCCGAACGCCAACGGCAGGTAGTCCCCCTTCACTGCGCTCAGTCGGCCGAACAGCTCGACCGAGAGCATGTCGTATTCGGTGGGTGAGAGCAGGCGTTGCAGAAACGTCGAGATACTGTCGAACGCCAACCCGAGCACGACGCCGACCAGCAGCATCAGGAACAGGCTGCCGAGCTTTCCGGAGAACAGCCAGCCGTACAGCACGGTGGCCAGTGCCACCATCAATGCCGTCTGTGCCAACAGCTTCGGGATCCCTTCGGTGTTCGCGATGACGGTGCCGCCGAAGACGAACACCATCAGTGTCTGCATCAGCGTGTAGAGCGAATCGAACCCGATGATGGACGGTGTCAGAATGCGGTTGTCGGTGACGGTATGAAAGACCACCGTGCCGAGGCCGTGCGTGAACGCCGCAACGGCCATGGCTCCCACCATGTTCAGCCGCCGAGGGAACGCGAATGCGAACGATCCGCGCACGAACAGGAACAGAAAGCACACGATGGCGATCGCCACGATCACCGAGAGCACCGCCAACCGCATCCCCGGAGTGAAGCGCGAGGCCTTGGGCGCGCCCAGAGCCGGCCCGGCGGAGCGCGGGGCCACACGGGAACTAAGCACTGACATACCGGCGCTGCCTCACGATCAGAACGACGAACACGACTGCCCCCAGAACTCCGAGAACGACCGATGCGGGAATTTCCATGGGTGCCACAACTGTTCGACCGACGAGATCGCATGCGAGCAGCAGACCGGCGCCGACGAGCGCCACCCAGGGGAGGTTCTTGCGAACGTCGTCGCCGAGCATCATCGACACCAGGTTGGGCACGATGAGTCCGAGAAACGGAATGAACCCGACGACGACCGTGGTGACGCCGGTCGCCACGGCAACCATGGCGACTCCGACCAGAACGATCTGCTCGTACCTCATACCGACGTTGGTCGCGAGCTCCTTACCGAGCCCGGCAACTGTGAAGCGATGCGCCAGCAGGTACGCCAGCACCGCAATGACGATCACCGCCCACATCGGTTCGTAGAACCCGCGCACGATGCCACTGAACCCGCCGGACCGCCAGGCCGACATCGCCTGCAGCAGATCGAAAGTCCCGGCGAGGAACGTGGTGACGGCCCCGACGACGGCCCCGAGCATGATGCCGACGAGCGGGACCACCAACGTCGTTCGGACCGACAGCCGCCGGAGCACGCCGACGAACAGCAGCGTGCCGACCAGAGCGAACACCGTGGCGATGAGCATCTTGGTCATCGGCGGGGCGTCGGGCAACACGATCAATGTGGCCAGAACGCCGAGGCCGGCCCACTGCGCCGTACCGGCGGTGGTGGGCTCGACGAACTTGTTCTGGGTGATCATCTGCATGATCACCCCGGAGATGCTCATGGCCATGGCTGCGAAGATCAACGCCAGCGTGCGCGGAACCCGCGAGATCAGGAACATGTTTCTGGCCGCGGGATCGTCGACCATCGAGGCGACGGTGATGTCGTATCCACCGACGAGTAGCGACGCGACGGTCAACAGCGTCACGACCACCACGATCGCGGCAAGCAGGAGTCTCTTGTTCGTCATGTCGGCAATGCGTCGAACGGTGTTCGCCGGGGCCTACGCGGCGTTCTCGAACGCGTCCGAAATCGATTGGAATGCTTCGGTGTACGCCTGGATTCCCTCGCGGGTGTAGAAGAACGGATCGAGGTAGATGATCTGGTCCTCGGTGGTGAAGGTGGTGTCGGCGAAGGCTTCCTGTGCATCGAAGACGGCCTTGGCGGGGGACGAACCGGGCTCACCCGCTGCGGCGTCGCGGTCCAGAACGATCACCCAATCGGGGTTGGCCTGAGCGATGGTCTCCGGTGCCAGACCCGAGTCACCATGGACATCGCCCGCCTGCCCTGCGAATACGTCGGTCAGTGTGAGGGGTTCGAGGAGACGACCGATGCGCGCGGCACCGTTGTCGATCTTGCCGCCGTTGACGTTGGCAAGAAACACCGTCTGCCCGGTGGTCTGCGCTGCGGCGGAAGCCTCCGCGGCGTCGAGGGCCGCGATGATCTCGGCCGCCCGGTCCTCCTTGTCGAAGATGACGCCGAGTGTCTCGGTCTGGGTCTTCAGAGTGTCGACGAAGTTCTCGTCGTCGGGCGAGATGTCGATGGTCGGCGCGATCTGGCCGAGCTCGTCGGTGTACTCCTGAAATCGGTAGCCGCCGATGATGAGATCGGGTTCTGCTTCGCTGACCACTTCGAGGTTCGGTTCGCGATGTGTTCCGACGTCGAGAATGGCATCGTTGTCGATCCACTCCTCGAAGCCCGTCGACGGCATGATGGGTTTGGGCAGAGCGACCGGCTCGATACCGAACGCCCGAAGCGTCTCGAACGAGGTGTTGTCCAGTGCCGCCACGCGCACCGGATTCGCGGGAACCTCCATGCTGCCGTTGTTCGTCTCGATGGTGACGGTTGCGGCGTCGGTCGACTCACCTGTGGCCGAGTCGGTGCTGCACGCACCGAGCACGAGCAGCGAGGTCGCGGCGGCTGCGACAAGCAGGCGGGGGGCGCGGAACGTTCTCACTTCGGTGTACTCCATTGCTCGATCTTTACTGGAACTTTGGTTGAGCAGTAAAGTAGCACTTAGGCAAGGCTATGCAAATTTTAGCTCGAGAGTCAGCGAAAGTCCCTGGATCTGGATGCGACTCGAAGATCCATCAGTTGCAGATGATCGGCCACCACGGTCACCGCGCCCTCGGCGTTCTGCACCTTTCCCCGAATCAGCAACGCCGGAGCCGTGATCGCCAGCTTGCGGTACTTGGCCCACAACCCGACCGAGCACACCACGTTGACCATCCCGGTCTCGTCCTCGAGGTTGATGAACGTGACGCCTCCGGCAGTTGCCGGCCGCTGGCGATGCGTCACCGCTCCGCCGACCAGCACTCGGTCTCCGTCCGGAATCTGCAGCAGCCGGTTCGCGGGAGTCACGCCGAGCGAATCGAGCCGATCTCGAAAGAACTGCGTGGGATAGGAATTCGGCGACACACCGGTTGCCCAGACATCGGCCGAGGCCAGGTCGAGATCCGACATTCCCGGTAGCGCAGGCGCTTTCGTCGACGCTCCGATGCCGGGGAGCAGTCCAGGACGCTCCCCCGCCGCTGCACCCGCAGCCCACAGTGCCTCTCGGCGAGTGATGCCGAAGCACCCGAGTGCGCCTGCCGTTGCCAGCGACTCCGCCTGCGCCACCGACAGTTCGACGCGTCCCGTCAAGTCCAGGAACGAGGTGTAGGGCCCGTGTGCGTCTCGCGCGTCGACGATCTTCTGGGCCACTGCGGTCCCGATGAACTTCACATCGGCCAACCCCATGCGAATCTCGAGGCCGTCCGCCTCGAGATTCGCATGGCCGAGACTGGCGTTCACGTCTGCACCGTGGACGAGCACACCGTGCCGCCTGGCGTCGGCGACCAGGGATTGCGGTGAGTAGAAACCCATCGGTTGAGCGCGCAGCAGGCCGGCACAGAATGCCGCCGGGTGGTGCAGCTTGAACCACGAGGAGTAGAACACCAGTGAGGCGAAACTCTGCGAATGGCTTTCGGGGAAACCGAAATTGGCGAATGCGGACAGCTTTTCGTAGATTCGGTCTGCCGCCGTGCCGGTGATGCCGTGAAGATCGCGCATCCCGTCGTAGAACCGCCCACGCAGCAGTTCCATCTTCTCCGGTGATCGCTTCGACCCCATCGCACGGCGCAGTTGATCGGCGTCGGCGGCACTGAAGCCGGCGACGTCGATGGCCATCTGCATCAGCTGTTCCTGGAACAGCGGCACTCCGAGTGTTCGATCGAGTGCCTTCTTCAGCGACGGATGCTCGAAGATCACCGGCTCGAGTCCGTTGCGGCGCTTGATGTACGGGTGCACCGAACCACCCTGGATCGGACCGGGACGGATCAGCGCGACCTCGACCACCAGATCGTAGAAGTTGCGCGGCTTGAGCCGCGGCAGAGTGGCCATCTGCGCGCGAGACTCGACCTGGAACACCCCGACCGAATCGGCTCGCTGGAGCATCTCGTACACCGCAGGCTCGGACAGGTCGATCGAGGCGAGTTCGATATCGATGCCCTTGTGCTCGGCGATCAGGTCCATCATGTAGTGCAACGCCGAGAGCATGCCGAGGCCTAGCATGTCGAACTTCACCAAACCCACTGCGGCACAGTCGTCCTTGTCCCACTGCAGCACACTGCGATTCTCCATCGTCGCCCATTCCACCGGGCAGACGTCCGCGATCGGCCGATCGCAGATCACCATGCCACCGGAGTGGATGCCGAGGTGCCGCGGGAAGCCCTCGATCTGCCGCGCGAGTTCGAGAACCGATTCGGGAATACCGTCGCCCTCCTGATCACCGATTCCGGACCAGCGGGTGATCTGCTTGCTCCATGCGTCCTGCTGCCCCTGTGAGAAGCCCAGCGCACGGGCCATGTCTCGCACGGACGACTTGCCGCGGTAGGTGATGACGTTGGCCACCTGAGCGGCATGAGTGCGGCCGTACTTGGCGTAGACGTGTTGGATCGCCTCTTCTCGACGATCGGATTCGATGTCGATGTCGATGTCCGGCGGCCCGTCGCGCTCGGGTGCGAGGAACCGCTCGAACAGCAGCTTGTTCGCCACCGGGTCGACGTTGGTGATGCCGATCGCGAAGCAGACAGCCGAGTTGGCCGCCGAACCTCTTCCCTGACAGAGGATGTCGTGTGTCTTGCAGAAGTGGACGATGTCGTGGACCACCAGGAAATAGCCGGGGAATTCGAGCCTCTCGATGATGTCGAGCTCGTACTCGAGCTGCGAGTACGCCGCCGGGTTCGCCGACTGCGAGCCGTACCGACGGGCGGCCCCCTCGAACGTGAGTCGACGCAGATAGCTGATCTCGGTGTACCCGTCGGGCACCTCGAAGGGCGGGAGGCGTGGCGCGATCAGCTTCAGATCGAACGAGCACTCACGACCGAGCTCGACGGCACCGCGCACCGCGCCGGGATAGTGCTCGAACAGTTCCGCCATCTCCGATCCGGACCGTAGATGTCCGCCGCCGGTCGGTGCCAACCAACCGGCAGCCTCGTCCAAACTGCTCCGAGCGCGCACAGCGGCCATCGCCATGGCCAATCTCCTGCTGCGCGGACTGGCGTAGTGCGCGGCCGTGGTTGCGATCGTCGGAAGACCGTACTTGCGAGCCAGTGCCGCGAGCGCGTCGTTGCGCTCGTCGTCGTCGGCAATTCCGTGCCGGGTGAGTTCGACGGTGACGCGATCGGCCCCGAAGCGGTCGACGAGAGTGCGCAGCGCGGACTCGGCCGCCTCCGGACCACCGCGCGAGAGTGCCTGCCGAACATGGCCCTTCCGACAACCGGTGAGAATCTGCCAGTGCCCGCCCGCTGATTCGGTGAGTTCGTCGATGTCGTACTGCGGCTTGCCTTTGACCCCGCCGGCCAGGTGTGCGGCCGCGATCCGACGCGAGAGCCGGCGATACCCCTCCTGGCCGCGAGCGAGCACCAGTAGATGAGTGCCGTCGGGATCGGTCTCCCCGGCTCGGGATCGATGTGTGTCCAGTGAGAGTTCGGCACCGAACACGGTTCCGATGCCGAGAGCTCTGGCTGCCTCGGCGAAGCGCACGACCCCGTAGAAACCGTCGTGATCGGTGATGGCGATGGACTCGAGGCCCAGGCGTACCGCCTCCTCGACCATCTCCTCGGGCTGCGAGGCACCGTCGAGAAAGCTGAACGCAGAGTGCGCATGCAATTCTGCATACGGCGTCGTGGACAGCGCGGGCTTGTCGATGGTGCGGTCGTAGACGTCCCTCTTTCGCGACCAAGCCGGGCTGTCGCCGCCGTCGCCCTCGGCCGCCGGCTTGGGACGTCCGGACAGGACGCGCTCCATCTCCGACCACGTGGGTGGTCCGTCGTTCCATCCCATCGAGCCCTCCCCTCACCGCATCGCCGTTGCATCGAACACTTGTTCTAATGAGAGCACGAGGGTCCGACACGATCAACTACAGTCGAGTCGCCACTGACCCCTTCCACAGAGCCGGAGCACCGTCGTGACCCGTTGGGCCTCGTTCGTCGTATCGCACAAACGATGGGTGCTGGCTGTCGTCGTCGCCGTCGTCACGGTCGGCGGGGTGTTGGGACTGAGCGTCTTCTCGAAACTGAGCGAGGGCGGCTACGCAGACGCAGGCAGCGAATCGTCCGAGGTGGCACGGCTCGTACAGGGCATCGGCCAACCGACTCCCGACATCGTGGCGATCTACACCGCACCCGAGGGCGAGACGATCGACGACATCGGCCCCCGAGTGCAAGCGACGATCGACGAGTTCACGGGTCGATACACCCTCGGCAACGTCAACTCGTACTGGACCGCAGACCCGGTCAGCAGAGAATTTCTGATCTCGAAAGACCGAACCAAGGCCTTGGCGACGGTGTCCCTCGGGGCGAACTCGGGCGTCACGTTCAACACCTTCGGCGACCTGCCGCCCCAGCTCGAAGTACCCGGCGTCGAATCGCAGTTCGCCGGCGCATCGGTGGTCGGGGTATCGCTCAGCGAGACCCTCGAACGCGACCTCGTCCGCTCCGAGATCATCGCTGTTCCCATCACGTTGCTGCTGCTGATATTCATCTTCGGCGGGGTCGTCGCCGCAGCGGTCCCGGTGTTCGTCGGCATCCTCAGCGTGCTCAGTTCCCTGGCCATCCTGCGGGTGCTCACCGAGTTCACCGAAGTCAGCTCGTTCTCCATCAATGTCGCGTCGCTACTGGGGCTCGGCCTTGCCATCGACTACGGACTGTTCATCGTCAGCAGATTCCGCGAGGAACTACGCGGCGGGTCGACGCCGTTCGACGCGACCGTCCGCACGGTGTCCACCGCAGGCAAGACCGTCGTCTTCTCCGGACTGCTGCTGATCTGCGCATTCGCGGGCATGCTCGTCTTCCCGCAGGCGGTGATCCGATCCCTCGGGTTCGGGGCCATGGCGGCGGTGGCGAGCGCGGCCGTTCTGTCCCTGACCGTGATTCCGGCGCTGCTCGCGATTCTCGGCCCCCGCATCAACTCCTGGACGTGGTCGCGTACCGCGTCCGATCGCAGCGATGCACGGGCACACAAGTTCTGGGGCGGCGTCGTCACCCGCGTGATGAAGCATCCGGGAATCGTCGCGGCCGTCATCGTCGCCGGGTTGCTGATCATCGCCACCCCGATTCTCAAGGTCTCGCTCGGCGAGGTCGATTACACGGCGCTGCCGAAGGACAATCCTGCGCGCATGGCGTTCGAGACGCTCGGCACCGACTTCGAATCCACCGGCGAGGGTGCCACCGTGGTTCTTCGCGGCCTGGACGGCGTCAAGCCTCAGGGCGCACCCATCGCAGCCCTCACCTCGGCTGTGGAATCCACACCGGGTATCGCTCGCGCCGAATTCCTGGGCTCCAAAGACGATTTCGTGACACTTCAGGCGTCCTACAGCGAGCCGACCGGCAGCCTGACCGAGGCCGAATCTCAATCCGAGGCAGTGTCTGCACTGCGCTCGATCGCCCCGCCCGACGGCACCGAGATCCTCGTCGGCGGCGGACGAGCCAACGTCGACGACGGCAATGCTGCCATCGCGAAGTGGCTACCGGTGATGATCGCCATCATGGTCGTCTCGACGCTGGTGTTGCTGTTCCTCGCGTTCGGCTCGATCGTGCTGCCCGTCAAGGCCGTACTGATGGCCGGACTGAGCCTGGGCGCAACCTTCGGCGCACTCACGTGGGTGTTCCAAGAGGGCCACGGAGCATCCCTGCTCGGCGTCACCCCAGGACCGCTCGAGTCGACGTTCGTCGTTCTCATCCTCGCGGTCATCTTCGGCTTGTCGACCGACTACGAGGTGTTCCTGATGTCGCGCATGGTCGAGGCCCGCGCGGCGGGAGCGACTACCGAGGAAGCGGTGATCTTCGGAGCCCAACGCACCGGACGCATCGTCACTGCGGCGGCGTTGATTCTGATCGTCGTCACCGGTGCCTTCACCATCTCGGGTCTGTCGATCATGAAGTTCCTCGGCGTCGGAGTCATTCTGGCCCTGATCATCGACGCGACGATCATCCGGATGTTGCTGGTTCCGTCCTTGGTCAAACTCATGGGCGAGGCCAATTGGTGGGCACCCGCCTGGATGAAGAAAGTGCACGAAAAAGCCGGTATCGGGCACTAGCACCGAAACTTACTTCGGAGTAGGGTCGGCTCGCATGGCGAACTTCATCGTAACCGGCGGTACCGGGTTTCTCGGGAAGAACGTGCTGCCCCGATTGCTCGAACGCGATGCACTCGCGGCAATCCACGTGCTGGTGCGTCCGAGTTCGGTGGCACGACTCGAGCGACTGGCACAGCACCTCGACGGCGGCGACCGAATTCACCCGCTGGTCGGCGACCTCACCGAGCCGGAGCTCGGACTCCGAGACGTGCCTTCCGACATCGACCACATCCTCCACCTCGGAGCCGTCTACGATCTGACCGCGGGCGACGA
Source organism: Rhodococcus sp. 05-2254-2 (assembly GCF_002259095.1). NCBI lineage: Bacteria > Bacillati > Actinomycetota > Actinomycetes > Mycobacteriales > Nocardiaceae > Rhodococcus > Rhodococcus sp. 05-2254-2. The sequence goes on along the minus strand of NZ_NOZJ01000003.1, from coordinate 308,628 downwards.
GCAGACCCCGACCAACGTCGCCGGAACGGCCTCGGTGATTCGTCTCGCCGAGAAGACGGGGGCTCGCCTGCACCACATCTCGTCGATCGCCGTCGCGGGCGATCACCGAGGAACGTTCTCGGAGAACGACTTCGACCTCGGTCAAGCCTTTCCGACGGCATATCACCGCACCAAATTCGAGTCCGAGAAGCTGGTGCGAGAGAGCGCTGCGGACTGGCGGGTCTACCGGCCCGCGGCGATCATCGGCCACTCGGAGACCGGTGCGATCGACAAAGTGGACGGCCCGTACTACTTCTTCCCGTTCTTCGCCGAACTTGCCAAGCTGCCTTCGGCCATACCGATCACGGTGCCGAAGATGGGTTCCACCAACCTCGTTCCGGTCGATTACGTCGCCGACGCCATCGTCGAGCTCGTACATCGAGACACTTCTTCCGGCAGCGTGTTCCATCTGGTGAACACGAGTCCGCAATCCATGGCCGAGGTGTATTCCGCATTCTCGTCGGCAGCCGGATCGCGAGCGAAGATCGTCGACGTACCGGGTGCACTGGTCGCTCCGGTCGTCTCCCCCAAATACCGAGCCGTACGCAAGCAACGCGACGCCGCCCTCCGTGATCTCGGCGTACCTCCGGTGATGCTCGATCACTTGACCCTGCCCACGGTGTTCGAGTCGGCAGCGACGCAGAAAGCATTGCAGGGCAGCTCGATTGCACCGCCTCCACTGCGCACGTACGCCGATCGCGTGTGGACCTACTGGCGGGAGAACTTCGATCCCAAGCGCAATCGCCGAAACGATCCGCGCGGATCACTGTTCGGTCGTCACATCATCATCACCGGCGGCTCCTCCGGCATCGGCCGGGCCAGCGCCGAGGCGGCCGCACGCAAGGGCGCAGTGGTCATTCTTCTCGCACGCGGGCAGGATCAACTCGACGACGTGGTCGAAAGAATTCGCGAATCAGGTGGCACCGCATACGGTTACCCGTGCGACGTGACCGACAGCGAGTCGGTCGAGCACACCGTGAAAACCGTTCTGAGCGAACACGGTCATGTCGACATGCTGGTCAACAACGCCGGGCGATCCATCCGCCGCTCGCTTTACCGTTCCACCGATCGGTTGCACGATTACGAGCGCACCATGGCCGTCAACTACTTCGGGGCAATTCGGTTGGTGCTGGCGCTGCTGCCACACATGCGCGAACGTCAGTTCGGGCACGTGGTCAACATCTCCAGCGCTGCCGTCCTGGGACACCCCCCTCGGTTCTCGGCCTATGTGGCCAGCAAGGCAGCGCTCGACGGGTTCACCGATGTTGCTGCGGCAGAAACACTCTCGGACGGAATTACGTACACCACGATCCACATGCCGCTGGTGGACACTCCGATGATCACCCCGACGGGCGACAAGAACGTCGGCCCGGTGTTCTCACCGGAGAAGGCCGCGGCCATGGTGATCCGCGCATTGAGCGACAAGCCCAAACGCATCGATACGCCGCTGGGAACGCTCGGACAGTTCGGAGCCATCTTCGCCCCCAAGGGCAAGGACCGCACGATGCACCAGCACTACCGCACGTTCGCCGAGTCCGCGGCTGCCAAAGGAGAAGCGCAGGTACCTCTCGAGGACGGAATGGTGCCCTACCGAGTCCGGCCCTACGATCCGAAAGCTCCGAGCGCACGCATCGGCAAAGTGATCCGTCGCGCCGGCAGATTGGTTCCCGGCACCAGTTGGTGACCGGCGGGGTCAGCGCAGCAGTGCCTTTCCCCAGACACGCAGGAATCCCTGACTCAGGTATGTCAGAGTGCCGATGGCCAGTACCCATTTGACGGTGCTGACCACGGTGGTGGCGCGGACGACGGTGTCGGTGATCTGTTCGCGGTTGTCGACCAGAATCAGTCCGACGATGTTCTCGATGTAGTCGCCGGCAGCAGAGGCCACGGGTGCGACGGCCAATGCAGTCGTCACTGCAGGGCTCAGCGGGGTCTTGTCCGCCAGGCTCCTCGCGCCGGCACGCAATGCAACGGCGTAGATCGCCGGATGGACGAAATCGGGTAGATAGTGGCTGCGGAACCGGGCGATCTCGGTCTCGTCCATGCTCGCCAGGATCTGCCGATAACGCTCGGCGGACCACGTCGTCTGCACGGCAAGCACTTTCGAAGCTGCCGGGCCGAGCAGTCGGGCAATGTTGGCCTGGGATACGACGAACAGTGCCGACCAGCCCAGCATTCTGCGATCGAGCGCACCGATAGTCATGTCCGAGACCCTAATGCGTCAGGAACGGGAGAACTGCGGCCTCGAACGCCGAGTAGCCGTCGCGATGAATGCTGTGTCCGGTGCGAAACGCCTCGACGCGGCAGGTCGAGATCTCGGAGACCATCGCGTCCAGTCGTTCCGGATCGACCATGCCGCCGGGACCGCCGCGAAGCACCAACGTCGGAGCAGCGATGTCTGCCAACGACGCCCACCACTTCGGATTCGGACGACGGAACTGTTCGAGAGCAGTGGCGGTCATCGAGCGATCGAAGGCGAGTACCGCGCGGGGATGCAGAACGACGCTGGTCGCTGCGTGCCAGAGCTCGGTGATCGACGGCATCTTGCCGGTCAGGGTCGGCGGAGCGTCCCCCGGCCTGATCGGTATCGGCAGCTCTTCGAGTACCAGACGACGAACGAGCTGCGGGCGACGTTGCGCAACGAGCGAGACCGCGTATCCGCCGAGGGAATGTCCGACGAGATCGACTTCGTTCAGCCCGAGGTGGTCGATCAGCGCCAGCAGGTCTGCCCCGAAGGAATCGAACTCGTACGTGGACGTGTGCGCGCTCTTGCCGTGTCCGCGCAGATCGACGGTGATCACCCGGCTGCCCTGCGCGGTGAGCGCCCGGGTGAACCGATCCCAGGTTGTGCTGTCACCGCCCATGCCGTGCACCAGCATCACCGGTGCCGCATTCGAGTTCGCGTGCCCCAGCGGGGTGAACGAGCGATACGCGATATCGACGCCATCGAGGTCGACCGTCTCGGACATCATCTGCATTCCTTCGACGGTAGCGGTGCCGCTATTCGTAGATTCCTTCCACCCGCCACCGACCCTCGTCGAAGACCAGCAGCAAGGCCCTTTCGTCGTCGAGCACCACCTGGGCTCGCGCCGTCGGACCCGTCGCCGCGTGGCCACTGTCCCACCACCGCTCGTCCACCGGCCACGGTCCCGCCAGACCCGTCAACTCCCATTCCTTGGTGCCCCAGCGCAACCGCGACGGGGGCGCATCGAACACCCCACGATCGGTGACGCCGATTCCGGTTCCCGCTCGATTCATCAACGTCACTGTCGGACGTGTCTCGATCACTGCCGCCGGAGCAGGCTCGGGTAGCCATCCCGGCCAAGGAGCCGAAGGATCGGATATCGGCACCAATTCGTCGCCGAGCGGACGCAACGTGATCCGCTCGGCCGGCCCACGACCACCACTGAGCACACCACCGAGCACCGATTCGCCACCGAGCAGACCCTGCACGCGCACCAATGCCCGACGCGCCCTCTCGTCCTCGTCGCCGACACTGCCCCACAACCCCAGTTGCAGCTCACCCGCGGCCACCACTTCGATCGGTTCGAGCCGCAGCACGGTGATCGCGGACGTCGGCTTGTTCTCGCTGCGCCCGGTGATCCAGCCGTCCAGTTGCCACCGCACACGATCGGCTGTTCCTTCCGGCGTCAACGGCTCCGCGCAGCGCCAGATCCGCGACAGGTTCTCACCGTTACCGGTACTGGCATGCACCAGCAGCCGAGTGCACGCAACGGCAGCGGCGGCAAGCTTGGTGTGCAGCTGCTCGGCCAACCCGCGCCCGGCGAAGGCAGCGGCGTCGACCCGATCGATCGGCGGGTCGCACAGGTACTCCACATCCAGGTCGGGTGGAAGAGCCCTGGCCGACGGCGGACGCTCGGGCTCGCCTCGTGCACTGCGATGCGCCAACACCGCGTCGGTACCGAACCGGGACGCCACATCCCCCGGAGACAGTGCAGCGAAGTCGCCGATGGTTCGTAGACCCAAGCGCCGCAACAGATCCACCAGCTCACCGCGATCGGCAGCAGACATGCTCGGTTCCGCCGAGAGTTCCGCCACTGGCAACGGCGCGAGAAAGCCTGCACCCCCGCCGCGCGGCACCACCTGCGCATACCGCGCGGCGACGACCGCGGTGGACAGCTCGTCGGCGATACCGATCTGACATTCAACACCGGCAGCCGACGCTTCGTCGATCAGCCGTTCCGCGGCCCGATGCTCGGTACCGAAATACCGTCCGACGCCGCGGGCAGAAAGAACAAGCAGGCCCGGTCGCAGCACTTCCACTCCCGGTGCGATGGCGGCGATCGCCGAGACCACGGGCTCGAACAGTCGCGCATCACGATCGGTATCGGCCAGAGCGACATGCACTTCCGGGCACCGTGCCTGCGCTTCCCGACGGCGCAGGCCACGCTTGATGCCCGATGCGCGTGCCGTCGCCGAGCACGCGACGACCCGATTGGCCGAGGTGACGACCACAGGATGCGTCGCAGGGAGATCGGCCTGGGCAGCTGCTGCAACGGCAGGCCAATCGGGGCACCACAGTGCCAGAACACGGTTGGCATGAACACGGCTGGAGCGGTCGATGCTCATGTCGAGACCGCGATCGACAACGGATTCTGTTCGCGCCCCTCGGCATGCCACTCGATGCGGCCGTTCTCCGAACGCAGGTCGAGTCGAACGGTGCGGGGCCGCATCGCCTTGCCGCGAGCGCACACCGACAAACGGACGCCGCGCAGTCGGCCGCGACCAAGCTCCCGGCCCGTGCCGAGGCCGTCGTATCCGTGGACCGATGCGTCCAGTCGTAACTCTGCCCCGTCCCAGTGCCCATCGGTCACCAGCAGCGTCGAGCCCTTGCTACGTGCTCTGGCCACCACGGCCCTGGCCCGAGTGGGAGATACCGACAGACCACCGAGACCGAGCACGACGAGGTCGACACCGTCGAGCAGAATTGCCGCCACTTCCACCGGATCGGGACCGGGATCGGGAATCAGGGCAAGCTTGCTCAACTGTGCGCCCATCTCGACCGCGGCCAGAATCCCGAAACGGGGCTGCCCTATGACGGCGACATGCCCACCGGCACCGGTCACCGCAGCCACCAACCCGATCAGGAGCGAGCCGGCACCGGATACCGAGGCCACCGTTCCACGCACCAGGCCGCCGTGCGGTAGTACCTCGATCAGCGCGGAGGGCACCGGCAGAACGGGCCGCTGACGGGTTGGGCGCTGCGTCGACGGTTCCTGAATCACGGGCTCGACAGGGTCCGAATTCTCGATGCGCACCGACGCCGTTTCGCCCCGGGAAGGCACGGCAGCCATCCGGCTACGCAGCAACGCCACGCGCTCCGGCAGCGACAACCCGTCGAGCGCATCCGGCGTGACAGAAGCTCCCGATACAGTCATGTCACTCCCCTTCGCGGCGTAGAAAATCGAGCCGAAACTTCGGTGTTCGACGGACGCGGGAAGTGGCGCATTCGAACACAATTTCGATCTGCACTCAGTGAAGCCGCTCGGACGGCAACTCGTCAAGGTGATGCCGAAGCCCCTGGTAGATGCCTCCGTTCCGGGGCTGCAGGCACGTCCCGCCATCGTCAACTAACCTGTGGACGTGACGGATCAGCAGCGTGTTCGACGGGGCGTCGGGCCCGACTACCTCCTGGCAGGCAGATACCGCCTGGCCGGCAAACTCGGCGGTGGAGGCATGGGCGCGGTATGGCTCGCCACCGACACACTTCTGCACCGTCAGGTGGCCGTCAAGCAGGTCACGTCCACCACTCGACTGACCCCTCAGCAGGCCGAGGAAGTACGCAACCGGGCCATGCGCGAGGGTCGCATCGCTGCCCGACTCTCCAGCCCGCACGCCATCGCGATGCACGACGTCGCTCTCGTCGACGGTGAGCCGTGGTTGGTCATGGAATACCTGTCCTCGCGCAGTCTCGCGCAGGCCCTCGGCACCACCGATTCGCTACCACCGTTCGAGGTCGCACAGATCGGCGCACAGATCGCCGATGCACTGACCGAGGCACACGAGGCCGGAATCGTGCACCGCGACATCAAGCCGGGCAACATTCTGATCGCCGATCGCGGCAAGGATCTGGGCATCGTCAAGATCAGCGACTTCGGTATCTCCCGCGCCAAGGGAGACGTCGAAGAAGCCGACGACAGCGTGATCACCGGTACCCCGGCTTATTTCGCACCCGAGGTCGCGCGCGGACAGGACCCCACCGCGGCCAGCGACGTGTTCTCCCTCGGCGCAACGCTGTACACGGCCATGGAAGGCAAACCGCCGTTCGACATCGATCACGATTCGATCGCACTGCTGCACCGAGTTGCCAAGGGGCAGATCATCGCTCCCACCCGCAGTGGCGATCTCACGGGACCGTTGCTGCACATGCTCGAGCCCGATCCTGCCCGACGCCCCACCATGGCGCAGGCCCGCGACGAGATCATCGTCGCCGCGATCAGCAAGCGCGGCACCATAGCTCAACTGCGCGGGGCGCCGCTGACATCTGCGGACGGTGTGGTCCCGGCATGGGCCAGGCGCTCGACACCGGTCTCCGAATCTCGCCGTCCGTCGCGGGAATTCGGAAGAACCATCGCGGGCCTACCGGCCGTGCAACCCGGTGAGAGCCAAGCCAATCCGGTCCCGTCCACGTATTCGCCACCACCGTTCGACCTGCCGAAAAAGAAGAAGAACCCGATCGACGACGTTCTGATGCGCATCGAGGACGTCATCGGTGACCGAACGTCGATTCCGTCGACCGCGATCCTCGCAGGACTCGTGCTCGCCGTCGTGATCGTTCTCGTTCTGGTGATCATGCTTGTGATCTGACCATCGGCACCGATCTCCGCATCGGATTTCCCCGCCCCGACAGCACCCGCAACCACGCGTCGACGATGGGGATCGGCAAGTACCCGCCATCGAAAGTCGATGTAGCCCAGAACGATGTAGCCCAGAACTTTCGGGCACGTCACCCATGGCTCAGCCGAGAACCGGCATCACCAGCGTCGTCAGAGCGCCGTCGACTGCCGACCGCACCAGCATCGGCTGATCCGGCGCGGCGATATCGAGCATCAGGTCCGGTCCGACGGCCGATGCGACGGCAGCCTGCAGGACGGCCGCATCGAAGAACACCGTCATCTCGGAACCGGTGACCCGTGCGGGGACGACAACACCCTCGACCGTCAGGCCGTCCGGGCCTGCGTCGATCCGCAGCGTGCCGCTGTCGAGGGGAACGAAATCTCGTTGCACCACAACCCGCGTCGCAGTCGGAGCCAGACCGTCGATGATCGTCCGCCAGTCGGGGAAGTCGCCGTCGACGAGATCCACGGTGTGCTGGACGCCTTCGGACTCGAGCATCATCGCGTCGTCGGTTGCCGTCAACGCACAGTTCCCCGACGCGGGTAGAGACCCGAGAGAGCCGACCGCTGCGATACGCGACCAGGATGCACCGGGTGAGCTCTGCGCGACGAGGCTGCGGGTGGAGAGTCGATACCGATCCGTCGCGGTGAGCGTGACAGTGCCCCCGTCCACCTCGACCAACACGCCCCGCAGCACCGGAAACTCCTCGCTCGTTCCGGCCGCCGACGCGACCTGTTCCACCGCCGACGCAAAGTCGGCAGCAGATACCGTTGCCGTGCAGTACTTTTCGTCGAACAATCGGCGAATGGACACCGCAGCCTCGGCTGCTGCCCGGGCGCGTGCGGCAAGCTCGTCGACGTGCCGATCCACCATCTCCACCGCTGCAGCTCCGTCGCCGTCGAGGGCGGAGGCCACCTTATCGAGTGGCATCCCGATCTCGCGGAGTTGGCGGATGATGTTCGCTCGCTTCGCTTGTGCTCGGGTGTAGTAGCGATAACCGGACCTGGCGTCGATGGATGCCGGCACGAGCAATCCACAGTCGTCGTAGAAGCGAAGGGCACTGGGGGTCAGCCCGCTCGCGCGAGCGAACACACCGATGGTCAGGAATTCTTCGGCCGAATCAGTCATGGGGAAATCCTGAGGCTTCGGGTAGGTCGAAGGTCAAGCGAGATCGGTCACCTAGTCGATTCGACGCTTGTGCGCCCATCTGGTGAGCGCATTCCTGTTGGACTGCTGAGTCTTTCGGAGAACGTTCGAGGCGTGCGTCTCGACGGTCTTGACGGAGATGAACAGATCCTCGGCGATCTCACGATAGGTGTACCCGCGCGCCAACAACCGCAGCACCTCCAGTTCACGGGGCGTGAGCGAATCCAGTTCCGGATCCAGCGGTGGCTCCGGAGCGGCACTGCGACCGGTGAACGAGTCGAGGACGAACCCGGCCAGGCGGGGGCTGAATACGGCATCTCCCCCGGCGACGCGTCGAACACCGTCGGCGAGCTCCGAGCCGGAGATCGTCTTGGTGACGTATCCCCTCGCCCCGGCACGGATGACGGCGATGACGTCCTCGGCGGCGTCGGACACACTCAGGGCGAGGCACACCGGCCCCTCGGAGATGCGGTTCAACACGGCCACGCCGCCGCCGTCGGGCATGTGCACGTCGAGCAACACCACGTCCGGCTTGGTCGATTCGATTCCCGAGACCGCCTCGGCGACGCCTCCCGCTTCCCCGACTACCTCGATGTCCGCCTCGCGGCCGAGTTCGGCTCGCACACCGGAACGGAACACCGCATGGTCGTCGACCAGGAAAACGCGGAAAGGTTCGGTCACGTCGGCTGCTCCTGCTGGGTGGATTCGGATGATTCGGTGGTCACGGAGGCACCGTTGCGGGGCATGAAGATTCGCACTTCGGTTCCCTTGCCGACGGTCGACCGTACCTGCACCGTGCCGCCGCGGCGCTCGATGCGTCCCCGAATGGACTTCGCCAGGCCCTGTCGATCCTCGGGTACCGCGGACTCGTCGAATCCGGTGCCGCGGTCGCGAACGAAAACACTGACCTGGTCCGGTTCGGTTTCGGCGTACAGGTCGATATTGGTCTCACCGGAGTGCTTGGCCGCGTTGACCAGTGCTTCTCGGGTTGCACCCAGCAGAGCGGTGAAGCTTTCCCTGGACAGGCCGGATTCGACGTCGTCGGGCAGTAGTTGCACGTCACCGACCGTGATCGGTCTGACGGTGACACCGTGCTGATCCTCGACCTCACCGGAGATGGTCTCGAGCGCATCGGACAAGTTCGAGTTGTCGGTGTCGCCACCGTCGAACAGCCATTTGCGTAGTTCACGCTCCTGGCCGCGCGCCAACCGCATCACCTCCTGTGGATGATCGGACTGCTTCTGGATCAGGGCAAGTGTCTGCAGCACCGAATCATGCAGGTGCGACGCGATTTCCTCGCGTTCGTCGTTGCGGATGCGCGCAGACCGCTCGGCACCGAGCGCACGCCAGGTGCGCAGCCAGATGGGAACCGTCAACAGGCCGACGCCGACGAGAGTGACCACCACCGCCAGCAAGGACGAGCGCAGCGCCGCCAGGTCGACGCGGGCGAGCACCACCACGGCCAGACCGAGCACGATCAACGTGGCTCCGCCGACGACCCTCGCCCAACTCAACACGGTCGGATGCTTGGGGAGCCCCAGAGCCGTTCGCGGGCCCTCGGAGTCGAACTCGCGCCACACCAGGGCAGCACCGATCACCACGACGATGACCGGCACGATCACCGACGCAGCTGTGCCGCTGAGCAGCCAGGCGAGCCCGACGGCGAGGCCGAGACCGATGGCAGCCAACCCAAGCGCACGCTGACGTTCGGCGGCACTCGGGTGCGCAGTGTCCTCGCCCGCGGGCGTGAACATCCAGATCAGTCCGTAGGCGGCAATTCCGGCACCGGCCGACGCGGCGAGCAGTGCGAATGCGACCCGAACCTTGAACACGTCGACGCCGAGATGATCGGCGAGACCACCTGCGACGCCGCCGACGATGCGTCCGCCGCCGCGTCGTTGATAGGGGGCAGGAGCGGTGCGGGCTGGAGCGGCAGGAAAAAGAGGAACGGCATGGGTGACCGGCACGTCGCCGGCTTCGGAAGATGTGGTGCGGGCGGCGTCAACGGGTGGATTGTCGACAGGGTGCACGCCTCGATCCTGGCACGGACCGGGTATCTGTCGCATCAGGGTTCGCCCTGATGTTTCGCGGGTCCGTCGAGGCGGGCCCGATCTCGGGGACGAAGATCAGGGGTATCCCTGATGTGTTTCTCGACCGGCACCGCCACGATGATTGGCATGAGCAACGTGACCGTCTCGGATCAACTTCAGCAGATGTGGCGCACCCGTCCGCACCGCTTGCCGCAACGCGGGCATGTGGCGGGTGTTGCGGCCGGTATCGGCTACCGCTACGACGTCGACCCCGTTCTGATTCGGATCGCGTTCGTCGTCTCCACCTTGTTCGGCGGTACCGGCATCGTGCTGTATCTGGCGGGGTGGCTGGTGCTCAACCGCGCCGGTGACACGGCGTCGGGTGCGGAGTCGCTGGTCGGGCGTGGGAACAGCTCCGATTCGACGACCAAGATGGTGGTCGTGGCAGTGGCCTTGGTCATCGCGGTGTCGACCATCGGCCCGGTCGGTGTCGGACTCGGCGGTTCGGGGCTGATCTCTCTGGTGGCGATGCTCGGTGGACTGTGGCTGCTGCACCAACGGTGCCCGGAGCCGCCGCCGTACATGCGGACGGCGGAGTTCTCCCGTAATCGCTATGCTCCGATGCCTTTCGGCTCACCCAGCACGTCGGCCGAGCAGTGGACGGCCGCGCAGTATCGTCCGCCACAGTTCCAGCACGAGCGCTACACCCCGTACACGACCCTGCCGAAAAGCTACGTTCCGACGCCGAAGCCCCTCGAGCACACCGGCATCGACGCCGACGCGCACACCGTGAACCTGAGCAAGTCGACCGCATCCGCCGAGAAGCCGGCCGACCTGCACACCGACATGCCGACCGTGACTCCCCCGTCGTGGGATCCGCTCGGTGTGGCCCCGTTCGCCTGGGATCTTCCCGAACCGACAGGCACCTTTCCGCCTGCGGCGATCGAACGCAAGCGCCGATCACGTTGGACGGCAAGCTTTCTCGGCCTGGCTCTGCTCGCTGCCGCAGTCACCGCGGCAGTCGGTTCGGCTACCGGCGGAGACTGGGCATCACCGGGCCGTGTCGGTGCCGTCGCTCTGGCAATCATCTCCGTGGGACTCGTATTGGGCGCGTTCCTACGCAAGGGCTACGGACTGCTGGTGGTCGCAGCACCATTGGCCGGCTTCGTCGTTCTGGCGTCGGCGGTCGGTCCGGTGGACCTGAACAACAGAGTGTCGGGGAATCAGACGATCGCCCCACTCACCGCCGCCGAGCTCGACCCCTCCTACGACGTCGGGGCCGGCGAGCTGAACCTCGACCTCACCGGCCTCGAACTCGCCGAAGACCACACAGTCGAGATCGATGTGGCGCTGGGCAGCGCGTCGGTCACCGTGCCCGCTTCGATGAACGTGATCGTGGAGTGCGAGGCGGCGATCGGTCAGTGCCCCACCGAGACACGCTTCGGCCCTGGCACCACCGATACTCCGGTTCTGACGATCGTCGGCGATCTGGCACTCGGCGAACTGAAGGTGGAGAACCCGTGAAGAAGAACAAGACCGACCGCATCGGACTCGACCACGGCAGCGCCGATTCCGACACCGAGGATCACACCTCTGGCCGACGCGGCCCCTCGGCACTGTTGCTCCTCGCCGGCCTCGCCGCCATGGTCGTCTCGGTCGCAGCACTCATCGGCCGAGATGCGATCGCAGCCCTGGGCGACGTCCAGTTCCGCTGGGTGTTCGTCGTCGCCGCGGTGGTCGTTGGCTTCGCGCTTCTACTGGGCCCCAGCAGGAAGAACTGACGCCGTCACTCCCACTCGATGGTGCCCGGCGGCTTGCTGGTGACGTCGAGAACGACTCGGTTGACCTCCGGAACCTCGTTGGTCACCCGAGTCGAGATCGTTTCCAACACGTCGTACGGCAGCCTCGTCCAGTCGGCCGTCATCGCGTCCTCGCTCGAGACCGGCCGCAGCACGATCGGGTGCCCGTAGGTACGGCCGTCGCCCTGCACTCCCACGCTACGCACGTCGGCCAACAGCACCACCGGGCACTGCCAGATCTGCTGATCCAAGCCCGCGACCGTAAGTTCTTCTCGGACAATCGAATCGGCATGGCGGAGCGTGTTCAGACGGTCGCGGGTGATCTCACCGACGATGCGGATCGCCAGGCCGGGTCCGGGGAACGGCTGCCTGCCGACGATGTCCTCGGGCAATCCCAGTTCGCGTCCGACCGCACGCACCTCGTCCTTGAACAGTGCACGCAGCGGCTCGACCAGGGCGAACTGCAGATCGTCCGGCAGTCCGCCGACGTTGTGGTGACTCTTGATGTTCGCGGTACCGGACCCGCCCCCGGACTCGACGACATCCGGGTACAACGTGCCCTGCACCAGGAACTCGACGGCGTCGCCGTGCTCGGCGTTCTCGCCCAGCACCTCGGCCACGGCACCCTCGAAGCTCCGGATGAACTCGCGGCCGATGATCTTGCGCTTCTCCTCCGGGTCGGAGACGCCCTCGAGCGCGCCGAGGAAGGTGTCGACCGCATCGACCGTGACGAGCTTGGCTCCGGTCGCGGCCACGAAGTCCTGCTGCACCTGCTCACGCTCGCCGGCGCGCAGCAGTCCGTGGTCGACGAAGACACAGGTCAGACGGTCACCGATGGCCCGCTGCACCAGTGCCGCCGCCACGGCGGAGTCGACGCCGCCCGAGAGGCCACAGATGGCCTTGCCCGTGGGGCCCACCTGCTCCTGCACTGCGTCGACCAGAGCGTCGGCGATATTGGCCGCAGTCCAGTCCGGGGCGATGCCAGCCGTTTCGTGCAGGAATCGGCTGAGCACCTGCTGCCCGTGCGGGGAGTGCAGAACCTCGGGGTGATACTGCACGCCCGCCATGCGCTTGCCCTCGTTCTCGAAGGCAGCCACCGGCGCACCTGCGCTGGTGGCCGTGACGGTGAAGCCTTCCGGGGCCGCGGTGACCGCGTCACCGTGACTCATCCAGACCGGCTGCGTTGCGGGCAGACCGTCGTGCAGACGACCGCCGTCCACGCTGAGCTGAGTGCGCCCGTACTCCCGCGTTCCAGTGTGTTCGACGGTTCCGCCGAGGGCCTGGGCCATGGCCTGGAATCCGTAGCAGATGCCGAACACGGGGATGCCGAGGTCGAGGAGAGCGGAGTCGAGCTCGGGCGCGCCCTCGGCGTAGACGCTGGAGGGTCCGCCGGAAAGCACAAGCGCGACAGGGTCCTTCGCTGCGATCTCCTCGGCCGTCGCGGTATGCGAGATCACCTCGGAGTACACGTTGGCCTCGCGCACACGGCGGGCGATCAATTGCGCGTACTGGGCTCCGAAATCGACGACGAGAACCGGGCGTGCGTGTGCGGGATCGTGTGCAGAGGAGTCGGTCACCGGGTCAGTCTAGTGGGACTGTTCCAGCACTCATGCAACACCCGAATGCTCGACGGGCATCGCCGAGGAACCCGACCGAATCTCCACGATCGGCAGTCGCAGACCACCCGGAGCATCCACCGGGACGACCGGAGAGTTCGGGGCGATCGGATCGAGACGCTGGTACGGCAGCCCCTGTGCCGGACGGAGATCCAGCTCACCCTTGTTCGGCCACAGTGCGGCGGAACGCTCGGCCTGCGCGCTGATGGTCAACGACGGGTTCACTCCGAGGTTGGCCGATACGGCGGCCCCGTCGACCACGCTGAGCGTCGGGTAGCCGTGGACGCGGTGGTACGGATCGATGACACCGTGCTCGGCATCCGAGGCGATGGCACACCCACCGAGGAAGTGGGCCGTGAGCGGGATGTTGAACAATTCTCCCCAGGTACCGCCCGCGACGCCGCCGATCTTCTTCGCGATGCGTCGGGTGGCGTCGTTGCCCTCGGGGATCCACGTCGGGTTGGGCTGGCCGTGCCCCTGCTTGCTCGAGATCTTCCGGCCGAAGGCACCACGCTTGGTGAACGTGGTGATCGAATTGTCGAGGTTCTGCATCACCAGCGCGATGATGGTGCGCTCGCTCCAGTGCCGGACGTTGACGACGCGCAGGAACTGAATCGGGTGCGCGATCAGCGCGAACACGAACTTGAGCCACCGCGGCACTCGTCCGCCGCCGTCGGTCATCAGGGTCTGCAGCATGCCCATCGCGTTCGAGCCCTTGCCGTAGCGGCACGGTTCGATGTGGGTGTTGGGGCTGGGATGGAACGAGGACGTGATCGCGACTCCGCGGGTGAGGTCCATGTTCGGATCGACCGCCAGCTTGGCCGCTCCGACGATCGACTCGGAGTTGGTGCGTGTCAGCTCCCCGAGCGTGTCCGACAGACGGGGCAGCGCGCCGGTGTCCTTCATCTTGTGCAGCAGGTTCTGCGTGCCCCAGGTGCCGGCCGCCAGCACGACGTTGGCTGCGCTGTAGGTCTTGCGCCCCTTGCGCAGCCGAGCGCCGGTGCGTTCGGTGTCGACGTCCCAGGTGCCGTCGGATCGCGGAACGAGACCGGTGACGGTCGTCATCGGCACGATCTCGGCTCCCGCGCGCTCGGCCAGGCCGAGGTAGTTCTTCAGCAGGGTGTTCTTGGCTCCGTGGCGGCAACCGGTCATGCACTCGCCGCACTCGATACATCCGGTGCGTTCGGGACCTGCGCCGCCGAAGTACGGGTCCGGGACGGTCTTGCCGGGCTCGTCTCCGAAGAACACGCCCACCGGGGTCTGGATGAAGGTGTCGGCAACGCCCATGTCCTCGGCAACCGACTTCATCACCTCGTCGGCGGGGGTCATGTGCGGGTTGCGCACGACGCCGAGCATGCGGGTGGCCTGGTCGTAGAACGGGGAGAGTTCACTGCTCCAGTCGGTGATGTGCGCCCACTGCTTGTCCTCGAAGAACGGTGCCTGAGGCTTGTAGAGGGTGTTCGCGTAGTTCAGCGAACCGCCGCCGACTCCGGCACCGGCGAGGATGAGGCAGTCGCGCAGCAGGTGTACGCGCTGGATGCCGTAGAGGCCGAGCCTCGGTGCCCACAGGAAACGCTTGAGGTCCCAGCTGTTCTTCGCGAAGTCCTTGTCCTCGAAGCGCTGCCCGGCTTCCAGGATGCCGACGCGGTATCCCTTCTCCACCAGGCGCAGCGCGGTGACACTTCCGCCGAAGCCCGAACCGACGATCAAGACGTCGTAATCCGTGGCGCGAACAGCTGAACCCATGGTGACCTCCGCTACATCCGATGCTGTCGAACAGTATGCACACCCCCATGTGACTACCGCCACAAGCGATTCTAGCTGTTACGAGAGGTATCACCAACCCAGGGTCGACTTACGTGGACGCCATGCAGCAGAAAGGGCGCGCACCCCCCGTGCTAGAGGAGTACGCGCCCTTTGGAACAGACGTCGTCAGGCCCTGACGTTCAGGCCCACCTTCTGGAATTCCTTGAGATCGGAGTATCCGGACTTCGCCATCGACCGACGCAGTCCGCCGACGAGGTTGATCGAGCCGTACGACTCACGCGACGGTCCGTTGAGCACCTGATCCAGGCTCGGACGGTCCCCCGCCGACATCGGCAGCAGCGCACCGCGCGGCATGGACGGATGCGCCGCGGCGGACGGCCAGTACCAACCTCCGCCGGGAGCCTCGGCAGCGACGGCCAGCGGAGCACCGAGAACCGCAGCATCGGCCCCGCAGGCGATGGCCTTGGCGAGCGCACCGGAGGTGGTGATGTCGCCGTCGGCGATGACGTGCACGTAGCGCCCGCCGGTTTCGTCCAGGTAGTCCCGACGCGCCGCGGCCGCATCGGCGATGGCGGTGGCCATCGGAACGCCGATACCGAGCACCTCACCGGTGGTCGTGCCACCTTCGACCGAGCCGTAACCGACGATGACGCCTGCCGCACCGGTACGCATCAGGTGCAGTGCGGTGCGGTGATCGCTCACGCCGCCGGCGATGACGGGAACGTCGAGTTCCGCGATGAAGGTCTTGAGGTTGAGCGGCTCGTCCTCGCCGTGTGCCACGTGCTCGGCGGAGATGATCGTGCCCTGGATGACCAGCAGATCGAGGCCCGATGCAACGAGGGCAGGGGTGAGCGAGCGAGCGTTCTGGGGGCTCACCCGAACGGCGACGGTCACCCCGGAGTCACGGACCTGACCGACCGCTGCGGCCAGCAGATCCGGCCGGAGCGGTGCGGCGTGCAGTTCCTGCAGGAAGGCGATCGGCGCGTCGGGATCGAGATCGGTCTCGGCGATGTGGATCAGCTGATCGATCTTGGCCTGCACGTCCGAGTGGCGCGCCCACAGCCCTTCACCGTTGATGACCCCCAGCCCACCCTGTCGACCCAGCTCGATCGCGAACTCGGGCGAGACCAGAGCATCGGTCGGATGCGCGAGGAGGGGAATGTCGAAGCGGTACGCGTCGAGCTGCCATGCCGTCGACACCTCCTTCGACGACCGGGTACGACGGGACGGCACGATGTCGATGTCGTCCAGCTGGTAGGTGCGGCGGGCTTCTCTGCCCATGCCGATTTCAACGAGGTCGCGCACGCGCGCACCTTTCTACTTCGGGAGCGAATCGAATCGGCCCAAACAGGCCGAAGCGACTATCGGGTGGTGTAGTTCGGGGCCTCTGCGGTCATCGTGATGTCGTGGGGGTGGCTCTCCTTGAGCCCGGCCGCCGTGATCTGTACGAACTGAGCCTTCTGCAGGTCCTCGATCGAGGTGGACCCGGTGTACCCCATCGCAGCGCGCAGACCACCGGTGAGCTGGTGGATGACCTGGTTCAACGGTCCGCGGTACGGGACGCGACCCTCGATGCCCTCGGGCACCAACTTGTCCTCGGCCAACACGTCGTCCTGGAAGTAGCGGTCCTTGGAGAACGACTTCGCTCCCCCGCGTCCCTGCATCGCGCCGAGCGAACCCATTCCGCGGTAGCTCTTGAACTGCTTGCCGCCCACCAGGATCAGCTCACCCGGAGACTCTGCGGTTCCGGCCAGCAACGATCCGAGCATGGCGGTCGAGGCACCGGCGGCGAGAGCCTTGGCGATGTCACCGGAGAACTGCATACCGCCGTCGGCGATGACCGGCACACCGTGCGGCTTGCACGCGGCCACGGCTTCGAGAATGGCGGTGATCTGCGGAGCACCGACACCTGCGACCACACGGGTGGTGCAGATCGATCCCGGTCCGACTCCCACCTTCACCGCATCCGCGCCTGCCTCGACGAGAGCGAGTGCGCCCGCGCGGGTGGCAACGTTGCCGCCGACGACCTGAACGCGGTCGCCCACCTCCGCCTTGAGCTTGCTGACCATCTCGAGCACCTGCGAATTGTGGCCGTGCGCGGTGTCGACGATGATGACGTCCACTCCGGCGTCGGTCAATGCCATCGACCGAGACCAGGCATCCTGCCCGACGCCCACAGCGGCACCGACCAGCAGTCGACCGTCACGGTCCTTGGTGGCATCGGGGTGCTGCTCGGTCTTGACGAAGTCCTTCACGGTGATCAGGCCGGTCAGCGCGCCTTTGCCGTCCACGATCGGCAGCTTCTCGATCTTGTGACGGCGCAGCAGGCCGAGCGCAGCTTCCGCAGTCACGCCCTCCTGAGCGGTGATCAACGGGGCCTTGGTCATCACGTCGGCGACGCGGCGATTCTGATCGACCTCGAATCGCATGTCGCGGTTGGTGATGATACCGACCAGCGCGCCGGTCTCGTCCGTGACGGGAAGACCGGAGATACGGAAGCGCGCACACATGGCGTCGACCTCGGCCAACGAGTCGGTGGGCTTGCAGGTGACGGGGTCGGTGACCATCCCGGCCTCCGAACGCTTGACCGTCTCGACCTGGGACGCCTGATCCTGCAGTGACAGGTTGCGGTGCAACACGCCCATACCGCCTGCGCGGGCCATGGCGATGGCCATCCGGGCCTCGGTGACGGTGTCCATGGCCGAGCTGACCAGCGGCACTCGCAAGCGGATCTCGCGGGTGATCTGGCTGGACGTATCGACCGAGCTGGGAATCAGATCCGAAGCGGCCGGCAGCAGCAGGACGTCGTCGAACGTGAGGCCGAGCATCGCGACCTTGTTGGGATCGTCGCCGCCTGTGCGGACGTGGGCTCCGGGACTACTCATGCGAATCTGGCCCTCCCTAGAGCCTGGTTGCACTTCGGCGCGGCGTGCGGCCGGTGAGAGCTCGCAGGCGCACCGCAGTGCGGGATTGGAGAACGGATGGAGTTTCGGCACTTGCACTCATCTGTTCAGCGCCGTGAACCATGGTATCGGCTAGGGCACAACCAGTGCGAATGCGTCTCGCTGTGAGTGGCTTCGAGCACCGAAACCCCGGTCCTCGGCGTTGTCGGTGGCAGGTACGTCCGGCATGTCGCGTTCGAACGGCTGGCGCAGACCCACCAGTCCTGCGTACCGTGGAGGCGTGCGCGATCAATTGCCTCCCGGTCTACCCCCGGATCCGTTCGCCGGAGACCCAGCCGACCCGTCGGCCGCCCTCGACGCCATCGAGCCAGGCCAGCCCCTCGATCCTCAGGAGCGATTGGCCGTCGAAGAGGACCTGGCGGACCTGGCTGTCTACGAGGCTCTCCTGGGCCACCGCGGCATCCGCGGTCTCGTCGTGTGCTGCGAGGACTGCCAGCAGGACCACTACCACGACTGGGACATGCTGCGTGCGAATCTGCTCCAGCTGCTCGTCGACGGCACCGTCCGGCCGCACGAGCCTGCCTACGACCCCGTACCCGACGCCTACGTGACCTGGGACTACTGCCGAGGCTTCGCCGACGCTTCGATGAACGACGCGCTGCACGGCGACGGATTCGACAGCTGACCTCCGACACTTCGCAACGAAGAAGCCCGACACGATGATCGTGTCGGGCTTCTTCGTGTCCGGTGAAGGATCGAGAACCTGTCAGCTGCCGCCGGAGGGAACCGACATACGGTCGCGGTTCTCCGAGGAGCTGCTGCCTCCGGCGGTTGCCGTCGGCTGATCGGGCTCTTGCAGCACCGTCGGTGTGACGTCGGTGGTCGTTGTCGGACTCGGCGTCGTCGTCGTGGGCGGAACCTCGGGCGTCGTCGTTGCCGGAGCCGGAGTGCTCTGCACACCCGTGGTATCGGGCGTGACCTGATCCACCGGTGCCGGTGGCACGAAGACCTCCGGGCTGGGGAGCGGAGCCGGAACGACCGGAACCGGGGGCGGGACAGGCGCGGGCACCGTCAGTGCCTGCAACTCCTGCAGCAGACGTGCCAGCCACTGGTCGAGCTCGGCGCGCTGACCGTCGTCGAGAACAGCGGAACTGCTGTTCGACGCACCGTCGAGGAGTGCGCGAGCGGCAGTGGTGTCCCCCGAGGACAGGAGATTCTCCGCCTCTTGCAACTTCGACGTCGTATCGATCTGAGCGACAGTCGAATCCGCCTGCTCCGAGAAGACGACCGATTTGACGCTCCACAACGGATCGTCCGGCGTCGAGTTGTACGAGATGACCACCAGACCACCCATCACGACGGCGATCGCGGCTGCGGCACCGGCGATGGGACGCAGCAGACGCATGCGTCCACCGCGGTTGGCCGAGCTCGAGCGCGCCATGTCGGCGGCGAGCTTCTCGCGTTCGACGGAGGCGACGACCACGTCGAGGGAGGGTCCGGCCGGCATGGCCGGCGTGATCACGTCTGCTCGCCAATTGGCCAACAGAAGGGCGAGTTGGTACTCGTCTGCGTCATCGGTGGCAATCGGTCCGTCGCCACTGATCGCGTCGATGAACGCATCGTCACGACGTACGGCGACGAGGTCCACAGGACCACCGTCTGCGCCGATGTCGGCATAGGGATCGTTCTGCTTCGGTCCAGTGGAGTTCACGTGCTCACCGATACGCGAGATTCCGCGACGCGGCGTCTCACCGGGGCCACCGTGACCATTGTCCCTAGCCATACATTTCACCTGCTCTCACAACTTCGTTCTTCAGTTTTGCGATAGCTCGGTGCTGAGCCACGCGGATAGCGCCTGCAGTGCTGCCGACGGCGGCTGCTGTTTCCTCGGCCGACAGTCCGACGATGAGTCGGAGCACCAGAATCTCGCGGTGCTTGGCAGGCAAGGTGTCCAGCAGTGCAGTCATCTGTCGACTCGACTCGGATTCGAGAGCGCGCTGCTCCGGTCCGTGCTCCATCGACACGACATCTGGTACTTCGGCGGCCGGGTCCGATTTGTTACGCGAGGCACTGCGATGGGCGTCGGCGACCTTGTGAGCCGCGATGCCGTACACGAATGCCATGAACGGACGACCTTGATCCTGGTATCGCGGCAAGGCGGTCATGACTGCCAAACAGACCTCCTGCGCCACGTCGTCGGCCGAAAGCTGACCGCGCTCAGCCGAACCGACCCGTGCTCGGCAGTACCGAACGACGAGTGGTCGGATGAATTCCAAGACCCGGGACAGAGCCAGTCGATCGCCTTGCGCTGCGGCAACGACGAAAGAGTCCAACTCCTCACCCGCACTGTTCATCGTCGACAAATTTCCCCGCGTTACAGGTACGCACCCGCCTGGGAGCGCTTCCACGTGGTGGTGGAACGAGACCAAGGATAGCGACACCACCCGGCCACAACCGAACCGATCGGTCCGCCTTCGACCCAGGTCCTGGTCAACCGACCGTCGAACCACCCAGGCGATCGATGGCGGCGGCCAGGTCGGCGGACGAGGCCATCCCGGCGTCGACCCCGCCTGTTCCTTCGCAGAGCATCGTGGCGGCCCAGCGCAGGGGCAGCAGCCCGGCCATCTCCGCAGCGCAGGCCACCTGAACGGCCGACTCACGAGCACGACCGGTCTCACCGACACAGCTCAGCGCCGCCGCAGCCACCAGGTCGGTCTTGACGATGTGGCGTAACGAATCGGCATCGTTGGCGAGAGCCCGAGCGTTCTCGGCGTGTCGGACCGCCCCTGGGCCGTCGCCGCGCATCATCGCCAGCTCGGCCGCTACCCACGACGCCCGTAGTGCCGGACGCCACGATCCCCGACCGACGTGGCCGTGCCGCTGGCCCGCACTGCGGGCCAGGAGGGTGTCCGCGAGGTGAAACCGTCCGCTTCCCAATGCATCTGCGGCCAGGCCGGTCAGCGCATCGCTACGGGCCTGAACGGAGTCCTCGGATTCCGACGGCCCTACGAGACCGACGAGAATGACAGCCATGCCGTCGAATCGGCGGGCTCGCTCGTGTTCGCCCACCTGACGCAGCCACGACGCTCTGGTCGAGGCGTGCAGCGACCGAAGTTCCGGGCCACGGGGCCGATGCCTCCGAAGCTCGATTTCGGCGGCGCTGTATCGACCCTGGCCCGCCAACGCGACACTGCGAAACCAGCTCTCTCGCGAATCGGTGGCGGCCGGGAGCGGAAATCGGCCGGGGTTGCTGCCGAAGGCAGCGTCGAAGAGTTCGGACTGCGTCGCGGTGAACAGCGAGCTCTGCTCTGATGGCACGGACGCAAGGGTAGGGCCTGAGCCTGCGCCGAACCGCGCCCGAGTCCTACCGATTCGTGGCGACGTTATTACGTGGGGCGAATTCGCTATCGGACCGAAAGGGGCATCGGCGCATCGTTTCCTGTGCGCAGAAAGCAGTTTTCAAGGAATTAACAATGTGAACACGGGCCGATTCGAAGACGAGAATCTGAACGCTGTGTGGCGAATAGGTTAATCGGCACACTCGATCGCTCATTCGGCTCACGACGCACAGCCTGCCGAATCCGCGCCCACTCGAACGTCGCCCCGCGATCCACGCGATCGTCTCGGACACTCCGTGCGGGCTCGGTCGAGGGAACCGACGTCGAGCCCGAGGTGTTGATCCGGACTACGCTCGGCACCACCGACACTGCTGTGATCAGCAGAAATACCGACAACAAGGTTCCGGTCGGATCCAGCTGGAGTCTCGTCGAACCGCCGCGGGACGTCTGCGTCGGAGCGCACCGCATCGGCAGCCGCACAGCCTGTGCACTCTCATCGTCTCGCGTGTCGGCGGATTCTTCAACAGGAAGGACACGCATGCGGGTGAGTCGAAGTAAATATCGCCCGTGTTAATTCTTTGCCCCATAACTATGCATTTGCCCACGACAGAGAACTATTGACTCGATTTCGTCGATCCACATAACGTTGTCGACATTCGGATCACGAATCCGAGAAGCCACACCACCCTAGGAGTTTCCATGCCGCAGCCGAATCACCTCCCTGGGCCGAACGCCGACATTTGGGATTGGCAGATGCACGGCCTGTGCCGTGGCGTCGATTCGTCCATGTTCTTCCACCCGGACGGCGAGCGGGGCCGGGCACGAGCACAGCGCGAGATGCGAGCCAAGGAAATGTGCCGCAGCTGCCCCGTACTCGCTCAATGCCGTACACACGCTCTCAACGTCAGCGAGCCCTACGGGATCTGGGGCGGGATGTCCGAGACCGAGCGGGAACTGCACGCTCGTCACAATCGCCGCCGCATCGCGGTGTAGTCACCCCAACACCGAGAAAGCCCCCCAACCCGTTCGGGTTGGGGGGCTTTCTCGGTGTCACCGAACGTCAGTGAGCGTGTCCGTGCCCGGCAGAAGGCTCGGGGGCCTCTTCCGGCTTCTCCACGATCGCGCTCTCGGTCGTCAGGATCATGCGTGCAACCGACGCGGCATTGACCACAGCGGAGCGCGTCACCTTGACCGGATCGACGACGCCATCGGCCAACAGGTCGCCGTACGTCAGGGTCGCGGCGTTGAATCCGTGTCCCTTCGGCAGTTCTGCCACCTTGCTGACGACGACGGAACCGTCGATGCCCGCGTTGGAGGCGATCCAGAACAGCGGTGCGTTGAGTGCGTTGCGCACCACGGCCACACCGGTGGCTTCGTCGCCGGTCAGGCCGAGGTCGTCGGCCAGAGCCAACGCTGCCTGAGTCAGAGCCGAACCGCCGCCGGGGACGATGCCCTCTTCGACGGCGGCCTTGGCCGCAGCCACAGCGTCGTCGACGCGGAACTTGCGTTCCTTGAGCTCGGTCTCGGTGGCAGCGCCGACCTTGATGACCGCGATGCCGCCCGAGAGCTTCGCCAGACGCTCTTCGAGCTTCTCGCGATCCCACTCGGAGTCGGTGTTCTCGATCTCGCGGCGGAGCTGACCGACGCGCGCGTCGATGTCGTCCTGCGTGCCCGCACCGTCGACGATGGTCGTGTCGTCCTTGGTGACGACGACGCGACGAGCGCGACCGAGCAGCTCGAGTCCGGCTTCCTTCAGGCTCAGACCCACATCGGCGGTGATGACCTGGCCGGCCGTCACGACCGCGAGATCGTCGAGGAACGCCTTGCGACGATCACCGAAGAACGGTGCCTTGACCGCCACGGCCTTGATCGTCTTGCGGATGGAGTTGACGACCAGCGTCGAGAGAACTTCACCTTCGGTGTCCTCGGCGATGATGAGCAACGGCTTGCCACTCTCGGCAACCTTCTCCAGCAGCGGCAGAAAGTCCGGAAGCGAGGTGATCTTCTCGCGGTACAGCAGGACGTACGCGTCTTCGAGAACTGCTTCCTGCGCGTCGACGTCGGTGACGAAGTACGGCGAGAGGTAGCCCTTGTCGAACTGCACGCCTTCGGTGACCGAGAGCTCGGTGAGCAGCGTCGAGGACTCCTCGACGGTGACGACGCCGTCCGCGCCGACGCGGGTGAGCGCCTCGCCGACGAGTTCGCCGATCTCGGGGTCACGCGAGGACACGGTGGCCACTTGAGCGATCGCCTGCTTGCCCTCGACCGGGGTTGCGGCGGCGAGCAGAGCCTCGGCGACCTTGTCGGCCGCCTTGGAGATGCCGGTGCCGAGTGCGATCGGGTTGGCACCTGCGGCGATGTTCTTCAGACCGCCGCGCACGAGCGCCTGCGCGAGGACCGTCGCGGTGGTGGTTCCGTCGCCTGCGACGTCGTTGGTCTTGGTGGCGACGCTCTTGACCAGCTGCGCGCCGAGGTTCTCGAACGGATCTTCCAGGTCGATCTCACGAGCGATCGAGACGCCGTCGTTCGTGACGGTCGGACCGCCGAATGCCTTGGACAGGACGACGTGGCGTCCCCGCGGCCCGAGCGTCACCTTGACGGCGTCGGCCAACTTGTCGACGCCGCGTTCGAGTGCGCGGCGCGCTTCCTCGTTGAATTGGATTTGCTTTGCCATGTTTCGGTGTTACTCCTTCGAGTAAAGAAACTCGATCGAACGCACACCGCCCCGGGACCGACACGAAAATCGGATACCGGGGCGGGATGCGTTGTGGCCTACTTGGCGATGACAGCCAGCACGTCGCGTGCCGACAGAATCAGGTACTCCTCGCCGGCGTACTTGATCTCGGTGCCGCCGTACTTGCTGTAGATGACGGTGTCACCTTCTTTGACGTCGACCGGGATGCGGTTGCCCTTCTCGGTGACACGGCCTTCGCCTACGGCGACGACGGTGCCCTCCTGGGGCTTCTCCTTGGCTGTGTCGGGGATGACCAGACCGGAGGCGGTCGTCGTCTCGGCCTCGTTGGCCTGGACGAGGATCTTGTCCTCGAGCGGCTTGATTTTCACGCTCGCCACGTTGAGCCCTCCAAAGTTATGGGGTACGCGTCCGGGGTCGGATCCCCGGACAGCTGTGTGTAAGTACTTCTCCTGCGGTTCTGACAATCACGGCCTGAACTCGTTCCCGTCGTCGCGGGTGCCGGGACTTCGCTCGGTGCCAACTAGCACTCTATACACGAGAGTGCCAGCACTCAAGGGCTGGGTTCGCCAGGTTCGTGACACGTGGGTCGCGCGCGTGCGCACGCGCCCTCCTGCACCACCGCAAAGATCCGAAAACGGGCGAATCAGGACCCGAAACGCCGAACACCGGAGTCGTTTCCCGCTGTTTTACCGGCGTCCGCGAAGCCATCGAAAGACCAGGTAGGAGGCTATGAACTCTCACCGAAGAACCTACCGAGCGGCATATCGCGCTCGCGATGAGGCACGAAGTAACGTTACGATAACGGAGCTGTCCGAGCGATAACGGTCGACAGCCGTGCCGCGACATGGCACACAGAGCAGTCGATTCCGGACAGGTACACAGGGGCGGGAGGTGCAGCATGCGAGTAGGCGTGGGTATATCCACCGGATCCGAGGTCGTGTGCGCAGCCCTCGTCACCGTCGACACCGACGGTAGTCGCACGGTCGAATACCGCACCGTATCCACCGATCGCCAAGCGAACACCGACATCGGTGATCTGGTCACCTCGGCCATCGAACTCATGGCCTCTCTGATTCCCGGTCACCGGACCCCCGACGCGATCGCCGTCACCTACCGCACCGAGGAGCACGCTGCGGGAATTCGCGCAGCGCTGGCCCACACCACCCGCGATGTTCGACTGGTGCCCGAATCCGCTGCCGCGTCCGCGCATCTGGCGACCACCGGCCTCATCGATCGATACGACACGATCGCGCTGGTCGATCTCGGTGCCTCGGGCATGTCGGTCACCGTCACCGATCGGACCACCGACAAGGTACTGGCGCACGGCCGATCGGACGCCGTCGGCGGCGACGCCATCAACGTGCTCGTCCGGAACCTCGTGCAGGACATGACCCGTGACAACCTTCGGGACGACATCCGCGACGACCGCGGAATCGGGTCCGCGCGGTACCGATCGGTCAAGGAACAGCTGTCCCACTCGGACGAAGTCAGCATCGCGCGTTACAGCGGAATCCCGCTGACGGTCACCCGGGACGCATTCGACACCGCCGCGACCCCGATCTTCGGCACCGCAGCCGAGTTCGTACGAGGAGTGTTCGACGAGAGCACTCACGAACCCGAGGTCATCGTGCTGATCGGTGGAGGGGCGCACATCCCCCTGCTCGCCGCCACGCTCACCGACATGTTCCACGCCCCGGTCGTTCGAATGTCCGAGCCCGACGCGGTTCTTGCCGTCGGCGCTGCCTCCGTTGCCGCATCTGCCGACGGCGGCGGCTACCAACTCGTCTCGGCCACGCGCAACACCGCGACCCGGATGAGTCGATACTCCGGTGCGATCGCGGCCGCCGTCGTCGCAGGTGGTCTCGTTCTCGCCTACGGCGTGCAGACGATGACGCCTGCCGACGATGCCAGCGTCTCTCCGGCCGGAAGTACCGCGCGATCCGCGACCGAATCCAGCGATACCGGTGCGCCGGCCACCGGGGGCTACTCCCCCGACGAGGATCAGACGACAGCAGGACGCACCCCCGGGGATCGATCCGACCCCACGGCGACCTCGGTGGACGCCACCGGGTCGTCGGCGCGGTTCACCACGACCGCTCCGCCGACCAGTACCCCGACACTGCGTCCCGCACCGGACCTCCCGCGGATCGAGTGGCCGATCGACCCCACCACGAACCCGTCGTCCCCCGATGCCACCACCGGGATCCCGATCGAGCCGCCGACCTCGGTCACCACGACTCCGGTTCGACCCTCCGAACCGATCGAGTCCTCGGACCCGAGCGACACGACCGAGATCGTTCCCGGCCCGACGCCCGAGCCCACTACCGAGGTCACACCCGAGTTCACTCCGGTGCCGACCGAGTCGATCACCGTGCCCACCACCGATGTCAGCGGTTCGGAACCCACCCCGGAACTGACGGCACCACCGACGGTATGGTCGCCGCCGGTCGCAGCTCCCGCGGCGTCCGGATCCCCGACCGAGCCACTGTCGGCAGCCGAGCCGTCGGTTCCGCGTTCGTCCGAGACCACAGCCGCAACGCAGGACGCTCAGCCGGGCACCTGACTGGTCGCGACCGAAAGGCCGGGGTCGGTCACAGCGGTCAACGCCGACGGCTCGGCTCCGCCTGCAACGAGGTGGGCACCCAGTGCGGCGATCATCACGCCGTTGTCGGTACACAGTCGCGGCTTCGGAATTCTCAGCGTCAAACCCTGCTCTGTACAGCGACTTTCGATCAGCGAACGAATGCGAGAGTTGGCGGTGGCACCCCCACCCAGCACGATCGTGTCGACATCGACGTCGGTTGCCGCGCGAACGGCCTTCATCGTCAGGACATCGGCGACGGATTCCTGGAAGGACGCCGCGATGTCTGCGACAGGAATCGGATCCCCCGCACGTTGTCTGGCCTCGACGAATCGAGCGACGGCCGTCTTGACCCCGGAGAAGGAGAAGTCGTAACGGGCATCGCGTGGGCCGGTCATGCCTCGGGGAAACGCGATCGCAGCCGGATCGCCCTCGCGCGCAGCATCATCGAGTGCCGGGCCACCCGGGTATCCCAATCCGAGGAGCCGCGCAACCTTGTCGAAGGCCTCCCCCGCTGCGTCGTCGACCGTGGTCCCGAGCTCGGCGATCGGCCGGGACAGATCGTCGACGTGCAGCAGATGAGTGTGACCTCCGGAGACCAACAGCGCCACGCACGACGGCATCGGGCCGTGCTCGAGCGTATCGACCGCGACGTGGCCACCGAGATGGTTGACCGCATAGAAGGGCACGCCCCAGGCCGCGGCGTACGCCTTCGCAGCGGCAACCCCGACCAGCAACGCCCCGGCCAGCCCCGGCCCGATCGTCACCGCGACGGCGTCGGGCCGCTCGATGTCCGCGGCCGCCAGAGCCCGCCGCATGGTCGGCACGATCGCTTCGAGATGTGCGCGCGACGCCACCTCGGGCACCACTCCGCCGTACCGCGCGTGTTCGTCGACGCTGGAGGCGACCTCGTCGGCCATCAGTTCGCACGTCCCCGCTCCGCCCCAGCGGACGATCCCGACTCCTGTTTCGTCGCAGGAACTTTCGATACCCATGACGATCATCGGGCTGATCCTTTCGTGTTCTGGGGCCGACGCATGGTGAAGGCGTCGGCCCCGCTCGGCTGGTAGTACCCGGCCCTGGTGCCCACGATCTGGAACCCTTCGCGTCGGTACAGCTCGATGGCGGGCTCGTTGTCGGTGCGGACCTCGAGAAAGACCGGCCCACCGTGCTCGTCGGCCACGCGCAGCAGTTCGTCGAGCAATCGCCCGCCGATTCCCCTGCGGTGATGCGACGGATCGACTCCGATGGTGTGCACCTCGGACTCACCGACGACGAACGCTCCGCGGCTCGGCTGCCCCAGCAGCGAGATGCCTGCGTAGCCGACGACCTCGTCGTTCTCTCGCGCGGTGACGTAATGATTGTGTGGCGCGGCCAATTCCGCGATGAATGCATCCTCGGCCCACGGGTCGTCACCCGGGAACAGCACGGTCTCGAGATACGCGCACCGAGCAGCATCCGCCGCCGTCATCGACTCGATCGACACGGTCACTTCGGAGCCTTCGCTGCGGCTCGCTCGTCGAGCGTCTTGGCGTCGGGGCGGCGCAGGTACAACGGGACGAGCGGGCCGGGCACGATCCCGCTGCCGATATCGGCGGCGGCCACCGCGACCAGTCCGGCCGGAGACGGTGCCTGCACATCATGAACCGGAAGCTCGAATGCCGCAGCATGCGGTGCCGATCCGGCGACCGCGTCGACTCCCACACGGTCCAGTTCGGCCGGGGCCACGACGTCGGGTCCCGCGACTCGCACTCCCGCTTCGTAACGCGCCCAATAGATTTCGCGTCGACGCGCATCGGTCACCACCAACAGGGACCCGGGTTCGGAGACATCCGAGGCAATGGCGTCGAGACTACAGACGCCGAACACCGGAAGACCGAGTGCGTCACCGAAGGCCGCTGCCGTCGCCATTCCCACCCGTAAGCCGGTGTAGGGCCCTGGACCGACGCCGACGACGACGGCACCGAGATCGGCGGCGGTGATCTGCGCCTCGGACAGGCACTCGAGGATGTTGGGGGTGAGTATTTCTGCATGCGATCGCGCGTCCACCCGAACCCGCGTGGCGAGCGTCGTGGCCACTGCACCGACGGCGGACTCGGTCAGACTCACCACACCTGCGGTGACGGCGGGGGTCGAGGTGTCGACGGCAAGTACAAGCACGATGTTTCAGATTACCCGCACGCTCGCATGCCGACTCACTGCCGTCGTGCACAGCCGGCCGGGCTCAGTGCTGCGGCGTGACCACCGATTCCACGCGGCGTGCCGTCGCGCGTCGAACGTCGGAGTCCGGGTCACGCGTCAGATGAACCGACACATGGCCGTCAGTCAGCTTCTCGACCAATCCCTCACCCCACTCGACCACGACCACGGCGTCCGTGAGGTCGGTATCGAGGTCGAGGGCATCGAGTTCGTCGAGCGCCGACTGCCCCGTCATCCCCAGCCGATACGCATCGACGTGGACGAGCGCAACCGGCGGCAGACCGTGGGGCCGCGACCCGGCCCGGTGCTCACGGGCGATCACGAACGTCGGCGAGGTGACGCGGCCCTGCACACCGAGTCCGGCCGCAATCCCCTTCGTCATGGCTGTCTTTCCGGCCCCGAGCGGGCCGTCGAGAATCACCAGATCGCCGGCGACCAGAACGTCCGCAAGCCGTGCGCCGAACTCGGCAGTGTCTGCGGCAGTGGCCAATTCGACATCCACCGGCAAGATCAGCGGCTCGTCAGACAACGCCCCACCGCCGCTTCTTGCCCGCGGCCTCCGTTGCCCGTGCCACGAGGCGCGCGATCGCACCGTTGACCTGTTCCGGAAATTCGAGTTGAACCAGGTGCCCGCCCTGGCGCACACGCACCATCTCCGAACGCGGCAGGGCCTGAGCCAGAGCCTCCGAGCTCGCGAACGGAATGATCCAATCCTCGTCGCCACACACGACCGATACCGGAATGTTCTCGAATTCCAGCAAGGCCTCGGACTCGTCGTGCAACTCGAGCGTCTCGAGGAAATTGACGATCGTGACGACGGACGTGTCGTCGATCATCGACTGGGAGAATGCCACCAGTCGTGGGGACACCCTGGTGCCGTAAGACGCCGCGCGCAGTACCGGTGAGATGAGTGCGCGCACAGCTCCGCGACCGAACTGCACGAAGCCGGGCGACGTCCGCACCGCGAGCCGGAACGCGTCGACGGCCGGATTCTGCAGACTTCGGCCCACCCCGGATTGCGCGAGACCGGCAGCTGTCGTCGAGATCAGGACTGCGCCGATGACACGCTGACGCAGCACGTCCGATCGTTGCCGCGCCATCGACAGGATCGACATTCCGCCCATCGAGTGCCCCACCAGAACGATGCGGCCCTTGGGTACCACCGAGCGAATCACCGCATCGAGATCGAGGCCGAGTTGACCGATGGTGCAACTCTCCGGGCTCGGTACTCCCGACCGCCCGTGACCGCGCTGGTCGTAGAAGACCATGCGGACCGTCGAACCCCATTGCTGTTCGAGTGCACGTCGTTGGAAATGCCACGACGACGTGCGAAGGCAGTAACCGTGTACGAATATCACGGTCAGTTCGGCATCCGAGGGACCGACTTCGCGAACCGCGAGCGGCACGCCGTCGTCCGCGGTGACGATACTGCCTCGGTCGGCATCCATCAGGTCGAGATTCTCGGTGGCCAGCGGATCCTTGTTGGACCGGAACGCCGTCTCGCGCACCACAATTGCAATACTCTGCAGCAATCCGAGCATGATCTATTTCGTCGCCTCCCCTGAGTGCGCGGCGACGAACCGTCGTCGAACACGTCCACGAATGCCGGTGACGACCTCGTAGCTGATTGTGTCGAGCGCATCCGCCCAATCCTGAGCGTGCGCTTCTCCCCTGTCCCCTGGCCCGAACAGTAGCGCCTCGTCGCCGACCGCGACACCCGAGCCGCCGCCACCGAGGTCGACGACGAATTGATCCATGCACACGCGCCCCACCGAGGGATAGCGGCGACCTCCGATGGTCACACCGAACCGCCCACTGAGGCGGCGAACGACACCGTCGGCGTAACCGAGAGCGACGAGTGCGACCACGGTGTCTGCGGGAGCGGTCCAGGTGTAGCCGTAGGACACCGATTCACCTTCGCTCACCTTCTTGATGTTCGCCACCTGCGCCGAGAGCGTCAGGACCGGGCGTAGCCCGTATGTCCCCAGCTCGGGTACCGGCGACAAGCCGTACAGAGCAATACCCGGGCGGACCATGTCGAAACCGAGATCGGGTCTGGTCAAGGTGGCAGCCGAGTTGGACAGATGCACGACGGCGGGAGGTGTTCCGCGGCGGGTAGCGCGCCGCACGGCGTCTCGAAGCCGCTCCGCCTGGGCATCGTTGGCCGGATGACCCGGCTCGTCGGCGCATGCAAGATGCGAGAACATTCCGGTCAACCGAACAGTGCCTTCCGCGACGGCAACCGCCGTCGTGTCGAGGACGTCGTCGAGATCTGCTTCCGCGACCCCGTTGCGGTTGAGCCCGGTGTCGATCTTGAGCGTGAGATCAGCGGTTCGGCCGACTCGGCGCGCGGCGTCGACCACGGCATCGAGCTGGGCGGCCGTGGACACTGCGATCCCCACCTGCCCGGCGATTGCCGCAGCGAAGTCCGAATCCGTTCGATGCAACCACGCCAGCACCGGGACCGTGATTCCCGCTGCCCGGAGTTCGAGGGCCTCGCCGATGGTGGTGACGCCGAGCTCCTGCGCCCCCGCTGCCACTGCGGCGCGTGCGACTTCGACGGCACCGTGGTTGTATCCGTCGGCCTTGACGACCGCCATCACTGCGGCGTCCCCGGCGAACTGCTGCAACATGTGGACGTTGTGAGCCACTGCGTCGAGGTCGACGGACGCCACAGCGCCCGAACCCGTCCGAGGATCGGTCCTCTCGTCGTCGCAGCCGATACTCACAACATTCGATAGTGCCATCCGGGCCGCCGATACGACGGATCAGGGTGCCACAAGTCGTGACACACCTGGTGTCGGACGTGGGCCACGCACGACCACGGTCACGTTGGGAGTGAGCGCACGGTTCGGATCGCGTCGGGAACGGCCTCACACAGTGGGCTCGCAGAAATGGGTGCCGCGAACTCTCCACCGGACCCGTGAGCCGCACGGGCGGCGGCCAGGGCGTGGACCTTCGCTCCGCAGGCAGCCGCCGTGGACGGTGCCATTCCCGACGCGAGCAGGGCCCCGAGAATGCCCGACAGTACGTCGCCCGAGCCGGCGGTCGACGCGGCCGATCCTCCGGCATCGCTGACGAACGTGGTGCCGTCCGCATCGGCCACGATCGTCGCCCGTCCCTTGAGCAGAACGGTGACGCCCCAACGCGCGGCGAGATCTCGAACCGATCCCACTCGGTCGGGTGCGGGGTCGGATCCGGTCAGGCGGGCGAATTCTCCGGCATGCGGGGTCAGCAAAGTCGGTGCGGCGCGTCCGGCAACCCAGCGTTCGTTCTGTGCGAGGACAGTGAGCGCATCCGCATCGACGACCACCGGCAGGTCCGTGTCCAGAACTCGACGCACGATCTCCGCCGAATCCTCGTCGGTGCCGAAACCGGGACCGACCACCCACGCCTGCACCCTCCCGGCCGTGTCGAGATCCGGGGCGGCAACGACCTCCGGACAGTGAGACACGACCTCTGTGCCTGCACTTCCCACGTAGCGGACCATCCCGGAGGTGGCCGCAACAGCCGCGCCTACACAGAGCAGTGCGGCACCGGGGAACGTGGCGCTGCCTGCCAAAACACCCACCACGCCCTGCGAGTACTTGTCGTCCGCGGCCGTGGGAATCGGCCACACCCGTCCTACGTCGGCCGGCTCGAGCGACGCCATCGCCGGCGCGGGCAGCTCGAGGCCGATGTCCACGAGTTCGATTCGGCCACAACGAGGTACGGCCAGTACATGCACGGGCTTGCGCGCTCCGAACGTCACCGTCACGTCGGCGGTCACGGCCGGCCCCGGTGCGGCACCGGTCTCCGCGTCGACTCCGCTGGGAATGTCCACGGCCACGATCGGTGCGGTGATCTGCTCGACCACCGCAGCCGCATCGGGCCGCAACGGACCCTTGCCGGAAATTCCCACGATGGCGTCGACCACGATGTCGGTAGGTCCGCACCGAGTCACCACTCGTCCGCCCGACGCTCGCAGGGCTGCAAGACCTTCCGCGTGCGCCCGCGTCGGGTCGAGCAGAAGTGCCGACACCGAGACACCGCGGCGACGCAGATATGTCCCCGCCCACAGACCGTCTCCGCCGTTGTCGCCCGTGCCCACCAGAATCGTCACACGCCGTCCGGCGACGCCGCCCGTGCGCGCAGCCAGTTCGCCGGCCACGACGGTCGCCAAGCCGTACGCGGCGCGCCGCATGAGAACACCGTTGGGCAACGAGTTCAGCAGCGGCGCTTCCGCATTCCGAATCTGCTCGGGTGTGTAGTAACCACGCATGCCGAGCGCTACTCGACGGTGACGGACTTGGCCAGGTTGCGCGGCTTGTCCACGTCGTAGCCGCGCGCCTGCGCAACCTCGGCGGCGAACACCTGCAGCGGAATCGTCGACAGAAGGGGCTGCAACAGCGTCGAGGCTGCCGGGATCTCGATGAGATCGTCGGCGAAAGGCCGAACGGCCTCGTCTCCTTCTTCGGCGATGACGACCGTTCGTGCACCACGCGCTTGAATCTCGCGAATGTTGCTCAGCATCTTCGAGTGCAACACCGCACGACCCTTCGGCGACGGCATCACGATGATCACCGGGACACCGTCCTCGATCAGCGCGATCGGACCGTGCTTGAGCTCGCCCGCTGCGAAACCCTCCGCGTGCATGTACGCGAGTTCCTTGAGCTTGAGCGCGCCTTCGAGCGCAACCGGGTACCCGACGTGTCGGCCGAGGAACAGAATGGTCGTGGCCGTCGAGAGCTCTCGTGCCAGTGCCCGAACCGGTTCGACCGTCTCGAGCACCCTCTGCACCAACTCGGGCATCGCTTCGAGTTCGGCGAATTCACGCGCGACCTCGTCGGGATACTTGGTGCCGCGAGCCTGCGCCAACGCCAACCCGACCAGATAGTTCGCGGTCACCTGCGCGAGAAAGGCCTTGGTCGACGCGACGCCGATCTCCGGACCGGCACGCGTGTAGAGCACGGCGTCGGCCTCACGCGGAATCTGCGATCCGTTGGTGTTGCACACCGCGAGAACCCGGGCCTTCTGATCCTTGGCGTGCCGAACTGCTTCGAGAGTGTCCGCAGTCTCGCCGGACTGCGAGATGGCGACGACCAGGGTCGATCGATCGAGTACCGGGTCGCGATAGCGGAATTCGCTGGCCAGTTCCACCTCGACCGGAAGCCGAGTCCAGTGCTCGATCGCGTACTTGGCGAGCAGGCCCGAGTGGTACGCGCTACCGCAGGCCACGACGAACACCTTGTCGACGTCGCGCAGCTCCTGATCCGACAGTCGCTGCTCGTCGAGCACGATTCGACCGTTGTCGAAGTGGCCGAGCAACGTGTCCGCCACCGCGGCGGGCTGCTCCTGGATCTCCTTGAGCATGAAGTAGTCGTGGCCGCCCTTCTCGGCGGCTGCCAGATCCCAATCGATTCGGAACGGACGCCCCTGCGCCTCGTTGCCCTCGAAATCGCTGATGTCGTAGCCGTCGGCGGTGATGACGACGACCTGATCCTGGCCGAGTTCGACGGCGTTGCGGGTGTGCTCGATGAACGCAGCGACGTCGGACCCCAGGAACATCTCACCCTCGCCGACGCCGAGAACCAACGGCGTGGAGCGGCGCGCCGCGACGATCGTGTCCGCATGATCGGAATGGGTGAACACCAGGGTGAACGCACCCTCGAGACGACGCAGAACTGCTTTCGCGCTGGCCACGAAATCGCCCGCGGTCGGGCCATCGGCGTAAGCCCGCGAGACCAGGTGCACCGCGACCTCGGTGTCGGTATCGGAGAGGAACTCGATCCCGACCGCTTCCAGTTCGGCACGCAGCGGTCCGAAGTTCTCGATGATGCCGTTGTGCACCACCGCGACCGTTCCGGACGCGTCCCGATGCGGATGGGCGTTGCGGTCGGTGGGACGGCCGTGTGTCGCCCACCGGGTGTGACCCATTCCGGTGGTGCCGACGAACGTATCGGTACCGATGTCGTCCAGTTCGGCTTCGAGATTCGCCAGTCGACCCGCCTTGCGCTCGACGGCTGTCGCTCCTGCACCGTCGAGAATGGCGATGCCCGCGGAGTCGTAACCCCGATATTCCATACGCCGAAGCGCTTCGACCACCACACCCAGAGCTGGGCGGTGGCCGACGTAACCCACGATTCCGCACATGGACAATCAGGGTACTCGGCGGGGCGCGCACGACCCATTCGCTCAGGTTGACGTGTCCGGTGTCCCCCTGCCGGGCCGC
Organism: Rhodococcus sp. 05-2254-2; assembly: GCF_002259095.1. Classification (NCBI taxonomy): domain Bacteria; kingdom Bacillati; phylum Actinomycetota; class Actinomycetes; order Mycobacteriales; family Nocardiaceae; genus Rhodococcus; species Rhodococcus sp. 05-2254-2. The sequence goes on along the minus strand of NZ_NOZJ01000003.1, from coordinate 273,446 downwards.
GGTTCGGTAGCGTCTTCTCTCGTGGCGAAACCGAAGAAGCTGGCATCTGCTCTCTCCAAGCGCGGCCCGCACAAGGTGCTGCGAGGCGACCTGGCCCTCGCCGGGCAACCCGGTGTCGTCTACACCCCAGCCGAGGGTTACGGCCTGCCCGGCGTCGCCTTCGCACACGGCTGGATGCTGCGTCCCAGTCATTACACCGACACCCTGAAGCATCTCGCGTCCTGGGGCATCGTGGTTGCGGCACCGGACACCGAGCGCGGTCTCGTGCCCTCACACCGCGGACTCGCCACCGATCTGGGCACTGTGCTCGACATCATGACGGGCGTGCGACTGGGCCCAGGCAACATCAGCGTGCATCCGGACAAACTCGCCACGGCGGGCCACGCGATGGGGGCAGGCACCGCAGTGCTCGCCGCCTCCCGACGATCGGACATCAAGGCCGTCGCCGCGCTGTTCCCCGCACCGACTGCGCCCTCGTCCGAGGACGCCGCAGCCGGCCTTTCCGTGCCGGGACTCGTCGTCGGAGACAACTCGAACGCCGATTCGCTCACCGACAACTCGCTCGCGCTCGCCCAGGCCTGGAACGGCCCGACTGTCCTGCGCCGAATCGACGGCTCGACGGCGGACGGTTTCGTCGAGGGCCGCCGGATACTCGGCGCACTGGGCATCAACAAGCCCGACCGCAAGACTCAGCAGCGCACCCGCGCCGTCCTGACGGCCTTCCTGCTGTTCCATCTGACCGGTGACTCCGACTACGAGGAACTGGCCGGATCGACCGGCGAGATCGACGGCACCCGAGCTGTCGATCCACACGCGCCTCTCGACGCGCAGCCCAAGCCCAAGGCGTCCGCGTCGATCAAGGCGCTGCTCGGACGGGGCTAGTCTCGGCTGTCGTCAGACCAGCCAGGACCTCGGCCGTCCGTCGGGTTCGGTCTCGACGTGCGGCGTGGGTTCGCGACGGTCCAGGTGAGCCGGTTGCAGCACCGATCCCGACCCTGGCTCGACGTCGAAATCCGCTCCGCTCGCCTCGGCCGAACTCCGTGCTCCTCGGTCCATTGCCGGAGCCTGCGCCCGACTCAACGCCTCCGCCGCCCGCCCCATCGCGATTCGGTGCTGGTCTCGTATTCGATGCAACTCCCGACGCCACCCACTGTCGGTGCTCACAGCTCCCCTGCTTCACTGAGGCCCGCACCGCTACCGATGTCGGCGGGTTGCGGATCGGTGACCGGTCGATCCGCAACCACCGGATGCTGCACAGCAGGCTGCTCGATGTCGGGTGACTCCGGCGTGCACTGCACCGATGCATCCGAGTCGAATTCGGATGTGGGTGCCGGTTCGGCAGCCGGCACGGGTTCGGCGGATAACACCGGTTCCGCCGCTGCGACGGATTCGGCCGTGGGTGCCGGTTCTGCCGTGGGTGCCGGCTCGGACGGGGGTTCCGGTTCGAGCGGCGACGCTGCAGCCGGGGCCGGTGCGTCCACCGCGTCGACGACACCGGGGACCTCGACGATCTGAGGTAGGCCGAGCGGTCCGATTCCGAGCTCGAACGAGCGAGTTCCGAGTCCAGGAGTCTCGAGTTCGACAGACACCGTGCCGTCGTGTTCGAGTGCGATGCGGGCGCGATGCCCGTCGAGCTCGGCCTCGAGATGGCCGCGCTCGTCGCCGGCCGCGGGCCACGACTGCCCGGGCTGCGGCAACGGGTCCGACTCGGGTGGCCGGTCGCCGCTCACGTCCGGAGAAGCTTCCTCGGTGTTCTCGTCACCTGTCCGGCTGTCGAGTGCGGTATCGCCTGAGCCCTGGAGATCTCCACTGTCGATCGTCTCGGCCAGCGCGTCGTCGACACGGTCGACGATCTCGGCAACGACTAGATCCACGAGTCCGTCCAGAGAGTCCCCCAATCGATCGACGACACGACCGTCGGCGATCTGGGATTCGGCCGGATCCACGCTGTCCGATCCGGCGAGTGCGTTGCCGCCGGGTGGCGAGACGGCCGGGCCGACAGCGGCGGGTCCGACCGCTGGCGGCCCGACAGCTGCGGGCCCGAAAGCTGTTCCGGCTCCGGAACCGGCAGGCGTGGAACCGATCCCGGCAGGAGTCGGGTCTACCGAAGAGCTGTCGGGCCCCGTCCACGGCACTGCTGTACCGGGCTCGAGTGCCCAACTGCGCTCGTCGAGTCCGCCGAACGAAGGCTCGTGGACACTGCCCAGAATGTCCACCACCAACTTCAGACAGTCTCTGACGGCGGTGTCCGTGGCGCTGCATGCTGCGAGGACGGCCTCGCACGCGCCCTGTACGCGCGGAACGAACTCGGTGTCGATCCAGCGCCCGCAGCGTTCGGTCACCTCGGCAGCGAACTCGTCGGAGACATCGCCGCTGCGCACACCGTCGTTCAGATCCTCGAACGCAGACGCCAATCGTGGGAACACCGACTCTCGATCGACCGGCAGGCACTCCATTCCCGACGCAAGCAGAATCGCATCGATCTGGTCGACGTCCTTACCGTCCACCAGGTCGATGTCGAGGCCGCCGACGAGCTCGGCCTTGTCGGTCACTGCGTCACGGAGAACGTCGACGGCCGCACACATCGTCTGGTGAGAATCTTCGATCGACGCAAGGAACTGGGAAGCCTTTTCCTGTTCGGCCGAAAGATAGGTCTGCACGGCCTGCCCCGCCTCACCGTGCCAACGCAACTGCAGGATTCTACGAAGCTGAATCTGCTCCTCGAGTTGATCGGCGAGTACTGCGGACACCGTCCCCACGGCGTCTGCATCGTGTCCGAGCGCACCGAGGTTCAGCCCACGCTGCTCGTCGTACCTGGCGCACATGTCCTGATACTGCGGAACCTCGACGCCCGGGACACGGCCGACCAGCGGCAGGAACCGCTCGAAATACAGCAAGCCTTCTGCGTTCGCATCGAGAATCTCGTCGATCGACGCCCTGTCACCGGACGAGGCCGAAGGAGGTGTCACCGGGGTGACTCGATCGCGTACGCGGTGGCGTCGTCCTGTTGCTCGTACTCGTTCATCGCGGTGGTGAGGGCATCGGCAATGTCGTCGACCGCGGACCGCCATGCCCCGACGGCACGCCCGAGCCCCAGGTACGCCTGGGAGTACGCAGCGCCCAGGTCACCGTAGTTCCGTCCGGCCCCGGCTGCGCCGAAGCCTGCGTCGGCAACGGAATCGGCGGCGTCACCGAGCACTTCCGCCGACGACACCAATGCATCTGCCACCCCGCGAACCCGGTCCGCGTCCACCCGAACTCCGTCGCTCATACGTTCCCGTTCCCCCTCCGAGTACCCCTTTCTCACTATGACGTGCGCCGACTCACATCGGTTCCCCAGAGAGCGGTAACGTCCCGATGTGAAATGTCCGTAACAGGTACCTGAAGTGGCTGCACCAGCTACTCACCGAACGAGGAGTCCCATGCACATCGGAACGATGCTGAACTACAGCGGTGGTTTCAACGAGACCGTTGCCGAGGTCGCCGAGCTCGAGAAGGCAGGTCTCGACATCATTTTCGTGCCCGAGGCCTACTCGTTCGACGCCGTCAGCCAACTCGGATTCCTCGCGGCCAAGACGAGCACGATCAAGATCGCGTCCGGCATCTTCCAGATCTACACCAGGACACCGTCACTGACCGCCATGACCGCCGCCGGTCTCGACTACGTCTCCGAGGGCCGATTCGTGCTCGGGCTCGGCGCTTCGGGGCCGCAGGTCGTCGAGGGCTTCCACGGCGTCAAGTACGACGCTCCGATCGCCAGAACCCGCGAGGTCATCGAGATCTGCCGCCAGGTCTGGCGTCGCGAGAAGGTGCAGTATCAGGGCAAGCACTATCAGATCCCGCTGCCGGCCGACCAGGGAACCGGTCTGGGCAAGCCGCTCAAGTTGATCAATCACCCTGTGCGCGATCGCATTCCGGTTGTCATTGCCGCACTGGGCCCCAAGAACGTCGAACTCACCGCCGAAATCGCCGAAGGCTGGCAGCCCATCTTCTACTTCCCGGAGAAGGCCGCCGACGTGTGGGGCGATTCCCTCGCAGCAGGCAAGGCCAAGCGTGACCCGTCACTCGGCGAGCTCCAGGTCTTCGCAAGTCCGACGCTGGCCATCGGCGAGGACGCGGAGAAGTACCTCCCCTGGGTCAAGCCACATCTGGCGCTGTACATCGGCGGCATGGGAGCCAAGGGCAAGAACTTCTACAACTCCCTGGCCCAGCGATACGGATACGAGGCCGAGGCCGAGAAGATCCAGGACCTGTACCTGGCCGGCAAGAAAGAGGAGGCCGCCGCGGCAGTTCCCGACGAGCTCGCGCGCGCGGTCAACCTCATCGGCCCAGAAAGCTTCGTCAAGGAGCGGGTCGCAGCATTCGCCGAAGCGGGTGTCACCACTCTCAATGTCGCGCCCCTCGCCGAGAACACCGCAGGCCGCGTCGCGCAGCTGACCGCACTGCGCGAACTGACCGCCTGAGAAACGTCAGACCGACGCGACCCGGCCCGCCAGCTCTTCGGCGAGCCGGGTCGCGACGTCGAGTTCGGACGCTTCCACCATCACCCGCACCAACTGTTCGGTACCGCTGGGGCGCAACAGAACTCGACCAGATTCCCCTAGTTCGCGCTCGGCCGACGCGACGGCGTCCGACACCGACGGTGCCGACGCCACCGCGGCTTTGTCCGACACACGGACGTTGATCAGCACCTGCGGCAGTGTCCGCATCGCCGACGCCAGGTCCGCGAGGGACCGCCCGGTCTGCGCCATCCGCTCCATCAGTCGCAGGGCAGTGGCAATTCCGTCTCCGGTCGTTCCGACTGCGGGCAGCACGACGTGTCCACTCTGCTCACCCCCGAGCGCGAACCCGCCGCGGCGCAACTCCTCGAGCACGTATCGATCTCCGACCGCCGTGGTACGCAACGTGATTCCGGCCTCGCGCATCGCAATGTGCAGACCGAGGTTGCTCATTACCGTTGCGACCAACGTGTCGTCGGTCAGGTGACCGGCGTCGTGCATCGCGATGGCCAACACCGTCATGATCGCGTCGCCGTCCACCACGGAACCCGACGCATCGACGGCAAGACAACGGTCGGCGTCTCCGTCGTGCGCGATACCGAGGTCGGCACCGTGCTCCACGACGGCCTTCTGCAATCCCTCCAGGTGCGTCGACCCGCACCCGTCGTTGATGTTGATGCCGTCGGGTTCTGCATTGATCGCCACGACCGTCGCACCGGCCCGTCGGTAGATCTCGGGCCCGACGACAGAGGCGGCACCGTGCGAGCAATCCACCACGACGGTCACGCCGTCGAGTCGATGCGACACCGACGAAGCGAGATGCTCGGTGTAGCGGGCTGCCGCGTCGCGCGCGACGTCGATGCGGCCGATCGCGGCACCGGTGGCGTCGTAGGGCTGTCTGTCGTTCGAAGAGCGCCCCTCGGGATCGAGGGCAGCTTCTATCCGGTCTTCGACGTCGTCGTCCAGCTTGTGCCCGCCCGCGGCGAAGATCTTGATTCCGTTGTCGGGCATCGCATTGTGCGACGCCGAGATCATCACGCCGAGCGCCGCGTCGTATTCGGCGGTGAGGTAGGCAACCGCAGGCGTGGGGAGAACTCCGACGTCGATCACGTCGACCCCCGATGCGGTCAGTCCCGCGGACACGGCTGCGCTCAGCATCGCCCCACTGATACGCGGATCACGACCGACCACTGCCACACGTCTGATGCCGTCGACGTTCGGTGCCAACACGGCGGCTGCGGCTCGCGCGATTCTCAAGGCCAGTTCTGCGGTCAGAACCCCGCCTGCCAGTCCGCGAACTCCGTCGGTGCCGAACAATCGCGCCATGAACCAAGAACCCTTCGAGCGGAGAGAATGTGGTGGGAAACGCCTCGAGGGCAGGCGTCCGATACTGCTGGATGCCTGCCCTCGAGGATGAAACGGGTAAGACGCGTCAGCGCTTGGAGTACTGCGACGCCTTACGGGCCTTCTTCAGGCCGTACTTCTTGCGCTCGACTGCACGCGCGTCACGCGTGAGGTAGCCCGCGGCCTTGAGCGGCGGGCGATCGTCGGGTGCGAGTTCGATCAGTGCGCGCGAGATGGCCAGACGCAGTGCGCCTGCCTGTCCCGACGGTCCGCCACCGTGCAGCAGAGCGACGATGTCGAAGGACTCCGCGCGGTCCACCAGAACGAGAGGAGCCTTGATCAGCTGCTGGTGCACCTTGTTCGGGAAGTAATCCTCGAGGGTGCGGCCGTTGAGCTTGAATCCGCCGGTGCCCGAGGACAACCGAACACGAGCGACGGCTTCCTTACGGCGACCGACGGTCTGGATCGGGCGATCGAACACGATCGGGGCCGGAGCGGCTGCGGCTTCGATGTCCGAGACGACCTCGGGATCTTCGACTGCCACGAACTCGTCGGCGGCGATCTCTTCGATGTTCTCCTGCGACGTCACGTCATTTCCCTCCGGCGCCGTCACTGGGACACCTGCTTGATCTCGAACGGAACGGGCTGCTGAGCGGCGTGCGGGTGGTTCGGTCCCGCGTAGACCTTCAGCTTGCTCGCGATGGCACTACCGAGCTTGTTCTTGGGGATCATGCCGACGACGGCCTTCTCCACGAGACGATCGGGGTTGCTCTCGAGGACCTGACGGGTCGAACGCGACTTCAGACCGCCCGGATGGCCGGAGTGGTGGTGGTGGAACTTGCCGTCGAGCTTGTTGCCGCTGATGGCAACCTTCTCGGCGTTGATGATGACGACGAAGTCGCCGCCATCGACGTTGGGTGCGTAGGTGGGCTTGTGCTTACCGCGGAGCAGTGTCGCGGCCTGGACGGCGAGGCGTCCGAGCACGACGTCCGTGGCGTCGATCACATGCCACGTCCGGGTGGTGTCCCCGGCCTTCGGGGCGTAAGTAGACACAGAAAATTCCTGTCTTCATGATGTCGCTGCTGGCCAAGACGTGTGGATGCCCTCGGCGGCCAGTTGAGACCCGAGGACAAGAGCTCGATACGCACGTGAATACGTGGCGAGCCCATACACGCCAACGGGGAACGATACCGGGAGCGGACGCCCAGGTCAAAACGCCTCCGCTCGTCAGCGCAGGCGCACACACTGCACGCACCGACGGGCAGCGGGCAGCGCCTCCAGCCTGATCGCCGGAATCTCACCACCGCACCGCTCACAGAAGCCGTACGTCCCGGCCGTGAGCCGCGACAACGCCGCACCGATCTCGCGTATCTCGGATTCGGTGTCCGTGATCAGCGCCGCGATCTTCGCTCGCTCGAACGCGATCGTCGATCCCTCGGGATCGTGCTCGTCATCGTCGGTGGTGAGCCGCGATCCCTCGATCACCGACGCGAGTTCGCCACGAAGCGACTCGAGACGATGCAGGGAGCGCGACCGCTCCGTCCCGAGTGCTGCTGCGAAGTCCGTCACCACTCCAGTAGACACCGCGACGGACCGGCGTGCGACGAAACGACGTCTGCCCCGACCGATGTTCTCGGTCGGGGCAGATGCGTGTTGTCGAGACAGGTCAGCGAGCCATCCGCGCCTTGTTGGCCATCTCGACGCCGTGCATCGTCTCGCCACCGGTGCGGGCGGCTGCGACAAGGCTCGACAGAATGAGGTTGAGCTCGTCGGATGCAGAATTCCACTGACGCTGCAGCTCGTAGTAGGACGTCATCGCGTCGCCCTCCCACGACTGGTAGAGCCGCTTCGCGGTGCTGTCCACGTCCCCGAGGAGGTCCTTGGTCACGTTCGCCTGCTTGTTCATCGCCTCTGTCAGCGCCGCGATCTGCGCGAAGTCGTATTTCATATCGGATCGGTCTCCTTGGTCGAGCGTGGTCGTGTGAGTTGTCGTGTGGTCACCGGATGCGGCGTCACTTGAACGAGGACAGTCCCGAGTTCAGGGATCCGGCCACCTGGTTCACGGCCGACACGTTGTCGTCGTCGGCGTCCGAGTAGCCGTGGCCGTTGGTCTTGATGTCCGCGGAGATCTGTTCGAGCGCACTGCGCATCTTCTGCGCACTGGTGTCCCACTGGGCCATCACGTCCTGAAACGATTTGCCCGCCTTGCCGACCCACGCCTCGGCGGTCTGCTCGACGATCGAGCGAACGGCCGAATTGGACGCGTTGATCGACACGCTCAGGCCTTCGATCGTCGCTCCGGCAGCCATGAGCTCCTGCGGCGTGACTATGACACCGTTCGACGAACCCGTAGATTCCGGTCCCCCTGGATATCCCACTTCGACTCCTTGTCTTCGATACTCGATTCACCTGCACCCGCGGCGCACGTGCTGCTCGACCGAGAGGCCACTGTCGGCCCGCTCACTCCCCTACATCTCCTTGGACGCAACGACCCCTCGATTCGGTTCCGGCCGTGCGTGAAAAATGTGGGCCGCTCTCAGGAGGCCGGAACGATGTCCAACGTCTGCGTTGCCTGCCCGCATTCGGCGTCGATCACCGTCGCGTCGTCTCCCTCGAACTGACAACCGAGGCTGACCTGCAGGTCGGATTCGACGAACACCCGCCACAGCACCGTCGAATCGTCGATCGGCCGCTCGGTGTAGGCGATTCCGACGCGGCCGCCGAAATCTCGTGTGGATTCGAGAGATCCGATGGTCGAATCCGGCCCACGGGCATCGATGGCCGACCGGAGCTCGGCAGCGACCTGCTCCTGCGTCGAGCCCGGCAACAGGTCCGCCACGGTGACGACGATCCGACGCTCGGGCGGGGTCGGTGGAATCAGCACCATGCGGTCGGGGTCGTCCAGCTTCGTCCAGGTGCTGGGCAACTGCATCGACACCCGGCCGGACACGAAGGTGACCGTCTCGACCGGCGGTGGCGCGTCGGCTGTCGTGGTCGGTAGCGGTGCGGCTACGGACGAGGATGTAGCACTCGGGGCCACGACCGGTGAGAACGGTTGTGCTGCAGTCCCATCCGGCTCCATCGGAGACCGTCCGGCGAAATACACAGCTGCGCAGACGAACACGAGGATCGCCGCCACGGCACCCACGGCTGCGAGCAAAGGGCGACGTCGTTTCTCCCGGGACCGCGGCGGTGCGGCGACGTCGTCGAGCCATGCCGCCGATCGCGTCGTCGCGGCACGTACCGACGGTGCCGGGACGAGATCCGCCCCGGCTCGCCGGTACAGCGATCCGGCGACATCGAGACCGGTCAGCCATTGCGTGGGGTGATCGACGACGGGATCCGCTCCGATGGGCGCCCCCACCACGTAAACCTCATCGGGGCAGCGCGTGATCGACGACCGAACGTAGTCCCCGACCGCTCGTCGCCACGCATCGTCGTCACCGATGCCGAACGGAAGGATCGCGCCGGTGTCTCCGCCGTGCGCCCCCGACTCGTCGAGCACGACGACGGACGTATCGAGAGCTCCGACTTCGACGACCACCGCGGCCGACGGTGCCCGTTCACCCGAGGACGCAACGGCGGCCTCGGCCGTCTCCACGAGCACCACCTCGTTTGCCGAGGTCGCGAACATTGCACGAACGATGCCCACACGTTCCTCGCCCCAGGTCGACGGATACGCGATCTCCAGCACGTCGAGTCGGTCGTGTACGCCGGCACCGCGCAGGGCCGACCACACCATTCCGTGGAACACCGCCTCTCGATCCCACACCGTGGTCCCGACCGGGATCGACGCATCGTCGATGCACAGCAGCGGCGGTATCTCGTCTTCGGCTGCGCCCCGGCCGAACACCAATCGGCCACCCTCCTCGGTGGCGAACGCCGATCCGACGCTCTCTCTCGGCCCCTCGAAGGCTGCGCCCGTGGCGACGACGGAAATTTCCGTGTAGCCCAGATGCACTGCGGCATAACGCCACGAGTGGCCCGTCAACTCGAATGTCCGAGCTGGACGAGCGACTGGCCGGAGCGGTCGACGAAGACCCCGCGTCCGGGTGGCATGGCACTGGGACGGACCGTCCCGAGCAGGTTCCCCTCGTCGCGGCTTCCGCTCATGACCAGTCCCGGCGTCACCAGATCGCGCAACCGTCCGATCACCGGGTCGAACAGCGCCCGGCCTGCGCCGCCCGAACGACGCGCCACGATGACGTGCAACCCGATGTCCCGCGCATGAGGAAGGTGTTCCACCAACGGGGCCAACGGATTTCCCGACGACGTGGCAACCAGGTCGTAATCGTCGACGACGACGAACACCTCGGGGCCGTTCCACCACGACCGCTCGCGAAGCTGTTGCTGGGTCACGTCCGCTCCTGGCATGCGATCGGCCATGCGGCCGGCGAGGTCGACGAGCATGGCCGTCAGCGTCGCCTGCGAGGCCGCGTACCCGGCCAGATGCTCGGAATCGACGGTGCCGAGCAGAGTGCGGCGGTAGTCCGCGACGATGAGTTTGACGCTGTCGGGCGAGTTCGCCTCGACGAGCGATCGACAGATTCCACGCAACAAGGAAGTCTTGCCGCACTCGCTGTCACCGAACACCACGAAATGTGGATTCTCCGCGAAATCGACCTTCACCGGTGCCAATTCGGCCTCGTCGATGCCGATGGGAACTGCGAGCTCTGGGATGCCGCCACGGGTTCGTGGCCACGCATCACCGAGCTGATCGAGCACCGCTGATCGTTCGAGCAGCTCCGGCAGCATCCGCACCGGCGACGCTGGAGTTCCCGCAGATGCAGCCGCGATCGCGGCGACCGACTCACCGACTGCGCGAGACAGGTCGTCGACGGAACAGACGTCGTCCACTCGCGGAAGTGCGATCAGTAGATGCAGTCCGTCCCTGGTCATGCCCCGGCCCGGCCGCCCCTCGGGAACGCTCGCCGCCTTGGCGCGACCCATGTCCGAATCCGACGGGTCACCGAGTCGCAGTTCCAATCGGGTACCGATCAGGTCCTTGGTCGCGGGCCGAACTTCCGCCCACCGCGAGGCGGTGAGGATCAGATGCAGACCGAAGGCGAGGCCCTGCGTCGTCAAAGTGGCGATCTGCTGTTCGAGACTCTCGAAATCGGACCTGATGGACGGCCAACCGTCGATGACGAGAAAGACGTCGCCGAATCGATCCTCCGGGTCGACGGGTTGCGTTGCACGTCGCCGTCGGAACTCGGCCATCGAGTCGATCCCGCGATCCCGGAATGTCTTCTCTCGCTGCCGAACGACGCCGGCGACTTCGGCCACGGTACGCCGAACCCGATCGACGTCGAGCCGATTGGCCACCGATCCGACATGCGGCAGATCGGCCAACCCGGCCAGCGTTCCGCCGCCGAAATCCAAGCAGTAGAACTGGACCTGCGCGGGCGAGTGCGTCATCGCGAGAGCCAGGATCAACGACCGAAGCGCCGTCGACTTGCCCGATTGTGGGGCACCGACGATGGCGACGTGGCCCGCAGCACCGGACAGATCGACGGTCAGTAGATCGCGGCGCTGATCGAAAGGCCGGTCGATGATTCCGATCGGGGCGCGGAGGGTGCTGAGCGGACCGTTCCGCTCGGTCAGAACCGATGCGGGCAGCAACCGGTTCAACGTCGGTGCGGTGTCCAACGGCGGCAACCACACCTCGTGGGCCGGCACTCCCCGACCCCGAATTCGTCCGACGACCACGTCGAGCACCGTCGCACCGGTGCTCTCGGAGTCGACCGGATCCGGTTCGGCCGCCGGCGCAGTGGCAGCCTCGGTCCGGCCGACATCGATGGAATCGAGTGGTACCGCGTAGGCGGTGAAGGGCTTCGGTCTGATGTCACTGCCGAGCGAGGGCCGCGCGCCAGGACCGGAACGCGGGGGCGAGTAAGGACCGGAGACGTATGCCGCAGCGAACCTGACGATCTCGGCCGAATCGCACTTGAGATAGCCCGCACCCGGCTGAGCGGGAAGGTGATACGCGTCCGGAACCCCGAGCACCGAGCGAGACTCGTTCGCGGAGAACGTCTTCAGACCGATTCGGTACGACAGGTGACTGTCCAGACCGCGTAGCTTCCCTTCTTCGAGACGCTGGCTGGCCAGCAGCAGGTGCATGTGCAGCGAACGTCCGAGCCGACCGATCGCGACGAACAACTCGGCGAATTCGGGTTGCTGACTGAGCAATTCCGAGAACTCGTCGACCACCACGAACAGGGCGGGCATCGGTGCCAGATCCGCTCCCCCGGCGCGCGCCCTCTCGTAGTCGGAGACGTTCGCGAAGTTGCCTGCCGAGCGCAGAGACTCCTGCCGCCGGTTCATTTCACCGGCCAACGCGTCGCGCATTCGATCCACCAACGCCAAGTCCTCGGACAGGTTGGTGATGACCGCGGCCACGTGCGGTGCCGATTCGAGACCCGCGAACGTCGCGCCACCCTTGAAGTCGACGAGCACCAGATTCAGCTGTTCCGGCGAGTGAGTCGACACCAAGCCGAGCACCAACGTACGGAGAAACTCGGATTTCCCGGAACCCGTTGCCCCGATGCACAATCCGTGCGGTCCCATACCGTTCTCGGCGGATTCCTTCAGGTCGATCTCGACGGCGCTGCCGTCGGGGGCGACACCGATCGGTACCCGCAGCCTCTCGCGTCCGCGGCGCATCGTCCACGCTCGTTCCGTGTCGAGTGCGCCCACATCGGCGATACCGACCAGGCTGTTCCACCCCGAAATCCGGACTCCGCCGTCGTCGACCACATCGACGACCGACGAGGACGACGGCGCGCGGTACGGCGACAGGCGTCGCGCAACGGCGTGTGCTTGCGTGGTGCTCATCGAATCCGCGACGGCGAACACTTCGACCGTGGTGCCGCTGACCGCTCCGATCGACCCGTTCTCGGCGAACAGCTGGATTCCACGCGATGCAGCCAGTCGTGGGCAGAGGCCGGACAGATCGATGATCGTGACGGAATCGAGGCCCGTGTCGGTGAGATCGGTCGAACGGTTGTCGAGAAGCCCGCCGTCCACCACGATCACCAACTGCACGACGCCGGCAACCGGCACAGCTCCACGCGCAAATCGATTCCGCACACTCAGCACGTCGCCCAGCGCACCCTCGAGTTCGAGGAAACTACCGAAGATCATCCGGGCGGACCCGGCCCCGTCGCGCAGAACGTCGTGCTGAGTGTGCGGAAGCCACTTGGCCCACTCCCACTGCTGCACGGTGTCCGGACCACTGACGATCGCGACCGCGACGTGGTCGGGCCCGTGAAACGTGCACAACGAGGCCAACATCGCGCGCACCATAGCGCGGGCATCGTCCCGGTCGCCCGCTACGGACAGCGCCGCGAACCCCCTCAGTGACACCGCGGTCGGCAGTGCGGCCACCACCGAATGCGCCCGCACGAATCGACGCAGGGACACCGCCGAAACCGGTTCGAGTTCCTCCACGGGCCCGGTCTCAGGCGGAACCAGTCGAGTCGCAAGCCGCTGATCCCCCACGCCGACTCGGACGTGAGCAAAATCCGGATCCGACAGTCGCCGTTCCCACATGCGCTCGGTTCCGGCGACCGACCACAACGTATCGGGGCCCGGGTGGCTCCATTCGAGGGCTCGGCGCTGCGCGCGTTCGGTTTCTGCAACGTCGCGGCGGAGCTGATCGAGATAGCGGAGGTAATCCTTGCGGTCCTCGTTCGCCTCGGCGGTGCGCGCTCCGCCGGACTTCCCGCCGCCGGCCAGCATCCCCACCATGGACATCAGCATCATGGCCGGGAACATCAACATCATCGGGTTCGCCGCTGCCCCGGAGGTGAACATCAGCGCGACCATCCCGACCATCGCGGCAACCATCACCAGCGGCATCAGCTTCATCAGCAAATTGCCCGGCACCGCGCGTGGGATCTCGGGTGGCGGCTGCAGGGTGACTTCCCCGCCAGGAGATCGAGGCACTTGCCGTCGGGCACCGCGAACGAAGCGCACGGTACTCATAGATCCGCCCCCACGGCCACGCCCCCAGAACTGCATCGCGGCAGCCTCCCCCCGAGGCTGCAGGACGACAGGCTAGCGCATCGAAGACCGGGCGGTCCACGGTCGGTGTCGCCGGCCCCGGACGGACATGACCACCGGTATACCCGACGAGAAATAGAACGCTGCCCGACGCCGTTGCACCTGAATGCGGCTCTTCGGCCGCGTGCTCGACGAACGAAAGGCTGGCCTCAACCGTGTCTGTACCCCTGTCCATCCTCGATCTCGCTCATGTGGGCGAGGGCGAAACAGTCCGCGACAGCTTCGATGCAAGCGTCACCCTCGCTCAGCATGCCGAGAACTGGGGATATCGACGCATCTGGTACGCCGAGCACCACAACATGAAGACGATCGCGTCGTCGGCCACGTCGGTTCTCATCGCGCACGTCGCTGCCAACACCGAGCGAATCCGGCTCGGATCCGGCGGAATCATGCTTCCCAATCACGCGCCGCTGACCATCGCCGAGCAGTTCGGCACCTTGGCGACGCTGTACCCGGGACGGATCGATCTGGGACTGGGCCGTGCCCCCGGCAGTGACCAGGTGACGATGCGGGCGATGCGGCGCGATCCAGCGTCGGCCGATCGCTTCCCCCAGGACGTCCAGGAACTGCAGGGCTACCTGTCCGAAGAGTCTCTGATCCCCGGAGTGAACGCGACTCCCGGCGCAGGTACGGAGGTACCGCTGTACATCCTGGGGTCGTCGCTCTTCGGCGCACAGCTCGCCGCTGCACTCGGCCTGCCCTATGCCTTCGCCTCCCACTTCGCACCCGACGCTCTCGAGCAGGCCGTCGAGATCTACCGACGTGACTTCCGGCCGTCCGCTCAATTGTCCGAGCCACACCTGATCGTGGGCGTCAACGTGATCGCGGCCGACTCCGTGGCCGACGCACAGGCCCAGTTCCTTCGCACCAAGCGCAGCCGCGTCAGCCTCCTGCTCGGCCGCGGCCGGACCTTCACCGACGAGGAAGCCGACATGGTCCTCGAAGCGCCTGCGGGCCAACAGATCACGAAGATGACCAAGTACTCGGCCGTCGGCACGCCGGACATGGTGAAGGACTACCTCGACCGTTTCGCCGAACGCACAGGAGCGGACGAGCTGATCGTCGCGTCCGGTGTGTCCGATCGCGCATCGTGGCTTCGCTCGTTCGAGTTGCTCGCACAGGTGAGTGACCTGGTTCCTGCCTGACAGCGGCGCTGCGTCACCGGCAGATTCCGACGGGCGATTGCTTGTCGCCGCGATGTCGTAAGGTTTGGACACCGATGCCCACTGGGGCGGGCATCGGAACGCGAATCGAACGTATCCGGGGGGATATCCATGACACGCGCCGACAGCCGTCCACCGGCCGGCATTGCGCCGTCACGCACGGCACCTGCCGATCCGACACAATCACCCGCCGCCGCGGACGCGAGTCGACGGGCATCAGGTCCGCAATCCGTTTTCGCGCAGGAAGTCTGTCGGGTGACGGTGTTGGCCAGGTCCACGCAGGTGGACATGGCGCTGCCGGTGGACGTTCCGGTCTCGCTTCTCGTACCGGGAATCGTCGACCTGATCGCGGCGGGAGTGGAGCCTGCGGAACGAGCGGTGCGCCGTGAACCCCGCGACGGGGATCCCGCGTCCGATGGGTTGCCCGTGGCGTGGACGCTCGCGCGGATCGGGTTCCCTCCGCTGTCACCGACTGCGACGTTGGCGGAGCTGTCGGTGCGTGACGGTGAGTTGCTCGTGTTGGGTGTGGCCGAGCGGCCCGCGCCGGTTCCACTGTTCGACGACCTCATATATTCCGTTGCGCGATCGGGTACCGACGATGTTCCGCACTGGACTGCGCGTACCGCGCGCACGGTGGGTTCGGTTGTCACCGGTGCGCTGGTGTTGCTGGCGTGCGCGGTCCTGTTGCGTGGGCCGATCCGGGCCGGAGCCGAGCACGTCGGCAGTCTCGTCGAGGGGCTCGCTGCCGTCACTGCGTCGATACTCTTCGCGATCGCGGGAGTGATTCTGGGGCGGGTGTATCAACAGCACGCCGTCGCCGTCCTCTTCGGCGGGTGTGCTGTCGCGCTGATGTTCACCGGCGGAATCGTGCTGGTACCCGGGCAGTTCGGCGCGGCTCAGCTGATGCTGGGTTCGGCCATGGCCGGTGCGACGGCTCTGCTGTCCCTTCGTATCGGCGGGACCGGGTTCGCACTGTTCACCGCTGCGATATCGGTGGCGCTTCTGACGTTCGCTGCCGCGGTGTGCGCATTGTTCACCACCATGGCATCACCGGCGATCGGTACTGCCGCGGCCCTGACCGGCCTGGCGGGAATCGCGCTCTCTGCCCGCGTGTCGATGATGCAGGCCAAATTGCCGCTTCCACCGGTCCCCACCGCGGGAGCACCGCTGGACACCGTCGAGGAAGCCGAACTCGACGCGATCTCGTTCGAGGATCTGCAGGTCGCCGCGGCCGAGGCGCGTAGTTGCCTGACCGGTCTGCTGTCGGCGTTCACCGTCGCCGTGGTGGCTGGCGTGCTTGTCGCGGCGGCAGCCGATTCGGGAGATGGCGTCCGTTGGCCTGCGGTTGCGCTCGCGGCGCTGTGTGCGCTCGTCCTGCTGCTGCGTGGTCGTACCTATGCCGTTGTGACGCATGCCGTTCCGCTGGTCGCAGGCGGAGCGACGATTCTGCTGGCACTCCTCGTCGGTGCTGTTGTCGCGCTACCGGATCTCGTCCTCGCCCTGTTCGGGGTGGCACTGGCCGGCGCGGTCGCCTCGTCGATCTTCGGGGCATTCGTGCCCACCCGCACGTATTCACCGGTGATGCGAAGAGCGGCCGAACTGCTCGAGTACGCCGCTATCGCCCTGGTCATTCCGATCGCAGTGTGGGTGTGCGGTCTGTACAGCGTCGTCCGCGGGCTGTGACGCCGCACCGACGGCGAACGGTCGTCATCGCGGCGTTCACTGCTCTGTCGCTGTCGTCCAACGCAGTCTTCGGCGGGTATCCCGCACGCGCCGAACGTCCGGTGATCGACCCCCTCCAGCTGCCCGAGCCGAGCGATCCCGGCCCACTCGAACCCACCGAACAGAAGAACGCCTGCGCGCTCCCGTCCTCGACCGGCGATGCCCAGGATGTCCCGACCGCGCTGAAGGCGCTCGACTTCGCATCGGTCTGGCCCATCACCCGTGGGGCAGGTCAAGTGGTTGCCGTCATCGACACCGGCGTCACCGCACATCCGCGCCTGCCGGGTCTGATCGCCGGCGGCGACTATGTCGGCGCAGGCGACGGGCTGTTCGACTGCGATGCACACGGAACGATGGTCGCCGGCCTGATTGCCGCACAGACCGCACCGGGCAGCGGATTCGCTGGAGGCGCACCCGACGCCCGCATACTGTCGATTCGTCAGTCCAGCAGTGTCTTTCAGATCGTCGACAACCGGCCCGAGGAGGAGAAGACGGCAGAGCCGGAGAATGCCGCGGGCTACGGCAACGTGCGCACCATGGCCATGGCCATCCGAACTGCGGTGGACTCGGGTGCCTCGGTCATCAACATCTCCGAGGTCGCCTGCGTGCCCGCCGGAGGCGGTGTGGCCGACGGTCCGCTCGGCGCGGCCGTGCAGTACGCCGTCCGAGAGAGGAACGTCGTGGTCGTTGCAGCAGCCGGGAATCTCGGCAGCGCTGCCTGCCAGGCCCAGAACCCGACAACCGACCCGCTTCGGCCCGACGCGGACCCGTGGGCGTCCATCGCGACCATCGCGACTCCGGCGTGGTTCGACGACGTGTTGACGGTCGGTTCGGTCGAGTCGGACGGCACACCGTCTCCGTTCAGCCTGGCCGGTCCGTGGGTCGACGTCGCCGCTCCGGGCTCGAATATGACGTCGCTGTCGCCGACGGGCAACGGACTGGCGAACGGCACCCGGGGCACCGATGGCGTGATTCCCATGACCGGAACGAGTTTTGCGGCACCGCTTATTGCTGCGGTGGCAGCGCTGGTGCGCTCCCACCGGCCCGAACTGTCGGCGCTGGAGGTGGTGGATCGGATCGAACGAACGGCGCACGAGCCGGCCGAAGGGTGGAACCCCTTTGTCGGCCACGGCATCGTCGATCCGCTTGCAGCGGTCACCGATTCGGTGACGCCCATCCCCAGGTCGGTTCCTGCAGACAGCATTGCGATGAGTGCGCCGTTGCCGCCGCCCACGCCGGATCATCGACCGCGGACCGCAGCGGTCACCGGTTCGGTGCTGGTGGCAGTGATCCTGGCACTCGGACTCGCGCTGTCGGTACCGCTGCGCCGACGCGGCAGAACCGACTGAGCCAGGCGCTACTTCGTCGGAAGTGCCGCGGCCTGCGGGTCGGGAGCAACACCGTCGTGCATCGTCAGGGCCTGGCCGCGCCCGAGAGTTGGCCCATTGCCCAGCAATTGGAGTATCTGCCAGGGCGCGGGTGCCGGCGGTCCGAACCCCAACGCCGACGCAGCCTCGGCACCGTCGACGCCGTACCGCACTCCGGTATCGGCCACGAAGAAGACACTGCCCTGACGTGTACTCGACGCGGAGATACCGGTACTGCGCACGAAACCGCCGCTACCGGGTGCCAGATAGACCTGGTCGACGGCGTCGCCGCCACCATCGGCCTGAGCCAGCGCAACCGGTTGTGCATCTGCCTCCAGCGGCAGCCCGCGACCGGCGGACTCGACCAGTCGAGCCGACGGCCCGCCGTCGGCAACTGCGAGTGGCTCCCACGTCAAGCAACCCACCGGGCGCTCCCCGGTATCGACGATCGTGGGAGCGGTCTCCGGAAACGTCGAAACCTCCAGCCCGAAGGACGTTTTGGGAGCATTCGCGAGTAGGTCGGGATTGACGGCTGCGATTTCCGGACTGCCCTGCGAATCGGTGAATTTCAGGAGCAGGGCCGCAGTTTCGTTGATCGCTTGTATTCCGTCCTCCAGAACCACGTAGTACTGGACGTCGCGACCGGCGACCTTGACGACCGAACCGATCGTCCGGCCGTCGAACGGAAACGTAGGAGCCTCACCCGCTCGCGGCACGAACGGTGCTGCGACGGGGGGTGATTCGGGCACGGAATTGAGCAGACCGGCACTGACCGGAGACGGTGTCGCGTCCTCGAGTCCGAGTGCCCGGACCACTGCCCTGTTGTTCAGGTCGACCGGCGATTTGGTGCCGTCGTGCACGAGATAGGCAGTGCCGTCCGATGTCCAGAGGAACGCCTCGGAATCGGCGAGCGCAGCCGTGCTCTCACCGAAGCGAGGATCACCCACCACAACCGTTGTCGAGGTCACTCCCGTGATCCGGTCGACGGTGTCGCAGACGGTCCACGTTTCTGCGCTGCCGTCACTGTCGTGCGGTAGCGCAGACGGAGCACCGGGAATACCCACCAGCGCCCCGCGGGGTCGTGCGGACAATTCGGATTCCTTGACCGTCAACGGGTCGTCGGGCTTGCCTACGATCAATCGAGCCGACGCGAGATTGAGCACCGGATGGAACACGTCGTCCACTTTCACGAACATCGCGGCCGAATCCTTGCCCACCACGATCGACGCGTTGCCGATCTTGTCCTGCGGCCGAAACAGTGCCAGCGCAGCGCATCCCGCCAAGCCGATGCAGGCTACGACGACGCCCACGAGCAGTGCCCGCGACTGCGACTTCATCGGATCGTGCAGCATCCGAACGTCGCGTCTGATCAGCGCATGTTCCATTCTGCGGACGAGAAAGCGGTAACCGCCAACCTGCCACTTCGTTGTCGGCGTCGACGCCACGCTTCCTCCCCAGGATTGTGCGGACCCGATCCCCATTCGGGTCACGCGACACAGTACAGTTCGTCCGCACACCTCGGCGACCGCGTTGGCGTTCGTCGATGGGGCACTGTGACCTTCGGGGGGAGGGTTTCGATGACGCGTACCGGTCGGGCAGGGCGTGGGCGAGCCGCCGTTCCTTTCGTCGCGCCCACGGTGCGGCGGGTGATCGTGGCCGAGACCGCAGCCGTGGCGATCGGCTGGGCTCTGTTCGCGGCACAGGTGAGACCAGGGCCGGCTCTGCTCGCTGCTGCGGCGGTAGCGCTCGTTCCGTTCGTCGCCGTTCGGCGCAGATCCGTCGTGGACTGGGTCCGGACAATCTGGCGGTTCCTCGCCGATCGTGCCCCCGATGTCGGTGTGAGCACGGACCACACCGACACGGCAGTCGGCCCGGTCGGGGTCCACTGGCAGCGCGACACCGTCACCTGCACCATCGAGATCGTCCCGCCCGGGCACGCCACCACGGTCCTCGGCAAGGCGAGCGCCGAGACGCAACACACGCTTCCTGTCGACGCGTTGGCGTCGTGTCTGCGACAGCACGACATCGAGGTCTGCTCCATCGACGTCGTTGCACTCGGATTCCGCAGCTCGGCAGGCTCGGTCGCCACCGAGGTGTACGAGTCACTCATCGGTCCGCTACCGGCAGTAGCGGTGCGAACAGTCTGGGTGGCAGTCACTCTCGACCTGCGTGCGAATGCTCGTGCGATCGGGGCCAGAGGCGGAGGCAGGGCCGGGGCAGCCCGCGCCGCTGTCGTCGCGACCACTCGCGTACATCGCGCTCTGAACGCCCACGGGCTGTCCTCACGACTGTTGACGAGCTCCGAACTACGATCGGCTGTGTTGCACCTGTGCCGGGGCGTGAGTATCGACGACCTGACCCAGACGTGGTCGACAGCACCCCTGCCGGGTGCGTCTAGTACCGGCTTCGGAATCGATTGCAGCACAGTCACTGCCGAGGACATCGCGACCCTGTGGGCAACTCCCTCCCTCGGAACGACGCTGTCCTTCCGCCTGCAACCGACCCACGACACCGGGAAGGTGCGCATCCATGGGTCGTGCAGATTCGCCACTCGAACACCGATCACGAAGCCTCGTGTACGCGCGCTGACCTCGATGAGCGGGAGTCAACGCGACGGCATCCTCGCCCAGCTCCCGCTGGCCCTACCCGCCCTGGATTCGTTGTCTCCCAGCCGAATTCTCGACACAACGACGATGCACGAGCTGAAACTCCCGGTAAGCGGGTGCGGCCAGCTGTTGGGATCCGACGCTCACGGACACGGTGTCGCGGTGCGGCTGTTCGGACCGGGCCTGACGCGAGTTCGAATCGCCGGAGAGCTCTACCTCGCCCAGCAACTGATCTTCCGCGCCATCGCCACCGGTGCCAGGGTTCTCGTCCGCACGGACCGCCCGCACGCCTGGCGTGCGATCCTCGACGCCATCGGCGCACCCGATCGACTACTGGTCGACGGCACCACGTTTCGATCCCGGCCGTCGTACGACGTGATCCTGATCGACTTCGCCGACGGTTCGGCACCGCCTGTGCAACAGGGACTTTCGGGTGTAACCGTGATTTCGTTGTCCGAGCACCTACCGCGGACCGGCCGCCCCGAACAGGAGCGAAGCGTGCCGGAGCCGGATCTGACGATCGTCCAGCCCCATGCGTCGGGAGATCGAATTCGAGTCCGATCCGGTCCACTCGACGTCGAGCTGACACTGGTCACGATTCCGCAGGAAACGGCGTTCATCGGCCGCCCCAGGAGTCTGCGCCCCGCGGTTCGTGCATGACCGATTCTCAGCCGGGGTAGTCGGCGCGCCCACGAGCGCCGGCCACCGCATCGGCCCACCACTCCAGCTGATCGAGAAGACGCCCGAGAGCGTCGCCGGCTGCGGCATCGTCGATCCGTCCCGACTCGTCGAACCGCTTGCGCACCCGGTGCAGCGACACGGCATCTCGGACCGAGACCATGTGCAATTCGGCAGTGATCTGCCGCAGCTGTTCGGTCGCTCGAATCCCACCGCCCAGCCCGCCGTAGGAGACGAATCCCACCGGCTTGCCACGCCATTCGTACTTCACCGTGTCGAGCGCAGTCTTCAACGCACCGGGTACGCCGTGGTTGTACTCCGGAGTGACGAACACGAAGGCGTCGGCGGCACCGATGATCCCGGTGAAGCGTTCGGAGTCCTCGCACGGAACGAGAGAATTCGGTAACTCGAAATCGGCCAGGTCGACGTCCACCACCTCGACGGTGGTGCGTTCGGCGGCAACACCTCGAACCCAGGCCGCGACGGTCGGTCCCACTCGACCGGCACGCACACTACCGACGACGATGGCGAGCTGTATCGGCTGCATCGCTCCGACACTAGACCCGGTGACGCTCGGTCAGCCCTCTCCCCCACAGCAACCGTCGCCGGTGATCGCCGAGCGCACTTCTCGGGTGGCCGCGTTCCGAGCAGCCAGCTCGTCGGCCGGCGGGTAGTCGACTCCAACCAAGGACAAGCCGTGCGCCGGAGCCACCGCCACCTCGCTCGCCCGCTCGCGGCGAGTCAACAGTGACCGCGCCCAGTCGGGAGTTCGACGCCCTTCCCCCACGGCCTGCATGGCACCGACGAGGCTACGGACCATCGACCAGCAGAACGCGTCGGCGCTGACGTACGCGGTGAGACGGTCGCCGTCGCGCTCCCAGTCGAAGCGCTGCAGTTCCCGAACGGTGGTGGCACCGTCACGTCGCTTGCAGAACGCGGCGAAATCGTGCAGACCGATCAATCCCGCGGATGCCTCACGCATCGCACCCAGATCGATGGGCCTGGGCCAGGAGACGACACCGGCGACATCGAGGGGGTCGACACCGTAGAGCGCAGTGCCGAAACGATATTCGTAGTGCCTGCGGTATGCCGAGAATCGCGCGTCGAAATCCCGGGAGACGGCGGTGATGGCCCGCACTCGAACATCGGTGGGCAGAAACCGGGCCATTCGGCGGACCAGTTGGTCATGATCGTCGGGAACGTCGACGGCGTCGAAGTGCGCCACCTGTCCCGTTGCGTGGACTCCCGCGTCGGTTCGTCCCGCCACGGTCAGCTCTATCGATTGCCGCAGCACCGTGGAGAAGGCTTCATCGAGCACTCCGCAGACGGTGCGGATACCCGGTTGGCGCGCCCACCCGGAGAAGCTCGTGCCGTCGTACGAGATGTCGAGCCGAAATCTGGTGGGGACCGACAAAGCGGGCCCGCCTTCCCCGGAGGGAATGGCGGGCCCGCTTCGATCGTGCGCGGAGCTCAAAGGACTAGTCCTTCTTGGCTTCCTCGGCCTCGGGGGCGTCCGACGCGTGTGCGTCGTTGTCCTCGATGCCTTCGATGACTGCGTCGGCGTTGGCCACCTCGGCGTCGGTCGCGTCGGCTTCGACAGCCTCGACGACGTTCTCGTCGGTCGCGTCCTCAGCCGGAGCCTCGGTTGCGGCGGGAGCAGCCTGCGAAGCCTTCACGCGGCGAGCGCGATCGGCTTCGTTGGACACCGTCTGCTCGTTGACGAGCTCGATGATGGCCATCGGCGAATTGTCACCCTTGCGGGGGACGGTCTTGATGATGCGCGTGTAGCCACCGTCGCGATCGGCGAAGAAAGGCCCGATCTCGGCGAACAGCTTGTGCACGACATCTTTGTTGTTGATCGTCTTGAGAACCTCACGACGATGCGCCAGATCACCCTTTTTGGCGTGGGTGACGAGCTTCTCGGCGTGGGGACGAAGGCGCTTGGCCTTCGACTCGGTGGTGGTGATGCGGCCGTGCTCGAAGAGTGACGTCGCCAGGTTGGCCAGGATGGCCTTCTGGTGCGACGCCGACCCGCCGAGACGGCGGCCCTTGGTGGGCTTGGGCATGATGAATCTCCTAGTAAGAGCTCCAGCGAGCTGATTACAGCTGTTCTGTCTCGGCGTAGTCCTGCTCGGCACCTTCGGTGTCGCTGAAGGAGCCGGCGTCGGTGTCACTCCACGTGCCCGTGGTGGCGTCGTAGCCAGGCACGGTGCTCGGATCGAACGACGCGGGGCTGTCCTTGAGGGAGAGGCCGAGCGAATGCAGCTTGACCTTCACCTCGTCGATGGACTTCTGCCCGAAGTTACGGATGTCGAGCAGATCGGACTCGGTACGACCAACCAACTCGCCGACGGTGTGAACACCCTCGCGCTTGAGGCAGTTGTAGGAACGGACGGTGAGGTCCAGATCCTCGATGGGGAGTCCGAAGGAAGCAATGTGATCGGCCTCGGCGGGCGAGGGTCCGATCTCGATGCCTTCTGCTTCGACGTTCAGCTCACGGGCGAGGCCGAAGAGCTCAACCAGGGTCTTGCCCGCCGAAGCGAGCGCGTCCCGCGCGGTGATGGAATTCTTGGTCTCCACGTCGAGAACGAGCCGATCGAAGTCGGTGCGCTGTTCGACGCGGGTGGCCTCCACCTTGTAGGTGACCTTGAGCACGGGTGAGTAGATCGAGTCGACCGGAATACGGCCGATCTCGGCACCCGAAGCCTTGTTCTGAACGGCGGGGACGTAGCCGCGACCGCGCTCGACTACGAGCTCGATCTCCAACTTGCCCTTGTCGTTCAGGGTCGCGATGTGCAGATCGGGGTTGTTCACCGTGACGCCGGCCGGAGGCACGATGTCGCCTGCGGTCACAGCGCCGGGGCCCTGCTTGCGGACGTACATGGTGACCGGTTCGTCTTCTTCGGAGCTCACCACGAGGCCCTTGAGGTTCAGGATGATGTCGGTGACATCTTCCTTGACTCCGGGGACGGTGGTGAATTCGTGGAGGACGCCGTCGATACGGATGCTGGTGACAGCAGCGCCGGGGATCGACGACAGCAGGGTGCGGCGGAGCGAGTTGCCGAGTGTGTAACCGAAGCCGGGCTCGAGCGGCTCGATGACGAATTTCGAGCGGTTGTCGGCGATGACCTCTTCGGTCAGCGTCGGGCGCTGTGAAATGAGCATTGTGTGTTCCTCCTGTACGGGCGTCCGCTATTTGACGCCCACGTGTGGAGGCGAAGACGCATGTGAGCCTCACGGGGAGACTCACATGCGTGCTGCGCCTTACTTCGAGTAGTACTCGACGATGAGCTGCTCCTGGAGCGGCACGTCGATCTGTGCGCGCTCCGGCAACCGGTGCACCAGGATGCGAAGACGGTTGGGGACGACCTGCAGCCACGGGGCGACGGGACGGTCGCCGTAGCTTTCGCGGGCGATCTGGATCGGCAGAGTCTGTGCCGACTTCTCACGCACGTCGATGATGTCGTACTGCGAGACGCGGTAGCTGGGGATGTCGACGCGCTTGTTGTTCACCAGGAAGTGACCGTGCGTGACCAGCTGACGGGCCTGACGACGCGTGCGTGCCAGTCCGGCGCGGTAGACGACGTTGTCGAGACGACTCTCGAGGATGGTCAGCAGGTTCTCGCCGGTCTTGCCGACGGTCCTGTTGGCTTCCTTGTAGTACAGACGGAACTGCTTCTCCATGACGCCGTAGGTGAAGCGAGCCTTCTGCTTCTCCTGCAGCTGGAGCAGGTACTCGCTCTCCTTGATCCGCGCGCGGCCGTGCTGGCCGGGCGGGTAGGGACGACGCTCGAACGCTTGGTCGCCTCCGACGAGGTCGACGCGCAGACGACGCGACTTGCGGGTGATAGGACCGGTATAACGTGCCATTTTCTAAACCTTTCCTTCCCGCTAGACCCGACGCCGCTTGGGCGGACGGCAGCCGTTGTGCGGCTGAGGGGTGACATCGGAGATGGTGCCGACCTCGAGGCCAGCGGCCTGAAGCGAGCGGATCGCGGTCTCACGGCCGGAGCCGGGACCCTTGACGAAGACGTCGACCTTCTTGACGCCGTGCTCCTGTGCCTTGCGCGCAGCGTTCTCGGCTGCGAGCTGTGCGGCGAACGGAGTCGACTTGCGCGAGCCCTTGAAACCCACGTGTCCCGAGGACGCCCACGAGATGACGTTTCCGGCGGGGTCGGTGATCGACACGATCGTGTTGTTGAACGTGCTCTTGATGTGCGCAGATCCGTGCGGGACGTTCTTCTTGTCCCTGCGACGCGTCTTCTGCGCCTTCTTCGGACCGGTACCGCGTGCTTTGGGGGGCATTACTTCGCCTTCTTCTTGCCGGCAATGGTGCGCTTGGGTCCCTTACGGGTACGCGCATTGGTCTTGGTGCGCTGTCCACGGACGGGCAGACCACGACGGTGGCGAAGACCCTGGTAGCAGCCGATTTCGATCTTGCGACGGATGTCGGCCTGAACCTCGCGGCGCAGGTCGCCCTCGACCTTGAGGGACTCGTTGATGTAATCGCTGAGCTTGCGCAGATCGTCGTCGCCGAGATCCTTGCTTCGCAGGTCGGGGCTGACGCCCGTCGCTGTGAGGATTTCCTTGGAGCGGGTACGGCCGACGCCGTAGATGTAAGTCAGTGCGATCTCCATGCGCTTTTCGCGCGGCAGATCCACACCTGCGAGACGTGCCATGTGGCATTTCCTTTTCTTGTCCGGAGGTCTGCTCCCAGTCCGTCCCCTGTGTCCTTCTCACCGCTGGGGTGTGAAGCGTCTTTCAACCAACTCAGTGGGGCCCCGGCCTCCGTGCCGGGGGTATGCCGCAACGCGTGTGTCGCGGTTGGTGCTGGGAGGTCATCTTCTAGCTGTTGCCAAGCCGACGTGCGAAATGCTCGGTGGTTATCCCTGACGCTGCTTGTGACGCAGGTTGTCGCAGATCACCATGACGCGTCCGTTACGACGAATCACCTTGCACTTTTCGCAGATCTTCTTGACGCTCGGCTGAACCTTCACGTCGTTGATCTCCTGTGTGTAGCTCGGCCCCGCTGCATGCAGTGGCCCCGAGCATGGTTCTCCCCGACCGGACGTGGCCGGGGAAGCTGTTACTTGTAGCGGTAAACGATGCGTCCACGCGTGAGGTCGTAGGGCGAAAGCTCCACCACGACGCGATCCTCGGGAAGGATGCGGATGTAGTGCTGACGCATCTTTCCGCTGATGTGAGCGAGTACCTTGTGGCCGTTTTCGAGCTCAATGCGAAACATCGCATTGGGCAGCGGTTCGACAACTCGGCCCTCTACCTCGATAGCACCGTCTTTCTTGGCCATATCCTCCGCGATCCTGGCTCTCACACCTGCTTGATTGCATCTGTTTCCGTTACCGTGATGCCCACTGACCGACCCGAATGAACGGGCCGACGTATCGCCGGAACGGTTCGCAGCCCACCAGGGCACGCGAACATCCGGTACGCAGGGCGCACCGTCGATCCATGCTACCGGGTAATGCACGTCTGGCCAAATGCGTCCAGTGTCCATACTCCAGGTCAACGTTTGCCCCAGTTCGATTTCCTGAGCTAACGTTCCGCCGGGCTGCATCACAGCCGCACAACCACTGGCCGTACCGACTGCGTTCGCAGCGGCGGCCGTGTCCGCGACGACGACTACAAGGCACCCCTCTTGAGATCAGACACGCGCGCCGGCGACCCGGTCGTATCCGTCATCATCCCAATTCACAACGCCAAGGACGTTCTCGACGATCAACTGCGAGCTCTCGCTCGACAGGACTACGAGCATCCGTTCACGGTGATCATCAGCGACAACGGCTCGACCGACGGCCTTCGCGAACACATCGACTGCCATCACCTTCGTGGCGCTCTGGACCTGAGATACGTCGATGCTGCGGGAACCCCGGGGGCATCGTTCGCACGCAACCGGGGTGCAGACGCCGCCCGCAGCGAATTGCTTGCATTCTGCGACGCGGACGACGCGGTGCACCCGAGCTGGCTCCGACGCATCGTTGCGCGCCTCGACGAGTACGACCTCGTGGGTACCGGCCTGGAGACGGAGACACTGAACTCCGTTGCCACGCGAGCATCGACGCCTTTCGCACCGCCCACGGATCAGGGCAAGTCGACATTCCTGCCGTTCGTCATCGGTGCCAGCATGGCGTGCCGCAGATCGACCTACCGTCAGCTCGGCGGCATGCTCGAATACGTACACGCCAGCGAGGACATGGAATTCTCGTGGCGCGCACAGCACGCGGGCCGTCGGTTGCACTTCATCGCCGAACCACTGGTCTCGTACCGACTGCGCACCGGCCACCGGGAGAACTGGAAACAAGCGGGAGCTCTGGGATATGGATCGGCTCACGTGCGCGGCCTCTACCGAGTCCACGGCTGCCCGCCGTTCCGGGCCCGCTCGATCTACGTCGCCCTGCTGATGCTGGGCGTACGGAACCCTCTGCTTCCGACTGCCGTGACCAGGATGCCCACTCGACTCTGGCTACGTCTGGTGGCCGCGCACCTCGGCCTGCTCCGTGGCGGGCGGCGCTACGGCTCGTTGGCCTGGTGACCCCGGCCGGGTCTGCCCCTAGCTGGGTCGCAGCGTCAGGATCCGCGGCCCGTCCTCGGTGACGGCAACGGTGTGTTCCCAGTGCGCGGATCGGGATCCGTCGGTGGTCACGACCGTCCACCCGTCGTCGAGGATGTCGGTGTCGTAGGTACCGAGGGTCAGCATGGGCTCGATCGCGAGGGTGGATCCGACGACCAGCTCCGGCCCCTTGCCGGGCGCACCCTCGTTCGCGAGGAACGGGTCCATGTGCATTTCACGGCCGATGCCATGACCGCCGTACCCGTCGACGATTCCGTACTTGCGGCCGTGTGCCTGCTCGGCCGCGTGGGTTCCTGATTCGATGGCGTGCGAGACGTCCGTGAGCCGGTTGCCGGGAAGCATCGCGGCGATACCGGCTTCCATCGACAGCCGCGTCGCCTCGCTCAGCATCGCATCGGCCTCGATGATGTCGCCGACACCGAACGTCCACGCAGAGTCTCCGTGCCAACCGTCGAGAACTGCCCCACAGTCGATGGACACCAGGTCGCCTGCGACCAGCAGCTCATCTGCCGACGGAATGCCGTGCACCACACGGTCGTTCACCGACGAGCAGATGCTGCCGGTGAAGCCGTGATACCCGAGGAACGACGGCACAGCGCCGGCGTCGCGAATGACCGCCTCGGCCACTCGGTCGAGTTCGAGAGTCGAGACACCCGGTACCGCCGCTGCCCGAACGGCAACCAGAGCAGCGCCGACGACCGCGCCGGCCGCAGCCATGGCGTCGAGTTCGCCTGCGCTGCGGAACGGCACGACCTTGCGTTTACGGCCGAACGCCATTACTTGCCGTGGTCCTCGATGGACTTCAGCGCGCGAGCGTTGACCTCGTCCACCTCACCGATCGCGTCGACCGTGACGAGTTGACCCTCGTAGTAGTCGAGCAGCGGCGCGGTCTCGTCCCGGTACACCTTGAGTCGGTTCCGGATGACGTCTTCCTTGTCGTCCTCGCGTCCACGCGAGAGCATGCGTTCGACGACGACGTCCTCGTCGACGGCGAAGGAGAGTACTGCGTCGAGCTCGGCGTTCAGATCCGCCAGGATGCCGACCAGCGCCTCGGCCTGACCCACCGAACGCGGGAAGCCGTCGAGCAGGAAGCCGTTCACCGCGTCGGGCTCGGCGAGGCGACTGCGGACCATGTCGATGGTCAGCTCACTGGGAACAAGGTCGCCTGCATCGAGGTACTTCTTCGCTTCGAGTCCGAGCGCCGTCTTCTCACCGATGTTCGCGCGAAACAGGTCGCCGGTGGAGATGTGCGGAACGCCCAGCTTCTCGGACAGGAGGACGGCCTGGGTGCCTTTGCCGGCACCGGGCGGACCGAGCAGAACAAGTCTCACTTGAGGAACCCTTCGTAGTTACGCTGCATCAGCTGGCTTTCGATTTGCTTCACGGTATCCAAGCCCACGCTGACCATGATCAGAACGGCGGTGCCGCCGAACGGGAGGTTCTGTCCTCCACCCGAACTTCCGATGTCGAGGAACAGGTTCGGGAGCACGGCAATGGTGCCCAGGTAGACCGCACCCGGCAACGTGATGCGACTGAGGACGTAGTTCAGATAGTCGGCGGTCGGCTTGCCCGGACGGATGCCCGGGATGAACCCGCCGAACTTCTTCATTTCGTCGGCGCGCTCTTCGGGGTTGAACGTGATCGCCACGTAGAAGTACGTGAAGAAGACGATCAGACCGAAGAAGATCGCGATGTACACCGGGTTTGCGGGGTTCACCAGGTACTCGTTGATGATGCGCTGCCACCAACTCGGATCGACCGCGGTGCTCGCCGAGGTGAGCTGGGCGATGAGGTTCGGCAGGTAGAGCAGCGAGGACGCGAAGATCACCGGGATGACGCCGGCCTGGTTGACCTTGAGCGGAAGGTACGTGGACGAGCCGCCGTACATCTTTCGACCGACCATGCGCTTGGCGTACTGCACGGGAATTCGACGCTGCCCCTGCTCGACGAAGACCACGCCGGTGATGATCAGGAACGCTGCGAAACAGACGAATCCGAACACCAACCCGCCGCGGCTCTCGAGGATCGAGTTGCCCTCGGACGGGATACGCGAGGCGATTCCGGCGAAGATGAGCAGCGACATGCCGTTACCGACACCGCGCTCGGTGATGACCTCACCGAACCACATGACGACGGCTGCACCTGCGGTCATGACGAGCACGATGATGACGAGGCCGAAGATGGACTGGTCGGCGATGATGTCCTGCTGGCATCCCTGAAGGAGCTGCCCACGCGAAGCGAGGGCCACCAGGCCGGTCGCCTGCAGGATGGCCAGCGCGATCGACAGATAACGCGTGTACTGCGTCATCTTGGCCTGCCCCGACTGCCCCTCCTTGCGGAGTTCCTCGAACTTCGGGATGACGACGGTGAGCAGCTGCACGATGATGCTGGCGGTGATGTACGGCATGATGCCGATCGCGAATACCGAGAGCTGTAGGAGCGCTCCACCGGAGAACAAGTTGATCAACGAGTAGATGCCCGCCGAGTCTCCACCGGAGACCTGGTCGATGCATGCTCGGACATTGGCGTAGTCGACACCCGGCGACGGCAGTGTTGCACCGAAGCGATACAGGGCGACCAGACCGAGCGTGAAGAGGATCTTCCGTCTCAGGTCAGGAGTCCTGAGGGCCGACACGAAGGCGGAAAGCAAAGATCCTCCTGGCACGACTGCGTTGACGCTGCGAGTGCATCGTCGGGAGCGCAACTGCTGCTCCCGTGAGCCTCACGAGCATGGACTGCAAGCGACATGCGTCGCCCGCATCGAAACGAACTTCTGTGAACTCTAGAACTCTAACAGTGCGTATCGAACCGCCCGACGGTCAGTGTTGGACCCTGTCCGTTCGGTCGACCTCGGCACGTGGTGCCGAGGCAACGATGGCCGCAGCTCAGCTGCGAGAGCTGTGGCTGCGGCCATCGTCACGAACTGCTGGTCGATGCGCTACTACTCAGCACATCGAACCGATGCTCATACCTCGGTTGCAGAACCGCCGGCAGCGGCGATCTTTTCCTTGGCGGAGCCCGTGAACTTGTTGGCCGAGATCTCGACCTTCACGGTCAGGTTTCCGTCGCCGAGAACCTTGACGGGCTCGTTCTTGCGAACGGCGCCCTTGGCGATGAGCTCGGGGATACCGATCTGACCGCCCTCGGGGAACAATCGCTCGATGTCGCGCAGGTTCACGACCTGGAACACGACACGGTTGCGGTTGGTGAAGCCCTTGAGCTTCGGGAGCCGCATGTGGAGGGGCATCTGGCCACCCTCGAAGCGTGCCGGCACGTTCTTGCGTGCGCCGGTTCCCTTGGTACCGCGACCTGCGGTCTTGCCACGCTTGCCACCTTCACCACGGCCGACGCGAATCTTCGTCGACTTGGATCCGGCTGCGGGGCGCAGGTGGTGCAGTTTGATGGTCATGGTTAGACCTCCTCAACAGTTACGAGGTGGCGCACCGTGTTGACCAGTCCGCGGTTCTGCGGGTTGTCCTCGCGGACGACCGTCTGGCGGATGCCCTTGAGCCCGAGAGTACGCAGGCTGTCACGCTGGTTCGCCTTCTGGCCGATGGTGCTCTTGATCTGGGTGACCTTCAGCTGAGCCATTACTTCACCGCTCCTGCCTGTGCGCGTGCGCGCAGCATTCCGGCGGGTGCAACCTCTTCGAGGGTCAGGCCGCGGCGAGCCGCAACTTCCTCGGGACGCTGCAGACCCTTGAGGGCTGCGACGGTCGCATGCACGACGTTGATGGCGTTGTCGCTACCGAGCGACTTCGACAGCACGTCGTGGACACCGGCGCACTCCAGCACGGCACGCACAGCGCCACCGGCGATGACGCCGGTACCGGCGCTGGCCGGACGCAACATGACGACGCCGGCTGCGGCCTCGCCCTGGATGGGGTGCGTGATGGTGCCGGCGATCATCGGGACGCGGAAGAAGCTCTTGCGAGCCTCCTCGACACCCTTCTGGATGGCCGCGGGAACTTCCTTGGCCTTGCCGTAGCCGACGCCGACCAGTCCGTTGCCGTCACCGACGATGACGAGGGCGGTGAAGCTGAAGCGTCGACCACCCTTGACCACCTTGGAGACGCGGTTGATCGTGACGACCTTCTCGATGAAGTTCGACTTGTCCGCAGCGTTGCCGCCACGGCCGTTGTCACGACGGTCACGACCGCCACCGCGGTTGTCGCCGCGCTGGTTGTTGTCGCCACCTGCGTTGGGGCCACTGTTCTGTCCGGCGGGGCCGCTTCCGCCGTCACGCCGTTGACGTCCCGGCATCAGGCTGTCCTTCCGTTGTCAGTCATTGTCATCATCAGAACGTCAACCCGCCTTCACGGGCTGCGTCTGCGAGTGCCGCGATGCGGCCGCTGTAGTTGTTGCCGCCGCGGTCGAACACGACTGCCTCGACACCGGCAGCCTTCGCGCGGCTGGCGATGAGCTCGCCGACCTTCGCGCTGACGGCCTTCTTGTCGCCCTCGAGGGCGCGCACATCGGCTTCGATGCTCGACGCGCTGGCCAGCGTGTGGCCGGCGAGGTCGTCGATCAACTGCACGTGGATGTGACGCGAGGACCGGTTGACGACCAAGCGGGGACGCTCGGGCGTGCCGGAGATCTTCTTGCGAAGGCGGAAGTGACGACGTGCCTTCGACAGGCGACGCTTCGTCGAGACGTCGGTGCCACGCGGAGTGCGCTTGACGACGTTCGCCTTGTCTGCTGTTTGCTGGCTCATATCACTTACCCGTCTTTCCGACCTTGCGGCGGATCACTTCACCCTCGTAGCGGATGCCCTTGCCCTTGTACGGGTCCGGACGCCGCAGACGACGAATGTTGGCAGAGATCTGACCGACCTTCTGCTTGTCGATGCCGACAACGGTGAATCGCGTGGGCGACTCGACCGTGAACGTGATGCCCTCGGGTGCTTCGATCAGCACGGGATGGCTGTAACCGAGTGCGAACTCGAGGTCCTTGCCCTTGAGTACGACGCGGTAACCGACGCCGTGAATCTCCATCTTGTTGGTGTAACCGTTGGTCACACCGGTGATGAGGTTCGCGACGAGAGTGCGCGAAAGTCCGTGCAGTGCACGGCTCTTGCGCTCGTCATCGGGCCGGGTGACGGCGATGGTGCCGTCGTCGGCGCGAGCGATCTGGATGGGCTCGGCGACCGTCAGGCTCAGGGCACCCTTGGGGCCCTTGACCGCAACGTTCTGGCCGTCGATGGTGATATCGACTCCAGCGGGGACCGGTACCGGCAATTTTCCAATACGTGACATGGTGGTGGCCTCCCCTACCAGACGTAGGCGAGGACTTCTCCGCCCACACCCTGCTTGGCCGCCTGACGCTCCGTGAGCAAACCTGTGGACGTGGAGATGATCGCCACGCCCAGGCCGCCGAGAACCTTGGGCAGATTGGTGGATTTTGCGTACACCCGGAGACCGGGCTTGGAGACGCGTCGCACGCCGGCGAGGCTGCGCTCACGGCTCGGGCCGTACTTCAGATCGACGATGAGGGTCTTGCCCACCTCGGCGTCTTCCGTGCGGTAATCGGAGATGTAGCCCTCGCGCTTGAGGATCTCGGCGATGTTCGCCTTGAGCTTCGAGTGGGGAAGCTTCACCTCGTCGTGGTACGCCGAATTGGCGTTACGCAGACGGGTCAAGAAGTCTGCAATTGGATCGGTCATCGTCATGGTGTGACCTGTGCACCTTTCTCGCAGCGGTTCCCATGCAGCACGCGCGAGCTGGTGCCCCTGGATTCTCGAGAACCCGGCGGGCCTGGCTCGTCACATCGTGGGCCTACAACGAAGTGAACATGTCCTGACCGACTGTTGCCGGTCAGGGGTTGCGCTCCAAGCAATGCATCGCTGCACTGCCAGGTGTTTCGAGCTTCCGCATTTCGATGCTGACGTACGGAGAACTCGAGGTTGCGTTTCCATTGCAAGGACTCGCGTGCAGGCACGACGAAGCCCGGGCAACCGCTCTAGTGTAGGGAACCGGGTGCCGTTCTCAAAATCGGGCGTGGTAGCGCTCGACGAACACTATGCCGGATGGACGGGGCGGGTACGGCCGAGCCAGTCGGTTCGGTGCAGTAGTCTTCCGACATCATTTCATCGCTCCGGGGGGTTCGATGCGCACAACCGATTCTGTTGCCAGGACGGTCGACGTCCCACCATGGCCGGGTTCGTCCCGCACGACCCTGTGAAAGCCGATCCCGATCGGATCCGCCGTGCCTCTGCTCGGATGTCCGGCCTCGCCGACGTGTTGTGGGATGACATCGATCTCGTCCGTCTCGCCGCAGAGGAATTGCTGGAGACCTCCTGGACAGGCGCTGCGGCCGATTCCCATGCAGTTCTGTGGGCGGAGTGGGTCGATTCGGCTCGGAAGATACGCGGCGCGCTCACCGAGGACGCGTGGCTGCTCGATGGCATTGCGACCGAATATGCCGCATCGGACAACGTGATCGATGAACACGTGGTGGACTCCGGCCTTCGGTTGGACCGTTGACGGCGCGCTACGTCGCCGACGTCGAGCGAATTCTCGCTCTTGTCGATCGCGCGCATGTAGTTGGAGCCACGATCGAATCCGCTATCGCCGATGTCGAGCGCGAGGTGAACGATCTCGGCATCGAATGGGAAGGCAAAGCAGCTGAGGCGCACCGCTCGAAGCACGAGCTGCTCCGGCAGGAACTGACAGATATGCGAACCGCGCTCGCCCAACTCGGCACGATGGCGCGATGCGCCCATGATCGCTATCGCGCAGCCGTGGACCACAACAAGCGAATGTGGCCCTGATGGCCCCGATCAGCGTCGACCCGGACATCCTTGCCGATGCGGCTTCCCAGTACGGCAGCGCCAAGACCATCTCGAGCGGCGCGATAGCGAAACTCGCCGCGGAACTCGACCGGAACTGGGGCTGCGCAGGCACCGACAACGCCGGAGAGTCCTGGGCAGACAGTTACGATTCCGCGGCATTCGACGCCGTTTCCACAGCAACCGACATCACGAATGCGTTCGGCAAACTTCATGATCTGCTTGCAGCAACCGGCGTCAACCACGCTAACGCAGAGAATGCGAACACCGTTCCGCCGACTCCGCCGCTGCCCGCTCCCCCACAACTTCCTCCTACGATTACACCGCGGTTCAACGGTTCCTACGGCGGCGACACCGACGCCCCGATGGGGTGGGGGCTGATCACGCGATGGCTTCAGGGCCACATGTGGCCCAACGGTGATCCGGAGAAGTTGCGGGGTCTCGGAAGCGCGTGGCGCACCGCCGCCGAAGAGCTGAGACGAGCGAGCGACGCCACGAACTCCGCGTGGACCGACATGGAGGAACTTGCCTCCGACGAAGTGCCGCAGGCCCTCGCCCAAATGGACGGCGTCGACAGCGCTGCGCACAACGTCGCCGACCAGTTCGACACTCTCGCGAGCGCTTGCGGCGAATGGGCCTCGACCATTCAGGACGCTCACCAGAGCGTCATCGATATCGTGGGAACCGCTATCGTTGCCGGCACGATCGCCGGCGCAGTTGCCGGCTTCTTCACCCTCGGCGTGGGAACGGTCGCCGTTACCGGCGCGACGGGCAGCGTCATCGCCGGAAGTGTCATCGCCGTCCTCACCGGAGTGGAAGCGGCGTCCGCAATTGCCGTCGGTGTCACCGTGGCAACCGGGGCGGCGGCTATCGGAATTGCGATGGACGTGCAACCGCTACTACAAGCAAGTCCGACGACCTTCAACGCAAACACTGGTGGGGGAAATTGGCACTACCATCCCGCGCCCCGGGGCGGTCTGCCAGGCTTTCCAAACGCCACACGAGGAAAACCGCTCAACCGCAGAACGCGGTGGACTGACGACAAAGGGAACATCTACGAATGGGATAGCCAACACGGCGCAGTCGAGAAATACAGCAAGAACGGCAAGCACTTGGGCGAATTCGATCCGAATACCGGAGCACAAACCAAGCCCCCAGATCCCACTAGAAAGCCTGGTCGATGACCAACCGAGGCCCGACATCTTGGTAACTCGAACCGGAGACGACGCCGGTTCACGACCGCTCGAGAATAAGGCAGCACGGTCTGACTACTACCAACAAGGAGAGGACAATGTGGTACTTGGAATCATACGATAACCAAACCGATTTGATCGCGGACAGCTATCCCCTGACTGCTATCACCGGAGACGAAATCAGAGAACTGATTGACGTCGATGAAAGTGAACTTCCACTAGAAATGGGACCGTACCCAGTCGCATTGGCCGACGTGCCGAAGTTCGCCAAGTACATCGAGGGCGATTTCAGAGTCAGCTCTGATAATGAATACTTCATCGGCTTGTTCACCGACTGAGGACTGAAAACCGGCTCGAAATTCACGTGCTCGGGAACATGACTGTCGACAACCAGTAACTGTCATTCGGCACCTGACATCACAACGCGCCCTGACACGGTCCGGAGGTTCAGATGCAGGCCTCGGGCACGCTTCAACCCTGTTCCAATGTCGTCCGTGAGACTCACCGCCGCCTCGACGTCGCCCTGGGCTCAACTGCAGGGACGATGAAACGCGGGCATCCGCTCGGTTCTGCAAACGCTCAGCCCAGCCATTTCGCAACCCGCAGGTCCAGTTGAATACCCGGACTCCGACTTCTTCGCTAACGTCGGACCATGACGGACTCGAAGGCAGTCGACATCGACCACCTCACTCACACTCTGCGCGACCGCAACATCGCCGGGGTCACCATCGGCTGGGTCGACAACAACGGCATCGTCCGATCACGCACCGTGCCCACCGCGGAATTGACGGCAGTCGCGCGACGCGGAGTAGGAGTCACCGCGGTGTTCGCGGTGTTCGATTCGCACGACGGGATCACGTTCGCCCACGATGGACTGTCGACGCCGTCCGGCGATGTGCGGTTGATTCCGGTGATCGACAACGCGTCGAGCGTGGTCGCACTTGCCGGCCAACCGGGGCTTGCCTGGGTACACGGCCGGCAGCTCTCGGCGGACGGCTCTCCCTGGCCCTACGATCAACGCGCGGTTCTCGAGCGGCAGGTGCAACTGGCGGCCGATGCCGGTTTCGAAGTGCGGGCCGGATTCGAGATCGAGTTCGCGCTCACCCGCGAATCGGACGGCCTGTCCGCTCATCGCGGACCTGCCTACTCTGCGAACGCAGTACGCGACGTCGACGAATTCATCGTGCTGCTGCTCAACGCGCTTGCCACGAACGGTCTGAGCATCGGCCAGATTCACGCCGAGTACGGCGCTTCCCAAATCGAGATCGCACTCAGTCCACTCGATCCGCTTGCCGCGGCCGATGCACAGATCCTCGCGCGGCAGACCATCCACTCAGCGGCACAAGCTCTGAATCTGCGGGCCAGCTTCGCTCCCCTGCCGTCGTCGAGCAGTGCAGGCAATGGTTGGCATCTGCACACGTCGCTGGTCCGCGACGGTCGCAACGCGCTGACCGGCGACGGAGAGCACGGACTGTCCGACACCGGGCGTTCGTACATTGCAGGCCTGGTTCGAGAACTCCCGGGACTCGTCGCCATCACCGCACCGAGTTCGGGGTCGTTGCTGCGCCGTCGACCCGGCTATTGGGCCGGTGCCTTCGGATTCTGGGGCGTCGAAAACCGGGAGGCTGCAGTGCGGCTCGTACCGGCCACGACTCTTCTGGGTCGGGAGCACACCAACGTCGAGTTGAAGGCGTGCGATGCGTCCGCCAATCCGTATCTGGCGCTGGCCGTTACGATCGCAGCCGGTCTGTCGGGTGTGGCGGAGGGCGTGCAGTTGCCGCCACCGGTTCAACAGGATGTAGGCGGCTGGGATGATGCCCGTCGCGACGCTGCGGGTATCTCCCCACTCGCGACGACCCATGTGCAACAACGTGAGAACCTACTGTCGTCCGCGTTGGTCCTAGACGTGTTGGGCGAGGATCTTCTGGGCGCGTTCGTTGCCTGCCGGGACGCCGATGCCACGTGGGCAGAGAGCCATACCGAGGACGAACTGCTCGAATCGTTGCGCTGGATCTACTGACGTGTTGCGACGGTTTGCCGGGGCATCTGTGATCATCTCGACTCTCGATCAGGTTCTGCCACAACCGGATCAACTCTGTGGACCGTTCTCGGCGTCGGTAGCACTGACCGCCGTTCTCGACGAAGACGCACCGGATGTCACGGCACTCGCGGTCGCGTCGGGATCCGCGATCTGGCCGGTCGAGGTCGCGTCGGCGCGTCCTCCTGGATCGCCCCGGCTCACCGACGGGTGGGATGGACTGCCGAGGGCCGCGTCGACCGACACAGCCGGGACCACAGCAGCAGGTCTCGCGGAGGGTATCGCGACCGCGACCGACCACCGCGTTGCCGTGATTCCGATCAGGGGACCCGGTGCCGAGAGACTGCGCCTGCTACTTGCCCGCCTCGCGGACGCGCAGTTCCGATTCAGCCTGCTGGCGAATGTCCATACTGCAGAGTTGACCGAATTCGATTGGAACGTAGGGCATTTCGTGACCGTCTGGGGATTCGACCAAGCCGAGGACGGAGTAGCGATTGCCGACACCTATCGGGAACTCGGAGACCCGAATATGCCACCCGGATGTAGGACCGTCTCCACCGACGCCTTCGCGTCGGCGATGTCCGAACGTGGCCTGCTCATGATCGTCGAGAGCGATGATCACGATGCCGCACTTGCCCTGACCCGATCGCTCGATCTACGACACGACGTGTGGTCGGTATGAAGCTCCGGGCCTGAAAAACACGAAATGGGCGTGGGTTCCTCGAAAGGAACCCACGCCCATCAGCGTGGTGTGGTGAAGCCCGAAGGCCTCAGATCACCAGGAGCTCTTGCGAACTCCGGGAAGCTCTCCGGCGTGTGCCATCTCGCGCACGCAGATACGGCAGAGGCCGAACTTGCGGAACACGGAATGGGGACGGCCGCAGCGGTTGCAGCGAGTGTATGCACGCACCGCGAACTTCGGCTTCTTGTTGGCCTTGTTGACCAATGCCTTCTTCGCCATGGACTCAGTTCTCCTTGAACGGGAAGCCGAGGTGCTTGAGCAGCGCGCGGCCTTCTTCGTTGTTGGTTGCGGTGGTTACTACGGTGATGTCCATGCCGCGCGGACGGTCGATCTTGTCCACGTCGATCTCGTGGAACATCGACTGCTCGTTGAGGCCGAACGTGTAGTTTCCGTTGCCGTCGAACTGCGTGCCCGAGAGGCCGCGGAAGTCCCTGATTCGGGGAAGGGCAATGGAGACCAGACGGTCGAGGAACTCCCACATGCGGTCGCCACGGAGGGTGACGCGTGCGCCGATGGGCATTCCTTCGCGCAGCTTGAACTGTGCGATGGACTTGCGAGCCTTGCGGATCTCCGGCTTCTGGCCGGTGATGGCAGCGAGGTCGGCAACTGCACCGTTGATCAGCTTGGCGTCACGGGCGGCGTCGCCGACACCCATGTTGACGACGACCTTGACGATGCCGGGGATCTGCATGACGTTCTCGTATGCAAATTCGGTGTTCAGGGCGTCTTTGATCTCGGCGCGGTAGCGCGCCTTGAGGCGGGGCTGTTCGCCCGCGATGTTTTCGGTGGTAGTCATCTCAGATGTCCTTCCCGTTCTTCCGGGAAACACGAACGCGCTTGCCGGTTTCTTCATCGGTCCGGTAGCCCACGCGAGTGGGGTTTCCGTCCGAGTCGACCACTGCGACGTTCGATACGTGGATCGGGGCTTCCTGAGTGACGATGCCACCCGAGGATGCGCCGCGCTGGTTGGCGGAGACCGCGGTGTGCTTCTTGATGCGGTTCACACCCTCGACCAGAACCTTGGAGTCAGCGGGGTAGGCCTGAATGACCTTGCCCTTGGCACCCTTGTCCTTGCCTGCGATCACGAGAACGGTGTCGCCCTTGTGCACCTTCATTTACAGCACCTCCGGGGCGAGCGAGACGATCTTCATGAACTTCTTCTCACGCAGCTCACGGCCGACCGGGCCGAAGATACGAGTTCCACGGGGATCGTTGTCGGGCTTGATCAGCACCGCAGCGTTCTCGTCGAAACGGATGTACGAGCCATCCGGACGGCGACGCTCCTTGATGGTGCGGACGATGACGGCCTTGACGACCTCACCCTTCTTGATGTTTCCACCGGGAATGGCGTCCTTCACCGTAGCTACGATGATGTCGCCGATTCCGGCGTAGCGACGTGACGAACCACCGAGAACGCGGATGCAAAGGATTTCCTTCGCGCCCGTGTTATCAGCGACGCGTACTCGCGACTCCTGCTGAATCACTAACTTCTCCTTGACCTGGATGTACGTACGTGCCGGATTTCCGTCCCGACACGCGCGGTCGGCTGCCGGGAGCGGGCGCACGAAGGCACACCGCTGCCACAGGCAACCGGTCAAGTGTAGGGGAACGGGCCCTCGGGATCCAAATCGCCATCGCGCGAGCACCGGCCGCCGCCTGCCGACCCGGAACTCTCGGTACGGTTTCGGGGATGGGACATCTTCGGATCAGCGGGGCGCGGCGATGACGTCGACGGGCGACGGCGGCCACTGGTGGTCGAGTCTGCCACTGGATCGGGTCGTCCGACTGCACGGTGCCACCGAGCGTGAACTCGCCGAGTCGGTGAATCCTCTGCCGTCGGACGCGCCCTCGATCGTGTTCTTCGCGGTCGATCCAGCGACGGCGAATCGTGCCGTCGATCTCGTCGATGCGGTGGTCGCAGAACTCGAGAACGCTGCAGTCGACTCGGTTCCGCTGTTGCTCACGGAATTCGA
Organism: Rhodococcus sp. 05-2254-2; assembly: GCF_002259095.1. Taxonomy (NCBI): domain Bacteria; kingdom Bacillati; phylum Actinomycetota; class Actinomycetes; order Mycobacteriales; family Nocardiaceae; genus Rhodococcus; species Rhodococcus sp. 05-2254-2. The sequence continues at coordinate 232,682 of NZ_NOZJ01000003.1, read as the reverse complement.
CCATCAGGAAGACTCGTCGACGTTGCATCGACGCGCTGCACGCGCCGCCGCTGTGCGGCTCGCCGGCGACACAGCGCACTTCGGTCCGTACGTCGGGGCCCTCGCAGATGCCGCAGTCGCGGGGCGGTCGCCGCGTCGAACCGCATTCACCGTCGAGACCCGAGCCGCAGGGTCGGCCCGAGTACTCGCCTCCGCTCAGCACAGAAGCACTGTTGCCCTCGTGTTGGTCGTGCCCGTCGGAACGGACGCCGGAGTCGTCGCGGGAGCCGCGGAATGGTTGTGCGCCCACGCCGGGGCAGGGGTCTGGGTGACGGGCCTCGGGGCGTCGAACATGGACCGATTCCCGTCGGTCTCGGTACGTGCGCCGGAAGTACCCGACGGCGTCAGCACTGTCCTCGATCGATTCCGGCCGCTCAGCTATCCCCCGATCGCGGGTCACCCCCACCCGGCGAGCGAACCCGAAAAGCGTTTGTGCCGCGCGCTGGACGCCCATGACTGGGCCACCGGGCGTGAGCACAACCGCTCGATTCGGCTCGACGAGCTCAGCCGACCGTTCACGGTCGACGTACTGTGGCGCACCGAGAAGGTCGTGGTGGAAATCGACGGAAACGAGCACCGGGCCGTCGATCGGTTCGCCGAGGACCGCGTCCGTGACAACCAACTGCAGACACACGGCTACATGGTGTTGCGCTTCACCAATGCTCAGGTGATCGACGATCCGCAACGTGTGGTCGCTACCATCCGCGAGGCAGTATCGAGAAGACGATCGAAGGGGGATCCTCGATGAGCAACGAAGACCTGAACGGGACGGAAGCGGCAGTGCTGCTCGTCCTGATGGCCGAGGCAAGTCCGGTCAAGAACTCCGAACTCAGAGCGATGGGCCCCGAGCTCGCGAAGCCGTCCAGGGACAAGCTGAAGAACGCCGGTCTGATCGAGGTGAATGCAGCCGTCCGACCGATGACTCTCGAACTGACCGACAAGGGTTGGCGCACCTGCGGCGAACTCATCGGCGGTGAGCCACCGGCCCGGTCGACGGGAGCAGGAAAGGCCATGTTCACCGTCTTGGCCGGGTTGCGTCGGTGGCTCGACCGCACCGACAACCGTCCGGCGGACGTGTTCTCGCCCCGCGGAGACGAGGCTGCACCCGACGAACCTGCAATCGACGAGAAGGCCGTCGGTTCCGATACCGTCGACATCGAAGCCTCGATTCGCGCGGCGTATGCCCGGATTGCGCGCGAACCCGGCAGCACCGTGCGACTCTCGCGCCTGCGAAACGAGTTGCGCGACATAACCAGAAGCGATCTCGACGACGCCCTGGCGCGTCTGCGTCGTGCGGCGGACGTCTCGTTGATTCCCGAAGAGAATCAGAAGACCCTGACCGACGAGGAACGCGCTGCGGCCGTTGTCGTCGGTAACCAGCAGAACCACCTTCTCTCGATCGAACCATGATGGGCGTTGAGTCGACGATGACGGACAGCGAGCAGATCCGAGCTCTCGAATCGGTGCGGTTGAGCTGGGCACCGACCCCCGACGACGTGTGGCGTTCGCAGTCGAACGTGCACGTGCCGGGAATGCACGAACGAGTGTTCCTCGAAGTGATGAATGCATACGACGACGCGGACGCCTCCGACGACGCCAGTCCGCTCGGGGTCGTCGTGCGCGGCCCGGCCGGTTCGGGCAAGACGCACCTGCTCGGCCAGGTGCGCGAAGAAGTGCAGCTCAAGGGCGGCTACTTCTTCCTGATCAGGTTGCTCGACGCTGCCGGCTTCTGGCGCTCGACGCTGATGGGGATGCTCGACGACCTGATGCGTCCGTCCGGCCGCGGATCGGACAGCCAGCTCGGGCTGTTGCTCCGACGCCTGTGCGAGATCGGCGAGATCGGCGACGATCAACGCGCAAAGATCATGGGCGAGAACATGATCGATGCCGAGACGCTCGATGCCTTCGTCACTGCGGTGTACAAGGTTCACCCCCGTCACCGCCGGACGTCGCAGCACACGCTGCGCGCACTCGTGCTGTCCATCGCCCCCGACTCGGCAATTCAGGATCTGGGTGACGCATACCTGCAATCGATCGACGATGTCGATCCGGACGAGTTCTCGGCCTGGGGCATCCGCCGGGCCGAACTCGGCCATCAGGGCATCGCCGAGAACATCTCGCGTCTGCTTGCCATCACCGGTCCGACGATTCTCGCGATCGACCAGATCGACACACTCGTGGCGCAGTCTCGTACCGGATCGGATCAGGAGTTCGCCGACGCTCAGGAAGACAAGGTCGTCGAGCAGCTCGCGCACGGCTTGATGTCGTTGCGCGAGACCCTCCCCCGCACCGCCTCGGTACTTTCTGCGCTGTCGAGTGCCTGGGAACTGATCGCCGCGCGCGGAGTCGCGCCGATGCGTGACCGCTTCCGAGTCACTCAGTCGCTCAAGCCGATTCCATCGTCGGACATCGGACGCCTCCTTCTCGGACGACGTCTGGCAGCGTGCTTCCTCGAAGCCGGGTTCACTCCGCCGCACCCCACGTGGCCGGTCGCGCCCGACGCGTTCGAGCAGGCCCCCGATTTCACTCCGCGCCAGCTGCTCATCGCCGTCGATCGCCACATCAGGCACTGCCTCGACGCCGGCGTTGCGTCGGAGTTGGAGAGCTTCACCGACAGGTCGGGTCCGGCCGATGCGCCGGATCTACCCACGGCGCGGGTCAACGAACTCGACGCGCTCGACGATCGCTACAAGCAACTTCGCGAGCAGGTCGACGTCTCGATTCCGCTCCGACCCGACAGCGAGGACTCGATCGTTCCCGCACTGCTGTCCGCGGGCCTGACCGCGTGGATTCACGAGCATCAGTCGTCCGACGACAGCCTGGCCCAGGATCCGCCGCCGAGCGGCAAGCCCGCGCTGCACGCTCGCCTGCGCCACACCGTCGACACCGATACCGACGACGAAGAGCACTGGTGCTTCCGTGCGGTCACGTCCGGTAACGCCCGCGCCGCGCTGGCCCGTGTCGAGCGCGCAGTGACGACGGCGGGTCTGCGGATAGACATGCCGAGGCGTCGGCTGATCCTGATCAGAAACGATCCGTGGCCCAACGGAGCGAAAACCGAGCAGACCATCGCGGCCCTGCGCCGCGCCGGAGGCATCGTGGTGCCCTTCGGCGACGAGGACCGCAGGGCTCTGGCGGCGTTGTCGATCCTGTTGACCGAGAACTCCCCCGCACTCACGTCCTGGCTGCTCGCACGCAAGCCGGCGCACGATGTCGAATTGTTCCGGGCGGTGCTGCCCGCTGTCAGTGTCGTCGACGACGACACCGCCCTCATCGAACCCGAGACGCCGAGCGTCGCAGCGCAGCCCGCGTCGCCGCGGCGACCGTCCATCGTGGTCGGTGCCGAACTCAGCACTGGTGCGGACGTCGCCGTTCCACTCGAAGCGTTACGCAAGCACACTGCGATCTTCGCGGGCTCCGGTTCGGGCAAGACGGTGCTGATTCGTCGCCTGGTGGAAGAGTGTGCCCTGCAGGGAGTTTCGGCGATCGTGCTCGACGTCAACAACGACCTGGCTCGACTCGGCACCGCCTGGCCGGAGGACGAGCGGACGTGGCCACCGGGGGACGAAGCGAAGGCGACCGCGTACCTGCGCGACACCGACGTCGTGGTCTGGACGCCCCGCAAGTCCTCGGGTCGGCCGCTGAGCTTCCAGCCACTTCCCGACTTCGTCAGCGTCCTCGGCGACGCCGACGAGTTCGAGGCGTCCGTCGAGTCCGCACTGGCCTCACTCGAACCGGCTGCGGGCGTTCTGGGCACGTCACAAAAGTCCAAACACGGTCGGGCCGTGTTGAAGTCAGCGCTCGACCTGTTCGGTCGACGGCCACAGGGCGGGGACCTGACCGCCTTCATCGACCTGTTGGAAGAGTTCCCCGAGGACGCCAGCGAGATGCGCGATGCGGTGCGCATCGCGGCCGGACTGGCCGAGAATCTCAAGGCCGCCGCCGCGAACGATCCGATGTTCGCGGGAGCGGGTACCCCGGTCGATCCCGCTGTTCTGCTGACTCCGGCAGAGGGCAAGAAGGCCAGGGTCTCGGTGATCAACCTCGCCGGCCTGACCACCGACGAGCAGAAACAGAGCTTCGTCAACCAGCTGCAGATGGGTTTGTTCGCCTGGATAAAGAAGAACCCTGCGGGCGACCGGCCGCTGGGTGGGCTGTTCGTGATGGACGAGGCGCAGAACTTCGCGCCCTCGGACAGGACGACCGCTGCGACACACAGCACTCTCGCTCTGGCATCGCAGGCACGCAAGTACGGGCTCGGTCTGGTGTTCGCCACCCAGGCCCCGAAAGGCCTGCACAATCGAATCGCCGGCAATGCGTCCACTCAGTTCTACGGCCTGCTCAACAGTCCCTCGCAGGTCGAGGCAGCCAAAGAGATGGCGCGGGTGAAGGGTGGCTCGGTTCCCGACGTCGGACGCCTGCCTGCCGGTCAGTTCTACGCGGCCGTGGAGGGCGCAGAGTTTCGTCGTACGGCCACCCCGCTGTGCCTGTCCTACCATCCGAAGAGTCCGCCGACCGAGGAAGAGGTCATCGAGCTGGCGCGCCAGTCGTGACGCCCTCGACAGTGGCACACTGGATTCGATGAAAACCCTCGCACGCGGGGAGAACTGCCCCGCTCCTGCCGGTCCCCTGACGGTGACGCTCGCGGCGTCGACCTCGGTCGATGTCTCCGCGCTGCTTCTGGGGCCGGACGGGCGGGTGCGTTCGGACGCGGACCTGGTGTTCTACAACCAGCCATCAGCCCCCGGTGTCGAGTATCGCCGTGCATCGACCGGGCACCTGCTGATGTTCGACGCCACCGCCGTCCCCGCCGGCGTCGATACCGTGGCCGTGGCGGCGTCTCTCGACGGAACGGGGCCGGCCACATTCGCGGCTGCGGGACCGACGGCGGTGACGGTGTCCGATGCGTCGAACACAGCGCTGGTGGCATTCGCTGCCGATGCACTCGGAGACGAGAGCGCGCTGGTGTGTCTCGAGTTCTACCGCCGCGGCGAGCAGTGGAAGATCCGTGCCGTCGGCCAGGGTTATGCAGATGGCCTGGCGGGGTTGGCCACGGCCTTCGGCATCAGCATCGAAACGGACGAGCGACCGGTGCCCGCCGAGCCGTCCTCACCCATCACCGATCCCACAGTGAATTCACCTGCTCGACAAGGAGTCCTGGCCATGAGAAGTGAATTGTTCACGCCCGCCCACGCCGAGGTTCCCGGCTCGGGCATACAGAAGCAGGGCAGCAAAATGTGCCGAATCGGGATGAACGGTGACGTGATGGCCCGGGCCGGTTCGATGGTCGCGTACCAGGGCGATCTCCGGTTCGAGGCGAAGGGCTCGGGTGGTATCGGCCGGGCGCTCAAGCAGGCGCTCTCGGGCGAGGGTGTCCCTCTGATGAAAGTCACAGGCCGGGGCGACCTCTTTCTCGCCAACGCAGCTCAGGACGTCCATCTGATCGACCTGGACGGGTCCGACGGTCTGACCATCAACGGTGCCAACGTTCTGGCTTTCGAGTCCACGCTGAGCTACGACGTCAAGCGTGTGCAGGGCGCTGCGGCAGGCGGTAACGCGGGCTTCTTCAACTGTGTTTTCACCGGCCGCGGACGGATCGCCATCACGACGGACGGCATTCCGGTGGTGCTGAACGTCGATCAGCCCACATTCGCCGATCCGCAGGCTGCGGTTGCGTGGTCGTCCTCGTTGCAGACGAGAGTCAAGAAGAACGATTCGTTCGGTCTCGGCACGCTGATCGGTCGATCGACCGGTGAGCGGTTCACCCTCGAGTTCGCGGGCCAAGGGTTTGTCGTCGTACAGCCGTCGGAGCAGCCGCCGGGCGGGATGATCGGTGGCAGCGGCAGTGGTGAGCAGGCCGGTGTGGGCGGCGCGCTCGGCGGCTTGTTGGGCAGATAGGCTGCGCGGCCGGAACACAGAAATGCCCGCTCCCAGGAAGGGAGCGGGCATTTGTGTGCAGGTACTACTTGGCCTTTTCGAGAACCTCGACCAGTCGCCAGTGCTTCGTGGCGGACAGCGGACGGGTCTCCATGAGCTGAACGCGATCGCCTACGCCGGCATCGCCCTTCTCGTCATGTGCCTTGACCTTGGTGGTGCGACGGATGATCTTGCTGTAGAGGGGGTGCTTGACCCTGTCCTCGAGCTCGACCACGATCGTCTTTTCCATCTTGTCGGATACGACGTAGCCGATCCGAACCTTACGGTTGTTGCGCTCTTCAGTCACAGTGTTTTCCTCGCTCATGCTGCGTCACCTGCTGTGTCCTCGGAAGGACCAGAGGCCAAGCCGAGCTCACGTTCACGAAGCACCGTGTAGATACGCGCGATTTCGTGGCGCACCACGCGCAGTCGACGGTTGTTGTCCAACTGGCCGGTAGCCATCTGGAAACGAAGGTTGAACAGCTCTTCCTTCGACTCACGCAGCTTGGTGACCAGCTCTTCACCGGTGAGCTCGCGGAGCTCTGCGGCTGGGGTTCCGGTAGCCATCAGAACTGCTCCTCCCTGGTGATGATGCGTGCCTTGATGGGCAGCTTGTGGATGGCGCGAGTCAGTGCCTCACGCGCGATGGTCTCGTCGGGGTACGACAGCTCGAAGAGCACACGACCCGGCTTGACGTTGGCGATCCACCACTCGGGCGAACCCTTACCGGAACCCATGCGGGTCTCGGCAGGCTTCTTGGTGAGCGGGCGGTCCGGGAAGATGTTGATCCAGACCTTGCCGCCACGCTTGATGTGGCGAGTGATCGCGATACGAGCGGACTCGATCTGACGGTTGGTGATGTAGGCGGGCTCGAGAGCCTGGATGCCGTAGTCACCGAATGTCACCTGAGTTCCGCCCTTGGCGGCACCCGAACGCTTCGGGTGGTGCTGCTTGCGGTGCTTGACCCGGCGGGGGATCAACATGCGTCAGCCCTCCTGAGTGGGCTCGGTCGAGGCCGGAGCCTCGGTTGCGGATGCCGCGCGGCCGGCCTCGGTGCTGGTCGCCGTGGTGCCCGAGGCACCGCTGCGACGCGGACGAGTGGGACGCTCACGACGGGGACGGTCTGCACCGGCGGCCGGAGCCGCAGCGGCAGCGAGTTCACGCCGTCCGCCGACGATGTCGCCCTTGTAGATCCAGACCTTCACGCCGATGCGGCCGAAGGTGGTCTTGGCCTCGTACAGTCCGTAGTCGATGTCGGCACGGAGGGTGTGCAGGGGAACGCGTCCCTCGCGGTAGAACTCCGAGCGCGACATTTCGGCGCCACCGAGACGGCCGGAGCACTGAACACGAATGCCCTTGACGTTCGGCTGACGCATGGCCGACTGGATGGCCTTACGCATTGCGCGACGGAATGCGACGCGGTTGCTGAGCTGCTCGGCAACACCCTGGGCCACGAGCTGAGCCTCGGACTCGGCGTTCTTGACCTCGAGGATGTTGAGCTGAACCTGCTTGCCGGTCAGCTTCTCGAGAGCTCCGCGGATGCGGTCGGCCTCGGCGCCACGACGACCGATGACGATGCCCGGACGTGCCGTGTGGATGTCCACGCGAACACGGTCACGGGTGCGCTCGATCTCGACCTTCGCGATGCCTGCGCGCTCCATGCCGGTGGCAAGAAGCTTGCGGATCTCGACGTCTTCCTTGACGTACTCCGAGTACTGCTTGTCTGCGTACCAGCGCGACTTCCAGTCAGTGGTGATACCCAAGCGGAAGCCGTGCGGGTTGATTTTCTGACCCACTACTGAGCCCCTTCCTTGGACGCCTGGCCCTTACGACGGTTGCGAGACGTTCCGCCGGTCTTGGGCAGGCTTTCGACGATCACCGTGATGTGGCTGGTGCGCTTGCGGATCCGGAATGCCCGGCCCTGAGCGCGCGGCTGGAATCGCTTGAGGGTTGCACCCTCGTCGACGAATGCAGTGGCGACGATCAGTGTGCTGGGATCGAGATCCAGGTTGTTCTCGGCGTTGGCCGCTGCGGAGGCGATCACCTTGGCGACCGGCTCGCTTGCTGCCTGCGGCGCGAACTTGAGGATGTTGAGCGCGTCCTCGACGGAGCGCCCGCGAACCAGATCCACGACGCGACGTGCCTTCATCGGCGTGACGCGAACGTGCTTCGCTACGGCCTTGGCAGTCGGATTGGCGGTGGGGGTGAAGTTGGTCATCGCCTCTTCGCCTTCCGGTCGTCCTTGATGTGACCCTTGAACGTGCGGGTCGGTGCGAATTCCCCGAGCTTGTGGCCGACCATGGAGTCGGACACGAACACCGGCACGTGCTTGCGACCGTCGTGGACGGCGAAAGTGTGACCGATGAAGTCGGGCAGGATTGTCGATCGACGGGACCAGGTCTTGATGACCTGCTTGGTTCCCTTGTCGTTCTGGACGTCAACCTTCGCGAGGAGGTGATCGTCTACGAACGGGCCTTTCTTCAGGCTGCGTGGCATTCTGAACTCCCTCCTAGCGCTTGTTCTTGCCGGTACGACGACGACGGACAATCAGCTTGTCGCTCGCCTTGTTCTTGCGGGTACGGCCTTCCGGCTGTCCCCAGGGGCTGACCGGGTGGCGTCCACCGGAGGTCTTGCCCTCGCCGCCACCGTGCGGGTGGTCGACCGGGTTCATCACGACACCACGAACGGTCGGGCGCTTGCCCTTCCAGCGCATGCGGCCGGCCTTGCCCCAGTTGATGTTCGACTGCTCGGCGTTGCCGACCTCGCCGACGGTAGCGCGGCAGCGCACGTCGACGCGACGGATTTCACCGGACGGCATACGCAGCGTGGCGTAGGGGCCTTCCTTACCGAGGAGCTGGATGCTCGCTCCGGCGGAGCGGGCCATCTTGGCGCCACCACCCGGACGGAGCTCGACCGCGTGGATGGTCGTACCCGTCGGGATGTTGCGCAGGGGCAGGTTGTTGCCGGGCTTGATGTCGGCATTGGCACCCTGCTCGATCGGCGAGCCCTGGGCGATGCCCTTGGGTGCGACGATGTAGCGCTTCTCGCCGTCTGCGAAGTGCAGCAGTGCGATGTTCGCGGTGCGGTTGGGGTCGTACTCGATGTGAGCGACCTTGGCCGGCACGCCGTCCTTGTCGTTGCGACGGAAGTCGATGAGACGGTACGCACGCTTGTGACCGCCACCCTTGTGTCGGGTGGTGATACGACCGTGTGCGTTACGTCCACCGCGACCGTGCAGCGGGCGGATCAGCGACTTCTCGGGGGTCGAACGCGTGATCTCAGCGAAATCGGAAACGCTGGAGCCACGACGGCCCGGGGTTGTCGGCTTGTATTTACGGATTGCCATGAGTCTTCTCGTCCTCTATATCCGAAGAGTCCCAGTCGCTTACGCGACCGGACCTCCGAAGATCTCGATGGGCTTGCTGTCGGCGGAGAGCGTTACGAGCGCGCGCTTGGTGTCCTTGCGCTTGCCGTAACCGAACCGGGTCCGCTTACGCTTGCCCTGACGGTTCATCGTGTTGACGCTGGTCACGGTGACGTCGAAGATCTTCTCGACGGCAATCTTGATCTGCGTCTTGTTCGAGTCCGGGTGCACCAGGAACGTGTAGGTGCCTTCTTCGATCAGTCCGTAGGACTTCTCGGAGATGACCGGTGCCAGCAAGATGTCGCGGGGATCGGCGATCGTGGTCACTTGCTTGCCTCCTCGTTCTTTGCAGGCCCAGCGATGAAGGTGTTCAGCGCTTCCACGCTGAAAACGACATCATCGGCGTTGAGCACGTCGTAGGTGTTGAGCTGGTCGGGTGCAATAGGGTGCACGCCGTCCAGGTTCTGAACGCTCTTCCAGGCTGCGATGTCCTCGCGGCCGACGACGAGCAGGACCTTCTTGCGGTCCGAGATCTCGGCGAGGAACGTCTTCGCACCCTTGGTGGACGGAACCTGTCCGGCAACCAGTTCGGTGATGACGTGCAGACGCTCGCTGCGGGCCCGATCGGAGAGGGCTCCGCGCAATGCGGCGGCCTTCATCTTCTTGGGGGTCCGCTGGCTGTAGTCGCGCGGCTGCGGTCCGTGGACCGTGCCACCGCCGACGAACTGAGGAGCGCGGGTCGAACCCTGACGGGCGCGACCGGTGCCCTTCTGCCGGTACGGCTTCTTGCCGCCGCCGCGAACCTCGCCACGAGTCTTCGTGGAGTGGGTTCCCTGACGAGCAGCTGCAAGCTGTGCGATGACGACCTGGTGCAGCAGCGCGATGTTCGCCGGAGCGTCGAAGATCTCCGCGGGGAGATCGACGGTGCCGTTGGTCTTGCCGCCGGCTTCCTTGACATCGAGCGTCAGCTTGGTCTCGGTGTTCTTCTCGAGGCTGGTCATGCCCGTGCACCACCCTTCAATGCAGACTTGACGATCACGACGTTGCCGCGACGGCCCGGGATCGCTCCCTTGATCAGCAGCAGACCGTTCTCGCTGTCCACCTTGTGGACCGAGAGGTTCTGCGTCGTGACGCGGTCGCCACCCATACGTCCGGACATGCGCATCCCCTTGAAGACGCGACCGGGCGTTGCGCAGCCACCGATGGATCCGGGACGACGGTGCACGGCCTGTGCGCCGTGGCTCGCGCCCTGACCCTTGAAGCCGTGACGCTTCATGGTTCCGGCGAAGCCCTTGCCCTTGCTGGTGCCGGTGACGTCGACGTATGCGCCGTCCTCGAACACTGCAGCGGTGAGCTCCTGGCCGACCTCGAACTGCGAGGCGTCGGCAACGCGAATCTCCACGATGTGGCGACGCGGCGTGACACCTGCCTTCTCGAACTGGCCGGTGGTGGGCTTGTTCACCTTGCGCGGGTCGATCGCACCGAATGCGACCTGGACGGCGCTGTAGCCGTCACGTTCCTGGGTGCGGATCTGGGTGACCACGTTGGGGCCTGCCTTGATCACGGTCACCGGAACGACGCGGTTGTTCTCGTCGAAGACCTGGGTCATTCCGAGCTTGGTGCCCAGAATTCCTGTTGCAGGCCGGTTCTTGTTATCAGTCATCGTTGTCTCCGCGCTCACTGGATGTTGACGTCGACACTGGCCGGGAGGTCGATGCGCATGAGCGCGTCCACCGTCTTCGGTGTCGGGTCGAGGATGTCAATGAGCCGCTTGTGAGTACGCATCTCGAAGTGTTCGCGCGAGTCCTTGTACTTGTGCGGCGAACGGATGACGCAGTACACGTTCTTTTCTGTCGGCAACGGCACCGGTCCGACGACGCGGGCACCCGTACGGGTGACCGTTTCGACGATCTTGCGCGCTGACGCGTCGATCGCCTCATGGTCGTAGGCCTTGAGCCTGATGCGGATCTTTTGTCCCGCCACGCTTAGTGTCCTTTTCTTGCCGCTTGGTCGTAGAACGGGCCGTTCGGCCTGCTCCACCTCGTCTGCACAGTCCCCGAGCCGTGGGAAACCCACCGACTCGAACTGCCTTCGTGCACACACGACAGTGAAAAACGTTGACGACCAGGCGTGACCTGATTCCGTTGCCGCTCTTCATCTGTCATGGTTCTCCGGTCCACGCGGTCGGGCGTGTCGCGATTCCGCTCATTCTTCTGCGCTGAAACTTTCGCCTCAACCATCCGAATCGAACGAAATCCGCACCGATCGAGCTGGTGTTCCGGACGCGCTCACGTGGAGCGCTGGTCTCATGTTCTTGCTCAGTCGGCTTTTCGGCCGACTCACCTGTTTCAGGCCGCACGCATGCGCGTCCCGTGTCCAGGCAACCCGACCAGTATGCCGCAGACCGGGCATCAGATCAACTCGGGGCCGATCGATTGCCATCGCACTACCTTACCGAGCAGTAAGGTAGCGCCATGACCACCGTCGAGAACACTACCGGCGCGACCTATCGCGCCTGGTCGAAGCTACCGAACAACACTGTCGGCTCCACGCTCTTCTCCGTAGGTATGTGCCTACGGGTTCCGTACTTCGCATCCGTGCTGCCCCGTGTCGTCGCGCTCGAGCCGGGGCGCTGCGAGGTCACTGCCCCCAAGTGGTTCGGCATTCGAAACCACCTGGGCACCTTCCACGCCATCGCGGCCTGCAACCTCGCCGAGGTCGCGATGGGCATGCTCGCCGAGGCGACCGTCCCCACCTCGCACCGATGGATCCCCAAATCGATGACGGTCCAGTATCTGACGAAGGCCACCACATCGCTGCGCGCGGTCGCCGCACTCGACGAGGTCCCCGACTTCGGGACGGTCACCGATGGCATCGACATCGTCGTGCCGGTCGCGATCCGCGACACCGCCGGCATGGAGGTGGTGCACGCGGACATCACCATCTGGGTCTCCGCCGCATCGCGTTGACATACTCGACCGATGAACTCGGTGACACGGTCGGAGCCCGACAACTCCGTGATTGTGGTCGGAGGTTCGGGAGCGGTCGGACGTCTGATGGTCGACCTGCTGCGCGGTGACGGCGCTTCGGTCACCGTCGTCGACATCCACGACGGTCCCGACGCCTTTCCCGTCACGGTCGGTGACATCACCGCGCCCGACGAACAGCTCGCCGCAGTGCTGGCACGTGCGGCGACGGTCATTCTGGCGGTGCCCGAATCCGTGGCCCTGGCGGCGGACCTGTCTGCTCTGCGGCCCGACGCTCTGCTGGTGGAGACCCTGTCGGTCAAGTCCGGCTTCTCGCGCCATGTGCAGGGCGCACGTCCGATCGGTGCCGTGATGGGAATCAATCCCATGTTCGCCCCGTCGCTCGGAATGGCCGGACGTCCCGTCGCCGCCGTCGTGCACCGACCCGGCCCGCCGGTGGATCTCTTCCTCGAAGGAATCTCGCGATGGGGCGGTCGAGTAGTGCTCCTCGACGCTGCACGCCATGATCGCCTCGCCGCCGCGACGCAGGCCCTGACACACGCCAGTGTGCTGGCGTTCGGCCTGGCTCTGGCCGAATTGGACCTTCCCTTCGACGACATCGACGCCGTTGCGCCTCCCCCACACGCGACGATGCTTGCGGTGCTGGCGCGCATCACCGGCGGTGAACCCGAGGTCTACTGGGACGTACAGGCAGGCAATCCGCACGCCGCCGATGCCAGGGCGGCGCTGCAACGCGCGACGCAGACGGTGAGCGAGACCGTCGATTCCGGCTCCGAGGCCGACTTCGCTCGCCTGTTGACGCAGGCCGAAGCCGCTCTGGGCGGGAACGGAGATCAGTATCGAGCATTGTGTGCGGAGATGTTCGGTATCGTTCGAGGCAGCGGCGGTAACCGATAGCCGCAGTCGGACGAGCGGAAAGCGGAGGCACGCGATGCTGGAGCAACCGTCGTTGCCGGAATTCGACTCCGCCGATGTCGTGGAGAGCGCCGTCGTCGCGCGGTTGGCGAAGAACTGGTCACAACGCGCGACGGTCAAGAAGCCCGAACCCGAGCTGGACGATCTGTTCGACGTCGCCAAGCAGGATTTTCCCGACGCTCTGATCCCGTTCGGTGAACACGACACCTTCACCGGTGCCACTCCCCAGCAACAGAATCGACTTCGGGCATGGGGCTGGATCGCGTTCAACAAGAACGTGATGGACGTCGAGCAGCATGTCGTTCATCCCGGTTTCGCACTGTTGGCGCAAGACGTGTTCGAGACCGGGATGGGTGACACCCTCGCAGTTGCGGTGACCCAGGCCATGGTGGACGAGCAGTACCACACCCTGATGCACCTCAACGCGAGCGCAGCCACCAGACGCGGACGCGGTTGGTCTCTGTCGGAACGCTCTCTGCCGTTCAGCTCCACCGTGCGCCGGCAACGCGCGGCACAGGCGAACAGTGACGACCCATGGTCGGCAGCGATCAGCTCCCTCGCGTTCATGACGGTTGCAGAGATCTCCATCACGTCGTACCTGGACCTGATCGAGGACGACGACGTCATTCAGCCCATCAATCGGGCAACGGTCAAGCTGCACAACCGCGACGAGTACTGCCATGCGTCCATCGCCGACGACATGGCCGCGATCGTCTTCGAGCGACTCGGTCCCGACGACCGGCAGAAGTTCCTGGACGGCCTCGTCGATGGCATGGACGCGTTCTCGAGCAGCGACTTCTCCACCTGGGGACGCATTCTCGAGCTCGAAGGCGTGCTGGGAGCCGAGGCGATGCTCGCCGATGTCGAGCAGGACAAGAGCCGGCGCGCGTTGGTTCAGGACTACAGCGGGTTGCGGTCTCTGTGCCGAAAACTCGACGTCGAGAACAGTATCGATATCGACTGGGGCTGACTGCGGAACTCACGCAACGACGCCCCTCCACGTAACATCCACGGCGAATTTCGCTATCAAGTAGTGGCCCTCGACTCCACAGGGTCCGGTCCCACCACTCCCCCCGACAGCTCGGAGATTCGATGTCGTCAGCTCAACACGCAGCCGTACACGTGGAGGACGTACACAAGTCCTTCGGCGATGTGCAAGCGTTGCGCGGCATCAGCTTCTCCGCGGAGCGGGGAACAGTTCTGGGCATTCTCGGCCCGAACGGTGCAGGCAAGACGACGACCGTGAAGGTGCTCTCCACCCTGATCGCACCCGACAGCGGCAGAGCCTTCGTGGCGGGTCACGATGTCGCAACCGACGCTCCGGCAGTACGCCGCTCGATCATGATGACCGGGCAGTACGCGGCGCTCGACGACACACTGTCCGGCCGCGAGAACATCGAGCTCTTCGGTCGTCTGATGGGTCTGGACAAGAAGGCCGCGAAGGCCCGCGCCAAGGCGCTGCTCGACGAGTTCGACCTCTCCGATACCGGCAAGCGCCCCGTGCGCGGCTACTCGGGTGGTATGCGTCGCCGCATCGACATCGCCTGTGGCCTCGTCGTGCGGCCGGAGGTCGTGTTCCTGGACGAGCCGACCACCGGACTCGACCCACGCAGCCGGCAGGGTGTCTGGTCGCTGGTCGAGGCGCTCAAGGCGCAGGGCATCACCGTTCTGTTGACGACGCAGTACCTCGAAGAAGCAGACGTTCTGAGCGACAACATCATCGTCATCGACAAGGGCACGGTCATCGCAGAGGGCACGTCGGACCATCTCAAGGCCATGACCGGCGGCAGCTACTGCGAGGTCGTTCCCCTCGATCCCGGCCAACTCCGTGCGGCCGCCGAAGCCCTGGGCGACATGGTCCCCGCGGCAGTTCACGCCGAGATCACCGCGGCCTCGGACCGGCTCTCCGTTCCTGCACCCGACGGCGCGGCGACTCTGTCGGAGATTCTGCGCCGTATCGATGCGAGGGGAATCGTGCTCGCCGACATTGCTCTGCGCCGCCCGTCGCTCGACGACGTGTTCCTCACCCTCACCGGGCACTCCCAGACGAGCACCACACCGTGACGGCCACTACGCGAGGCGTCGCCGATTCGAAGGCCAGAGCCGTCCGACGGACCGATGTCGGTTCGACGGCTCAGCAGCCGAAACGGCGGTCGAGGACGAAGCCGTCGGGATTCGTGCAGTGGCAGGCCCTCACCGGCCGTGCCCTGTGGACCATGCTGACCAAGGGCGAGTTGCTGGTCGCAGTCATCGCCCCGCTCATCTTCACCGTCGGCTTCTATCTGCCTCTCAAGTTCGTCATGGGCTTGCAGGGCATCGACTACGCCCAGTTCCTGATGCCGATCATCGTGCTGCAGGCCATGGCGTTCACCGCGATCTCGGCGGCACAGCGTGCCTCGGCCGAGGCGATGAGTGGCCTGAACTCACGGTTGAAGACCATGCCCGTCGTGCGGGGTGTGCCACTCGTGGCACGAATCTCGAGCGGTGTCGTCCGCTCGTTGGTCTCTCTCGTATCCGCCCTCGGTTTCGGTTACGTGATCGGTTTTCGCTTCACGGCAGGGTTCGGTCAGGCCCTGTTGTTCTGCGCACTCGCCATGCTGATCAGCACCACGTTGTCGATCGGGGCCGATGCGATCGGAACTCTGTCGAAGAGTCCCGAAGCGACCAGCCAGGTACTGACCCTCCCCCAGCTCATTCTCGGTATGGCGTCGTGCGGGTTCGTCCCGGAGAGTGGATTCCCGGAACTCATCCGACCGTTCGTACGCAACCAGCCGATCTCGCAGTTCTCCTTCGCAATGCGCGATATGGCCGAAGGCGGAGTCACCTTCCAGGTGTTGTGGCCGTCGCTCGCGTGGGTGACCGGCTTGATCCTGTTCTTCGTACCGCTCGCCATCTGGGCGAGCTCCAGGCCAGAGTGAAGAGTCCGACATGACGATGTCCGAAGCGTCGGTGAACACGACCCGCGTATCCAGCTTGACCTTCCCCGAACCCAACATGGTGCTGGGCGAAAGGTCTGTCCGTGCTCTCTGGACCCACAGTCTGATCCAGGCCAAGCGACTGTTGACGCGATGGATGCGCGATCCGTCGACGATGATTCAGGCGTTGCTGTACCCCGCCTTGATGCTGGTCATGTTCCGTGTCGTGCTCGGAAACTCGATTTCCGCGGCCACCGGAGCTCCGGCGATCTACGGCCAGGTGCCGATGATCGCTCTCGTCGGAGCGATGTTCGGATCGATCGTCAGCGCGGTCGGCCTCAAGGGCGAACGTAAATCGGGTTTGCTGTCGCGCTTCTGGACGACACCGACGCATCGTGCCGCCGGTCTGCTGGGCAGGATGATCGCCGAAGCAGTTCGAGTACTCGTCACCACCATCGTCATCACTTTGGCGGGTGTCGCGATGGGGTTCCGATTCACTCAGGGAATTCCGGCCGGCATCTTGTTGATTCTGGTGCCGATCGTGTTCGGTATCGGGTTCGCGGTCATGGTGACATTCCTGGCCACCGTCGCCGGCGACGCACCCCTGGTCGAAGTCGTGTCGATCTTCGCCACACTTCTGATGTTCTTCAACGCCGGCTTCGTACCCGTGCTGGCCTACCCACCTTGGCTTCAACCGGTCGTCGCGGCGCAGCCGATGTCGGTCGCGGTGGATGCAATGCGAAACCTGGCAATGGGTGGTCCGGTCCTGACACCGGTGTTGCAAACTCTTGCATGGTCACTCGGAATGGCAGTCGTGTTTCTGATCCCCGCAATCCGCGGCTACAAGAAGGCATCTTCGGAAGGCTGACCGAAGTGGCTCCGGTCAACCCACGGCCCCGATCGGAAGTGACGTCGTGAACGATGCGTACACCGCACATCCGTCGATTTCGGTGATCATTCCTGTGGGCTCGCTCGATCCCCTGCTCGACGCCCAGTTGCAGGCGTTGGCGGAGCAAGATGTCGACTATCCGTTCGACGTGCTGATTTCGGACAATGCCGGCGACGGACGAGTCAGCGATCACGTCGCTTCACATCCCCTACGAGATCGACTGCAGTTGACCTGCGTAGACGCGTCACAGCAGGTCGGGGCGGCGCACGCACGCAATCGCGGTGCCGAGAGCGCCTCCGGCGACCTGTTGATGTTCTGCGACGCGGACGACGTGGTGCACCCATCGTGGCTACGAACGCTCGCCGAGCTCGCTCGGACGTTCGACGTGGCGGGTACCGCAGTGGAGACGCACACGCTGAACAGTGCGCGAGCGTTGTCCTGGACTCCGACCACACCGCCCGAGAACCAGGGCCGTACGGATTTCCTGCCGTTCGCGATCGGGGCCAGCATGGCCTGTTGGGCGTCGGTCTATCGCGATGTCGGTGGCATGGACAACCGGTTCAGGGCCAGCCAGGACGTCGAATTCTGCTGGCGCGCGCAACTGTCCGGCTACACCCTCGGTTTCAGTACCGACACTGTCGTGGCCTACAGACTGCGCGCCGAGCTCCGACCCATGCTGCGCCAGTCGTTCCGGCTCGGATTCGGCTTCGCCAAGCTGCGGGGAATCTATCGGCCCCAGGGGTGCCCGGCCATGAAAGTTCGTACGGTCCTGTCGTGGTGGACAGCCCTGTTGGTTCGCAATCCGCTGCTACCGACGGCATGGACCGGGCTGGCCCGTGGTCACTGGTCGAGGGCCCTCTTCATCCGGGTCGGCGAAATTCGCGGGGGCATCGCCTATCGCGCGTTCAGCTGGTGACGTCGGACACACCCACTGGCTCACCGACCCACCCGGCCTGCAGTCTTGATCCGCGCGACTGTAACGGATGGATGACCGATGTTACGGTCGACAACACAGGCCTGCCGAAACCGGCGGCGCGTCCCACGCCTTCACACGAGATCGAGGCCATGTCGAACACGCTTTCCCGAGTGCTGCCCACGGCGGTTGCTGCCGCCGTCGCCGGTGCCCTGTGCCTGACCGGGGCGGGAACGGCGACTGCAGCACCCTCCCCCACCGGCACCTCGGTATCGGCCACCCCCGCACTCGAGGGTGCCAACGACTTCGGCTGTGTTCCCAGCGCGGCCCATCCCCGTCCGGTTGTGCTCGTCCACGGAACCAAGATGGATGCGTCCACGTGGAAGATCCTGGCACCGCAGTTGAAGAGCGAGGGCTACTGCGTCTTCGCCCCCAACTACGGCGGCGTCTCGCTCCTCCTCGACCCGGGCACGACCATCTGGGGCTCCGGCGACATCGCTGAGTCAGGCCGACAGATCGGCCGTTTCGTCGACGAAGTACTCGCGGCAACCGGTGCCGAGCAAGTCGACATGGTCGGCCATTCGCAGGGCGGCACCGCCACTCGGCAGTACATGAAGTTCGATGGCGGCACCGATGCGCAGGACCCAGCCCGCAACAAGGTTCACACGCTGGTCACCCTCGGTGCCACCAATCACGGCACGACCTTCGGTGGTCTGCAGCAACTCTCCGAATTGCTCACCTCCCTCGGTCTGCCCGGCGACGCACTCACCCCCCTGACATACAACATGGCGGGTGCCCAGCAACTCGTCGGTTCGACGACGCTTACCAGCTTGAACGAGGGCGGAGACGTCGAACCCGGGGTGGAGTACACCGTCATCGCCACGCGCAACGACACCGTCTCGACGCCGCCCGCGAACACCTTCCTCAAGTCCGGCGACCCGGCGATGGTGCACAACGTCTGGGTTCAGGACGTGTGCCCCGCGGCGACGACGTCCCACGTCGGTCTCGTCACCGACCCGGCGCCTCTGTACATGGTCAAGTCGGCGCTCGATCCCGAGTACGCAGCGACGACGGCTGCACCCTGCTGACACAGCGCGAACCGTCACCACCGGGGCCTCACGACATCGCGTCGTGAGGCCCCGGTCGTGTTCGACGGTCTACCGGTCCAACTCGGACTGCAACACCGGTCCGATTTCGGCGAGCGCAGACTGCGACGCCATCTGCCAGTGGGTGGAATGCACGGGCAACACGTTCACGCCCCCGTCGACCGCGTCCTCCCACGTCGACGCGGCAACGGTTCCGGTCGGATCGTCGACGACCGACGCAAAGAGGATCGACCGCCCGACGAATGTCCGTGGCACGTACGAGTCGATCAGCTCCGCCGAGCGGGCGATCCCGTCCAGTATCCTGGCTATCCGATCGCGGGATATCGCGTCGAACGGAGCAGGCATCGATGCCAACAGTTCCGCCACAGAATCGACCGTGAGCTCTTCGATCTCGATATCGGTGTCCGCTCCGAGGCCCAGGCCGCCGAGCATCTCTCCGGCAGACACGGGTCGGTCCACGAGGTGCTCGGTCCTGCCCGCGACGAACGAGTCCATCATCGCCAGTGTTGCTACCGACTCGCCTTCGTGCTGCAGTTGCACAGCCATGGCGTGCGCGATCGATCCGCCCATCGACCAACCGAGCAGGTGGTACGGGCCGGACGGCTGCACGCTGCGAATCTTGTTCACGAACAGGGCGGCCCACTGTTCGATGGATTCCGGCAGGGGTTCGGCACCGGAGAGGGCAGGTGACTGCAACCCGTAGATCGGACGGTCCTCGCCCAGGTACGCCGACAATCCACCGAAGGCCCAGGAGAGCCCCACGATGGGATGGATGCAGAACAGCGGTGACTCGGAACCACCGACTCGAAGGGGAATCAATGTCTCCAGCCCGCTGGATTCGGCCTCCTCGATCGGCGACGTCGTCGCTGCCGTGATCCGCGCGGCGAGCGAGGCCACGGAGGCGTCGACGAACAACCAGTTCAGCGGTATCGGTCCGCCGCCCACGGCCGCTCCGAGCTTGGACACCAACTTGACCGCCAGCAGCGAGTTGCCACCCAACGCGAAGAAGTCGTCGTCCAACCCGACACGCTCGACACCCAGGACGTCCGAGTACACCGCCGCGATCGATTCCTCGACCGGTGTCCGCGGAGCCCGGAACTCGCGGATCTCGAATTCCGGGACGGGCAACGCCCGACGGTCCAACTTGCCCGCCGCGTTGAGCGGCAAAGCGTCGAGCACCACGAACGCGGACGGCACCATGTACGACGGCACCGCCGACCCCAACTCCGACCGGACCGCCTCGACCTCGATGTCGGCTCCGACCGCGGGCACCACGTACGCCGCCAGCGACTCCCCCACCGATAGCTGCGCAACCACCACAACGGCCTGACTCACCGCCGGAGACGCCGTCAAGGCAGTCTCGATCTCCCCCAACTCGATTCGCTGCCCACGGAACTTGACCTGGAAGTCCGTCCGACCGATGTACTCGAGCCGCCCGACATCCATCGACCACCGAACCAGATCGCCGGTGCGATACATTCGCGCCCCAGCATCGCCGAACGGGTTCGCAACGAAACGCTCGGAAGACAAGTCCGGCCGCGCAACGTAACCCCGAGCCAACTGCACCCCGGCGAGGTAGAGCTCGCCCGGCACACCCGCAGGCACCGGATGCAACCGCGAATCGAGAACGTGGACAGAGGTATTCCACTCCGGCACCCCGATGGAGACCGAACCATCCACCGCGACGTCCTCGGAGACATCGCGATAGGTGACACTCACCGCCGCCTCGGTGGGTCCGTACAAGTTGTGCACCCGAGCATCCGACACCGCGCGGCACGCATCCACGGTCCGCGCGGGCAACGCCTCACCGATCACGAAGATGTGCCGAAGCGAAGAGATGGACTGCGCAGCAACCGATTCGGCGAACACCGTGAGCATCGACGGCACGAAATCCGTCACCGTCACACCATGACGGGCGATATCGGCCGCCACGGCCTCCACATCACGCTGCGCGCCCGGGGCCGCCACGATCAGCCGACCCCCGGTACGCAGCGGCAGGAAGAACCCCCACAACGACACGTCGAACGTCGTGGCCGTCTTCTGCAAGTAGACGTCCGAGGCGTCGAGACCGTACTCCTGCGCCATCCACGCCATCTGGTTGACGATGGCGCGATGCTCGACGGCCACCCCCTTGGGCCGACCGGTCGACCCGGACGTGAACAGCACGTACGCCAGATCGGCACCGGAGGGACGGGGGAATGCCACCGACCCGACCGGCGGCGGATCCGTGATGTCGAGAACCGGAATCGCTGTCGCCGTGGCGAAGTCGTCTCGCGCCGTCGACAGAACGACAACCGGCGACGCCGTGTCTAGAATGTAGTCGTTGCGCTCGGACGGCTGATCCGGATCCACCGGAACGTACGCCGCACCGGACCGCAGCACGGCATACATGCCGACCACAAGCTCGATCGACCGACGCATGGCCAACCCCACCGACACACCCGGCCCGGCACCGTGCTCCTGCAACAACCACGCAGTCGCATCCACCCGGTCCGAGAACTCCCGATACGTCAACGACTGTTCGCCGAACACCAACGCCACCACATCAGGCGACTCGGCCACCACCCGGTCGAAACCATCCAGCAGCACCTCGTCCGGATCGACAGCCACCGCGATGCCGTGGCCCCGCAACGAGAGTTGTTCACGCTCAGCCAAATCGAGAACGTCGATGTCACCGACCGCGAGTTCGGGTCGAGCGGTCACGGAGTCGAGAACGGCCACCAGCCGGTGCCCGAAGGCCGTCACGGTCGGCTCGTCGAACAGATCCGTGGCGTACATCAACTCGACGGCGAGCCCTGCGCCGTCGCCCCGCTCGGTGAACGTCACCTGGAGGTCGAACTTGGCCGATGCCACGCCGGACCCGAACGCCTCGACGGCGAGATCGGGCAGCTCGAACGAACCCTGCGAGAAGTTCTGGAAGAACAGCGCAACCTGCACCAGTGGGTGTCGTCCTTGCGAACGCACCGGATCGAGTACCTCGACCAGACGCTCGAAGGGAACGTCGACGTTGTCGAACGCCTCGAGGTCGGCCGTACGTACCGTGTCGAGAACCTCGACGAACGAGGCATCCGAGGCAACAGGGGTTCGAAGCACCACCGTATTGACGAACATGCCCACCAGATCGTCCAGCCGCGCGTCACCACGGCCACCCACCGGTGCTCCGACGGCGATGTCGGCCGTACCCGACAGTGTCGCCAGCAACACGGCCAACGCGGCGTGCACCACCATGAACGGGGTCGACTCGTTGGCCCGGGCGCATTCGACCACTCGGGTGTGCAGCTCGGGATCGATATCGAACGACACCACCGCCCCTCGTCCCGACGCGACTCGTGGACGCGGCCGGTCGGCGGGTAACTCCAGTTGTTCGGGTAGGCCGTCGAGCGCGTGCTGCCAGTACTGAATCTGCTTGCTGGCGACGGATTTCGGGTCCGACTCCGAACCCAGCATGTCGAGTTGCCACAGCGTGTAGTCGACGTACTGAACCGGCAGCGGCGTCCACTGCGGTGCCGATCCACTGCGTCGCGCGAGATATGCCGTCATGACGTCCCGAGACAGCGGAGCCATCGACAGCCCGTCGGCCGAGATGTGGTGTGCCACGAACGCCAATACGTACTCCGGCATCGGACCGGCGGGGTCGGTGACCTCGAACAGCCGAACGCGGAACGGAATTTCGACCGTCACGTCGAACCCACGGCTGAAGAATTCGGTGACGTCGGCCAAGGCGCCGTCACGGGTGACGGTGACCACGGCCGTGTCGACCTGCGCATCGGCCTCGTCGAGCACCTGCTGATAGCCGCTGCCGTCGATGTCGGGATAGATGGTGCGCAACGATTCGTGGCGACCGACCACATCGAGGACGGCGGCCTGCAGTGCATCGATGTCGAGGGAACCGCGCAGCAGCAGAGCAACCGGCACGTTGTTGATCGCCGACGCGGTGTCGAGTCGGTTCAGGAACCACATGCGTTGCTGAGCGGACGAGAGCGGAATGTGTTGCGGCCGAGCCCTGGAGGCGTCGAGCTGGGCCCGGATCGGAGCGTCGACCGAGTCGGCTGCGTTCGCGAGCGCCTCGACGGTGGACGACTCGAACACCGAACGCGCAGGCACGTGCACGCCGAGTGCCGAACCCAGCCGCGCAGCGAGTTTGGTGGCGATCAGCGAATTGCCGCCGAGCGCGAAGAAATCGTCGTCGAGACCGACTCGCTCGACCCCGAGCAACTCGACGAAGATGTCGGCTACCGCCTGCTCGGTAGGGGTCGCCGGGGCGCGGAACTCGGCGACCTCGAACACCGGCTCCGGCAACGCATCTCGGTCGAGTTTGCCGGTGGGAGTCAGGGGAATCGTATCGATCCGCGTGATCACCGAGGGCACCATGTGCGCGGGCAGACTCCGCCCGGCCTCGTCCAGCACCCGGTCCAGGTCGACGTCCGTCCCTGCCACCGGCAGTACGTAGGCTGCGAGAACGGTTGCGCCAGTAGGACTGCGGTGACCGAGCGTCACAGCGAAATCGACCCCGTCCTGCGCTGTGAGAACGGCGTCGATTTCACCGAGTTCGATTCTGAAGCCTCGGATCTGGACCTGAAAGTCGTTGCGGCCCAGATATTCGATGGCACGTCCGGACGCCACTTCCCGCCACCGCACCAGGTCACCGGTGCGGTAGAGCCTGGCTTGATTCGGATCACTCTCGGCTGCATAGGGATTGGCTACGAATCGCGCCGCGGTCAGCGCAAATCTTCGATGGTAACCCCGCGCAAGGCCGGCACCGGTCAGATACAGCTCCCCCGGCACCCCTGCGGGTACCTGCCGCAACCGGTCGTCGAGCACGTGGTAGCCCATGTCTTTGGTGGACGGCCCGAGCAGCACGGCTTCGCCGGCGTTCAACGGCGGCGAGATATTGCACACCATCGACGCTTCGGTGGGGCCGTAGACGTTGTGAAAACGTCTGCCCGGTGCCCACTTCGACATCAGCTCCGAGGTGAAGGCCTCGCCGCCGATCGCAAGCACCCGCATGTCGGGCACCTCAGCCGGGTCGAGCGAGGCCAGCGCTGCCGGGGTGACGAACGCATGGCTGACGCGGTGGCGGCGGAGCATGTCAGCCAGATCGGCACCGCCGTAGACGCCGGGTGGGACGATGACCATCGTCGAGCCTGCGCCCACGGCCATCAGTAGCTCCAGCACGGATGCATCGAAGCTGGGGGACGCGAAATGCAGTGTGCGCGAATCGGAGTCCAACCCGTAGGTCTCGACCTGAGTGGAGGTCAGCGGAGCCAGTCCGGCGTGGGAGACGGCGACGCCTTTCGGCAGACCGGTCGAGCCGGAGGTGTAGATGACGTACGCGAGCGTGGACGGGCGAATCGGTGCCCGTCGGTCTTCCGCTACGACGGGATCGTCGGACAACCCCTGAAGTGCGCCTTCGGTGTCGGACGAGTCGAGGCTGATCCACGACACCGACGTCGGCATCGTGTCCTCGAATTGTGTTGCAGTGACACCCATTCGCACGCCGGAGTCGTTCACCATGTGCGTGATGCGGGCGGCCGGGTAATTCGGGTCGATGGGGACGAATGCAGCACCGGTCTTCGCCACGGCCCACACGGCCGTGACCGATTCGATCGAACGGGTCAGTGCCAGAGCCACGAAATCCTCGGGACCTACCCCGCGTTCGATGAGCAGCCGGGCGAGCCTGGACGACCGGGAGTCGATCTCCCGATAGGTGAGCGACCGGGTGTCGAACTCCACCGCGGTACCGTCCGGGTTCTTTTCCACCGCCGCGGCGAGCAGAGTCGGCAGCGCGACCGTACGGGCCGGTCGCTGTCGGGTGGGTCGTGCACGGGTAGGCCTGGGGCGGCTCGACCGTCCACCCACTCGGCCGCCCGACTCGGACGGTGTGCCGGTCGATCCATCCGAACTCATCTGAACTATGACTCCTCACCAGTGTTGCCCCGCGCTCGGTCGTGGACGACGCGTCGGCCGATCCGACCGTTCATCGTCCGCGACGCGGCGAGCGTTGCAGTTCGCTTCACCCTATCGGTCGGCGGTTCCCAACGACCCGGGCAGACGATGCACCGGAATGTCGACACCGCTCATCTCGACACCGTCACCGTCACCGTCACCGTCGACCGACACGATCGCAACGAGGTCCTCGATGTCCTCGGGTTGCAGTCGATCGACTGCGGCGATGTCTGCTGCGGCGAGGAACGCATGGGTCACCCATTCTGCGGACACGATGTCTGCGGCGTCTTCGGCGGACTCCCCCCGGTCGGTCACCAGCGCTGCACCTGCCGTCACGGCGACCACGCCGGCCAGAACTGCTGCAGCGGAATCGAACCGGGTGGGAACGGCCAGCCGTGAATCGAACGCCACTGCCCACTCCGTCACTGCGCTCGTCGCCAGTGCGGCGAGTGTTCCGTGGTCGATCACGGTGCCGTCGTCGACCGAGACCAACGCTGGGCTATCGGGTCCCAGAACCGCCGTTCGGTCCGAATACGTCACCGGCCGCGCAGAACTCGCGGCAATGGCGTCGACCACGTCCGGTTGCCCGAGGTGGACGGTCGTGGCGGGCCCGGCCGAGCTCGGCGCATCGTCACCGTCCAGAACGAGGACGGACGCGCCTGCCCGCTCCAGAACGTCGGAGGAGTTCGATGTGCTGATCGGTGCCACAGCTCCGCCTGCCTTGGCCACCGCCCACCGCGTCACGACGGCCGCGACCTCGCCGGTGACGGAGACACCGACCACGACTCCGGGCCGGACGCCACGCTCGATCAGGACCCGAGCCATCCTCGACGACTGCTCGTCGAGCTGACGATAGGTGGTCTCGACTCCGTCCGACGACAACGCGGGCGCATCGGGATCTGCGTCCACCGCCGAGGTGAGTACCTGCGGCAAGGTCAGGTCCGACCGGACCGGTGCCACATAGGAGTCGGCGGCCTGCGGGGACTCGGTCGATGCGGCCCGCTCGGCGGCGTCGAGCACGTCGATGTCGCCGACGACGACAGCTGGTGTTGCCGCTACCGCACCGGCGATACGAGCGAATCGTTCCGCCAAGGAGGCGACCGTGGACTCGTCGAACAGGTCGGCGGCATACACCCATTCGACGTTCAGGGTTCCGGTGCCGCTGTTCCCGTCGGCGTGCTGGGTCTCCACCGTGACCTGCAGGTCGAATTTCGCCGTCGGCTCGAAGCCGCTGACGGGTTCGACCACCAGGTTCGGCAATTCGAACCGCGCCTCGCCGTGGGGCTCCACCGACAGAACCGTCTGGAACAGCGGGGTGTACCCGGCGTTCCGGTCCGGTGCGATGGTGTCGACGACCCGCTCGAACGGCACGTCCGAATTCGCGAAGGCCCGCAGGTCGGTCTCGCGGACAGCGGTCAGCAGCTCTGCGAACGTCGCGTCCGGGTCCACGTCCGTGCGCAGCGCCAGCGTGTTGACGAACATGCCGACCAATCCGTCGAGCGCCTCGTGCCCGCGGCCGGCGATAGGCGTGCCGACGGCGAAGCTGCGGGAGCCACTCATCCGCGACAAAAGCACCCCGAGTACCGCGTGCAACACCATGAACAGAGTCGCGTTGTTCTCGCGCGCGATCGCCGCGAGCCCGGTGTGTACCGACTCGTCCAGCTCGACACTCACACTGGCTCCGCGCAGGTTGGCGGTAGCCGCACGCGGCCGATCCCACGGCAACGACACGACCGGGGTGATCCCGCTGAGCTCGTCCGCCCAGAAGGCCAACTGCTGCGACAGAATCGACGTGGGGTCGCTGTCCGAGCCCAGCACCTGCCGCTGCCAGACCGCGAAGTCCGCGTACTGCACCGTCAGCGGTTCGGGCGTGTAGTCGGTTCCCGACGCGGCAGCGAGGTACGCGGTCATGACGTCACGAGCCAGTGGTGCCATCGATGCACCGTCTCCGCTGATGTGGTGCATCACGATGACGAAGACGTACTCGTCCGGACCGAACCGGAACAGTGCGCCCCGGACCGGGGGTGCGACGGTGACGTCGAAACCCTGGTAGACGAGTGCGCGAATCCGTTCGGCGGTGTCGGAGTCGTCGGTCGCGTCGATCGGAGTCAGATCGGGTACGACCGATCCGGCGTCGATGAACTCCTGATACGGCGAACCGTTCGCATCTTCCGGGTAGCGCGTGCGCAGTGCCTCGTGGCGTTCCACGGTGCCGGACACGGCGGTCTGCAGTGCCGCGACATCCAGCTCGCCTCGCAGACGGAGCGCCAGCGGCATGTTGTAGGCCCCGGACTCGGGGTCGAGTCGGTTGAGTACCCACATGCGCTGTTGCGCGAGCGACAACGGCACGGTCTGGCCGGCCGGTCGGCGGCGCAGCGGCACATCGTTCGCGTCGTCGATCCGCGACTCGGCACGAGCTGCGAGCGCGGCAACGGTCGACGCCTCGAACAGATCTCGAACACCGACCTTCTTGCCGAGCGCCGCCGACACCCGTGCCGCCACTCGCGTGGCGATCAGCGAGTTACCACCGAGATCGAAGAAGTCGTCGTCCGATCCGACACGCTGGACGCCGAGCATCTCGGCGTAGATCTCCGCCACGATCTCCTCGACCGGCGTAGCCGGAGCACGGAACTCGCGAACCTCGAACACCGGCTCCGGCAGTGCTTTTCGGTCCAGCTTGCCGCTGGTGTTCAGAGGGAATTCGGCGAGCACCATCACCGTCGCCGGCACCATGTACTTCGGCAGTGCGCCGCCGACGAAGGTGCGTACCTCGGCCGGGTCCAGTGTGCTGCCCGGTGCAGGCACCACGTATCCGACGAGCTGGTCGCCGGCACCGGTGGTCGCCACCACGGCCGTGGCTTGGTTGACGTCGGGATGGGCCAACAGCGCGGTCTCGATCTCACCGAGCTCGATCCGCTGGCCACGGAACTTGACCTGGAAGTCGGTGCGCCCGATGTACTCGAGTACCCCCACAGCGTCGGGGCCCGACCGCCATCGGACGAGGTCTCCGGTGCGATACATGCGCTCGCCGGCAGCCGAGAACGGGTTCGCGACAAAGCGGTCCATCGTCAGGTCGACGCGGCCGAGATATCCGTCGGCGAGCTGGGTACCCGCCAGATACAGCTCACCCGCGGTCCCTGCGGCCACTGGATGCAGCCTGCCGTCGAGGACGTAGGCCTGGGTGTTCCATTCCGGCGCACCGATCGGAACCGTCGATACATCTTCCGGCTCGGTCTCCCAGAACGTCACTGTCACAGCAGCTTCGGTGGGTCCGTACAGGTTGTGGATCCCAGCAGAGGTGATCGCACGGAAGTCGGTCACCGTTTCCGGCGGAAGCGCTTCACCGACCACGAACACATGCCGAAGCGAACGGCACTGGTCCTCGGTGGCGTACGCGGCGAACACCGTGAGCATCGACGGTACGAAGTCCGTGACGGTCACCTTGTGCCGAGCGATCCGATCGGCGACGTACGCCGGGTCGCGGTGGCCGTCGGGGGTGGCGAGAACGACGCTCGCACCGACCTGGAGTGGGAGGAAGAAGCCCCACAGCGACACGTCGAATGTCGTGGCGGTCTTCTGCAAGTAGACGTCGTTCTCGTCGAGCGAGTACTGGTGCACCATCCAGGCCATCTCGTTGACGACGGCACGGTGTGACACGGCCACGCCCTTGGGGCGTCCCGTCGAGCCCGAGGTGAAGATGACGTAGGCGGTGTTTCCAGGACGCACCGGTGCCAGTCGATCTGCGTCGGTCAAGACACCGTTCGGGTACCCGGTGAGATCGACGGTGTCGAGTTCGAGAATCGGGAAACGCTCCGGTAGACCTTCCCGATCGTGACCGGTGGAGAGCACAACCACCGGCTCGGCTGTGTCGAGGATGTATTCGATGCGATCCGCGGGGTGGTCCGGATCGATGGGCACATAGGCACCACCGGCTTCGAGGACGGCGTACATGCCGACCATGAGGTCGATTCCGCGCCGCATCCCGAGTGCGACGAGCGACTGCGGCCCCACACCGAGAGACACCAGGTGTCGCGCGAGGCAATTCACTCGGTCCGAGAACTCCGCATACGTGACGGTCGCGTCCTCGAACACCACTGCCGGAGCATCCGGGTTCGCGGCCACTCGCGCCCGGAACTGCCCGGTCAGCATGACGCCTGCGTCGACATCGTGTGCGGTGTCGTTCCACGTCTCGATCACTCGAGTTCGTTCTGCCGAGCCGAGCAGATCGATATCGCCGACCGCCGCAGTGGTGTCGGAGACGAAGGTCTCGAGAACACCGACCAGCCGGGACAGAATGGAGTCGACGTACGCAGCGTCGAACAGATCGCTGATGTACTTGAGCGTGAACGAGATTCGATCCTCGGCCACGACCAGCAACGTCAGCGGATAGTGGGTGTTGTCGTTGGAGCTCACGCCCTCGACGGTCATGCCGTCGATGGCCGCGGCCTGTTGTGTCAGTTGTGCTTCGTCCACCGGGTAGGACTCGAAGATGGTCAGGGTGTCGAACAGATTGCCGACGCCGATCGCCCGCTGGATGTCGACCAGTCCCACGTGGTGGTGGTCGAGAAGATCTGCTTGTTCACCCTGGATCCGGACCAGGTAGTTCTCCACCGTGTCGGCGGGATCGAAGCGCACCCGCACCGGGATGGTGTTGATGAACAGCCCGATCATCGACTCGACGCCGGGAAGGGCAGCGGGACGACCGGAGACCGTGGCACCGAACACGACATCGGTGCGGCCGGTGATGTGTGCGATCAACAGTCCGTATGCCGCTTGCACCAGCGTGTTGACGGTGACGCCGAGCCGGCCACCGAGCGCAACGAGCGACGCGGTGGTCTCGGCATCGACGAATCGCTCCGCCTCGGCCGATCTGGACGAGATTTCTCGTCCGACGCTCGGCTGAGCGACGAAGGTCGGTTCCTCGACACCGTCCAGTGCCCGGGTCCACGCGCTCAGCGATACGGCCGGATCCTGTCGATCGAGCCACGCCAGATACGAGCGGTACGACCGCACGCGAGGCATCGACGCCGTGGAGCTCTGCGCCGCATACAGGTACAGCAGTTCCTTCATCACCAGCGGCAACGACCATCCGTCGAGCAACACGTGATGATTGGTCATCGCGAGCTTGTACGTGGTCGGCGTGATCCTGACGAGCAGGAACCGCAGCAGGGGTGCCGTGGACACGTCGAAGTGTCGTCGCTGATCCGCGGCCAGTGCGTCGGCTACGGCAGCGTCGCGTTCGAGCCCGTCGAGCTGAGACAGATCGAGTGTGTTCCAGGGCAGACGAACGTTCTGCTGGACGATCTGCACAGTCTCGCCGCCCGCAGTCGCGGTGAACGAGGTACGCAGATTCTCGTACCGATCCAGCAGTGTCTGCGCTGCGCGGTGCAGCCGTTCGGCGTCCACCTCGCCGGCCAGGTCGAGTACGACCTGCATGGTGTAGACGTCGATCGACGCGTCCGCGAACAGTGCGTGAAAGAGCAATCCCTGCTGCAGCGGCGACAGCGACCAGATGTCCGTCAGCTCCGGGTACCGCGCCTCGAACGACGAGATGTCGGGCTGTGAGAGCCGCACGAGCGGAACGTCGGACGGGGTCAAGCCACCCGAGCCGGGTGCCTCGGCGTACGTGGCCAGTGCCGACAATGCATCGGACCACAGCCCGGCGAGACGTTCGACCGTGTCCGCGGACACGGCGCCGGTGGGGAATGCGACGCTCGCGCTCAGGACCCCACCCTCGTCGGTGTCGAGCACGATCGCGTTGATGTCGATCGTCTTGTTCGCGGCCATGTCGGCATCACCGGGCGCGGAGAGCTCACCGTGGGCGGCAGGCAACCAGCCGAGCGACTTCATCTCGTCCGGGACCTCGCCGGTGTCGACGCGACCCAGGTAGTTGAAGCTGATCTGTCCGGTCCCGAGTTCCGCAAGTTCCGCAGCTGTCTCGGAGTTCAGGTAACGGAGCAGTCCCCAACCCATGCCTCGATCTGGCAGCGCCAGCATCTGTTCCTTGACGGCCTTGACGGCGTCGCCGAGCTGCGGTCCACCCGCGAACGCAGCGTCGACGTCGATTCCGGTCAGGTCGAGGCGGACGGGGAACAGGCTGGTCAGCCAGCCGACGGTGCGTCCCAGATCGGCTCCGGGAACCACCGCTTCCTCACGGCCGTGGCCTTCGAGCTGCACCAGTGTCGCCGGTGCGGTGACGCCGCGCTCGGATCGCAGTCTCGTGACGGCCAGAGCGAGTCCGGCCAGCAACCCGTCGCCCACACCGCCGCGGAAGATCTCCGGAACCGTGGTCAGCAAGGTGCGCGTGACGTCGGGTGCCAGCTCGATGTTCACCCGTTCGAGCGTCGCGACGACGTCGACCGCGGGGTCGAAAGGTCGGTCGCCCAGCACGGGATCCTCGGTGTCGGCGATCGAGCGCCACAACGGCAACTCGGCCAGCCGCGCTTCGCTCGCTGCCGCGTCGACCAATGCATGGGTCCACCGCCGCATCGAGGTTCCGACCTCGGGCAGGCTCGGGTCCACTCCCCCGGACACCTGAGCCCAGGCGGAGACGAAGTCGGGGACCAGAATTCGCCACGACACTCCGTCGATCACGAGGTGGTGCGCGGCGACGGTCAGCGTGCCCGCTTCCTCGGGTCCTCGATCGACCCAGACGAGGGCGAGCATGCGCCCGGCCGTGGGGTCGAGCGTTCCGACTGCACCGTCGAATACTGTTGCAGCCGAATCGGTATCGGCCCGGACGAGCAACGCATCCACGTCGACGGCACCGGCGCCCGCAACATCCAGACCCCAGCCCCGGTCGTCGTGCACCAGGGTCGAGCGCAGCACGTCGTGTCGATCGACCACTGCGTTGACCGTGGCGAGAATCCCCGCTCGGTCGATGCCGAGCGGCAGCTCCAGTGTGACGGCCTGATGGAACCGCGACCAGCCTCCGCCGCGCTCGATCATCGCCACACCGAACGGGGGTAGCGGCATCCAGCCGACGCCGGCGCCGTCGAGTTCCTCGAGCACGACCGCGTCACTGCCCTCACCGACGATGACAGCCACCTCGGCCAGCCCGGCAACGGTCTTGCGCTCGAACACATCTCGTGGGCCGAACTGGATTCCTCTCGCCTTGGCGCGAGAGACCAACTGAATGGAGACGATGCTGTCGCCGCCGAGCGCGAAGAACGAATCGTCGACGCCCACGGTGTCGAGGCCGAGAACGTCTGCGAAGACCTCGGCAATGACGCGTTCGGTGTCGGTTGTCGCCGTACGGAATTCGGCATCGCTGCCGAATTCCGGTTCGGGTAGCGCTCTGCGGTCCAGCTTGCCGTTCGGCCCGAGGGGGAGGGCATCGAGCACTATGAGCCCGGCCGGCACCATGTACTCCGGAACCAGGGTGGCAACCGAGGTGGTGACCGCTGCGGTGTCGATCGTCTCCCCGGCGACAGGAACGACGTACCCGACCAGTAGTTCACCTGCCGACGGCGTCCTGCGCACGAGAACCACGGCTTGGTCGACCGACGGATCTGCGGTCAACGCGGCTTCGATTTCGCCGAGCTCGATCCGCAGGCCTCGCAGTTTGACCTGGAAGTCGGTGCGGCCGAGGTACTCGAGCTCGCCGTCTGCGTTCCAGCGAACCAGGTCTCCGGTGCGATACATCCGCGAACCGGCACTGCCGTGCGGGTCGGCGACGAACCGGTCGGCGGTGAGGTCCGGACGGCCGAGGTATCCGCGGGCCAGTTGCCGCCCTGCGAGATACAGCTCCCCGGGTACCCCGACCGGAACCGGGTGCAGGCGTGCATCGAGCACGGTGACTCGGGTGTTCCAGACCGGAGCACCGATGGGGACCGACGCGATGTCGGTCGGCTTGACGCGGTGGTAGGTGACGTCGACTGCGGCCTCGGTCGGTCCGTACAGGTTGTGCAGTTCGGTTGCGGGCAGAGCAGTACGCAGGGCAGCCGCCACCGATGCGGGCAGCGCCTCACCGGACGCGAACACCGCACGCAGGCCGGTGCAGTTCGAGACACCGTCCGCGGCGGCGAACACGGCCAACAGCGACGGGACGAAGTGCGCGACCGTGATGCCGCGTTCGGCGACGGTGCTCACCAGGTATGCCGGGTCTCGGTGGCCGTCGGGCACCGCGATGACGAGTTCGGCTCCGATCTGCAACGGCCAGAACAGTTCCCAGACCGATACGTCGAACGTGACCGGCGTCTTCTGCAACACCTTGTCCTGCTCGGTGAGACGGTATTCGTCCTGCATCCACAGCAGACGGTTGACGATGGCCTCGTGGCTGACCGCAACGCCTTTGGGGCGACCGGTGGAGCCGGAGGTGAAGATGACGTACGCGGTGTCCGCCGGCCGCAGCGGTGCGGTTCGCTCGGCATCGGTCACCGGTGCCGTGGACAGACCTGTCGTGTCGACGGTGTCGACCAGGATCCTGGCGGCGTCGGTCTCGAGAGATGTGCCGTCGTGCTCGGTCGTGAGCAACACCACCGGTGCCGCCGTGTCCAGGATGTAGCCGATCCGTTCGGCCGGCAGATCCGGGTCGACCGGGACGTAGGCACCACCGGCGGCGAGCACGGCGTAGATACCCGTCAGCATGTCGATCGAGCGGCGCATGGCCGTGGCCACCACGGTTTCCGGGCCGACTCCCTCGGCGATGAGCAGACGCGCGAGCGCGTTGACCCGCTCGGCGAATTCGCGGTACGTCACTCGATCGTCGGCGAAGCTCGTGGCGATGTTGTCCGGAGACGCCGCAACTCGGGCCTCGAACAGCGACACCAGAGTTGCGCCGGGATCCACCTCGTGCGCGGTGGCGTTCCATTCCTCGAGGACGCGAGTGCGTTCGCCCTCCTCGAGGATGTCGATGTCGCCGACGACTGCGTCCGGTGCCTCGGTGAGCGCGTGCAGAACCCGGACGAGCCGTCGCCCGAGAGACGCCATGCTGGACTCGTCGAAAAGATCGGTGGCGTAGTCGAATTGGACGTCGATGCCGGCTGGAGCGCCGGATCGGTCGACGTTCTCCCACAGCGTCACCTGCAGGTCGAACTTTGCGAAGGCGCTGCCGAGATCGATTCCCTCGACGCTCAGACCGGGCAGGGCCAACGTCTGACGGTTCAGGTTCTGGAACGTCAACATGACCTGGAAGATCGGGTGACGAGCCTGAGAGCGGTCCGGGGCCAGCTCGTCGACGAGCCGCTCGAACGGCACGTCGGCGTGCCCGAAGGCACCCAGGTCGGCCTCACGAACCGCGGCGAGTTGCTCGCGCAACGTTGCCGCGGGGTTCATCGCGGTACGGAGGGCGAGCGTGTTGACGAACATGCCGACGAGCTCGTCCAGATCTGCGTCACCGCGGCCGGCGACCGGGGTTCCGATCGTCACGTCGTCGGTTCCCGCCATCGCTCCGAGGAGCACCGCGAGCGCGGTGTGCACCACCATGAAATTCGTGGCGTTTCCGGCCCGGGCGGCCCGAGCGATGTTCGACTGCAGGGTCGAGTCGATCGAGAAGTTGTATGCCGCACCGCGATACGACGCCACCGCCGGGCGCGGCCGGTCGGTCGCGAGGTCGAGCTGCGCCGGGGCACCGGCCAGAGCCGATGTCCAGTAGGCGAGCTGCTTCGCCAACGGCGAATCGGAGTCGTCCTCGGAACCGAGTACCTCGCGTTGCCAGAGCGCGTAGTCCGCGTACTGCACCGGAAGTGGAGCCCACTGGGGGCTCTCCCCCGCGGCACGGGCGGTGTAGGCCACCATGACGTCGCGCGTCAGGGGTCCCATCGAGAACCCGTCCGCGGCGATGTGGTGGGCGACGAATGCCAATACGTGCTCGGTCTCGCTGACCCGCAGGATCCGGATTCGCACCGGAACCCCTCGGGTCACATCGAATCCCGTGGACACGAATTCGCGCAGGGACTGCTCGATCGAACTCTCGTCCACGTCGTCGACGACAACCGTCACGCCGGACTCCGCGGTACCGAGCACAACCTGCTGGCCTCGCCCGTCGACCTCCGGGTACACGGTGCGCAGAATTTCGTGGCGCGCCAGCACGTCGTGCACGGCGCTGACGAGTGCATCGACATCGACGCTGCCGAACAACCGAATTGCGACCGGGATGTTGTTCACGGCGGACGTCGGATCGAACTGGCTCAGGAACCACATGCGCTGCTGGGCCATCGACAGCGGCACCGTGTCCGGTCGTGTTCGAGCCGTCAGTGCCCGGCGCGCACCGGTACCCACCTCGGACTCGATGGCGCGTGCGAGCGTCTGCACCGTCGGAGACTCGAAGATCGAGCGAACCGGCACCTGCGTATCGAGCGCCGCACCCAGCCGGGAGACCACCTGGGTGGCGATCAAAGAGTTACCGCCGAGCGCGAAGAAGTCGTCGTCCAGACCGACCCGCTCCACCGAGAGCACCTCGGCGAACACCGCCGCGACGGCCTCTTCCACCGGGTTGGTCGGTGCGCGGAACTCGGCTGTCTCGAACTGCGGTTCCGGCAACGCCTGTCGGTCCAGCTTCCCGTTCGTGTTGCGGGGCAACGCATCGAGAATCACGAAAGCCGACGGAACCATGTACGACGGCAGCAGACCCAAGAGAGCTGTGCGCAAGGTGTCGGCGTCCACCGTGGCACCGACTGTCGGCACGACGTAGGCCACGAGCCGTGCGCCCGATCCTGTGTCCGCGAGAGCGATCACGGCGACGTCACGAATCTCGTCGAGCGTTCCGAGAGCGGCATCGATGTCGCCGAGTTCGATACGGAAACCGCGAATCTTGACCTGGAAGTCGGTACGGCCGACGTACTCCAGTTCGCCGTCGGCGCGCCAGGACACGAGGTCACCGGTGCGGTACAGGCGGCCACCTGGGGTGAACGGGTCCGCGACGAAACGCTCGGCGCTCAGATCCGGCCGCGCGAAGTAACCGTCGGCCAGCTGCGCACCCGCGAGGTAGAGCTCGCCGGCGACGCCGACCGGAACGGGAGCCAGACGCGAGTCCAGCACGTAGACACGGGTATTCCACTCCGGGCCGCCGATGGGAACAGTGGTGCCGTCGACGGTCGTCACTCGATGCGCGGTCACCGAGACCGCTGCCTCGGTCGGTCCGTACAAGTTGTCCAGTCGCGCAGCAGAACTGCGTAGAGCGCGCTCGGCCGTCGCGACCGGCAGCGCCTCGCCGATCGCCAGGATCCGTGTCAGATTCCGGGGTAGGACTCCCGCCGACGCCGTGACCAATGCGTCGAGCACGGACGGCACGGTGTGCAGTGTCGTCACCGATTCCCGGTTCATCAGATCGACCAGATAGGCGGGATCGCGGTGGCCCTCGGCGTCGGCGACCACGATCGCACCACCGGAGACGGTGGCGACCCAGAACTCCCACACGGACAGGTCGAAGGTGGCGGCGGTCTTGAGCAGTACCCGGTCCGTGTTACCCAGCCCGTAATGGGCGCTCTGCCACAGCAGCTGGTTGACGATGGCAGCGTGACCGACCGCGACGCCCTTGGGGCGACCGGTGGATCCGGACGTGAAGATGACGTACGCGGTGTTCGCAGGCCGCAGCGGCGAGGTGCGCTCGCTGTCGGTGACGGGCGCGTCCGAGACCTCGGCACCCAGCAGTCGAGGATCGGTGTCGACCAGCAGAACCGGAATCGACTCGACGTCGACATCGTCACGCGACGTGCTCAAAATCAGAGCGGGAGCGGCCACCTCGAGAATGTAGGCGTTGCGGTCCGCCGGCTGATCCGGGTCGATGGGTACGTACGCCCCGCCTGCCTTGGCGACGGCGTACATCGCCACGAGCAGATCCACCGAGCGCCTGATCGCCAGGGCAACCGTCACCTGCGGGCCGACGCCTGCACCGATCAGGACGCGAGCCAACCGGTTGATTCGACGATCGAACTCGGCGTACGACAGCGATTCTCCCGCATGGACCACCGCGATGGCGTCGGGCTGCGCCTGCACCTGTCGGTCGAACAGCGATACCAGGGTCTGCGACGCATCGACATCGTGATCGGTGTCGTTCCACGTGCGCACGATCCTGGTGTGCTCCTCGGGCGAGAGCAGGGCGAGATCGCCGATGACGGCCGAGGGATCCTCGGCCACTGCGGCAAGGAGGCGAACGAACCGATCGGCAAAAGTCTCCACCGTGGCGCGATCGAAGAGATCGGTGGCGTAACTGAACTCGGCCGACAGTTCCGCAGGCGAGCCGTCCTGGTCGTAACGATCCGAGATCGACAGTTGCAGATCGGTTTTCGCTGTCACTGCGACCGCCTCGACGGCGCTCACCGTCAGACCCGGCAACTCGAACGTCGACTCGGCGAGGTTCTGGAAGGACAGGCCCACCTGGAACAAGGGGTTGCGCGCCGTGGACCGTACCGGGTTCAGCACCTCCACGAGACGCTCGAACGGAACGTCGGAGTGCGCGAATGCGGCCAGGTCCCGCTCACGGGCCTGGGCGAGCAACTGGCGGAAGGTCATCGACGATTCGACGGTCGACCGGAAGACGAGAGTGTTGACGAACATCCCGATCATCGAATCGAGAGCCCGCTCGCCACGCCCGGCGATGGGCGTTCCGACGGCGATGTCCTCGGAACCGGACAAGCGCGCGAGCAATACCGCGAATGCCGAGTGCACCACCATGAACAACGTTGCCTGCTCGGTACGTCCGAGTTCGGCGAGAGCGGCGTGCGTGTCGGCGTCGACGGTGAACCGCACGGCGTCGCCGCGGAAACTCTGCGCAGGCGGGCGGGGGCGATCGGTAGGCAGTACCAGTTGATCCGGCAGCTCGGCGAGCGCATCTTTCCAGAACGACACCTGCTGCGCTGCCACCGAATCGGGATCCGATTCGGAACCGAGGACGGTTCGCTGCCACAACGCGAAGTCGACGTACTGCACGTCGAGCGGCTCCCAGTCCGGCGCCGACCCTGCAGATCTCGCGGTGTACGCGGTCATGACGTCGACGGCCAGCGGGCCCATCGACGCTCCGTCGGCCGACACGTGGTGGACGACGAAGGCCAAGACGTGCTCGTTCTCCTCGACGCGGAACACACGCGCGTCGACCGGTACCTCGACGGTGACATCGAAGCCGCGCCCGAAGAACTCCGTAACTGCCGCAACGACATTCGTACCAGCCACGTCGCGGACGGCGAGGCCCATCGGCACCTCGGACGCCGGGAGCACCTGCTGGAACGGACCCTGCGCCGAGTCCGGGTACCGGGTACGAAGAGACTCGTGGCGTTCGACGACGTCGCGTACCGCCGACTGCAGCGCAGCGACGTCGAGCTCGCCGGACAACCGCACGGCGAACGGAATGTTGTCCACCGACGACGTCGTGTCGAACTGGTTGAGGAACCAGTACCGCTGCTGCGCCGGCGAGAGCGGCGGGCGCTCGGGACGCGGACCCGCCACGAGTGCAGCTCGACCGCCCGAACCGACAGCGCTCTCCACGTGCGCCACCAGCGCGGCGACGGTCGAGCTCTCGAACAGCGCGCGCACCGGCACGACGGTGTCCAGGGCCGCGCCGAGTCGCGAGACCACCTGGGTTGCGATCAACGAATTACCGCCGAGGGCGAAGAAGTCGTCGTCCAGTCCCACTCGATCGATGTGCAGGACGTCGGCGAACACTCCGGCGACGATCTCTTCGACCGCGGTGGTGGGTGCTCGGAATTCACGGGCCTCGAACACCGGTGCGGGAAGTGCGGCGCGATCCAACTTGCCGACAGGGGTCAGCGGAACGGTGTCGAGCACGATGATCGACGACGGAATCATGTAGGCCGGCAGTGATTTTCCGACGAATGCGGTCAACTCGTCGACGTCGACGACGGAACCGCGCGTCGGCAGAACGTACGACACGAGGGTCGTGACGCCCGAGGGCAGTTCGTGACCTACGGTGACGGCGAAGTCGACCTCGGGAACGGCGGTGAGCGCGGAATCGATCTCGCCGAGCTCGATACGGAAGCCGCGCACCTTGACCTGAAAGTCGGTGCGGCCGACGAACTGCAGCTGTAGGTCGTCGGTCCATCGCACCACGTCGCCGGTGCGGTACATCCGTGCGCCGTCGATGCCGTACGGGTTGGCCACGAAGCGCTCGGACGACAGACCGGGCCTACCGAGATAGCCGCGAGCGAGCGCACCACCCGACAGATAGAGGTCACCCGCGACACCGGTCGGAACCGGTTCGAGTCGGGAATCGAGGATGAGCACGGACATGCCGTGAATCGGTCTACCGATGGTGATCGGTTCGCCCGGCGTCAACTCGGCGAAGCTGGAGATGATCGTCGTCTCGGTCGGTCCGTACCCGTTGAAGTACTTCCGATCCCCTGCCCATCGGGCCAGCAGTTCGGGAGTGGTCACGTCGCCGCCCACCGAGAGGACCTCGAGCGAATCGATCCCGTGGGGATCCATCGTGCCGAGTACCGCAGGCGTGATGATCGTATGAGTGACCCTCTCCGCCTTCAGCAGTTCGGCCAGTTCGGTGCCGCCGAGAATCGATGCCGGTACGACGACCAACGTCGCGCCGACGGAGAACGCCGCCATCCACTCCAGAACCGACGGATCGAAGTTCGGCGAGCAGACGTGCAGGAACCTCGAGGCCGGTTTCAGGTGATAAAGATCGGTTGCTGCGTCGAGGACGCCGCCGAGTCCGGCGTGCGTGACGACGACGCCCTTCGGCTTGCCCGTCGAGCCCGAGGTGTAGATGACGTAGGCGGGGTTCTGGAACGTGACGGGTCGCAGGCGGTCGGCGTCGGTGACCGGCTCGGCAGAGCGGGTGCGGACCTCGGCCACGAACTCCTCGTCGTCGACGCTCAGCCAGACCGGATCCTGCTGTCCGCCGGCGAGCCGATCCGAATGCGCCCGGGCGGTCAGCCCGAGTACGGCCTCGGAGTCCGAGACCATGTGAGCGATGCGATCCTGCGGGTACGTCGGGTCGACGGGTAGGTGCGCAGCCCCGGATTTGGCCACTGCCCAGACCGCGAGCACCATGAAGTAGGAGCGCTGGAATCCCAGCGCCACAACGGATTCGGGTCCGGCCCCGCGCTCGATGAGCACCCGGGCGAGCTGCGAGGACGTCGCATCAAGTTCGGCGTACGAGATCGAGCGGCCCTCGTAGCGTATCGCGGTCGCCGACGGGTCGAGTGCGGCTCCGGCAGCGAAGATCTCGGCCAGAGTGCCGCCGGCCAACACGTCGTCGCCGTGGACGTGGGTGAGCCGGTCGTACTCGTCGTCGTAGAGGATGGACAGATCGCCCACCGGGGTGTTCGGTGTCGCCACGATCGCTTCGAGCAGCCAACGGAAACGACGCGAGAAGACCTCGATCGTGTTCTCGTCGAACAGGTCTCGCGCGTAGAGGAAACCGGCGGACAGACCGGTGCCGTCGGACTTCTCGTGCAGCGTCAACGACAGGTCGAACTTGGCGGTGTCGACCTCGACGTCGACCGCCGAGACCGTCAGACCGGGTAGCTGGAATTCGCTCGGTGGCAGGTTCTCGAACGCGATCGCCACCTGGAACAGCGGATGTCTGGCCGTCGTGCGCTCGGGTTCGAGCAGATCGACGAGCCGCTCGAAGGGGATGTCCGCGTGTGCGAACGCATCGAGGTCGACGTCCCGAACGTGGCCGAGGAGGTCGGTGAATCCCTTGCTTCGATCGACCGAGGTGCGGAGCACCAGGGTGTTGACGAACATGCCGATCACGTCGTCCAGGACGGCCTCGCCGCGGCCTGCGACGGCGGTACCCACCGCGACGTCGTCCGAGGTGGACATGCGAGCCAGGAACAGCGCGAGCGCACCGTGGAGCACCATGAACAATGTGGTTCCGGTCGACCGGGCCAGATCGTCGAGCGAGGCGCGCAGATCCGCATCGATGTCGAACTGGAATCGCCCGCCCGAGTACGACTGGACCGCAGGACGCGGCCGGTCGTACGGCAGGGTCAGCTCACTGGGCAGGTCCGCCAGGGCCGAACGCCAGTAGTTCGCCTGTGCTGCCATCAGGCTGCTCGGGTCCGCGTCGTCGCCGAGCACGGCGCGCTGCCACAGCGCGAAGTCGGCGTACTGAACCGACAGCGGCGTCCACTGCGGAGCCTCGCCGGCCACACGAGCGAGGTAAGCCGTCATCACGTCGCGGGTCAGCGGCCCCATGGACCACCCGTCCGCACTGATGTGGTGAACCACGACGACCAGCACGTACTCGTCGTCGGTGACCCGGAACAATTTGGCGCGCAGGGGAATCGACTGGGTGACGTCGAATCCCTCGGAGGCGAAAGCGATCAGGTCGGCCACCGCACCGTAGGCGGACGGTGTGGTGGGCGTCAGGTCCGGTGCCACCGATTCGGCAGGCAGGATCACCTGGTGCCCCGCTCCGTCCACACTCGGGTATACGGTGCGCAGTGCTTCGTGCCGGTCGAGAACGTCGACGACCGCCGCGTTCAGGGCCGCGGTGTCGAGTGCTCCGGTGAGCCGGATCGCCACGGGGATGTTGTTGACCGCCGATTCGGGCTCGAATCGGTTGAGGAACCACATACGCTGCTGGGCGAGAGAGAGCGGAATGCGTTCGGGGCGTTCCTGCGCCACCAGAGGCGCGGATGCTCCGTGGCCGACGTGGCTTTCCAACGCAGCAGCCAAGGCTGCCACCGTGCCTGCCTCGAACATCGTTCGGACGGGCACCGTGGTACCCAGTTCGGCACCGAGTCGTGCGGCGACCTGAGTGGCGACCAGTGAGTTGCCGCCGAGGGCGAAGAAATCGTCGTCCACACCGACTCGGTCGAGTCCGAGGACGGCTCCGAACACCGTCGCGACGATCTCTTCGACCGGATTGCTCGGTGCTCGGTAGGGCGTCGCCTCGAATTCCGGATCGGGCAGTGCTTTTCGATCGAGCTTGCCGCTTCCGCCGAGCGGAAACTCGGTCAGTTCCACCACGGTGGACGGCACCATGTACTCGGCCAGACGTCCACGTAGCGCGGTGCGTATCCGGTCCACCTCGACCGGGCCATCGGTGGGGACGACGTAGGCGACCAGTTGCTCTCGTCGCACGAGCACCACGGCCTGAGCGATCTCGGACAGATCCAACAGAGCCGATTCGATTTCGCCGAGTTCGATACGCAGGCCACGCAACTTCACCTGGAAGTCGGACCGGCCCACGTACTCCAGTTCACCGGCGGGCAGCCACCGCACCACGTCGCCGGTTCGGTACATCCGCTCACCGTCGACTGCGAACGGATCGGCGACGAAGCGATCCGCGGTCAGATCGGGTCGGCTCACGTATCCCCTGGCGAGCTGGACACCCGAGAGATAGAGCTCTCCCGACACCCCGACCGGAACCGGCCGCAACGACGAATCGAGAACGCGCACAGCGGTATTCCACACCGGTGAGCCGATCGGCACCACCGCGGTGTCCGCGTCGGAGACCGCGTGATAGGTCACGTCGACGGCAGCTTCGGTCGGGCCGTACAGGTTGTGCACCGACACCTGTGGGAGCGCGCGGCGCAACGAATGTGCAGTAGCGGGCGCAAGTGCCTCCCCCGAGGCGAACACCGTACGCAGCGACTCTCCCGCCTCCGGCCTGCGCTGTGCCTCGGGTGCGAACACCGACATCATCGACGGCACGAAGTGCACCACCGAAACATGTTCGCGTGCAATGACATCGAGCAGGTACGACGGATCCCGATGACCCTCGGGAACCGCGACGACCACCGATGCGCCGACCTGGAACGCCCAGAAGAACTCCCACACCGACACGTCGAACGTCGCAGGCGTCTTCTGCACCACCACATCCTGCGGACCGAGCGGATACTCGTGCTGCATCCACGACAAGCGGTTGACGATCGCCGCGTGCGATACGCCGACGCCCTTCGGGCGACCCGTCGAACCCGAGGTGAAGATGACGTATGCGAGGTTCTCTGCCCGCAGCGGTGCCGTCCGCTCCGCATCGGTCACCGGTGCCGACGAGGATTCCGACACGTCCACGGTGTCGATGTCCACCGTCTCCACACCCGGGAACTCGACGTGGTCTCGAGTGCTCGAGAGCACCCGCACCGGCGAGGCCGTGCTCACGATGTACTCGTTGCGCTCCGACGGCTGACTCGGGTCGATGGGTACGTACGCGGCACCGGCCTTGACGATCGCGTACATGCCGACCAGCAACTCGATACTGCGACCGACCGCGAGGCCGACCGTCGAATCGGTGCCGACGCCCACGGACAACAGGTATCGCGCCAGGCGATTCGCGCGCGCGTCGAGCTCGGCGTACGTCAGCCGCATGTCCTCGAACACCAGGGCCTGAGCGTCGGGGGTCTGCTCGACGCGAGCGTCGAACTGCCCCACCAATGTTGTCCCGCCGGGGATCTCGTGCGCCGGCCCCGCACCGAACGCCAGCACCGACGTGCGCTCGACCGAGTCGAGCAGGTCGATCTCGCCGACGGCTGCGGCGGGCGCTGCGGTGATCGCACGAAGAACACGAACGAACCGTTCTCCGAATCGGGCCATCGTCGATTTGTCGAAGAGGTCCGCGGCATAGGTCAGGGCGACGGTCAGGCCCGCGGGCTCGGAGCCGGCCGGAGCCGAATCCCACAGCGTCACCTGCAGATCGAACTTCGCCAGGTCTGCCTCGTAGTCGACCGCCGCGATGGTCAGGCCGGGGAGTTC
Organism: Rhodococcus sp. 05-2254-2; assembly: GCF_002259095.1. NCBI lineage: Bacteria > Bacillati > Actinomycetota > Actinomycetes > Mycobacteriales > Nocardiaceae > Rhodococcus > Rhodococcus sp. 05-2254-2. The sequence goes on along the minus strand of NZ_NOZJ01000003.1, from coordinate 189,080 downwards.
CACCGAGGTTCGGTCCAGGTTCTGGAACGTCAACATCACCTGGAACAGCGGGTGCCGTGCCTGCGAGCGCACCGGGGCCAACACGTCCACCAGACGCTCGAACGGCACCTCGGCGTGCGAGAACGCGGCGAGATCCACCTCACGGATCTCGCGCAGCAGATCGTCGAACGACGTCCGTGGATCGACTTCGGTGCGCAGCACCAGTGTGTTGACGAACATCCCGACGACGTCGTCGAGGGCCGCATCACCACGGCCGGCGACCGGAGTACCGATACTGATGTCGTCGGCGGCCGCGAGCTTGGCCAACAGCACGGCCAGTGCGGCGTGCACGACCATGAACGTGGTTGCGTTGTGGTCTCTTCCGAGATTCTCCAGCTCGCGGACGAGTTCGGCGTCGATCTCGAACGTGTGTGTACCGCCGTTGGTCGTGGCGACGGCCGGGCGTGGACGATCGGTGGGTAGCTCCAATTGGTCGGGAGCACCACCGAGTTGGTGCCGCCAGTAGTTCTCCTGCGCCGAGATCAATGAATCCGGATCGTCCTGGCCACCGAGGACGGCCCTCTGCCACAGCGTGAAGTCGGCGTACTGCACCTCGAGCGGAGTCCATTGTGGTTCCTGCCCGTTGGTGCGGGCAACGTAGGCCGCCACCACGTCTCGGGTCAGCGGGCCCATCGAGAATCCGTCGGCCGCGATGTGGTGTACCACGAACGCGAGCACGTGCTCGGTCTCGGACGTCTCGAGAAGCACTGCGCGGAACGGCAGCTGTATCGCCAGATCGAAGGGCCTGAGTGCGAACTCGAGCAGCACGGCGGGCACGTCGGCCTCGGTTGCCGTCGCTCGCTCCAGTTCTACTGCCACCGAATCGGATTCGAGTACTTGCTGGAAGCCGACACCGTCGTGGTCTGGGTAGACCGTCCGCAGTGACTCGTGCCGATCCAACACGTCGACCAAGGCCGACTGCAGGGCCGTGAAGTCGAGTTCTCCACTCAACGCGATGGCGACCGGGATGTTGTTGACAGCCGAGTCCGGCTCGAATCGGTTGAGGAACCACATCCGTTGTTGGGCAAGCGACAGCGGCACACGTTCGGGCCGCTGCTGCGCAACCAACGCCGGTCGCGCGTGCGTCGAGCCTGCGGCGTCGACTGCGGCGGCCAGTTCGGCGACGGTCGGTGCGTCGAAGAACGACCGCACATCCACCGCAGTGCCCAGCTCGGCGTTGACCCGCGCGATCACGCGGGTGGCGTTGAGCGAGTTGCCGCCGAGTGCGAAGAAGTCGTCGTCGACGCCGATGCGGTCGAGGCCGAGCACGGTCTCGAAGATCGCGACCAATGCCGACTCGGTCTCCGTGCTCGGTGCGCGGTATTCCCGCGCCAGGGACGCGAAATCGGGCGCGGGCAACGCTTTTCGGTCGAGCTTTCCGCTGGCGTTCAGCGGAAACTCGTCCAGGACGACGAACACCGACGGCACCATGTACTCGGGCATGCGGCGTCTCACCGCGTCCGCGAGGCCGTCGTGGTCGAGATCGGGATCGGTACTGACGACGTAGCCGACGAGCTGTTGTTCCGACTGCTCCGACGAATGAAGCAGTACAGCCGCCTGGGTCACCTCAGGCTCGGCGAGCAGGGCCGATTCGATTTCGCCCAGCTCGATACGCAGACCGCGCAGCTTGACCTGGAAGTCGGTGCGCCCGATGTACTCGATGAGGCCGTCGCCGCGTCGACGCACCAGGTCGCCGGTGCGGTACATGCGGTCACCCGGCTCACCGAAGGGGTCGGCCACGAACCGATCGGCTGTCAGGTCGGTGCGTCCGAGGTATCCGCGAGCGAGCTGCACGCCCGCCAGATAGAGCTCACCCTCGACTCCACGGGGCGATCGCCGCAGTCCTTCGTCGAGCACGTACAGATCGGTGTCGTCGACTGCAGCGCCGATGGGAACCGAGGCTTCTTCCACCTGCTGGGTTCGGTAGTACGTGACGTCGACGGCCGCTTCGGTGGGACCGTACAGGTTGTGCAGTTCCGCGTTCGAGATCTCGTGGAACGCGTTGACGGTGCGCGCCGGGAGCGCCTCGCCGGAGGCGAACACCATCCGAAGCGAATCAGCCTGCACAGCAGTGGGTTCGGCGACGTACACCGAGAGCATGGAGGGCACGAAGTGTGTCACGCTCACGCCCCGCTCGCCGATGACGCGGGCGAGGTAGGCGGGGTCGCGGTGCCCCTCGGGCTCGGCGATCACGAGCGTGGCACCGATCTGCAACGGCCAGAAGAACTCCCACACCGATACGTCGAACGTGAACGGAGTCTTCTGCAACACGACGTCGGCAGCACTCATCGCGTACTCCCGCTGCCGCCAGGAGATGTTGGCGACGATGGCCCGGTGGCTCACCGCGACACCCTTCGGACGTCCCGTCGAACCGGAGGTGAAGATGACGTAGGCGAGATCGTCCTCGGTCAGGGCGGAGAGCCGATCCGCATCGGTGATCCGTCCTTCCGGCACATCGGTCAGGTCGAGCTCGTCGACGAGAACGGTGGCGGTGCCGTCGGGCAACTGCGGTAGGTCGTTCGTGGTCGTCAGGACCAGGACAGGTGTCGCGATGTCGAGAACGTAGCCGAGTCGGTCGACCGGATGATCCGGGTCCAACGGCACGTAGGCTCCGCCTGCTGCGGAGACGGCGTACATACCCACCAGCAGATCGAACGATCGGCGGATCGACAGTCCCACCGCTGAATCGGGGCCGACTCCCCGTGCGATCAGCACGCGGGCGAGACGCTCCACCGAGGCGGCGAACTCGGCGTAGGTTCGCGTGTCGTCGCCGAAGACGAGGGCAGGTGCGTCCGGGGTGCGCTCGGCCTGATCGGCGAACAGCGCGTACAGCGTGGCGGCTTCGGGATGGGCGGAGCTCGACGTCGACTCGTCGTCGCCGAGAACCGACACCGCATCCGCGACGACGGTGGACACGACCGCGTCCAGACCACCCTCGGTGGCCTCGATGAGGCCTGCAAGCGTGTTGGACAACACGACCGGAACCAGCGCGTCGGGGCCGAGGACGCCCCCCATGGCCGCATCGAGGGTGGTGATCTCCTCGTCCAGGCGGGCGTAGGTCAGTTCCGTACCGAGGTGCGTGAGCGCTACGCGGTCGGGTTCGACCGCTGCGACGCTCCGAACCAAGCGCGGAAGGTCCTCGACCGTCAGAGCTGCATCGCTTCGACGTCCTACCGCCATCTACCTTTTCCTCCTGATCGATCCACGTGCACAACCGGCGAGCTCGGCATTCGTCACGACGACGCGATCACCGACTCCGCCCGTTCGATCAACGATGCCAGAGCGGTGTTCAGCCCCTCCGCACCGAGGGCGGGCAAGATCCCCGGAACCAGTGCCGACAGAGTGACCGTCACCAGAGCCTGCGGCTTCATCGCCGAGCCCATCGTTGCCGACATCTGAGCCAGTTTGGCGTGCAGAGCAGCGAAATCGACCGTCGTCGACTCGTGTTCGAGGGCCACCGCATCGGGTGCGACGGCCGCTGCGCGGGCAATCAGATCCGGCAGATCGTCTACCGTCTTGGGCTTGGTTCGCGGTGCGAACTCCGCTTTCTCCTCCTCGGAGAGGATGTCGATGGACCGCAGCACCACATCCGGATCCGAGACCACGGCATTCAGAATCCGCAGCAGCCGATCTGCGAACGTCGCGATCGACGACTCGTCGAGGATCGCCGTCGCGTAGGTGAACGTCGCCTCGATGTCGCGCAGTGCTCCGGTGTCGTCGAATCGTTCGACGGCGGTCAGCTGCAGATCGAACTTGGCCTGGTCGTCGCCCGCGGGCAAGGCCTGCACGTGCAGACCCGGCAACTCGAACGATCCGGTCACGTGGTTCTGGAACGTCAGCATCGCCTGGAACAGCGGAGTGTAGGCACTCGACCGCGCCCGGCCCAGTGCGTCGACGAGCCGCTCGAACGGGACGTCGGCGTGGCCGAACGCTGCCAGATCCTTGTCCTTGGCCTGCTGCAGCAGCTCGGCGAACGTGCCGCCCTGATCGAGTCGAGTTCGCAGCACGAGCGTGTTGACGAACATGCCGACGAGCTCGTCGAGTTGCTGTTCACCGCGACCGGCAGTGGGTGTGCCGATGCTGATGTCGGAGGAGTTGCTCAGCCTCGAGAGCAGCACGGCGAAGGCACTGTGCACCACCATGAACGTCGTCGCGGAGTGTTCGCGAGCGATCTTCTCGATCGCCGATGCGATGTCGGTGCCGAACGAGAATTCGTACGAGGCACCGTGCATCGTCGGGCGAGGCGGTCGCGGCCGATCCAGCGGAAGTGCCAACTGTTCCGGCGCTCCTGCCAACTCGGTCGTCCAATACGCCAGTTGCTTCGCGAGTGGACTCTCGGGATCGTTCTCGCTGCCGAGCACGTCACGCTGCCACAGCGCGAAGTCGGCGTACTGGACCGGCAGCGACGTCCATGCCGGCATCTCCCCCGCAATCCGAGCGGTGTACGCCACCATGACATCACGGATCAGCGGACCCATCGAGAAACCGTCGGCAGCAATGTGGTGTGCCACCACGGCGAGCACATGCTCGTTGTCGGCGACCTGCAGCAACGCAGCGCGCACCGGCACCGACTTCGTGACGTCGAACCCGGCACCGAGGGTCTCGGTCAGGCGGGAGATCACTGCATCCGGTTCCACCCGCTCGGGCGTCAGATCGACCCCTACCTCGGAGACGGAAACGATCTGCTGCACCGGCCCGTCCACAGAATCGGGGTACGCCGTGCGCAGAATTTCGTGGCGCCCCAGAACGTCGTCGAATGCCCCACGCAGGGAGTCGACGTCGAGTGCGCCGGTCAGACGGACCGCGACAGGAATGTTGTACGCCGAGGAACCGGGGTCGATCCGGTTGATCGTCCACATTCTTTCCTGAGCGATCGAGAGTGGAAGCAGATCGGGCCGCTCACGAACGGTCAGTTCTCGGCGCGCACCGCCCCCGACGAGCGGGGCGATGTGGGCGGCCAGGCCTGCGACGGTCGAGGCCGCGAACACAGCTCGCACCGGGATCTGGGCGTCGAGAGCCTGGCCCAGCCGCGAGACCAATTGCGTTGCGACCAAAGAGTTTCCGCCGAGCGCGAAGAAATCGTCGTCGAGTCCGGCACGGTCCAGACCGAGCAGTTCCGCCACGGTGGCCGCGACGATCTCTTCGACCGGAGTGACCGGGGCGCGGAACTCGGCAACCTCGAACTGCGGTGCCGGAAGTGCCCGTCGATCCAGTTTGCCGTTGGCGTTGAGCGGAAGGGCATCGAGGACGACGAACGCTGCCGGAACCATGTACGACGGCACGGCGCGGGCGAGTTCGGCTTCGACACTCGCCACGTCGAGTACTGCTCCGGACGTACCGACGACGTAGGCGACCAACTGGTCCCCCATCGATTCGCCGGAGTGCACCACGACGGCGGTGTCGGCCACCGTCGCCTGTGTGCGCAGGGCTGCCTCGATCTCACCGAGTTCGATGCGGAAGCCGCGAATCTTGACCTGGAAATCGGCACGCTCGATGTATTCGAGGCGGGCCGCCGCGGGTGCGTCGTCGACGAGCGGAATCCGCCAGCGCACGAGGTCGCCCGTGCGATACATCCGCGTTCCGTTCGCGTCGAACGGATTCGCGACGAACCGTTCGGCGGTCAGGTCTGCTCGGCCGAAATATCCTCGCGCCAGCTGCGCACCGGCGAGATAGAGCTCTCCCGTGACTCCGGCAGGAACCGGATGAAGGCGCGAGTCCAGCACGAACACGGCGGTGTTTGCCTCGGGCACGCCGATCGGCACGGTGACGGTGTCGGCATCGGTGACCGGATGCGAGGTCACCGACACCGCAGCCTCGGTCGGGCCGTAGAGGTTGAACAGCTCGGTGGAACCGTTGTGCCGCCGGAAGTCCTGTGCCACCGCTGCGGGTAGTGCTTCACCGATGGCCAGGACACGTCGCAGATCGGGTGACAGCTCGCCCGCGGCAACGGTGCCGAGCATCGACAACATCGACGGCACCAGATGCAACGTCGTCACCGCGTGCCGACGGATCAGCGTGAGCAGGTAGTCGGGATCGCGATGACCCTCCGGGTTCGCGATGACGAGTCGCCCACCCGAGGTCAGTTGCGACCAGAACTCCCACACCGACAGGTCGAACGTCGCTGCGGTCTTGAGCAGAGACGCATCGGTTCCGTCGAGGCCGTACTCCGCGCGCAGCCAGTTCAACTGGTTGACCACTGCGCCGTGCGAGACCGCCACGCCCTTGGGCCGGCCGGTGGAGCCGGACGTGAAGATGACGTAGGCCGTGGTGTCGGCGGAGAGTTCACCGCAGCGCTCGGAGGTCTCGACCGGCGCGGACGAGTAGCCCTCGAGATCGAGTTGCGCCAGATCGACGACCGTTGCTGCAGAGGAGATCTCCGGGCCGACAGCACCGGATGTCAGTACGCACAGCGGAGCTGCGGTCTCCAACACGAGCGCGTTGCGCTCGGCCGGCTGATCCGGATCGATCGGAACATAGGCACCTCCGGCCACGGAGACGGCGTACATGCCGACGAGCAGATCCACCGAACGCCGAATGGCAAGCCCCACCGGCACTTCGGGTCCGACACTTAGACCGATCAGATGACGGGCCAGACGCGACACCCGCTCGGAGAACTCGCCGTACGTCAGTGTGCCGTCGTCGTGCACGAGTGCAACGGCGTCACCGTTGCGCGCTGCCGAGCCCGCGAACAGATCGGCGAGCGTGGTGCCATCTGCCGAATCGAACTCGCGGTCGGTGTCGTTCCATTCCTCGACAATGGCGGGCAGCTCACCGTCGAGGAACAGATCGAGATCGCCGATCGGGGTCGACGGTGCCGCTGTGACAGCGTCGAGCACGGCCTCGAACCGGGCTACGAGCGAACGCGCGGTGCGCTCGTCGAACAGGTCGGTCGCGTAGGTCAACAACGCATCGGCCCCGCCCGACGCCTCGTCGCCGCTCGATGCGTCGGAGACGATCAGATGCAGGTCGAACTGCGACGTTCCGGTCTCGGTGTCCAGGGCCGAGATATCCAGTCCGTCGAGCTCGAATTCTCGGCGCGCGAAGTTCTGGAACGAGAAGCCGACCTGGAACAGCGGGTGACGCGCCGTCGACCGGGTGGGGTTGACGACCTCGACGAGCCGCTCGAACGGTATGTCGGAGTTGGCGAAAGCCTGCAGATCGGTTTCCCGAGCCGCGTCGAGGAGGTCCTCGAAGCTCGCACCGCCCGCCACGTCGAGCCGCAGCACCAACGTGTTCACGAACATCCCGACGAGGTTCTCGATCTCCGCTTCGCCGCGACCCGCGATCGGAGTTCCGACGACGATGTCCGACGATCCCGACATGCGCGAGAGCAGCACGGCGAACGCCGCGTGCACGGCCATGAACACCGTCGCGTTGTGTGCGCGTGCCAGTTCGGTCAGTCGAGCGTGCGCGGCTGCGTCGATCCGGAAGTCGACGCGGCTGCCCCGGAAGGTCTGCTCGGCGGGTCGCGGGCGATCGAGCGGTAGTTCGATCTGCTCGGGCAGCTCGGCCAGAGCGCTTTCCCAGTACCGAATCTGCTGCGCAGCAATCGATTCCGAATCCTCCTCGGATCCGAGACCCTGCCGTTGCCACAGCGCGTAGTCGGCGTACTGCACCGGCAACGGTGCCCACGTCGGATCGGAACCACGGGTGCGCGCGGCGTATGCGGTCATGACGTCGGTGGACAGCGGCATCACCGACAGACCGTCGGCGCTGATGTGGTGGATGACCATGCCGAGTACGAATTCGGTGTTCGAGACTCGGAAGAGTGCGGTCTTCAGCGGAACCTGGGTGGTGACGTCGAACGTCGCCGACAGGAGCTCCAGAACCTGCGCGGTCACCGACTCCGCGTCGGTGTCGATCACCTCGAGGGTGGTGGCCACCTGGGACATCGGCACGATCACCTGATGCGGGCCTTCGGGTGAATCCGGGTAGACCGATCGCAGAGTCTCGTGACGCTCGATCACGTCGGAGACGGCACGCCGCAACGCGTCGACGTCGAGACGCCCGCTGAGCCGAAGCGCGAACGGGATGTTGTACGCCGTGGACTCGGAATCGAAGCGGTTGAGGAACCACATCCGCTGCTGCGCGAGCGAGAGCGGTACTCGGCTCGGTCGCGTCGATGCCACCAGCGCCGGACGCGCGCCTGCGCCCGAACCCTGCTCGACCCGCGCTGCCAGAGCCGCGACGGTCGGGGCCTCGAACAGTGCGCGGACGGGGACAGTGGTGTCCGCTGCGGCACCCAGCCTGGACACCACTTGCGTTGCCACCAGCGAATTGCCGCCGAGCTCGAAGAAGTCGTCGTCCAGACCGACGCGCTCCACTCCGAGAACGTCGGCGAAGACGTCGGCGACCATCTCCTCCACCGGAGTGGTCGGTGGCCGGAACTCACGCGTGCGCGCAGCCGGTTCGGGCAGCGCTCGTCGGTCCAGTTTTCCGTTGCCGGTCAACGGAATCGCATCGAGAACCACGAACGCCGAGGGCACCATGTACTCGGGAAGGTGCTCCCCGATCGCTGCCCTGACGACGTCGATGTCGATGGTCGACTCGGCCGCGGGCACGACGTAGGCAACCAGGCGTGCGGCACCGGGAGTGTCCTCGCGCACGATCACTGCGGCCTGCCCGACGGCAGGAGCGGACGCGACGGCGGATTCGACCTCGCCCAGCTCGATTCGGAAACCGCGGATCTTGACCTGATCGTCGGCGCGACCGACGAATTCGAGTTCGCCGTCGGTCGACCACCGTGCCACGTCGCCGGTGCGGTACAGGACCGATCCGTCGCCTGCGAAAGGATCGGCGACAAACCTCGTTGCGCTCAAACCGGCTCGGCCGAGATACCCGCGCGCAACCTGACCACCGGAGACGTACATCTCCCCCGGCACGCCCGCTGGCACCAGGGACAGTCGCGAATCCAGTACGTACACCGAGAGCCCCGAGATGGCGCGTCCCACCAGAGATCCCGAAGCCTGCGCTGCGGACTGCGCGTCCACGACGCGATGCGAGACGTGGACGGTGGTTTCGGTGATGCCGTACATGTTGACCAGTTGCGGGGATTCGTCGCCGTGACGATCGAACCAACCGGCCAGTCGTCGCAGTTCCAGCGCCTCGCCACCGAACACGATGTACCGCAACGAATAGTCGCCTGTCGAGCCTGCGGTCCGATCGACCTGATCGAGCTGGTAGAACGCGGACGGAGTCTGGTTGAGAACGGTGACGCGCTCACGAACGAGCAGCTCTCGCAACGCTTCCGGCGACCTGGAGGTGAAGTAGTCGACCACCACGACGCTGCCGCCGGTGGTGAGCGGGCCCCACAGTTCCCACACCGAGAAGTCGAACGCGAACGAGTGGAACAGCGTCCACACGTCGCCTCGACCGAAGTCGAAGTGCCGCTCGGTGTTCGCCAACAGCCGTACGACGTTCCGATGCGGAACGAGTACGCCCTTGGGCTTGCCCGTCGAGCCCGAGGTGTAGATCACGTACGCCGTCGCAGCCGCGGTGGCCGGAATCGGCTCGGCCACCGACACGTCGCCCACCGTCGAGGCGGTGTCGATATCGATCCGGGGAAGCGCTGCGGGGAGCTCCACGTCCACACCGGTCCACGTCAGGACGGCCACCGGACGAGAATCGGTGAGTACGAACTCGATACGGTCGGCCGGGTAGGACGGATCGATCGGAACGTAGGCACCGCCGGCTTTGAGCACCGCGAGCAGTGCGACGACGAGATCGGCGGTACGCGGCAGCACGACGGCCACCAGCGACTCCGGCCCGACCCCCTGGCCGGCGAGAATTCTCGCCAGTGCCGTCGAGGACTCGTCGATCTCTCGGTAGCTCCTGGAGGCACCCTCGAACACCACTGCGGGAGCGTCCGGGTCCTCGGCCACCCGAGCGGCGAAGAGATCGACGATCGTGTCGAGCGAATCGGCAACGGCAGGCGCGTCCTGGGCGAGTGCGAGAACACGGCCGCGTTCGGCGTCGTCCATCACGGGGACGTCACCGATTCGCTGACCCGGATCGCTTGCCACGGACTCGAGGACGCGGATCAGGCGTTCCCCGATCACACGCGCTGTGCTGTCGTCGTAGAGATCGCGAGCGAAGGTGACGTCGACGGTCATGCCGCCGTCGACGTGGTTCTCGGTGAACGTGAACTGAACGTCGAACTTGGCCGTCTCGACGTCGAGATCGACTCCGCGCACGCTCAGGCCGGGGAGTTCGAGCTCGGTCTGCTCCATGTTCTGCACGGTGAGCATCACCTGGACGAGCGGGTGCCGAGCCGCCGACCGCGGTGGGTCGAGTACCTCGACGAGCCGCTCGAACGGCACCTCGGCGTGGGCGAACGCCGACAGGTCGGTCTCGCGTGCCCGAGCCAGCAGCTCGGTGAACGCGCCGCCGTGATCGATGTCGGTCCGCAGCACCAGCGTGTTGACGAACATTCCGATGACGTCGTCGAGCGCGGCCTCACCGCGCCCTGCGACCGGAGTACCGATCGCGATGTCGGTCTCACCGGACAGCCGGGCCAACAGCACGGCGAGCGAGGAGTGCAGCACCATGAACAGTGAGCTCTGGTTGGCGCGGGCCACGTCGCCGAGGCGTCCGTGCGTGGCTGCGTCGAGGGCCAGCGTGATGTTGCCGCCGCGATACGACGACCTGTCCGGGCGGGCGCGATCGCCGGGGAAGGTGACCTCGTCCGGCAGCGACGCCAATGCCCTCGTCCAGTGCCGAATCTGGTTCGAGACCGGTGACGACGGATCGTCCTCGGAACCGAGAACGGCCTGCTGCCAGAGGGTGTAGTCGACGTAGCGGACGGCGAGCGGAGCCCAACCGGGCTCGGTGCCCGCGCTCCGGGCCGCGTACGCGACCATGAGATCCCGAGTCATGGGGCCGATCGAGAAGCCGTCTGCAGCGATGTGGTGGGTGACGAACGCCAGAACGTGGCGGTCCGAGCCCAGCTCGAACAGCGCAGCACGCAACGGCGGCTCCGCGGTGACGTCGAACCCGCCCATGGCCAGCGCCGCCAGCGCCGCCGGCAGTTCGGCTGTGGTGGTCGCAGTCGGCATCAGATCGGGAACCACCCGCTCCGCCGGAACGATCACCTGGGAGGCCACACCGTCGACCTCGGGGTAGACCGTTCGCAGCGACTCGTGCCGCTCGATCACGTCGGCCACTGCCGCGCGCAGAGCGGGGATGTCGAGATTGCCACTGAGCTCGATGGCGACGGGGAGGTTCTCCGTCGCGGACTCCGGGTCGAACCGGTTGAGGAACCACATCCGGCGCTGCGCGAGCGAGAGCGGCACCAGATCCGGCAAGTCGGTGCGCACCAGCGGAATTCGACGGCCCGAACCCGAGAGCTCGTCGAGCCTGGCCGCCAGGGCGGACACGGTCGATGCCTCGAATATCGTCCGCACGGTCACCGTGGTGTCGAGTGCCGCGCCGATTCTCGACGCCACTCTCGTGGCCACGAGGGAATTGCCGCCGAGCGCGAAGAACTCGTCGTCGGCACCGACCACATCGATACCGAGAACATCGCGGAAGACCTCGGCTACAACGGTTTCCGACGTCGTTGTCGGTGCACGGAACACACGCTGCTCGATATTCGGCTCCGGCAGAGCGCGACGATCGAGCTTGCCGTTGGGCGTCAATGGCAGCGCGTCGAGCACGACGGTCGCGGCCGGGACCATGTAGCTCGCGAGCGAACGCGACGCGAACTCCGTCAGTTCGGCGACGTCGACGGTCCCGCCGACCGTCGGTACGACGTAGGCGACCAGCTGATCGCCCGCGGCGACGGTCTGCCGAACCAGTACGACGGCGGATTCCACGGACGGATGCTTGCGCAGCACGGTCTCGATCTCGCCGAGTTCGATGCGCAGTCCTCGAAGCTTGACCTGGAAGTCGGTGCGGCCCAGATACTCCAACCGTCCCGAACCGGGGGACGCCGCGCGCCAGCGCACCAGGTCACCGGTGCGGTACATGCGCGAGCCCGGTTCTCCGAACGGGTCGGGAAGGAATCGATCGGCCGTCAGGTCCGTTCGTCCGAGATATCCGCGGGCCAGTTGAACTCCGGCGAGGTACAGCTCGCCGGCAACCCCAGGAGCGACCGGAGACAGTCGAGCGTCGAGGACGTACGTTCTGGTGTTCCACACGGGGACACCGATCGGGACGAGGTCGACGTCCGCCTCCGTCACTGCGTGGTAGGTGACGTCGACGGCCGCCTCGGTGGGGCCGTAGAGGTTGTGCAGAGCCACGCCCGGCAGGACGCGACGGAGCCTATCGCCGACCTCGGCGGGCAGCGCCTCTCCTGATGCGAACAGCGTCCGCAGAGAGCCGGCCGCAGGCGACGGCGCAGCTGCCACGACGGAGACGAAGACCTCGAGCAACGAGGGTACGAAGTGCGCCGTGGTGACCGACTGTGCCTCGATCGTCTCGAGCAGGTACTGAGGGTCACGATGGCCGTCGGGCTTGGCGATGACCAACGTGGCTCCGATCTGCAACGGCCAGAACAGTTCCCACACCGACACGTCGAACGTGACGGGGGTCTTCTGCAGCACCACGTCATCGGGGCTCAGCTCGTACTCCGACTGCATCCACAGCAGGCGGTTGACGATCGCCTCGTGTGAGACGGCCACGCCCTTGGGCTGCCCGGTCGAACCCGAGGTGAAGATGACGTAGGCGGTGTTGGACGGTGCGAGCGCACTGATTCGGTCCGCGTCGGTGATCGGTGCATCGGAGAAGCCGGACAGATCGAGGGTGTCGATATCGAGCACCTCGTAGCCGTCGGCTTCCACCGCGTCACGTGAGGTGGTCAGCACGCAGACCGGTTCCGCGGTTCCGAGAATGTGTGCGATCCGCTCGGTCGGCTGGTCCGGATCGATCGGTACGTACGCACCGCCGGCGGCGATGATCGCGTGAATGCCGACGAGGAGTTCCACCGAGCGACGGGCAGCGATGCCCACCGCGCTTTCGGGTCCGACACCGCGGGCGATCAGGAACCGCGCCAGACGGGAGACCCGTTCCTGGAATTCGCCGTAGCCGAGCGTGTCGCCCTCGAAAATCAGTGCGGCGGAGGTCGAGTCGACCTGTCCGGCGAGCGAGGCCAACGTCTGTGCCCGGTCGAGCTCGTGCGCGGTGTCGTTCCACTCCACCAGCACCCGACTGCGTTCGACGGGCTCGAGCAGCTCGATGTCGCCGACCACGGTCGAGAGGTTGTCGGCGACGGCTTCGAGAACAGTGATCAACCGATCGCCAAGCGTGACAACCGTGGCTTCGTCGAAGAGATCGGTGGCGTAGGTGACGTCGACGGTCATGCCCTGCGGAGCACCGCTCGGTCCGATCGACTCGACGAACGTGAACTGCAGATCGAACAGTGCGACCAGCGTCTCGAAATCGACACCGGAGACCGACAGTCCCGGCAGTTCGAGATCCTTCTGTCCCAGGTTCTGGAACGCGAGTACCACCTGCACGAGGGGATGCCGAGCCGTGGATCGGGCGGGGTTGAGAATTTCGACCAGCCGCTCGAACGGTACGTCCACGTGGGCCAGAGCCGACAGGTCGGTCTCGCGGGTATCGGCGAGAACCTGGTCGAATCGCCGTGACGTGTCGATCTCGGTGCGCAACACCAGCGTGTTGACGAACATGCCGATCAAGTCGTCGAGGGCGGCCTCACCGCGACCGGCGACCGGGGTGCCGATCGCGATGTCGGCCTCGCCGGACAACCGCGACAGCAGTACGGCCAACGAGGTGTGCACCACCATGAACAGCGAGGCGTTCTCTGCTCTGGCGGCATCGATCAGCGCGCGGTGCAGATCTTCGTCGATGGAGAAGCGTACGAGCGCGCCACGGTTCGACGCCACGACAGGCCTCGGTCGGTCGGACGGCACGTCGAGCTGATCCGGAAGGCCGGCCAGCGTGGCTGTCCAGTAGTCGATCTGCTGCGAGACGACCGACTGCGGGTCGTCCTCGGAACCGAGTACTTCGCGCTGCCAGAGGCTGTAATCGGCGTAGTCGACGGGCAGCGGAGACCAGAAGGGCTCCTGGTTCAGCGAGCGAGCCGCGTACGCGTTCATCACGTCTCGGGTGAGCGGGCCCAGTGAGAACCCGTCGGCCGCGATGTGGTGGACGACGAACACCAGCAGGTGCTCGGTGGGGCTGACCTCGAAGAGCCTGGTTCGGAAGGGCAGGTCCTTCGACAGGTCGAATCCGGTGGTCGCCAGTTCTCGCAACGCATCCGCGACCTCGTGCGCGGCGATGTCGACGGGCGTCAGATCCGGTGTGGCCGTGGCTGCGTCGACGATCACCTGATGTGCGGTTCCGTCGGTCTCCGGGAACACCGTGCGCAGGGACTCCTGCCGAGCCACGACGTCCGCGACCGCGATCTGCATTGCGCGACGGTCCAGCAGACCGGACAGTCGCACGGCGATCGGGATGTTGTTGGCTGCGGATTCGACGTCGAACTTGTTCAGGAACCACATCCGCTGCTGCGCGAGCGACAACGGAATGTGTTGCGGCCGTTGCTGAGGCACCAGCGGCGGACGGCTTCCGGTGGCGACGAGTGTGCCCAACCGCGCGGCCAGATCGGCCACCGTGGAGGTGTCGAACAGCTCTCGGACCGCAATTCGAGTGTCCATGGCGACGCCCAGTCGTGACACCAGTTGTGTTGCGATGAGGGAGTTTCCGCCGAGCTCGAAGAAGTCGTCGTCGAGACCGACGCGCTCGACTCCGAGGACCTGGGCGAAGACCTCCGCAACGGTGCGTTCGATGTCGTTGGTCGGTTCCCGGTACTCGGTCACCTCGAAAGCGGGATCGGGCAGAGCCTTGCGGTCGAGCTTTCCGCTGGCACCGAGCGGAAACTCCTCGAGCACGATCAGCGTCGACGGCACCATGTACTCCGCGAGTCGAGAGCGCAGGGCACCGAGGACGGCTCCGGTCTCCACCGAGGCACCGGACGGTACGACGTACCCGACGAGTTGGTCGTTGCGGACCACGACGACTGCCTGAGAGATGGAGCGTTGTGCCAGCAATGCGGATTCGATCTCGCCGAGTTCGATGCGCAGGCCGCGCAGCTTCACCTGGAAATCCGAACGACCCACGTACTCCAGCTCGCCGTCACGGTTCCACCGCACCACGTCGCCGGTCCGATAGAGGCGCTGCCCGCCCGTTGCGAACGGATGTGCCACGAAGCGATCCGCGGTCAGGTCGGGGCGGCTCACGTAGCCGCGAGCCAGCTGTGTACCTGCGAGATAGAGCTCACCTGCGACACCGACGGGAGTGGGATTCAGCCGCGAGTCGAGCACGTACACGGCGGTGTTCCACACCGGCGCACCGATCGGCATCACGTCCGAATCCTCGTCCGTGACAGCGTGATAGGTGACGTCGACGGCAGCCTCCGTCGGACCGTAGAGGTTGTGCAGCTCGACTCCCTTCACCGCTCGGCGTAGTGCACGAGCCGTGGTGGGAGCCAGTGCCTCGCCGGATGCGAACACCAGCCGCAGTGTGGCACCCGATGCTCGGCGTCGCTCCACCTCGGGGACGAAGACGGACATCATCGACGGTACGAAGTGCACCACCGAGACATGTTCGCGCGCAATGACGTCGAGCAGATACATCGCGTCGCGGTGACCGTCCGGAACAGCGATGGCGACCGATGCGCCGTTCTGCAGAGCCCAGAAGAACTCCCACACCGAGACGTCGAAGGTCGACGGAGTCTTCTGCAGCACCACATCGTCGGCGTTCAGCCGATACTCGTGCTGCATCCACAGCAGGCGGTTGACGATCGCCTCGTGCGAGACCCCGACACCCTTGGGGCGACCTGTCGATCCCGACGTGAAGATCACGTAGGCGATGTTCGAGGGCCGCAGCGGGGCTGCACGGTCGGCGTCGGTCAACGGCGTCGAGGACATGTCGGACACGTCGAGTGTGTCGATGTCGATCGTCTCGACCCCGGCGAACTCCACGTGATCTCGCGTGGTGGACAGCACTCGGACCGGTGCGGCCGTGGCCACGATGTATTCGTTGCGATCGGCCGGCTGTGTCGGATCGATCGGAACGTACCCGGCTCCGGCCTTGACGATCGCGTACATACCCACGAACAGGTCGAGGCTGCGTCCGATGGCGAGCCCCACGAGGGAGTCGGGCCCGACACCGGTCGACACCAGATGTCGCGCAAGACGATTGGCTCTCGCAGCGAACTCCGCATACGTCAGCCGCTCCACCTCGAACACCAGAGCCGGTGCATCGGGGGTCCGGTCGACCTGACGGTCGAACAGGTCGACCAACGTCACCTGCTTCGGCACGTCGTGTTCGGTCCGGTTCCACGCCGTGACGACGCGCTCGCGCTCGCCGTCGTCGAGTAGGTCGATGTCTCCCACCGACAGCGAGGGATCTGCGACCACGGCCGTGAGCATCCGCACGAAGCGTTCCGCAAATCCTCGGACCGTCGCGGCGTCGAAAAGATCGGTCGCGTAGGTCAACTCGGCTGCCATGCCCTGTCCGCGACCGTCCACTCCGATGGACTCGGTGACGGTCAGCTGCAGGTCGAACTTCGCCACCTCGGCATCGAGGGCGACGCTGTCCACCGACAGTCCGGGTAGGTCCACGTGCGTACGAGTGAGGTTCTCGAACGAGAGCATCACCTGGAACAGCGGGTGCCGCGCCTGCGACCGGGACGGGTTCAGCACCTCGACCAAGCGCTCGAACGGCAGATCGGCGTGCCCGAACGCACCGAGCGCGACCTCGCGGGCGCGGCCGATCTGCTCCGAGAACGTGCGACCCGACTCGATGTCGGTGCGCAGCACGAGGGTGTTGACGAACATGCCGACCACGTCGTCCAGGGCTGCGTCGCCGCGGCCTGCGACCGGGGTACCGATCGCGATGTCCTCGGTGCCGGACAGGCGCGCGAGCAGTACCGCCAGAGCGGCGTGCACGACCATGAACAGCGATGCGTTGTGCGTGTGGGCCAGCGAGGACAGGCCTCGGTGGACCTCGGCCGGTACCTCGAATCGGATCGACGATCCCTGGTACGACTGACGGTTCGGGCGCGGCCGATCGGTCGGCAGGTCCAGCTGGTCGGGCAGACCGGCAAGCATGTCGGCCCAGTAGTCGACCTGACCGGAGATCAGCGAGTGCGGATCGTCCTCGGAGCCGAGAACCGAACGCTGCCACAGGCTGTAGTCGGCGTACTGCACCTCGAGCGGCATCCACGCCGGGTTCTCCCACGCGGTGCGTGAGGCGTACGCGATCATGAGGTCGCGGGCCAGTGGACCCATCGACCAGCCGTCGGCCGAGATGTGGTGCACCACCATGGCGATGACGTGCTCGCGGGGACCGATCTCGAAGAGGCGAGCCTGAATCGGAACGTTGACCGTCACGTCGAACGTCGTCGACGCGAGCGTGAAGACCTGCCGCTGGATATCGGTCGCGGACGTCGGAACGGGCATCAGGTTCGGCACCGTCTGCGCGGCGTCGAGGATGGTCTGCTGCGGGCCGGCCGCGGTGTCGGGATAGACCGTGCGCAGCGATTCGTGACGGTCGATGACGTCCATGATCGCCACCTGCAACGCGGCGACGTCGAGTTCGCCGGTCAGTCTCAGTGCGAACGGAATGTTGTACGCGGTCGAATCGGCGTCGAATCGATTGAGGAACCACATTCGCTGCTGCGCGAGCGAGAGCGGAATGCGCTCGGGCCGCACGGTTGCGACGAGCGCGACGCGGCCGCCCTCCCCTGCGGCCTGCTCCACCCGTACCGCGAGCAGCGCTACGGTCGATGCCTCGAACAGCATGCGCACCGGCACGGTCGCATCGAGAGCGACTCCGAGGCGCGAGACCACCTGCGTGGCGATCAGCGAGTTGCCGCCGAGTTCGAAGAAGTCGTCGTCGAGACCCACGCGTTCCACGCCGAGAACGTCGGCGAAGACGTCGGCGACGATCTCCTCGATCGGTGTGGTCGGGGCGCGGAACTCGCGCACCTCGAACACCGGAGCCGGCAGTGCCCGGCGATCGAGCTTGCCGTTGACGGTCAGTGGGATCGAGTCGAGCACGACGAAAGCCGACGGCACCATGTACTCGGGAAGTACCTCTGCGATACCGGTTCTGATGTCTTCGATGTCGACGATCGGTCTGCCCTCGACCGCGGCGGACACCACGTAGGCGACCAGTCGAGCTGCACCGGGCGAGTCCTCGCGCACGACCACGGCGGCCTGGGTGACGGTCGGCTGCGCGGACACCGCCGCCTCGACCTCACCCAGTTCGATGCGGAATCCGCGCACCTTGACCTGGTCGTCGGAACGTCCGAGGTACTCGAGTTCGCCTGCGGCGTTCCACTGTGCGAGGTCACCGGTTCGGTACAGCAGCGATCCCTCGTCGGCTCCCGACGCGAACGGGTTCGCCACGAAGCGGACCGACGTCAGTTCCCGGCGACCGAGGTAACCGCGGGCGAGTTGTCCACCGGCGACGTACATTTCACCGGGCACCCCGACCGGAACCGGGTGCAGGCGAGTGTCCAGTACGAATACCCGCAGCCCGGCGATCGGCTTACCGACCACCGACGCACTGGTCTCGACGGACGCGGCATCGAGCGCACGGTAGGACACGTGCACGGTCGTCTCGGTGATGCCGTACATGTTGACGAGCTGGGGCGCACTGTGCCCGTGCCGTTCGAACCAGCCGGTCAGCCGTCGTTGTTCGAGGGCTTCGCCGCCGAAGATCACGTACCGCAGCACCAATTCGCCGTGCGCGGTCGCCGTCGTGCGATCGGCCTCGGAGAGCTGATAGAACGCCGACGGCGTCTGGTTGAGCACCGTGACCTGCTCGTCGACGAGCAGTCGGTGGAATGCCTCCGGCGACCGTGAGGTGAAGTAGTCGACGACGACCAACGTGCCGCCGTACAGCAACGGTCCCCACAGCTCCCACACCGAGAAGTCGAATGCGTAGGAGTGGAACATCGTCCAGACGTCGTCGGCACCGAAGCCGTAGACAGAATCGGTGTTGTCGAGCAGCCGAACGACGTTGCGATGCGGAACCATCACGCCCTTGGGACGCCCCGTCGAACCCGAGGTGTAGATGACGTAGGCGACGTTGTCGGGCCGCAGCGGAGCAGTCCGATCCTCGTCGGTGACGGGATCGTCGGACACCGAGGACAGATCGACGGTGTCGATATCGAGCAGCGCTGCGCCGGTACGTGATTCGACGTCGGACGGCAGTTCGACTCGGTCCGAGCCGGACAACAGAACGGTGGTGGGGCGAGCATCGTCGAGCATGTACTCGACCCGGTCGAGTGGGTAGCTCGGGTCGACGGGGAGGTATCCACCGCCGGCCTTGATCACCGCGACGAGCGCGACGACCAGTTCCGCCGACCGAGGAAGTGCTACGGCGACCAGGCTTTCGGGGCCGACGCCGTGCGAGACGAGAACGCGCGCAAGGCGATTGGACTGCGCATCGAACTCCGCGTAGGTCATCGACGAGCCACCGAACCGCACCGCGACGGCGTCGGGGTGATCCGCGGCTGCTGCATCGAGCAGATCCACCAGGGTCAGCTCTCGTGAGACGTCGTCTCCCGAGACGTTCCACTGCGACACCACGGCACGGTGCTCCGCGGCGTCGACGATCGTGACGTCGCCGACCGGCACTGTCGCGTCCGTTGTGACCGCGTCCAGAATCGCCAGGAAGCGACGCGCGAAGCTCTCGACGAGATCTTCGTCGAACAGATCCGTTGCGTACTCGAACACCGCATCGATACCCGCGGGCGCTCCGTCGTCGAGGTGCTCGGTCAGCCACAGCTGTATGTCGAATTTGGCGATGGGAACATCGAATTCGGCGGCTTCCGCGCGCAGGCTGCCGACGGTGAGTTCACGAGACATCGCCGATTCGAGTGAGATCGCGACCTGGAACAGCGGGTGCCGAGACGTCGAGCGGACCGGGTTCAGCACCTCGACGAGGCGCTCGAACGGCACGTCTGCATGCGCGAACGCGGACAGATCCGTGTCTCGTACGCGCGAGAGCAGATCCTCGAAGGTCAACGCCGGGTCGACCTCGGTGCGCAGTACGAGCGTGTTGACGAACATGCCGACCAGGTCGTCGAGAGCGGGCTCTCCCCGACCGGCCACGGGCGCACCGATGGCGATGTCGGTGGTACCACTGAGCCGGGCGAGCAGCAGCGCGTACGCCGATTGCACGACCATGAACAGCGAGGCGTTGTTCGCTCGGGCCAGGTTCGCCAGCGAGGCATGCAGATGCGCCGGAACGTCGACCCGGAGCTTGCTGCCCGCGTTCGAGGACACGGCGGGCCGTGGCCTGCTCGACGGCAGCGCCAGTTGATCGGGCAGATCTTCGAGAGTCGCGCTCCAGTAGGCGATTTCGCGCGACGCCAAAGACAGCGGATCGGTCTCGGGACCGAGCACCGCTCGCTGCCACAACGCGTAGTCGGCGTACTGGACCTCGAGAGGGGTCCACTCGGGTGCGCGCCCCTTGACGCGGCTCGAGTACGCCACCAGCACGTCCCGCGCCAGTGGGCCGAACGACGCGCCGTCGGCGGCGATGTGGTGGAGCACCATCGCGAGTTCGTGTTCGGTCGGTGAGATCTCGAAGAGTGCGATGCGGAACGGTGTGTCGACCGTGACGTCGAATCCCTTGGCGACCAGTTCGTGCAGCCGTCCACCCAGTTCGTCGCGTTCGATGCGGACCGGCAGGATCGTCGCCGGAGTCCGTGCGGCCGTGAGTACGACCTGTTCCGGTGAGCCGTCCACTTCGGGGTAGACGGTGCGCAGCGTTTCGTGTCGATCGACGACGTCGGCGAATGCGGCAGACAGCGCCACCACGTCCAGCGGGCCGGTCAGACGAACGGAGAACGGCAGGTTGTACGCCGCGGTGGTCGGGTCGAAGCGGTTGAGGAACCACATCCGCTGTTGCGCAGGTGAGAGCGGAATACGCTCGGGGCGTTCCCGCGACTCCAGAACCGGGGTGTCCGCCCCGAGCCGGGCCGCCGATTCGGCCCTGGCCGCGAGTGCGCCGACCGTGGGAGCCTCGAACAGCTCACGGACACCGAGGCGCACACCGAGAGCGCTGCCGACTCGCGTCACCAACTGCGTGGCGATCAGAGAGTTGCCACCGAGCTCGAAGAAGTCCTCGTCCAGACCGACCTTGGAGGCTCCGAGCAGATCCTCGTAGATGCCCGCGACGACGTACTCCGCTCGGCTCTGCGGAGCCCGGTACTTCTTCGCACTGCTGAACACCGGCTCCGGCAACGCTTTTCGGTCGAGCTTGCCGCTGGTGTTCAACGGCAGGGCGTCGAGGACGACGACCGCTGCAGGCACCATGTACGACGGTAGGGCGTGACCGGCGAACTCGATCGCCGTGGCCGACTCGATGGATCGCCCGGGAGCCGCGACCACATACGCCACCAACTGATCACCGGTGACCGTCTGGACAACCAGTACCACTGCCTGCGAGATGGATTCGTTGGCGAGCATAACCGTTTCGATCTCGCCGAGCTCGATGCGTTGGCCGCGGAACTTGACCTGGAAATCGGTTCGTCCGATGTAGTCCAGCACTCCGTCGCTACGCCAGCGTACGAGGTCACCGGTGCGGTACATCCGCTCGCCGTCGGTGCCGAAGGGGTTGGCGACGAAGCGATCCGAGCTCAGATCCGGTCGGCCCACGTAGCCGCGCGCCAACTGGACTCCGGCGAGGTACAGCTCGCCCGATTCGCCGATCGGGGTGGGTCGCAGCCGACCGTCGAGAACGAAGGCCCTGGTGTTCCACTCGGGGACACCGATCGGAACGGTGCGGGTGTCCTCCGGTCCGCTGGGGTGATAGGTGACCGAGACCGCGGCCTCGGTGGGGCCGTAGAGATTGTGCAGCCCCGCCGAGCACAGCGCGCGGAACGACGCTGCCGTCTCGACCGGCAGGGCCTCACCGATGACGAACACGTGGCGCAGCGAACTGCAGGTGCCCATCGGCGCATTGGCCACGAACACCGTCAGCATCGACGGCACGAAATCGGTGACGGTGACCCGATGTTCGGCGATCTTGTTGGCCACGTAGACCGAGTCTCGATGCCCGTCGGGGGTGGCGAGCACCATCGTCGCGCCGACGCGCAGCGGCAGGAAGAATCCCCAGAGCGAGACGTCGAAGGTGGTGGCCGTCTTCTGCAGATAGACGTCGGAGGCGTCCATCGGATACTCCGAGAGCATCCACTCCATCTGGTTGTGGATGGCCGCGTGTTCGACCGCGACACCCTTGGGCCGTCCGGTGGAACCGGACGTGTAGATCACGTACGCAGTATTCGAAAGTCGTAGTGGCGCAGTGCGTTCGACATCCCGAACGGGTGCCGTGGACCTCGCGGCACAGTCGACGAGATCGACCGCAACCGTCTCGGTTCCCTCGGGCAGCGCCACCTCGTCGCGGGAGGAGATCAGCACGCACCGCGGCTGTGCGGAATCCAGAATGTAGGCCGTGCGATCCGCGGGGTGGTCGGGGTCGATCGGCACCCAGGCACCGCCCGCCGCGACGATCGCGTACATGCCGACGACGAGGTCGAAAGAACGGCGAATCGACAGTCCGACGAGCGTCTCGGGACCCACACCCATGTCGATCAGGTGGCGAGCGAGGCCGTTCACGCGCGCCGAGAGGTCACCGTATGTCAGCGCCTCGCCCTCGTACACCAGGGCTGTCGCATCAGGGTTCGCGGCCGCGGCGGCCTCGAATGCGGAGAGCAGAGTCCGTGGCTCGGTCTCGTGCTCGGTGTCGTTCCACCGGTCCACGACCTGCTCGCGTTCGAGACCGTCCGTCAGTGCCAGATCCCATACCGCGTCCTTCGGTCCCGACGCCACGAAGCGGGCGAAGAAATCGACGAAGCGTTCGTGGTTCCGGCCGGCTTGTTCCGGTCCGTACAGATTGGGGTTCGACTCGAAGTCGATGTGCGTGGTGGACCCGGCGACGCTGGTGTACAGATTGAGCCCGAAATCCTCGATGAGGCCGGTCGAGAGAATGTTGATGCCGCCGACCATCGACCCGAGGCGCACCTCGCCGAAGAACAGCATGATGTTGACCCACGGGCCGAAGAACGAGGCCTGACCACTGGCCGAGCCTGCATCGCGCCGGATGTCCTCGTGCCGGTAACGCTGGTGGCGCAGGGCCCCGGAGACCTCGGCGTTGACGCGCGCGAAGAGCGTCTCGACGGTGGTGTCTCCCGACACGTCGAGCCGAAGGGGAACGACGTTGGAGACCATGCCGCCGGAACGGCGAAGTACAGCGGTGGTGCGTGCGGTGACCGGCAGCGAGAGTACGACGTCTTCTCGTCCGGTCATCTGGGCGAGGTAGGCGGCGAAGCCGGCGATGACGATGGTTGCCATCGTGGTGTCCGTCTCGGCACGAAGAGCCTCGAGCCGTTCCATCGTCTCGGTGGACAGAGCTGTGCTGTCGATCTGGCTCTTCGCTGCCGGCGGAGCCGTGTGCCCGGCGAGAGTGGTGACTCCGTCGATGCCGTCGATGCGTGACGCCCAGTACTCGCGGTCGGCCTCGAAACGGGTCGAATCACGGTATGCCACGTCGATGTCGTAGACCTTGGTCAGATCCGATGCCAGGTTCTTGCTCGGCTCGGTACCTTCCACCGCTGCGGTGTACAGCTCCGCCGCACGGTTCATGAACGTGACGGCACCGAAACCGTCGAGCACCACGTGATGCACGCGCTCGTACCAGAACCACACGTCGTCCTCGAGGCGCAGGACGGTCGCCGCGATGAGTCGGTCGCGGAGAATGTCGATCGGCGCGCTGTAGTCGCCGTGCATCCACGCCAGGGCCGCTGCTCGCGGATCGGCCTCACCGCGCAGATCGAGGTAGTTCAGAGAATCGTCGAGGGTGGGGTCGACGATCTGCCGGGGCTCGGCGTCGACCTCGACGATGCGCACGAATCCCGATTGCAGTTCGAGTGCCGCCTGCGAGGATGCTCGGCGAAGCAGCTCCACGTCGAGGTCGCCGTGCAGTTCGATGTACTGGGCGATGTTCGCGGGTACCGAGGGGTCCACGTGCTGCGCGAACCACATTCCCAATTGGGCCGGTGACAGTGGGAACGACGAATGCTCGGAACTGCCGACTCCGTCGTCGTGTCCAGCACCTTCCACACCTAGCGGGTCCAATCGAAGCCTCTCTTTCCCACAATCACACGCGCCCCCACCGGCTGCCACACGAGCAGCGATCGGCAGGCACCGAACACATCGAGCAAGTTGCTTACTTCGTTCTCTATTTTCTCACCGGAAACAACTCGAAGTTACCTTTCAGTACATATCCGTCCGTATGTACCGGACTGTTACAAGTCGATACCCGATCCGAGCTCACCCGACACACTCCGACTCGATTCGGCACCCGGTCAATCTACAGTGCCGACCGGGCGAAGACCGTCGCTCGTCATGCCGTCATGTCGAAAGCGGCGATCACCTTGTTCGGTGTCACCCGAACGATCAATTCGCCCGGAACACCGTTGCGTGCGCCGAACTCCTCGGCGCGATCGCGGCCCATGTACCGAGCCCCCAGCTCGGTGGCGGTGCGGAGCAACTCGGCGGGATCCTCGTCGACCGACGCGATGCCCTGCACCTGGACGAATCCGTACGGCGGCTCTTCGAGATCGACGGTCAGCACCACGCGGGGATCACGGCGAATCGACTTTCCCTTCGCGGTGTCGGCCCCCGTGTTGAACACGATCTCGTCGCCCTCGACGATGAACCAGACCGGGGCAACCAGGGGCCTGCCGTCGGAGGCCAGGTACCCGAGCTTGCCGGTGCGGGTACCCGTGGACAGAAACTCGCGTACGCGCGGATCGGTGATCGACGTCATCGCAGACACGCTACGCGGGTGGTCCGACAGAATCGGCGATGGCGGACACTTCGGCAGGTCCACGAGATCCATTCACGCTGCTCCGGCCTCACCGGCCGAGAGTCGCTCCGACCAGAAGCAATCTCATCGCTCGCTCCGTGGCGTCGGTCAGGAACTCGGCACCCCGTTCGAGCGCCTCGACCAACTCGACCGGTGAGGGGAGGATGCCGGCGAAGGCGTCGATACCCGAGTCGTAGTTGGCGCGGGCGTCGAGACCGATGGTTCCCGCGAGCGCCACCACAGGTTTGCCGTGAAGCTTGGCTCGGCGGGCGACCTCCGTCGGGATCTTCCCCTTCGGCGTCTGCTTGTCGATGGACCCCTCGGCGGTCAACACCAGGTCTGCTGTCGCGATGAGGCTGTCGAGGTCGACATGATCGAGCATCACCTCGAAGCGTGGTAGCAATTCGGCCCGCAGGACCGCTGCCACGCCTGCCCCCATCCCGCCGGACGCGCCGGTACCGGGCCCGGTGCGGAGGTTCAGACCGGCCGGCCGCGTCGACACGTCACGCTCCAACACCTCGGCCCAGCGGTCCATCGCAGCCGACAGGATCTCCACTTGCGTCGAGCTGGCCCCCTTCTGCGGTGCGAAGATTCGGGCGACTCCGCCGGGCCCACAGAGAATGTTGTGTGGGTTGCATGCGACCCTGATCTCCACACCGCTTCCCGGACTCAGCCGTGAATCGAGGCCGGATACATCGATGTGGTCGAGCCGAGTCAACTCGCCTCCGCCGTCGCCCAATTCGAGGCCTTCGGCATCGAGGAGTCGCACTCCGAGCGCCTGCAGAAGCCCCGCGCCGCCGTCCGAGGTGCCGGAGTCGCCGCAGCCCAACAGGATTCGTTCGGCACCGTAGTCGAGGGCGGTGCGGATGAGCTCACCGACTCCGCGACTCGTGGTCACCGTCGGGTCGCGCATGTCTCGCGGAACCAGCGACAGACCGGCCGCTGCTGCCATCTCCACGACCGCGGTGACCGGCCCGTCCGTTCCCAGCAGAGCGAAATGGGAATCGACCGGCTTGCCCACCGGCCCGGTCACGACGGTGTCGATCACCTTGCCCAGGGTGGCACCGGCAAGGGCGCGGGCGGACCCCTCACCCCCGTCGACGAGGGGGACCGAGTTGACGATGGCCCCGGGCACCACCCGGCGAATACCAGCGGCAATGGCCGCTGCAACCTCGTCGGCACCGAGAGATTCCTTGAACCCCGACGGGGCGACGACGAATCGGAGTGGGGTGGAAGACGGCATGGTGATCGATTCCTTTTCGAGGGTGGGAGATCAGGAGATGGGGGTGCCGAGCAGCGGCCACACGAACACGGCGAAGAACAGCACGGTCCCTGCGGTCAGCGGCGCGAGAAAGGCGGACAGGCGTAGCAGGTCCTTCGGTGAATACGTCTCCACACCTTCGGCTTCGGCGAAGATTGCCACCGGCTTCGCCGAGGACGGCATGGTGTGGCAGAAGCCTGCTGCAGCCGTCGACGCGAAGGCCGCGGCCATGGGGTCGACTCCGAGCGCCGAAGCCGTGGTGACGACGAGCGGAACGAGGACGGACGAACGTGCCGAGCGAGATTGGATGAGAAGGTGCGAGGCCACGGACAGCACGATCACCACCGCGATGAACACCCAGGGCGGTGCCGAGCCGATCGGAACCAACGTGAACAGCCCGTCCGAGAGCCACCCTGCCGCACCGGACGTCGTCAACGCGGTCCCGAGGGCCAGCGTTGCCGCCATGAACAGCAGCAGGGACCATGGCACGGTGGCGAGCGCCTTTCCGAAGTCGGTGGTACCCACCCGCGGCGAGGTGGAGATCAAGGCGCCCAGCAGGGCGATGATGGCGGGGTGCACGCCGTGCAACGGTTCGGAGCACCACAGCACGATGACGACGGCCAGCAGCGTCGCGGCCCGGTTCTCCGCGATGGTCAGCGGTCCCGTCACCGGTGTCGAGAGTCGCGACGCCATGTCGGATACGTTCACCGTCAACGGTATTCGGCGATCCTCCCGATCGGTGAACAGCGCCAGTACGAGTTCGGCGGCGCAGTGGCTGCTGACCACGGCCAGCGGCACACCGAGCAACAGCCACGCGGTGAAGCTGATCCCGGTACCCGTCGCACTCTCGAGCACCTGGCTGGTGATCAGATGCGCCCCCGCCCCGATGAGCGTCGCCACCGCGGACAGCAGGATGACGGTAGGAAACAGGATTGCCAACGCCCGCACCACCCGCTTGCGCTCGGCGAGCGCCTGCGCCAACGCCAAGAACACCGGCAGCGCAAGGGCCGCGCGACCCGAGGTGGCGGGGATCGCGAAAGCGGTCACGATCAACGCGGCCGTCACCAGATGGGCGAGCTGGCGTACGCTACGCGCGCCACTGACGATGAACACTGCTGCGCGCGTTGCCAAACCGGACTCGCGGACTCCCGCGGCGATGATGAATGCCGCGATGAGAAGCCAGATGGTCTCCTCGCCGAGAGTGTCGAACAGTGCGTCGGTGCTCACCACACCGGTCAGTACCAGACCAAGTGCCGCACCGAGAGCTACGTAGGTGTCGTCGATCTTCGTGAACACCCAGAGCGCGACAGCTGCGGTGAAGACCACGAGCGTGGTACGCCCGGCGCTGGGCAGCCCTTGCGCCGCGCCGGCGAGTACGGCCAGGAGTACCAGCAGCGCAACCGAACTCATGACACCCTGGACCAGTCGGCGGGTCAACAGATCGCGAAAGTGCCACGAGCGCATCGGTTCCGGGACAGGAGGTGGCTGCGTTCTGTAGCTGACCGTGTTCATGGTGACCAGTCTCGGTCCGTCCGATGAAACGTCGATGAACGTTCCATGAGCGTTCTTTCATGTGCCGTTCCACTGCCGTGGGTGACGTGGAAACATTTCTGGCAGAACGAAACCGTCGGTCGCTCACCGTGCCGGCAGGTCGAGCCCGAATGTCGCACCTGCACCAGGCCGACTGTCGAGTGTCGCGGCTCCGTGATGCCCGTCGGCGATCGCTCGCACGATACTCAGGCCCAGACCCGCTCCGCCGTTGTCCGAGCGAGGCGAAGCACTGGTGCCGCGCGCGAATCGTTCGAAGATGGTCGGCGCGTCCGCGCTGGACACACCGGGACCGGTGTCGCTCACCCACAACAGAACTCGGTCCAGGGCGAGCTCGGAGCCCACGACGATTCGGTCACCGGGGCCGGTGTGCGACACCGCATTCTGCGCCAGCTGAAGCACTGCCTGCGTGACTCGTTGTGGATCGACCCGCACCGAGCCCGTGCCGACGTGCCCCAGTATCCAGTCGCGGTCGGCGAGCGCGCGTACCTTCGCGTCGATGTCGCGCGTGAGGGTCTCGAGATCCACAGGTTGCTTGTGCACGAAATCCGGCCGCTCGGCTTTGGCGAGGAGCAACAGGTCTTCCACGATCCGGTTCATTCGGTCCAACTCGTCGGTGACGAGCCGGACCGTCTCTTCGCGCTCGCGTGGGTCATCACCCATCAGTTCGAGATGCCCCAGCACGATCGTGATCGGCGTACGAAGCTCATGGCTCGCGTCGTCGACGAATTGTCGCTGCGCGGCGAACGCGGACTCCAATCGATCGAGCATGTCGTTGAAGGTGTCGGCGAGTTCGGCGACGTCGTCTCGGCCGTCCACTTCGATCCGCCTGGACAGGTCGTCGGTGGTGATCTGGGCTGCGGTCCGCCGAACCAGACGCACGGGCGCAAGAATCTGCCCGGCCACGACCCAGGCGATGCCGCCGGTGAACAGCAGTGCCATCAGTGACACTCCGATCACCACACGAACGGTGTCGGACACGTCCGCGCGTTCGCGGTCGACGAGGATTCCGATCGCGAAAGTTCCGGCCTGGCCTCCGCCGGAAGGTTCGGCGACCTGTTTCGCCCAGGCGACTTCACCTTCCGAAGTCTGCGTCGATCCCACACTGTCGGGTGAGTCCACGATCGCCGATACGACGGCCGCGTCGGCGACCAGATCTCCCGGGCCGCTGCGCTCCTGACGCAGCAGTCGATCGGTGTAGCCGAACAGGATCTCGTCGTCGTCCGGGTATTGGCGCTGTAGGTGCAACTGGAGCAGATCGGCGACATCGCCGAACGGCAACCCGTCGTCCGGATCCCGGCCGGTCGCAGCGAACTCGCTGAACTCGCCGATCTCTTGGTAGAGCGCCACCGCAGTGTCTCTCTCGACATCGGCGAGGAGGATCGTTCGGACGGCAACCCCCACGGCCAGCATGGCCAGTGCCATGACGAACAACAGCCAGCCGAGGATGCGCACCCGCGCCGGAACACGGGTTCCCACCCGGGGACGACGAGGCGCAGGCTCGGGCACAGGTCCCCTCCGAGCGAGCACCTCGGTGCGGGCATCACTGCCGTCGATCAGTTTCTCGGTCGAGTTCACCCGTCGTCGTCTTCCACATCGTCGTCGCCATCCGCATCGTCCTGGCCACCGACGTCGTCGTCATCGTCATCACCGTCCGGAATGACTTCGACGGGAGGCGGGGCAGGGACGACGATGGACTGCGGTGCTGCCGGCGGCTCCGCTGCATCCGGAGCCGTACCGCCCACCGGGCCCGTGGCCGCGGGAGGGATTTCGGCCACCGAGGGGGCCGCGGTCGAGGAGGGCGGTGTGTCCGATGGGGGCGGTGCCTCGCCGGAGGTCTGGGATGCGCTCGGTGCCGCGACTCCGACGGTGACTCGCGGCTCGAAGCTCGGTGGCTGTGGGGTGTCGGCGAGTACGGTGCTCGCCAGTGCTACGCCCACCGGAACGATCACCACGGCCGCCAGGACGGCGATCTTGGGTGCGAACTTCACATCACCACACTGTCTCGAACGAGTGAGACGCCGATGAGGGCAACATGAGTGAGTTCTCATGTCCGGGTCGAGACCGAATTTTCGTCCGCGAACCCGGTGCCTATCCGGCGGACGCGTGAGTGAGCGCGCCGGCGCAGATCGTCGCTCGGATCTCGGTGTCGGCCAGATCGTGTGCCGATCGGTGCACGGGATGCTCGACGAGAACGACGATGTCCGCCGTATCCCCCACGCGGAGTATCCCGCGGCCACCGCACGCTGCCCGCAGTGCCACCTCGAGAGGTACCGCTTCCTCGGGGTGCCACGGAGGTCGGTCGTCGTCGGTACGGAACACCGCTGCGGCGACTCCCGCCAACGGCTCGGGCGGACTGACCGGCGCGTCGGAACCGAACAGCAACCTCGCCCCGCTCCGGTGCAGGGTTCCGTATCCGTACGCCACCGAGCGCCGTCCGGCCCACAGATCCTCGGCGATCTCGCGATCGGCCATCGCGTGCTGCGGCTGTACCGATGCCGCGACGCCGAGCGCTGCGAAACGCGCGATGTCCTCCGGCAGGATCTGTTGCGCATGTTCGATTCGACCACCGCAACCGGCGCGCTCGAACGCATCGAGAGCAATACCGTTCGCGCGGTCGCCGATCGCGTGGATCGCCGGAACGATGCCGCCGCGTGAGGCCCGCGACACGAGCTCGAACAGACCTTCCCGGGTCTCAAGCAGCAGACCGTACGCGTCGTCGCCCTCGATCCCCGGGTACCGGTCGTGGCAGCATGCCGTCCGGGTGTTGAGCGAGCCGTCGAGCATCACCTTGAGTGGTCCCCGCCGGATCAGTTCCGACAGAGCCGAGACGTCTCCGGTCCGCTCGCCGCGCTCGAGTGCTTCGTCGAGCCATTGCGGCCACACGGTCGTGTCGACGCGTACCGCGGGAGAGCCGGCCGTCAGGCGTCGATCCCAGACCGTCTTGTTGTCGGCGAACTCGAAATCCACGACGCCGGTGACTCCGCGGACCGCCAGTGCCGCGGTGGCGTCGAGCACGGCTCGATCGAGTTCGGCCGGGTCCTCCTGCTCTTCGAGAGCCATGACCGCTTCGAGGCCGTCGACGTCGCGCAACACACCGGTGGGGTGGTCGATACCCAGGTCGTCGAGCAACGCCGGGCTCAGCCACAGCGTGTGCAGATCCATACTCGTCATCGCCACGCGGGCACCGGGCAGCGCATTCTCGAGCAGGTCCTTGTGTGGCTCCTCCGGCCACTGTGCATCGCGGAAACCGTTGGCGCGCACCACGGATTCACCTGCCGTACGCGCGTAGGGGTACACCAGCGCGACGGCGTCGGCCGCCGACATCGCCGGCCCGACGTCGATTCGCCTACGGGCCGCCGCCCACTGCGTCAGATGCACGTGAGAGTCCACGAATCCGGGTAGCGCCACCCCGCCCCCACCGTCGAGCACCTCGTCACCCACTGCACGTCGAGTACCTGCGGGGGTGATCGCCGCGATGACCGACCCTGCGAGTTCGATGTCGAAGAGCACGCCGGAACCATCCAGTGCGACATTGGCGATAATCACTCCTGGGACTCTAGAGCGTCGACTTCACGGGCGCGCATGCCATCCTCTAGCAATGAAAACAGAGCCTGTTGCGATGCAGACAGAGCAGACCGGTCCTGTCGGATATCACGCGAGCGTGACGGTGCGCTGGTCCGACATGGACGCCTTTGCGCACATCAATCATGCACGGATGGTCACACTGCTCGAAGAAGCGCGAATCGAGTGGCTGCTCAGCGAGGGTGAGGCCAACGAGTCACTGATCAAGAGTGCGTTGATCGCCAACGTGACCATTGCGTACAAGAAGCCGCTCCGTCATTCGGACGGTCCACTCGACGTCACCCTGTGGTTCGAGAAGGTGCGTGCTGTCGACTTCACCATCGGGTACGAGGTGCGCGCCGCGGGAGCGGCACCGGATTCGCCGCCCGCGGTGGTGGCAACCACCCGGATGGCGATGGTCGACGTCGGTGCCGAGACTCTGCGCCGCATCGCGCCGGAGGAGAAGGCCTACCTCGCGCGCTGGACTCGCTGAAACTCGGCCGCCCGGTCGACGAACCACGCCAACGCAGCCGGGTCGTCGACGGCGCTCGCATCGACGGTGCCTGCCGCAGCGGCACCTTGGAAAAGTCGTTTGAGCGGTACCTCGAGTTTCTTCCCCGTTCGAGTGTGGGGCAGCGCGGGCGTGGCGATGACGTCGTCGGGAACGTGTCGCGGCGACACCTGGGTTCCGATGACGGATCGGATGCGTTCGGCCAACTCGTCGGTCGCGCCGCCCGGGACCACCACGAACAGCGGCATCCAATATCCGCCGTCGGGTAGCTCGATGCCCAGAACGAGCGCCTCGGCGACCTCGTCCAACGATTCGACGGCCTGATAGATGTCAGCGCTCCCCATACGAATTCCGTTGCGGTTGAGCGTGGAATCCGACCGGCCGTGGACGAGCACACTGCCGCGATCGGTCCTGGTGATCCAGTCGCCGTGCCGCCAGATTCCCGGATAGGTCTCGAAGTACGCCTCTCGGTAGCGAGATCCGTCCGCGTCGTTCCAGAAGTGCAGCGGCATCGACGGCATCGGCTCGGTGACGACCAACTCACCGACGGTGCCACGGACTGCGTGGCCGTCCTCGTCGTAGGCGTCCAGCGCGACGCCGAGGAACGGCACCGACAGCTCCCCCGCCCGGACCGGCGCGGTCCGCACTCCCCCGGCGAACGCCGACACCACGTCGGTGCCACCGGAGATGGAGAAGACCGGCACATGGGCTCCGATGTTCTCCGACAACCAGATCGACGACGTCGCAGGCATCGCGGACCCGGTGATCCCGATGGCCCGCAGTGCCGAGAGATCGTGATCGGAGCCCGGATGTGCGTCGGCCTTGATGCATGCCAGTACGTACCCGGGGCTGGTGCCGAGATAGGTCACACCCAGCCGAGCGGCGATGTCCCACAATGCATCAGGCGTCGGAAATGCGGGATTGCCGTCGGCGCACACGATCGTGGACCCGGCCAGCAGACCGGCGACCTGAAAATTCCACATCATCCAGCTGGGGCTGGTGTACCAGAAGAACACGTCCTCGGGCCCCAGATCGGAGTGCAGGGCAACGGATTTGAGATGTTCGAGCACCACGCCGCCGTGGCCGTGCACGATGCCCTTGGGCAGACCGGTGGTACCGGAGGAGAACACGACCCACAGCGGATGATCGAACGGCACTGCGACCGGTTCCAGTTCACGGCTCTGCGCTGTTGCGGCAGACCAGCCCACCGCACTTCCCGACGCCTCGCCGACCGTCACCACCAGCCGTAGCGTCGGCAGCCCGGTCGTGAGCGCGTCGACATCGGCGGCCTTGTCTCGGAACTTCCCTCCGTAGACGTACCCGTCGGCAGTGATCAGTGCCGTGGGTTCGAGTTGTCCCAGACGATCGAGTGCTGCCGAGGCCGAGTAGTCCTGCCCGCACGCGGACCACACCGCACCCAGGCTCGCGGTCGCCAAGAATGCGATCACTGCCTCGGGGACGTTGGGCAGATATCCGACGACGCGGTCGCCGCGTCGAATTCCCGCGCCGGCCAACGTCCCCGCCAGCGCCCCGGCCTGATCGATCATCTCCTCCCACGTCACGGTCCGCGTCGAACCGTCCTCGCGGGCGTGCACGATCGCGGCGCGACCGGGTCGAGCGTACCGAGTCACGTGGTCCACGTAGTTCAGTTCCGTACCCGGAAACCACTGTGCGCCAGGCATCATGCGCTCCGCGAGAACCGTTGTCGGCACGCTGGAGGAGCGAACCTCGAAGAAGTCCCACACCGCTCGCCAGAACAGCTCCAGCTCGGTGGTCGACCATCGCCACAGAGCGAAGTAGTCCGGGAGAAGCACATCGTGACGTTGCTCGACGAAGCGCGCGAACTCGGTCACCCGAGCCTCGGCGAGGTCGGAATCCGTCGGCGTCCACAGCGCACTGGTCATGGAAGCGAGTATGTCAGCCGAAGGGCAGCTGTTCGATCAGGCCGAGCGATCGCTCGCGCATCTCCACCTTGCGCACCTTGCCGGTGACCGTCATCGGGAACTCGTCGACCACGTGCACGTACCGCGGGATCTTGTAGTGAGCCAACCGCCCGTCGCAGAACTCACGCACCGCTGCCGAATCGAGCGGCGCAGCATCGTCTTTCATCCTGATCCACACCATCAGCTCTTCACCGTACTTCGGGTCGGGCACACCGATCACCTGCGCGTCGAGGACGTCGGGATGGGTGTACAGGAACTCCTCCACTTCGCGGGGATAGATGTTCTCGCCGCCGCGAATCACCATGTCCTTGATCCGTCCGGTGATCGCCACGTAGCCATCGTCGTCCATCACCCCGATGTCGCCGGTGTGCATCCACCCCTCGTCGTCGATGGCCTCGGCGGTCTTCTCCGGCTGCTCCCAGTAGCCCAACATCACCGAATACCCGCGCGTGCACAGCTCGCCCGCCTCGCCGCGCGGCAGTGTGCTGCCCTCGATCGGATCGACGATCTTCACTTCGAGGTGCGGACCGACGCGTCCGACGGTCGACACCCGTTGCTCGATGGAGTCCTCGCTCCGAGTCTGCAGGGACACCGGCGAAGTCTCGGTCATGCCGTAACAGATCGACACCTCGGCCATCCCCATGCGCTCGATCACCTGCTTCATCACCTCGGTGGGGCACGGCGATCCGGCCATGATGCCGGTACGCAGACTGCCGAGGTCGAAATCCTCGAAGTTCTCCAGTGCCAGTTCGGCGATGAACATCGTCGGGACTCCGTAGAGCGACGTGCACTTCTCCGTGGAAACGGCCGTCAACGTCGCGACCGGATCGAACGAGGGCCCGGGAATCACCATCGCTGCGCCGTGCGACGTGCACGCGAGATTGCCCATCACCATGCCGAAGCAGTGGTAGAACGGCACCGGAATGCACACTCGATCCTCGGCGGTGTAGTGGCAGAGTTCGCCGACGAAGAATCCGTTGTTGAGGATGTTTCGATGACTGAGCGTCGCACCCTTGGGGAAACCCGTTGTCCCCGAGGTGTACTGGATGTTGATGGCGTCGTCGCAGCGGAGCCGCTCGGACACATCGGTGATCATGCGCGGAGTCTTCGCCAGCGCTCGATGCCCGCGATCGGTCATCGCTTCCCACTGGATGCTCCCGATGAACAGCACCTCACGCAGAGACGGCACCTCGGGGCGGGCGTCGTCGATCATCGCCGCGTAGTCCGACCCCTTGAACTCCCTGGCCGACAACAACACCGACACCCCGGCCTGCTTCAGCACGAACTGCAACTCGTGCGAACGGTACGCGGGGTTGATGTTGACCAACACGGCACCGACCTTGGCCGTCGCGTACTGCGCCAGAACCCATTCCGGGCAGTTCGGTGCCCATATCCCGACGCGGTCCCCCACCTCGACACCAGCCACGAGCAAGCCGGCCGCCAACAGATCGACGTCGGCGACGAACTCCGAGTAGGTCCACCGTCGCCCGGACGCAACATCTATCAGCGCATCGCGATCCGAGTACCGCGCCGCAGTTCGATCCAGATTCGCACCGATCGTGTCGTCCAGCACCGCTGTGTCCGACTCACCGGAAGAGTAACTGTCCATACGGCCACGGTAGTGAGCCCGGTCACCCTCGGCCACCCCCGAATAGGGGGATGTCACTCGAGGGTGAGGGCCTCGGCTGCCTCGAGCACATCGGCTCGCGAGGTGTCCTTCAACGCCACACCCGACCGCCCGAGCTTCCTGGCACCGGCCAACAGGCCGGCCACGATTCGTGCCGACTGCGCATACCCCTGGCCTTCCGGCGGATGGATGTTGGATACGCAATTGCGATCGGCGTCGGTGCACCCGGGTTTCGGCAGATGCGTCAGATAGATACCGAGACTGTCGGCGACCGACAACCCCGGACGCTCCCCGATCAGCACCAACACCGTCCGCACACCCATCGCAGCCGCGATGTGGTCACCGAGCGCCACCCGCGCCTCGGTTGCAATCACCGGAGCCGCGATCGAATAACGATCGGAGAGCTCTGCTTTCAGCGCTTCCAGCATCGGCACGCCGTGATCGGCGAGCGCACGTGGGGACAACCCGTCGCCCAGCACGATGCCGATCTCGCTCTCGGAATTCACCACCTCCGACAGATCCTTCGGTTGCCGACCGAGATCTGGCCGTCGCAGGTACTCCGCGCGACTCGTCGCCAACGACGTCACCACCGACGGCGAACCGAGACCGACCTGCTCCACCCGGCCAACGAACTCCACGACCTCGAGCGGCATGTGCACAGCATCGCGCGCCGCAGCATGCGCCGAGCGAAACTCGAGCACCCGCGTGGTCGGCAACGAATCACCGATGCGGCCCAACCCGATTCGAGCCTGCGTCATCGCGCGCAACTCGCCCCAGAACTCTACTTCCGGTCGTTCCGCTGGCGTGCTCATCGCGCACTCATCAACGCGCGCAGCGGCGATCCCGCGGCATCGACGTCGAGGACTCTGCCGTCGGCGTCCACCATGCCAAGTCGGGAGAGCCACGACTCGAATTCCGGTGCGGGTCGCAGACCGAGAACCTGCCGAACGTAGAGCACGTCGTGAAAGCTCAACGACTGGTAGCCGAGCATGACGTCGTCGGCACCCGGCACCGCGATCACGAACGCGACCCCGGCGGTACCCAGGAGCGTCAGCAGGGTGTCCATGTCGTCCTGGTCGGCCTCGGCATGGTTGGTGTAGCAGACGTCGACACCCATCGGCAGTCCCAGCAGCTTGCCGCAGAAGTGATCTTCGAGGCCCGCCCTGATGATCTGTTTGCCGTCGTACAGGTACTCGGGCCCGATGAATCCGACGACGGTGTTGATCAGCAGCGGCTCGAGATCGCGGGCCACCGCATACGCACGCGTTTCGAGGGTCTGCTGATCGACGGGGCGGTCGCCGGTACCGATGTGCGCGCCCGCCGACAACGCCGAACCCTGGCCTGTTTCGAGATACATGACGTTGTTCCCGACGGTTCCGCGGTGCAGCGATCGGCCGGCCTCGTTGGCTTGCCGAAGCAGCGGGATGTTCACTCCGAAGCTCGAATTGGCTCCTTCGGTGCCCGCGATGGACTGGAACACCAGATCGACCGGAACGCCCTTGTCGATCAGTTCCATCGTCGTCGTCACGTGCGAGAGCACGCACGACTGAGTGGGAATCTCGAAGCGTTGCCGGATCTCGTCGAGCAGGTGCAGCAGTTCGGCCGTCGCCTGAGGTGAGTCGGTCGCCGGGTTGATCCCGATGACCGCGTCACCCGATCCGAGCAGCAACCCGTCGAGCGTGGCCGCGGCGATTCCGCGGGGGTCGTCCGTCGGGTGATTGGGCTGAAGCCGGGTGGTGAGCGTTCCGGGCAGTCCCACCGTCGTACGAAAAGCCGACGTCACCTGCACGGCTCGAGACACCGCGATGAGATCCTGGTTTCGCATGATCTTGCTGACCGCTGCCACCATCTCCGGAGTCAGTCCGGCGGCCACCGACCGCAACGTCGCGGCCGCGTCCGGCCTGGCGGTGACCTGGAGCAGCCAGTCCCGCAAGCCTCCGACGGTCAGGTGCGACACCGCTCCGAAGGCGATGCGATCGTGTGAATCGATGATTAGCCGGGTGACCTCGTCGCTCTCGTACGGCACGAGCAGATCCTGCAGGAAGACGTCGAGCGAGACCTCCGACAATGCCCACTGGGCTGCCGCGCGCTCGGCATCCGATTCCGCTGCGCAGCCTGCCAATTCGTCGCCCGATCGAAGCGGTGTCGCCTTGGCCATCAAGTCCACCAACCCGTCGAAGGTGTAGGTGGTGCCCGAGACCTGCTGGGTGTAGATCGTCATTCCAGCTCGGCCTCGGCCTCGGCCAGCGCAGCGAACTCCTCGTCCGGCGAGTTCGCGACCAGATGATGCCTGCTGTAGATGCCGAAGTAGGCCATGAACGCGACGAACACGCCGAGGCACCACAGTGCCGCTGTGGAATCGACGACGAACGTGGCGACAACGGCGAGCGCTGCGACGATCAACGCGAATCCGGTGGTCACGACGCCGCCGGGGGTTCGGTACGGGCGTTCCATGTTCGGCTCCTTGCGACGGAGCACGATGTGACTGACCATCATCAGTACGTAGCTCAGCGCCGCGCCGAACACGGCCATGTTCAGCAACATTGCGCCCTGACCGGTCAGTGAGAGCAGAAAGCCGATGACGCCGGGGACGATCAAGGCGAGCGTCGGGGCCTTGCGAGAGTTGGTGATGGACAGTGTCTTCGGCAGGTATCCGGCACGCGAGAGCGCGAAGAGCTGGCGCGAGTACGCGTACATGATCGAGAAGAAGGACGCAACCAGTCCGGCGAGGCCGATGTAGTTGACGATCTTGCTCGCAGTTCCGTCACCGAGGGCTTCCACCAACGGATTTCCCGATTCCTTGACGGCGTCGGCACCGCCTGCGCCGGTCACCAGGAGCAGTACGACAGCACCGGTGACGAGCAGCACGCCCATGGCGGCGATGATGCCGCGTGGGACGTTCTTGGTCGGATCCTTGGCCTCTTCTGCGGCCAGCGGAACGCCTTCGATCGCAAGGAAGAACCAGATGGCGAACGGGACGGCAGCCCAGATGCCCAGGTAGCCGAACGGCAGAAATCCCGAAGCTCCGGCTGCGTCGGTGGGCGCGATGTCGGTCAGGTTGCTCGCGTCGAATTGTCCGATGGCGGCGACGGCGAACACGATGAGTCCGACCAAGGCGATCGCGGTGATGACGAACATGATCTTGAGGGCTTCGCCTGCGCCGGAGAGATGGATTCCGATGAACACCGCATAGACCACCAGGTAGACCCACCACCCGTCGGTGATGCCGAACAGCCCGAGGGATTCGACGTAGGCACCGATGAACGTCGCGATGGCGGCGGGAGCGATGGCGTACTCGATGAGAATCGCTGTACCGGTGGCGAATCCGCCCCACGGTCCGAGAGCGCGGCGGGCGAAGGTGTAGCCACCGCCGGCCGCGGGCAGCGCCGAGGACATCTCGGCCATGCCGAGCACCATGGCCAGGTACATGCCCGCGATGATGATCGCCGCGATGAGCAGACCACCGAAGCCACCCTCGGCGAGACCGAAATTCCATCCGGAATAGTCGCCGGAGATGACGTAGCTGACTCCGAGGCCCGCCAGCAGGACCCAGCCTGCCGTTCCCTTCTTCAGGGTTCGCTTGGCCAGGTAGTCACCGCCCTCGACGTGTGACTGAGTGCTCTCGTGGGAGCCCGATTTCGGAGGAGACGACTGGGGGTCTACTACGGACATGACAAGCCTCTCGTAGCCATAACGCTCGGGACGACGGTCACGCCCGAGGGGACGATTCACAACAGGTGTGGCGCGCGAATCGGTTCACGATAGGCGCGTGATGTAAGCGGCGCGTCATCGATGAATGACGGGCGAATTACGGCTGGTACCCGACGGCGTTGACGTCGCCGAGGTCTCCCTCGTCCGGTTCGGCGACTGTCAGTACTGCGTCCACCACAGCTCTGTTGGCTTCCAACTCACGCTCCAGCCGCCGGAGCGTGTGCGCGATGCGTGATTCTGCGAAATCACCGACGAGATCGACACTCGCCACCACGTAGAGCTGTTTGGGACCGACGAACTCGATGCGAACGAACCGGACCGACGCCACGTCGGGAAGTTCCTCGATCCGCTGCACCACCGCGTTCCATAATGCTCTCGATCCCGGTTCGCCGGTGAGGAATCGGCGGTTTCGATCGATGAGTACGAACGCGACGATTCCGAGCAGCACACCCACCAGAATCGAGCCGATGGCGTCGAAGGCAGCGTTACCGGTGAGCTGATGCAATCCGATTCCGGCACCGGCGATGACTATGCCGATCAGTGCGGCACTGTCCTCGGCGAACACTGCGCGCAG
Source organism: Rhodococcus sp. 05-2254-2 (assembly GCF_002259095.1). NCBI lineage: Bacteria > Bacillati > Actinomycetota > Actinomycetes > Mycobacteriales > Nocardiaceae > Rhodococcus > Rhodococcus sp. 05-2254-2. The sequence continues at coordinate 149,450 of NZ_NOZJ01000003.1, read as the reverse complement.
TGTCGGATCCGAGGTCTCGAGCGCGTGATCGAGAAAGTCTCTGTGGTACTCGGCGGCCTCGCCGCGAATCTGTCGAACCGATTGCAGAAACGAGACTCCCTCGAGCAGAAATGCGATGCCGAGCACCACGTATGCGACGAGGTAGTTCTCGCTGCTCGATTCGCCGGCGAACAGCGAGGTGATGCCGTGCCACACCGACACCGCCGCACCGGCGACGAAGAGTCCGACCGCTGCGAGAGTCGACCAGAAGTAGGTCTCCCGCCCGTAGCCGAGTGGCCGTCGTTCGTCCGGTCCGCGCGATCCCCGACGATTGGCGACGAGCAGGAATATCTCGTTCCCGGTATCGGCCCAGGAGTGCGCGGCTTCGGCAACCATCGACGCAGATCCGGTGAACACCGCTGCACAGGTCTTCGCGATCGCGACGCCGAGGTTGGCGACGAAAGCGATGACCACGGTGCGCAGGCTCTCGTCACCCTCGACGTGGTCGGACTTCGGTGCGCTCTTCATCGTTCGCACTGTATGCGCTCCGCGCAGTGGTGCGGCTGAGTGCCGCCTGGGGCTCTCAGCCGCGCCACTGCCGCAGGCATTCAGCCCTGGAGCATCCCCGGAACGGGACATGCGTCGACGGCCTCGGCGACCACCAGCGGATCGTCGGGGATCTCCGGCCGTCGGCCTTCTTCCCAGTCGACACCCGCGAGCGGTGGGTACTCGGCGAGGATGTCGTTCTCCTCGGCGGTGTACGCACGTCCGCGGCTGAGGAAGCGCACTCCCTCGGGCGATTCGAGCGAGAACCCACCGCCGCGGCCGGGAACCACGTCGAGCACGAGTTGCGTGTGCTTCCACGCCTGGAACTGAGACCCCGAAATCCACACCGGTACACCGTCGCTCCCGCTCGGGAGGTCCTGTGGGACCTCGCCGACGCCGAGCCTGAGGTCGATGTACCCCAGGAGAACGTCCCGGTCGCCGACGATGAATTCGCCGGCGGGATAACACATCGGCGACGACCCGTCACAGCATCCCCCGGACTGATGCATCATCAGTTCGCCGTGGATACCGCCGAGGCGACGGAGCAGGTCCATCGCCTCGACGGTGGTCTTCAGCCGCGCAGGCGGCCGAGGGGCATTCATCAGAAGAAGCCCTGTGCCTTCTGGGCGTAGCTGACCAACAGGTTCTTGGTCTGCTGGTAATGATCGAGCATCATCTTGTGATTCTCACGGCCGATACCCGACTGCTTGTAGCCACCGAACGCCGCGTGCGCGGGGTACTGGTGATACGTGTTGGTCCAGACGCGACCGGCCTGGATATCGCGGCCGGCACGGTAGGCGATGCCGCCGTCCCGCGACCAGACGCCTGCGCCGAGCCCGTACAGGGTGTCGTTGGCGATCTCGATGGCGTTGTCGTAGTCGGTGAACGACGTGACCGAGACGACCGGCCCGAAGATCTCCTCCTGGAAGATGCGCATGTTGTTCTTGCCGGTGAAGATCGTGGGCTGCATGTAGTAGCCGCCGTTGAGGTCGCCGCCCAGCTGTGCGCGCTCGCCGCCGGTGACGACCTGTGCGCCCTCACCCTTGCCGATCTCGATGTACGACAGGATCTTCTGGAGCTGATCGTTCGAGGCCTGTGCGCCGATCATGGTCTCGGTGTCGAGCGGATCTCCCTGTCGCACAGCCTTGGTACGGATGGCTGCGAGGGCGAGGAACTCGTCGAAGATGTCGGCCTGGATCAGCGAGCGCGACGGGCAGGTGCACACTTCACCCTGGTTGAGGGCGAACATCGTGAAGCCCTCCAGCGCCTTGTCCTGGTAGTCGTCGTTGGCCTGCAGCACGTCGGAGAAGAAGACGTTGGGGCTCTTGCCACCGAGCTCGAGTGTCACCGGGATCAAGTTCTGCGACGCGTACTGCATGATCAGGCGGCCGGTGGTGGTCTCGCCGGTGAACGCGATCTTGGAGATACGCGGGCTCGAAGCCAGCGGCTTGCCTGCCTCGACGCCGAATCCGTTGACGATGTTGAGCACGCCCGCGGGCAGCAGGTCGCCGATGATCGAGATCAGGTGCAGGATCGACGCGGGGGTCTGCTCGGCGGGCTTGAGCACCACTGCGTTACCGGCGGCGAGGGCGGGGGCGAGCTTCCACACGGCCATGAGGATCGGGAAGTTCCACGGGATGATCTGCCCGACGACGCCGAGCGGCTCGTGGAAGTGGTAAGCGACTGTGTCGCTGTCGATTTCGGAGAGCGATCCCTCCTGCGCGCGGATGCAGCCGGCGAAGTATCGGAAGTGATCGATGGCCAGCGGGATGTCGGCGTTCAGTGTTTCGCGGATCGGCTTGCCGTTGTCCCAGGACTCCGCCAGCGCGATGGACTCGAGGTTGTCGGCGATGCGGTCGGCGATCTTGTTCAGGATCACGGCACGCTCGGCCGCGGAGGTCTTGCCCCATGCGGGGGCTGCGGCATGTGCGGCGTCGAGCGCGAGCTCGATGTCCTCGGACGTGGAGCGGGCGACCTCGCAGAAGTTCTCACCGGTGACGGGAGTCGGGTTCTCGAAGTACTGGCCCTTGACCGGCGGTACCCACTCGCCGCCGATCCAGTTGTCGTAGCGCGACTGGAACGACATGACGGAATCGGCGGTACCTGGACGGGCGTAGACGGACATTGAAAATCCTCCTGATCGACACGTGCTTCACAGTTGATGCGGTGTGTGATTCAAGACACTAGGGCTTGCAACGTTGCAACTACGTTGCCGATTCCGAGGACGGCCTGGAGCGACCGGCTCCTCAGATGCCGAGATCGCGGTCGAGTAGGTCGATACGCGCACTGACCTGCCCGTAGAGCGCGGAGTCGCGGCTGAGCGTGGCCCGGTACGCCTCCCATGCGATGACGTCCGTGCGGCCGTGGATGGACGAGGTCCACTGCGCCAGCAGCACTGGATCTCCGAGTCGGAGCAATGCGGCCTGCATCCGAGACCGCAGTTCCTCGCGGATCTCCTCGATTCCCGGCGCGGACGACCCGGGAAGCACCGGGCCCGAGTAGATGCGCAGAGCAGCGTCGACGTCGCCTCGATCCAGGGCTCGTCGGATATCGCCGACGTCGGAGGACAACTCGCCGACCAGCCGGTAGGGCCGCGATGCCAGGCCTGCAGTACCGAAGGCCTTGCGCAGCCTCGACATCTCGGCGCGTATGGTGACCGAGTCGAGTTCCTGCTCGTCGAGCAGAACGGCGAGGTGGTCGGAGCTCAGGCCTTCGGGATGCTCACCGAGCAGAAGCAGAATTTCGGCGTGCCGCTGCGAGAGCGGTATCCGACCGGATCCGCGCACCACTCCCGGCCGTCCCGATCCCAGGACCTCGAGCCGGGGAGCTGTGTCGCCCAATGATTTCGGCGAGTTCATCAGATGCAGGCGCAGCTCGGATTCAGCAGCGGCGACCGTTGCGCGTACCAACGAGAGCACCTCGGGCACCGCTACCCGCGGGCCACCGGTGATATCGATGGCTCCCAGGATGTGACCACTGGTGGGGTGGTGCACCGGTGCCGCCGAGCAGCTCCACTCGTGCACCGACCGCGAGAAGTGCTCGGATGCGAAGATCTGCACGCTGTGATCGACCGCGAGCGCAGTGCCCGGGGCGTTGGTACCTTTGCTCTCCTCGCTCCAATCGACCCCCTCGGCGAAGTCCATCGCGAGTGCTCGGTCCTTGGCCGCAGAATCACCCTCGACCCACAGCAGGCGTCCCTCGGCATCGGAAATCGCAACGAGCAAACCGGTGTCGGACGCGTCCTCGACCAGAAGCTTTCGAATCACCGGACGGATGATGGCCATCGGGTGTCCGTTGCGGTAGCGCTCGAGGTCCGCACCGGTCAGCGCTGGAGTGTCGTTGCCACCGTCCGGGTCGACACCCTTGGTTCGGCTGCGCATCCACGAATCGAGAACGACCGACCGGACGGCCGACCCATGGGTACGAACATCGTCGACGAAAGATTGATGGGCACTGGACATCTGGCGCGCGAGCACAGCGACGTCCTCGCCGGGGCGCACTGCGACCCAGGGGTTGCCACCACTGTCCGATCGGCTTGCCATTCGACGCTTCCTCCGTGACCTGTCCACATCGTTGTAACCCAGCTCACACGCAAGGATACAGCCGTGGCCGACGCGCGCGGCCGTGGCCGGTTGCGCCGACCCCGAGTGCCTACTTCTTCTTGACGGCCGTGGTGATGATGTCGTTGCTGGTGTCACCACTGGATTTGGCCCGCTTGTCTGCGCGCTTGTCCTTGAGCGATTTGCCGGATTTCTTGGTCATCGTGTTGCGGGGCGATTTGTCCGACATGGCAGTAACCCATCTATCGGGGAACCTGAACGGTCCCCAGACCACGAACGCTACGCCTACACACCCTCACCGTGGTCTGCAACAGCCACCGGTCGTTCCGCCGGCTCCTCTCCCATCAACGCAGCGGCGCGTTCGGCCAACATGATCGCCGTCGCGTGCGGGCCGCGGCTCGGCACCATCGGGAACGCCGAAGTATCGATCACGAAGACTCCATCCACACCGCGCACGCGGCAGTGATCGTCGAGCACCGACCCCGGATCCGACTCGGGTCCCATCCTGGCGCTACCGGACAGGTGCAACGACGTGCCCAGTGCCGCGAGAGGGTCGTCGACCGCAGGGACCTCGACGCACGCCATGGACGACGATGCGATCAGATCTCGCGCCAGTGCGACGCCACCTCGCACCGCCTGCCGATCACCCTCCGATTCGAGATAGCGGTAGCGCACGTCCGGAGCCTCGAACGGATCCGTGCTGCGCAGCGCGATGCTCCCTCGTGCCGTCGAGCGCATGAGGCCGACACCGAACACGTGCGGACCTGCGGGGAGCCCGGAAATGAGTCGGTCGAATCTCCCGGTGTACGGCCTGATCTCCACGTCGCCCGCATGCAGCACCGCTTCCAGAGCACGAGATGCCGTCGGGAATTCGTTCGTCGTGACGACGGGAACGGCAACCTCGGGATGGTCGCTGAAACCCTGGCCGACTCCAGGACTGTCGGCGACGACCGAAATACCCAGCGCAGCAGCGCTTTCCGACGGTCCTATGCCGGATCGAAGCAGTAGGGCAGGAGTATGCACCGCGCCGGCCGAGACGACAACGGTGTCGGACTCGACGACACTACGTACACCGTCGGCGATGAGCTCGACCCCGATCACCTTGCTTCCCTTGAATATCAACGACGCGACCGTCGTATTCCCCTGTACCCGTAGGTTCTTCCTTCCGACGACCGGCAACAGATATGCCAGAGCGGCACTTACGCGGACCCCGTCGCGAATATTCGAGGGCACGACGCCCACTCCCCCCACGGCCGCGTCGGGAGCGTTCAGGTCCTCGTGGAACAGAAAGCCCGCGTTCGTAGCGGCCTGCACGAATGCCGCCGTCACGGGATGTCGGTCCTGCGCGGGAGTGCGCGAGACCGGCATCGGTCCGTGGGAACCGTGCCACCGACCGGTCGCCCCGGCATCGAGATCGGTTTCGGAGCCGATGTAGAACGGCAACACCTGATCGAAGGACCACACCGACTGCGGCCACGCGTCGAAGTCGCCCGGCGTGGCGCGGACGAAGTATCCGCCGTTCACCGCGCCGGAGCCCCCCAGCACCCGGCCTCGCGCGATCGTCCGAGACACATCCGCCGCGAGTTCGGCCGTGTAGGTCCCCACCCATTCGCTCCCCGGGCCGATGGGAAGCGTCGACGCGTCGAGCAAAGCCGCCGGAACATCGGCGACGCCGGAGAACGCAGGCCCGGTTTCGAGCAACAGCACCGACCGATCCGGATTCTCACTGAGCCTCGACGCAACGACGCAGCCGCAGGAGCCGCCTCCCACGACGATGACGTCCGCGTGCTCGATTCCGATCACACCGTCTGCGGGGCGGGCCCGGCTCGCACCGCGTCAGCCGTCCAGGCGGGGCTTGAGCGCGTCGATGCTGCGCGCGGACAGTGCACCGCGCCACAGGCCTGCGCCGTACGCAACATCATCGGCACGTTTGTAGAACGCGTACCGAACCGGGTCGAGACCGCCGAGTTCCCGATGCTTGTACCAATCCGAAAACGCCTCTGCAACAGCCAATCCCAGCGCTATTCTACGAATACGACTCGACAGCAGCACGGCGAGCAGGGTGATCGGCCAATAGTGTCGACACAGGGCCGACGCCAACTGCCACAACCCCGCCACGAAACCCTCGGCAGCGAGAATGGCCGCGATTCGCGTGGGCTGATCCAGACCGACGAACATCTTGCGCAGGCGAACGATCGTGACACCGAGTGTGGCGGCGGCACCGACGAGTCCGATCCTCGTCAGACTCGCGGCGAGCAGACACGCGACCAACGTCCACGGCGACATCGCGATGGGCGGCACCATTCCCGGATGACGTGCCGACAACGGTGTGGCACCGGTCCCGTAGAACAGCTTGCGTGCGAACCACTCGACGAAGGTGACGCGATGCTCGTGCGCGACGTGAGCGACGGGTTCGTAGCGCAGTCGCCAACCCGCTTCCTGCAATCGCCAGCACAGGTCCACGTCCTCGGCCACGTGCATCGACTCGTCGAATCCCTCGCAGTCCATCGCCACCGACCGACGAATCAGCATTGCCGCACTGGGCACGTAGGAGACCGAGCTGCCTGCGCGTACCGCTGCTTCCCTGCGACCGAGGTCGAGGGACGAGCGCGCGTGTTCGTACCTGGCCAGGGCGCTGCCCTCGGGCTCCAGCGCGACGATTCGGGGTGCCACCAGCGCCACGGCCGGATCCGAGAAGTGCCCCAGCATCACCTCGAGCCATCCCTTGCGCGGAACGACGTCCGAGTCCAGGAAAGCCACGAAATCAGTTGTTGCACATCGCAATCCCGTGTTTCGTGCCGCAGCGGGTCCGCGCGAGTGCTCGTGTCGGAGCACCGTCACGCTGCCCACACTCCACGAGACCCGCGGCACTGCGACCGGAACGTCCGACCCGTCGTCGACGATGATGACGTGCAGACCGTGGAGTGCTGCGATCAAGCGCTCCAACCCGGCCTCGTTGTTCTTGAGCGGTACGACCACGGTGACGTCGCTCGGCGACGGAATCGACATCGGGCGCGGGTTCCCGACACCCGAGTCGAGCAGTTTGCGAGCGACGAGAGCGGACTGCGAGTCGGTCACTTCGATGAAACCGTCACCGATCATCGCCGCTGCCGTCGGTGCGAGCTTGAGCATGCGTGTCGGTGAACCACCGATCAGGACTCGTCCTTCGGAGAATGTGCGTACGCGTGGATCGACTCGCACCCCGAAGCCGTCAGGCAACCGACCTTCACCCATCAGGAGATCGTAAGCGGACGAGACGCCGAAGTGTCGGCCACCCGTGAAATCGGACGGAACATACCCATGCCCCGTTTTTCCGGAATCGTCGGACGGCCCCTCAGCAGGCATTCCATCGAGCTCGTTCATGTGATCACTCCGTGCTCGGAGGGACTCCATCTCTGCACAGCGTCGCCGGCGCGGGTGCAGAGCTGCTCGAACATCCGACGCCCCTCCTCCGGATCGGCCCCGGTGGGATCACCGAGCACCCCGTTCGCAGTGATCGGTGCCATGCCGTCGACGCGAAGCGCAGGCAACAGGTCGGCGATGTCGGCGACATTGCCCACCTCGGCCTTGCTCATGTTCACCACCTCGGGCGAAAGGTGCAGCAGCAACGACGTTTCGGTGCGCCCGGCGTGAGCATCTGCTCCCGGTATCGCGCACGGAAACCACACGACGTCGCGGCCCTCGTAGCGCAGCAGCAGTACGGCAGAGCGCACGGTGGGGCCGTTGCCTCCGTGTCCGTTGACGAACACCACTCGCTCGGCCCAGCGGCATGCAGAACGTCCGTACTCCACCAGAACCGATTCGAGCGCTACGGCCCCGATCGAGACGGTGCCGGGAAATCCCTCGTGCTCGCCACTGGCTCCGTACGCGATCGCGGGGGCCACGAGAGCATCCTCGATGGTGTGCGCCACGGCGGTTGCGATACGAGTGTCGGTATCGAGCGGGAGGTGCGGACCGTGCTGCTCGATCGAGCCGACCGGCACCACCAGGGTGCGAGACCCGTCCAGGTCCGGCCAGTACTGCGTACCGAGGGGGTCCGTGGCCATGAGTGCAGATGCTATCGGATGGAACGAGGACGTCACGCCGCCGAAACACTGCGACGATAATCTTCGATTCGTGCCACCCCGTCGCCGATCCGTATTGCTCTCGCAATTGTCGATATCGGCACCCGGCGGCCCGCAACCGACAATTCTGCAAGAGTTACGCCGAGTCATTCTGGCCGGCGATGCGCCGCCGAATACGCCGATTCCACTCAATGAAGTAGCGGAACTCTTCGGGGTGAGCAGAATTCCGGTGCGCGAATCCCTCAAGACACTCATCGGCGAGGGACTGGTCGATCATCGACCGAATCTGGGCTACACGGTTGCGCAGTTGACCGCAGCCGAACTTCGCGAAATGTACATTGTGCGAGAGGTATTGGAGACGGCTGCACTACCGTCCGCAGTCGGGCTCGCCACCGAGGCCGACCGGGCCCATATCGTCGAGATCAATCGTCAACTCGAGGCCTCGCTTGCCCAGGACGACTCGCGAGAATACCACCGCCTCTCGCGTGAGTTCCACCTGTCCCTGACCCGTCCGTCCCGCATGCAACGATTGCTGCACATGCTCGAATCCGCCTGGAACATCACCGAACCCGTGCAACCCATGGTGCATGTCGCCGGGTCGGACAGGGCGTCGCTGCACAGCGATCACGCCGAAATGCTCGCGGCATTTCTGGCCGGCGATTCCGCGGGCTTGCTGCGCGCCGCGCAGCATCACCACACGCGTCTCAATTCGGTCATTTCGACACTGTCGAACGATCACGGATTGTTCGCCGATCCGTCGTCGGAATAGAGCCTCAGCAACAGCCGGAAAAGATGCGGGAGTGGAGCCTGCAGGAACGACCGAAAAGATATATCGCTCTCGTCACGAGTGCGCAACACTTCGCCGCTAACTTTTCCTCATTCGCTCGTTCACCTCCTTCGTTCGTCTCATACGCCATGCCGTCAGGAGCATCGATGACAGATACAGCGCACGGTCCCGCTCAAACGGGAGATCTCGTGGAAGCCGCGGGCCACCCCGTCGGTGGTGGACTGATCAAGGACACCTACGACCCACGGCTGACCAACGAGGATCTCGCTCCGCTGAAGAAGCAGACGTGGACTTCGTACAACCTCTTCGCCTTCTGGATGTCGGACGTGCACTCGGTCGGCGGTTACGTGACGGCGGGCAGCCTGTTCGCGCTCGGGCTGGCCAGTTGGCAGGTGCTGATCGCGTTGCTCGTCGGCATCACGATCGTCTACTTCTTCTGCAATCTGGTCGCCAAGCCGAGCCAGGTGACGGGGGTTCCGTATCCGGTCATCTGTCGTAGCGTGTTCGGAGTGCTCGGTGCCAACATCCCGGCGATCATCCGTGGCCTGATCGCGGTGGCCTGGTACGGCATCCAGACATTCTTGGCATCGGCTGCCCTCGACATCGTGCTGATCAAGCTGTTCCCGTCTCTGGCTCCGTACGCCGTCACCGCGGACTACGGTTTCGCCGGACTGTCGCTGCTCGGTTGGGCGAGCTTCCTGTTCCTCTGGGTTGTCCAGGCTGCGGTGTTCTGGCGCGGGATGGAGTCGATCCGCAAGTTCATCGACTTCTGCGGCCCTGCCGTCTACGTCGTCATGTTCATGCTGTGCGGCTACCTGATCTGGAAAGCCGGCTGGGGCGCAATCGATCTCACCCTCGGCGATGTCGAGTACACCGGCTTCAGCGCCGTTCCCGTCATGCTGGGAGCCATTGCGCTCGTCGTCTCGTACTTCTCCGGCCCGATGCTCAACTTCGGTGACTTCTCTCGATACGGAAAGTCCTACGCTGCCGTCAAGAAGGGCAACTTCCTCGGTCTGCCGGTCAACTTCCTGGTGTTCTCCATCCTCGTTGTCGTCACCGCCTCGCTGACTCTGCCGGTGTTCGGCGAGCTGATCACCGACCCTGTCGAGACGGTCGCCCGTATCGACAGCACCTTCGCCATCGTCCTCGGTGCCCTCACCTTCGCCATTGCGACGGTCGGCATCAACATCGTGGCCAACTTCATCGCTCCGGCGTTCGACTTCTCCAACGTCAGCCCGCAACGCATCAGCTGGCGCGCCGGTGGCATGATCGCCGCAGTCGGTTCGGTATTGATCACCCCGTGGAACCTGTACAACAATCCCGAGGTCATCCACCTGACGCTCGAGACCCTCGGCGCGTTCATCGGGCCTCTGTTCGGAATCCTGATCGCCGACTACTACCTGATCCGTAAGCAGCACGTGGCGGTCGACGAACTCTTCTCGATGTCCAAGACCGGCCTGTACTGGTACTCGAAGGGCTACAACCCGGCGGCGGTGTACGCGACCGTCGCCGGCGCAGCGGTGGCGATGTTCACCGTGCTGTTCAACGGAGCCGTCGACGGCCTGGAGATCGCCGGTATGTCCACGGCGTCGAAGTACAGCTGGTTCATCGGCTGCGGCATCGGATTCGCCTCGTACTACTTCCTTGCGACGCGAACCAAGCTGGCTGTCACCAACTTCGACGTTCCAGCGAAAGCATAGGATCTCTTCCGTGCTCATCAAGGTCATCAATCCGAACACCACCAGTTCGATGACCGCAACGATCGGTGACTGTGCCCGGGCCGTGGTCGGCCCGGGCACGGTCGTCGACGCGGTCAGCCCCTCGATGGGGCCCGTCTCGATCGAGAGCCATGTCGACGAAGCCCTCAGCGTCCCAGGAATTCTCGCCGAGATCGCCAGCGGCGAGGCCGCAGGGGTCGACGGCTACGTCATCGCCTGCTTCGGCGATCCCGGCATGGACGCGGCTCGCGAGCTCGCGGCCGGGCCGGTCATCGGTATCGCCGAGGCGGCCATGCACGCCGCGAGCTTCCTGGGCCGAGGATTCAGCGTCGTCACCACACTCGGACGCACCGTCGGGCGTGCCCAGGATCTGGCGAACCACTACGGCTTCGGACGCCACTGCCTCGGTATCCACGCGTGCGACCTGCCGGTCCTCGATCTCGAGACGGACCCCGACGCCCGCAAGATCGTCACCGAGGTGTGCCGCATCGCCGTGGAGACGGACGGTAGCGATGCAGTGGTCCTCGGATGTGCGGGGATGGCCGATCTGTGCCAACACATTTCGGCCGAGATCGGCGTACCGGTGGTCGACGGCGTCGCCGCGGGAACACTGTTCGTGCAGTCACTGATCTCGCTGGGACTGGGTACCGGAAAGAGGGGCGAATTCGCCGCTCCGCCGCCCAAGCGCTACACCGGGATGCTGGAGGGTTTCAGCCGACCGATCCCTGATCCTTAGCCCTGGCTCCGCGGTCGATCAGGTCTCGCACAACTGCCGATACGGCACCCCGGGCAGATAGCGGGCCCATTCGGCTTCGGTGACCACCGAGCCCCCGGATTCGCACAGGCGACTGCGGACCTCGTCCGGCTCGGTCCGCCACATGCGGAGGTCGCGGGCAGTACCACCGCCGTACAGCACCCCACCGTCGCCGACGAAGACCGCATCGTAGACACGCTGGCCGTACGCGGTGAGGGCTGCGTACTGCTCCGGTGCGGAACGGTTCGCCACAGTCCACACCCAGAGCGTCGATCCCCCGTCACCCGCGGCCAAGCGGGTGCCGGACCGATCGAATCTGAGCGAGTAAATCGGACTGGACGGCCCCACGATGCGACTCCGATGCTGTGGTGCGGATGAATTCTCCATGTCCCACAGTCGAATCGAGCGATCCGCACTTCCCGCGGCCAGAGTCCGCCCGTCCGGTGAGATGACCACGGCCTGGACGGCACTCCCGAAACCTCCGAGTGTGCCCGTTCGGTCCGGATCGGTAGGATCGCCGATGTCCCACAGCTCGACCACGCCACCGACACTGGCGATGGCAAGTACTTTCCCGTCCGGAGACAGCGCCAGTCCCGCCGGATAGTTTCCCGCGTCCAGGGTGGACAACGCGCGCGGAGCAGAAGGATCCGTCAACGACCACAGCGACACGTCGTTCGAGCTCTGGCCGGCCACAACAAGCAGGGTTCCCGACCGGTCGAACGCCATCGCCGCAGTCAAACTGGCGCTTGCCTGCCGAATGCCACCGAGGGCGACCGGATCGGCGAGATCGCTGGTGTCCCAGAGTCGGAACCCCCCTGTGGTCGTGCCGACAGCAGCCAGGGTGCCGTCGGCCGTGAGGGCCACCGCACCGGTCTGCTCGACGCCGTCCTCGATCACCAACGGCGGCGACGCCACCGGATGCTCCACATCGGAGACGTCCCAGAGGATCGAGCCGGGAGCACGGCGACCGGCACCTGCGAGCAATCGGGTACCGGACTCGTCGGTGGGGGTCTGCCAGACGGTGTCACCGGCATCGGGTAGCGCCGGTCCGAGAATCGGCCAGATTCGGGTGACGCCATCACCACTCGCAGTCACGATCGACAAGCCATCGGGTGAAAATGCCAGCGAACTCACCTGGATCGGACCGGGAAGCGTCAGATTCAGCGTGCCCGAGGCCGCGTCCCACACCCGCGAGGAATTGTCCGAACTCGCCGCAGCAATCCGAGTCCCGTCGCTGCTGAACGCCACATCGTTGACGTAGCTGGTGAAGCCGGTCAATGGAGGCAATGGGGTGAGCCGGCCGGCTGCATCGACGGCCCACCGCAGAACCTCCTGCCCGGTGGTCCCCGCGATCAACGTCGCTCCGTCAGGAGAAAAGGCCAGCTGCTGTGCGGTATAGGTGGAGCCGTCCGAGGGAAGCCCGAGCAGTGGAACAGTCTGTGGTGCAGTCGAACCGGGAAGTCGTTGCGCGTCCCACACCCGCATCGCGCGCCCGGCACCGACCGTCACGAGGAAGCGGCCGTCAGGACTGAACTCGGTCGCTGTCGGCGAACCAGGTTGAGCAATCTCACCCAGCATGCGGGGCCGGGCCGGCTCGGAGACATCGAGAAGAGGCAACGACTCGTCCTGGGTGCCGACGAGCAGTAACCGACCGTCAGGAGAAAACGACAGGCTACGAACGCCGGTTGTGTCTGTGCGCGACAACATTATCGGTACCGCCGGGTCTACGACATCCCACAATTCGACGCCGCGGAACCCTCCCACAGCGAGCATTCCACCCTGCGGATGGAACGCCAGCACCGGTGGGTCACGCGAGACGATTTCACCGAGCTTCGCGTGCCCGTCTGCGAGCGACCACATCCGCACGTGTCCGTCGGAACCGGCTGTCGCCACGATGTTTCCGCGCGGGTCGACCGCGGTCACCGCCTGACCCTCCACTCCGAGCAGCCGCACAGGAGTGTGGATCGCAGATGAATCGAGTAGCGACGACCGCGCCTCCGTCGTGCGGTCCACCTCGTACGACGCCAACGCGAAGTATGCCGCCAGCCCGGGATCTTGACTCCTCAATTGCTGTGCGACACCGGCGATCTGACGTGAGACAGCCTCTGCCTCCGCGCGCTCGGCCTCGACCCGTCGGTTGTTCGCGTCCGACCGAGCAACGAACGCGGTCACTGCCAGTGTCACAGCCAGTACGGTCAGAAGCGCGAGTGCAGTGACGAGCGTTTCGAGGGTGCGTCGCCGACGTCGGTCGCTGCGGTTCTGTTGCTCGATTCGGTTCGCACTCGCGTCGAGATACCGTCTCTCGACCGAGTTGAGATCTCGCCGACGTACCGGACCGAGAGATTCCTGCACCAGCGCCAACCTCGATTCCGGCAGCAACGAACCGTCGTCGCGATCGTTGTTCTCCCACAGTTCTGCGGCCTGGGTGAGTCGACGGTGCTCGACGAGCCACTGACGATCGTCGTCGAGCCACTCGCGCAGCCGCTGCCACGCCGTCAGCAACGCCTCGTGGGTGATCTGGACGGTCTCTTCTCCGACGGTCAGCAGTCTGCGTGCGGCAAACCGTTCGACGACGATGTCGACGTCGGTGACCGCGTCCGCGTTCTCGTCTCCGTTGAACAGCTCCACACGATCGACTCGGCGACGAGTGACGACCTCGTCGTCGAGATTGATCAACCGCATGAAGATGCGCCGTGTCTCGCACTGCTGTTCGGCGGTCAAGGCCGAGAACACTTCTTCGGCGCTCTGCCCCACGGCACCGCCGATCCCGCCGGTTGCGAGATAGTCCGAGACAGTCAACGTTCTGCCGCTCGACACCTGCCACGTGGTGAGCAGGGCATGGGACAGCAGCGGCAAAGCGCCGGAGTCGTGGGCGAACTGCGATCCGCGTGGACCCAATTCGCCGACCAAGACCTGCACGAGGGCGGCCTCGACGGAGAGACCCGCCTTCGCGGCAGGCGACACGATGACCTCCCGCAGTTGTGACTCGGTGAGACGCCCGACAACCACCGGGTTGTCGGACAGGCCGGCGAGCAGCGCGTCCTCGGACACGGCGTTCTGGTAGAAATCCGCCCGCAGTCCGACCACGAGAACCGACCCCGCGCTCGGCAACGCCGCTGCCGCACGCAGAAAGTTCTCGCGCTCGACCGGTGTCGCCAGTGTCCACAACTCCTCGGCCTGATCGAGGACGAGAACCGATCCCGGCGCAAAGGATTCGGCTCGCTCGGGGAAGGCACGAATATCGCCGACGCCGGAATGGACTTTCGAACCGGGGAATCTCGATGCCAGCCCGGCACGCAGGAGCGAGGACTTGCCGGAGCCCGAAGCACCGACGACGAAGACGATGCCTCCACCGGAGCCGAGGGCTTCCCGGACGCGCGTGCTCAGACGCTCGATCACGTCGTCACGGCCGAAGAACCACTCCGCATCGGCCGGCTCGAACGCCTCGAGACCCTTGTACGGAGGGTCGCCCTTCACCGGATCGACGGTCCGCCTGCCCGGGATCGACCGCACCCTCGACACCGCGTCCCACCACAGGGCGCGCTCGTCCTCGTCGGCGACGCCGCATGCGATCAGTACGGCGGCGAACATCTCGGCGCTGGCTTTGGTCGGGACGTGATGTCCGGAGAACCAGCCACCGATGGTGCCGTGCAAGCCACCGGAACGCTCGACGATCTCTCGGACCGTGGCACCCGCCTCGGTCCGGATCGCACGCAATGCTGCCGCGAATTCCGTGCGGTCCGTGATCGACGAAGGATCCGGACGGTCGATGGTCATGAGCGAGAACTATAGAACCGGGAAAACCTCGATAGAGGCACTCGCGCGTCGCGCTGAGCTGCACGAACAGCAAATTGATGCGTTTGAATGACGCTCGTACGGAGTCCGTGGCCGTCCGTATTGACCTTGTACGGACATGCCCGTTCAGCTGGATCTGCGACGAAGTCCAGTCGACGATGGACGGTGTGGTCGGGGCAAGTGGACACTCCAGGGGGGAAATTCTCGTGCTCGAACAAACGCTGGCATCGGCAGTGCATCACCCGTTCCGGAGGCCGGCACAGCGGGGACCCGGTGCAGTCCCGACACCGCTCGAAGCTCCCCACCGCAAGCCTGCGTTGAGCGCCCGCGAGATCGAGGTCATGCTCGCCTGGTTCGCCTCCGACTCGAAAACGGTCGCAGCTCGGTCCGTCTACATCTCGGTGGGCACGATCAACACCCACATCACCCGCATCCGGCAGAAATACGCGGCGGTGGGACGCAACGCGCCGACGAAGGCCGCCCTGTTCGCTCGCGCACTACAGGACGGCCACACTCACCTGTCCGAATGGTGACTGTCGATTCGCCTTTCCATGGCGGCCGGCCGCGTCGAATCGGCTCCTCGGTTCTGGATCCCGGACTCCGATCGGCGTCGGTTATCCCAGACCGGGGAGCTGATTCGACGGCGTGAAGTCAGGCGGCACGAGGACATCCGACGGTGACAGTTCGTGGACCGACGCGTGGCCGAGACCGAGGACCGCGGAGTCCAGGCCGCCGCGCAGGATGTCGAGCACGTTCTCCACGCCGGCCTGACCATCAGCCGCTAGACCCCACAGGTATGCGCGTCCGATCAGCACTGCCCGCGCACCGAGCGCGAGTGCCTTCGCCACGTCACTTCCCCGACGCACACCACCGTCGAGGGTGATCTCGACCTGATCGCCCACCGCCTCGGCGATGGACGGCAGCACCCGGATCGACGCCGGGGAACCGTCGAGATTGTTACCGCCGTGATTGGACACCGAAACCGCGGTCACGCCTGCGTCCACGGCCCGCAGTGCGTCATCGACTCGCGAGATGCCCTTGAGCATGAACGGCCCGTCCCACTGCTCACGCAACCACGCGATGTCGTGCCACGTGGGCAGCGCGGTGGATTTCCACTCCCGATACGCAGCGAAGAACGTCGGCGCAGGCCCACCGGGCGGAGCGAGGTTCGGGGCAGTCAGATCAGGGAACGCGCCCGACCTGGCCCACTGCGTCAGCCACCGTGGCCGGCACAGCGCTTGCGGTGCGAACCGGATCATCGCCCTCGGATCGAGGCGTTCGGGAATCACCGGGCTACCCCAGTCACGGCCCTCCGAGAACGACCAGTCCATCGTCAGAATCAGCCCGACCGCGCCTGCATCACGTGCACGCTGAAGCATGTGCTGCAACAACTCTCGTGAACCGGCCCAGTGCAGCTGAAAGAACGTCTGCGGGTTCGCGGCCACGACCTCTTCGATCGGTTTGCTCGCGAACAACGACAACCCCATCGAAATCCCCCGCGCCGCAGCAGCTCTGGCGACGGCGACCTCACCGTCCGGGTGTACCGCCTGCACACCCGTCGGGGAGATCATCGCCGGGAACGCCAGCGGTTGCCCCATCAGTGTCGTCGACAACTCTCGGGTGTCCGACAATCCTGCCACGTGTGGGGCGAACCCGAGTTGGGCGAACGCGGCGGTGTTGTCCGCCGCGGTCAGACCACGTTCGGAACCTGCTACCAGCGCCGAGTACACCGACGTCGGGAGGCGCTTCCGTGCTCGCCGCTGCGCTTCGGCAACGGTCTCGAACCACACGCTGGTGCTCAGACGCCGAGCTTCCGGTCGAACCCGGGCGGCATCACCACATCCGACGGCGAGAGATCGTGTACCGAGGTGTGTCCGAGCCCGAGGACGGCGGAATCGACTCCGCCGCGCAGAATGTCGAGGACGTTCTCCACGCCTGCCTGACCGCCGGCCGACAGACCCCACAGGTACGCCCGGCCGATGAGCACCGCACGCGCACCGAGTGCGAGTGCTTTCACCACGTCGCTGCCGCGTCGGATTCCGCCGTCGAGGGTGATCTCGATCTGATCGCCCACGGCTTCGGCGATCGCAGGCAACGCCCGGATCGGAGCCGGGGTGCCGTCGAGATTGTTGCCGCCGTGATTGGAGACGGAAATAGCCGTCACGCCCGCGTCGACGGCTCGTTTGGCGTCGTCGACGCGCATCACTCCCTTGAGCATGAACGGCCCACCCCACTGCTCGCGGAGCCAGGCCACGTCCTCCCACGTCGGCAACGGGGTGCCCATCCATTCGCCGTACGCTCCGAAGAACGTCGGCGCAGGACCACCGGTGGGTGGCGTCAGATTCGGCGTCGTCAGGTCGGGAATCTTGCCGGTCTTGGCGAACTCCCACAACCACTTCGGTCGCATGATGCCCTCGGGAGCGAATTGCACCATTGCCTTGAGGTCCATCTTCTCCGGAATCGACGGGCTGCCCCAATCGCGGCCGTTGGAGAACGACCAGTCCAGGGTCATGATCAATCCGACGGCTCCCGCGGCGCGTGCCCGCTCCATCCGCTGCAGCAGGATCTCGCGCGAGCCCACCCAGTACATCTGGAAGAACGTCTGCGGATTCGCCGCAGCGACCTCCTCGACGGACTTGCTGGCGAACGAGGACAATCCGATCGCAATGCCCCGCGCTGCAGCAGCTCTCGCGACGGCGACCTCACCGTCGGGATGCACCGCCTGGACACCCGTCGGGGAGATCATCACCGGGAACGACAGGGGTTGCCCCATCACAGTCGTCGACAAGTCCCGCTTGTCGGACAGACCGGCAACGTGCGGGGCGAACCCCAGTTCGCCGAATGCTGCCATGTTGTCGTCGATCGTCAACCCGCGTTCGGACCCCGCCACGAGTGCGGCGTACACGGACTTCGGTAGACGTTTCTTCGCTCGTCGCTGCGCTTCGGCAACGGTCTCGAACCACGCACTCTTGGCCATCAGTGTTCCTGTTCCATTCCTGCGAGCGGGTTCTCGTCGCAGATCTTCGCCGGGGGACGCATCATCAGCGTCAGCGGCACCGACTTTCGTGGGGTCTTGCGCTGCCCGGTACGGGAATGATCGACGCTGGACTTGGGGATCTCCCCCGCCGCCGCCAACGCCATTTCGCCGTTACCGATGACGCATTCGGGATCAGGACCGTCCATGGGCAGGCCCGTGAAGAATTTCGCCGCCATGCAGCCACCGCGGCACGCATCGAAATGAGCACACTTGGTGCACGCACCCGAGGTCTGCGGAGACCTCAACTCCTGGAACAATTCGGAAGTCTGCCAGACGGATTGGAACCCGCCCATGCCGTCTTTCGCGTCTCGCACGATGTTGCCGGCGAGGAAGTTCTCGTGAATGGCGAACGGGCATGCGTACACGTCGCCGATCGGGTCGATCAGACACACCACACGCCCGGCACCGCACAGGTTCAGTCCGGGCATAGCATCACCGAACGCCGACAGGTGGAAAAACGAATCACCGGTCAACACCCCCTCACCGTTCGCGACGAGCCAGTTGTAGAGCTCTCGCTGCTGCCCCGCCGTCGGATGCAGATCGTCCCAGACATCCGCGCCACGTCCCGACGGTCGAAGCCGCGTGATGCGCAGTGTCGCAGCGTATTTGTCGGCCAAGGCCTTGAAGTCGTCGAGCTGAGAAACGTTGTGCCGGGTGACGACCACCGAGATCTTCGCGTCCCGGAAGCCCGCCTCCTTCAGATTCTCCAATGCACGGCAGGCCATGTCGAACGAGCCCGGCCCGCGGACCGCGTCGTTGACCTCTGCCGTAGCGCCGTCGATGGAGATCTGCACATCCACGTAATCCGACGCAGCCAAACGCGCCGCGACCTTCTTGTCGATCTTGACCCCGTTGGTGGAGAACTTCACCCCCACCTGATGCGCAGTCGCATAGTCGACGAGCTCCCAGAAGTCCGACCGCACCGTCGGCTCACCGCCACCGATGTTGACGTAGAACACCTGCATCTTCTGCAGCTCGTCGATGATCGACTTGCACTGCTCGGTACTGAGTTCGCGCGGGTCACGGCGACCCGACGAGGACAGGCAGTGCACGCAGGAAAGGTTGCAGGCGTAGGTCAACTCCCACGTCAGACAGATGGGGGCGTCGAGTCCGAGTTCGAATTGATCGACCAGTTTTCCTACCGGAGCTGGTCTTTCGAGGGTGGAGGTCATGGGCGGAAGTCCTCTTCTGCGATAGGTCAGGGCTTTACGGGCGAGTGATCATGTTCGAGCGGGCCAGCGTCGCGAGTGCCGTCACATACGGCACCGACTGCGACTCGGTGATGCCCGCAGCCGCAATCGCCGACCGCATATCCGGGTGGTCGGGCAGCGATTCGATGATCGCCACGATCGTGCGGTTCTTCAGGAACGAGAGCTTGCGAGTTCCGAAGTGGTAGAGCAGCGCCCCGAACGACTCCGGCCGCAACGCCACCTGCGGATGCAGAATCCACCGCACATCCAGGTCCAACTCGTCGAGGTCCTCGCGCACCGCAGTGGTCATGATCAGTACACGCCGCACATGCCGTCGATGGATACTTCCTCGACCAACGACTCTTCGACCAGATCGGATTCGACGACTGCCGTATCGACTACAGCGTTCTCGTTGTTCTTCGACATCGGAAACCTCCTGAGGTTGTTCGGACCACAATCGGAGTCGACAGTGGCTTGGGTCACCAACATAATGACACTGAGTGCAGAAAACCAGAGAATGGAAAGAAGAAAATGGTCAGGAGCGCAAAACCGTCCAGTCAGCCAGGTAGGCGCCCGTCCACAACGCGGGGCGAACTGAGCGATCTCGGAATCGAACTGTTCGCCGCCAAGGGATTCGAGGAGACCAGCGTCGACGACATAGCCGATGCTGCGGGCATCGCGAGGCGCACGTTCTTTCGCTACTTCCCGTCCAAGAACGCAGTTCCCTGGGGCGATTTCGACGCTCAACTCACGGCATTGAGGACGCATCTGAACGACCTGCCCGGCAGTGTCGGACTCGCGGACGGACTGCACTCGGCCCTGTTGCAGTTCAACACATTTCCCGAGGAAGAAGCCGCCGTACACCGTCAGCGCATGGCACTGATCCTGGGAAATCCAGCACTGCAGAGCTACTCGATGGTGATGTACGAGGGCTGGCGTCAGGTCATCGCCGAATACGTGGCAGCACGGACGAACTCCGACCCCGGCGACCATCTTCCGCGCACTGTCGGATGGATGCTCTTGGGGGTGGCGATCTCGGCGTACGAGCATTGGCTGATCGACGAGAACAACAGCCTTCCCGAGCTTCTGACTGCAGGAGCGTCGGTTCTCTTCACCGGCGTCGGTCCACTCCGAGCGTCCAGCGGCACTGTCGAAAGCCAACTGGACGGAGAGCACATCGAGTGAGCACTGGAAACCGAGCACTGCGCCGACTCACACCGTCAGCTCGATGGAGTCAGCGACGAGATCCGCTCCGACACCACCTCGAGATCTACATCTGCCACCGAACCGGACGGGAAATGATGGCCCGCAGGCGGCGGCGGTAGTACTTCGCCGATTCGCCGACGAACGCGCTCATCGTGGCCGCAGCAGCGTCGGGATCGCGCAAGCTCAGCGCGTCGAGAACGTCCTGCTGCATCTCGATAGCCGCAAGCCGCGTCGCGAGAGGATGCTCGTTCGGTTCGGCGTCACGTACCAACAACCAGAGAGTTTCCATCAGGATGTTCAGGACCGGATTTCCGGCCGCGTCGTACACCCCCCGCTGGAACTCTGCATTGTTCTCCTGGAAATTTCCGTAATCACCGGGGTCCTCACGCATTCGGTCGAGAGCACTCTGCATGAGCTGTATCTGCTCGTCGCTCACATTCGTCGCGGCCTCGCGAGCGATGATGGGCTCGAGCATCAGACGGGCATCTATGACATCGCTGATGTTGGCCCCGTCCAACTGCAGGAACAGCTTCATGGTGTTGCCGAGCGATTCGAGCCTCGGTCGCTTGACCACAGGGCCGCCGCCGATCCCCGACTTGATGGTGACCAGATCACGGCTTTCGAGCAACCGCAGCGCTTCACGGACCGTGGTCCGAGCAACACCGTGCTCGGCCATCATGTCTTTTTCCGTGGGCAACCGCTCCCCCTCCACGACGCCCCCGTCGAGGATCCGGTCCGCGATGATGTTGGCGATCCTCGCGGAGACCTTGGGCGACCGCACCCGCGGAGCGGTGCTCTCCTCAGCTGTCATGTCTATGACCTGACATCGTTGTTCTCGGTGTGATGCGGGCTAACTCTATACATAGTTTGATAGCTTAGTTACTGTAGTGATTGTCAGAAAACTGAGGGACTAGGGCAGGAGCCGACCATGTTGCCGACTCGGCCGCCGGACATCGACCTCGCCCGGACGTATCGCGAACGCGGGCTGTGGAGAGATCTTCCGATCGGGCATTACCTCTCGCGTGCCGCTCGCCTCTACCCCGACGCCACTGCAGTGGTGGACGGCGACCGGCGCGCGACATTCGCCGACATCGACCGTGACGCGACTCGTCTGGCGGCTGCCTTGCACGCCAGAGGAATCACCTCCGACGATGTGATCGCATTCCAACTCCCCAACTGCACCGAGGCAATCGTCGTATTCCATGCCGCGATGAAGCTCGGAGCCATCGCCAATCCGATCGTGCCGATCTACCGGTTTCGTGAGCTGCGATTCATCTTCGGTCAGTCGCGGGCGCGGATCGCCTTCGTACCCGCGGAGTTGCACGGGGTCGACGTCACCGACATGTACAGCGATCTCTCCGCCGAACTACCGGACCTCGAATCGATTGTCACCGTTGGCGATTACGTGGACGACCGACCTGGCACGAGGTGGACCGACCTGATCGGCGAGGTCACGGACTCGATGGTCGCCGACCTCGATGCTGCGACTTCTCCGTCGCCCGACGACGTCTGCTTGTTGCTCTACACGTCGGGGACGACCGCAGACCCCAAAGGCGTACTGCACAGCCACAACACGCTGGTCTACGAAAACCTTTCGATGGCGCGGTGGTTCGGACTGAACGAAACCGACGTAGTCTTCAATCCGTCCCCGGTCACGCACATCACCGGAGTCAACTGCGCTCTGGTTCTCCCGTTCGTAGTGGGCGCAACCGTGGTGTTGCAGGCCGACTGGGATCCGGTGACGGCGTTGCAGCGAGTGATCGACGAACGGTGCAGCTTCATGATCTTCTCGACGCCGTTCCTTCGAGGCTTGCTCGATGCCGCCGAGGCGACCGACTCGTCGACCCCGTCGATCCGGTACATAGTCTGCGGTGGAGCCGACATCCCCGATGCTCTGACCGCGGCGGCCACCACCCGCCTCGGCACCGTCGTTCGGATGTACGGGGCCACCGAGGGGCCGTCGGTCACCACAGCGGACCGGTGGGACCCGCCTGCCCTGCGGATGAAATCCGACGGTCGCCCCATCGAGTCGACCGAGGTGATTGTGACCGATGCCGACGGTGGACTCGCGCAGACCGGCGATGTCGGCGAGATTCTATGGCGTGGACCGGACACCTTTCTCGGCTACCTCGATGCCTCTCTCAATACGGCGGCGTTCACCGAGGACGGATTTTTCCGTACCGGTGATCTCGGCCGCTTCGACGCCAGCGGTGCCCTCCATGTGGTGGGGCGAATCAAGGACATCATCAACCGGTCGGGTGAAAAGGTCAGCGCCTACGACGTGGAGAACGAGCTCGGCGCACACCCCGACGTGCTCGAGATTGCCGTGGTGGCAGGTCCCGATCCTGTGACGGGAGAACGTGGTTGCGCATTCGTCGTCACCCGCGAGCACCGAGACCTGAGTCTCGAGGAGGTGCGTGAGTTCCTCGTGCACCGCCGAATCGCCATGCAGAAAATTCCGGAAAGCCTGTTCATCGTTGATTCGCTGCCCAAGACGGCAAGCGGAAAAATTCAGAAGTTCGCGCTGCGCAACTGGACGCAGAACCGCGTCACGGTGCCGCCGCAGATGGCTGCGATGACCTTTGCCGCAGCACACGAAAGATAGGACCTCCCAATGCCTCTCCAGCCTGATGGAATCGAACATCTCACGGTGACCGAGCCGGAACCCGGCATCGCAGTGGTCGAATTGGCCCGCGGCAAGGTCAACGCCATCGACACGCAGATGTACGGGGAGATCGCTACGGTCTTCGAGGCACTGTCGGACAACCAGGATATTCGCGCTGTGGTGCTGACCGGTCGTGGCCGAATATTCTGCGCCGGAAACGATCTCGGAAGCTTTCGGGTCATGGATTCGATCGGCGGAGAGATCGAGATGCGGGAAGCGCGCCGAGCGATTTTCGGAGTGCTGGACTGCGCACTCCCGGTGATCGCGGCCGTCAACGGCCCCTGCCTCGGAAGCGGATTCGGATTGACCTCGGTCTGCGATCTGGTGGTCGCGTCGGAGCGAGCGACCTTCGGCCTGCCGGAAATGGGGGTCGGTGTGCTCGGCGGCGGCCGGTTCACGGCCCGAATGCTGCCGCAGCAAGCCATGCGGCGGATGTTCTTCACCGCCGAAGCTGTCGACGCCGAAACCCTGCGCAGGTGGGGCGCACCGATCGAGGTCGTCCCACATGACGACTGTCCGGCCACGGCCATGACACGTGCGCGATCCATTGCGTCGAAGAGCCGCTACGCACTCACCCTGGCGAAGAAGTCGCTCAACGGCTGCGAGGACCTCGATCTCAAGCGTGGATACGAGCTGGAACAGACGTTCACACTGCGCCTGTCCGAACACCCGGACTCGAAGTCTGCAGTCGAGGCACGTATTGCCGAGATGGCAGGAGGCAAGAAGGCATGACGCCGGATGATCGCGGTATCGACGTTCGGGCCTTCACCGAGAAGGCCGAGGCATGGCTCGAAGAAAACCTGGCGCGGCGAAGCAACGAATCGACCGATTCGAGTTACGCGATCTTCCACGATCGCAGCCACGTCGAGGAGCAGCAGCTCATCGACGCAGCCAAACGCTGGCAGGGGGTGCGCGTCGACGCCGGCTTCGGAGCCATCACGTGGGCTCCGGAATGGGGCGGTCCGGGGTTGACCGCAAGCCACGAGCGCGCGTTCGTCGGGCTCGAGCGAGACTTCGCAGCGCCGGACCGGCACGAAAGCGTCCTTGTCACTGTCGAACTGGTGGCCCCGACAATTCATGCCCTGGGCACGGACGAGCAGAAGCAGCAGTTCGTCACGTCCTTTCTGCGGGCCGAACAACTGTGTTGTCAGCTGTTCTCGGAGCCCGGAGCCGGTTCCGACCTCGCCGGATTGTCCACCAAGGCAACGAAAACCGACGGTGGCTGGCGGGTGAACGGCCAGAAAGTGTGGAGCTCGGGAGCCCAGTTCTCGGAATGGGGTCTACTCATCGCCCGCACCGATACGACAGTCCCGAAACACCGGGGTATGACGGCATTCATGGTGCCGATGCACACCCCGGGTGTCGATATCAGACCGATCCGCCAGATGTCCGGTGGCTCGACCTTCAACGAAGTGTTCTTCTCCGATGTCGAATTGCCGGACTCGCTGCGCCTCGGAGCCGAGGGGGACGGCTGGACTGTCGCACTCACGACGCTCGGCTTCGAGCGAAGTTCGAGCGCAGGAATTGTCAGCGCCGGAGGAAACAGTGCCGACTTGGTCCGGCTGGCAAAGACTTTGGGCATAACCGACGACCCACTGGTTCGCCAGCAGCTCGCCGACGCGGCGATCTACGAGCGAGCCGCGGCGTTGCTGGTAGCCCGGTACGCCGAGCGAGAGTTGGCCGGGGCGGTCCCGGGCGTGGAGGGTTCCATCGGCAAGCTGGTCTGGACTCAGAACCTCAAGCGAATCGGCGACGCCGCGGCGTCGTTCCTCGGGCCGAGCATCCTGGCCGACACCGGGGTGCCCGACACCTTCGCCTGGACCGAGCATCTTCTCGGCGCACCCGGCTACCGAATTGCCGGGGGCTCGGACGAGATTCAGCGCAACATCATCGGCGAACGCGGACTCGGCTTGCCGCGTGAACCACGGGAAGGCCTCGTATGAGACTCGAACTGTCCGAAGAACAGCAGGACCTGAGCAGTAGTCTGCGCGCGTCCTTGTCCAGAACTGCCGCAGGACGGGATGTATGGCCTGCGCTTCTGGAGATGGGCTTGACCGAGATTCCGTTCCCCGAACACGTCGGCGGTGCGGGCTTCACGCTGAAGGACACTGTTGTCGTGATGTCCGAACTCGGTCGATCTCTCGGAAGTGCTCCGTACTTCTCGTCGGTGATCTTGGCCGGGCTCACTCTGCTGCATGCCGGTTCCGATGCTGCCTGCGCGCAGTACCTCCCGCCGATCGCCGATGGCTCCGCCACTGCAGCGCTCGTGACGGGATTTCCCTTCGGCACGTCGCTCGTCACCGCGCGCGTACAGGATTCCGACACCGTCGTTCTCGACGGTGCCCAGGAGTCCGTCGTCGACGGCTCCGATGCCGATGTGTTGCTCGTGGTCGCGAACGGATCGGACGGACCTCACCTCGCTGCGATCGACGCACACGCAGAGGGAGTTATCCGAACTCGCCGAGAAACATTGGATTTCACCCGAGGGCTTGCTCGCGTCGAATTCTCCGGTGCCCTCGCGCACCGAATCACCGGCGCAGACATGTCGGCCGGTCTCGACACAGCGCAAGCAGTGGCGATCACGGCACTTGCCGCCGAGCAAGTGGGCGCGGCGCGGGCCTGCCTGGAGATGTCGGTGGACTATGCGAAGACCCGGCGACAATTCGGCCGGGCCATCGGGTCGTTCCAAGCGATCAAGCATCGTCTGACCGACATGTCGATCGCGATCGAACTGGCCGAGGCCGCTGTGCTCGACGCCGCGGGAGCCGACACGCGACGCGGCCCGGAGTTCTCCGTCGCTGCGGCCACCGCGCGAGTGCTCGCTTCGCGGGCCGCTACGTTCGCCGCCGAGGAGTCAATCCAGATCCACGGGGGCATCGGCTTCACGTGGGAACACCCATTGCACAGGTACTTTCGTCGGGCCAAGACCAGCGAGCTCCTGTTCGGAAGCACCACCCTGCACGTGGAGGCCGTTGCGGCCGCCCTCGTGCAGGGTCCCTGAGGGCCCTAGGCCCCTACCACCAACAACAGGTCACCGCCCTCGACCGGTGCCCCGCCGCCGATCAGCACTCGGGTGACAACGCCTGCGGTGGTCGCGGTGATCGTCGCTTCCATCTTCATCGCTTCGATGGATCCGACCGACTCCCCCTTGTCCACGGTGTCACCCTCTTTCACCGACAGCGTCACCACGCCGCTGAAAGGTGCGGACAGATGAGCAGGATCGGTGCGGTCTGCCTTCTCGGCGGACCGTGAGGCGCTCTCGATGCTCCGATCACGCACACGCACCGGCCGCAGTTGACCGTTGAGGACGCACAACACATTTCGACTTCCCGAGGGGTCGGGATCGGAGATCGCCTCCAATCCGATGAGCAATTCCACCCCCGGTTCGAGCACGACTCGATGTTCTTCGCCCTGTCGCAACCCGTAGAAATACTGATTGGTCGACAGCTGCGACGTATCGCCGTAGCTGTCGCGGTGTCGCTCGAACTCAGCAGCTGGCCCCGGGAACAGCAACCTGTTCAACGTCTCTTGCCGCTCGCGTCCCGACGTTGCCAGAGCCGCTCGATCCGCGGCACCGACCGAAACCTGCGGGGAGGCCTCTGCCCTCCCCTTCAGCGCCCGACTCCGCAGCGGTTCGGGCCAACCTCCGGCCGGCGTGCCGAGATCACCACGGAAGAAGTCGACGACCGATCCTGGAATGTCGTAGCTCGACGGGTCGGCAGCGAATTCCGCTGCGGTGGCATCTGCACCGACCAGAGCCATCGCCAGGTCCCCCACGACCTTCGAGGACGGTGTGACCTTGGTGATCCGCCCCAGAATGCGGTCTGCACCTTCGTACGCCTCCTCGATGTCCTCGAAGCGCTCCGCAAGTCCCAATGCGGCCGCCTGCTGCCTGAGATTGGAGAGTTGGCCACCCGGGATCTCGTGCGTGTACACCCGTCCCGTCGGTGCCCGCAGTCCGGATTCGAAGGGCGCATACGCCGATCGCACTGCAGCCCAGTACGGTTCGAGGTCGCATACCGAGCCGAGATCGAGGCCGGTTGCGCGATCGGTGTGTTCGGTTGCGGCCACGATGGCCGACAGTGCCGGCTGGCTCGTCGTGCCGGCGAGCGCCGCGCTTGCGCCGTCCACAGCGTCTACTCCCGCTTGCCACGCGGCGTAATAGGTAGCTAACTGGCCGCCCGGTGTGTCGTGGGTGTGCAGGTGCACGGGGAGGTCGAACCGTGACCGCAAGGCGGTGACCAAGGTGGCTGCCGCAGCCGGACGCAGCAGGCCGGCCATGTCCTTGACGGCCAGAACATGAGCTCCCGCCTCGACGATCTCCTCGGCCAACCGGAGATAGTAGTCGAGGGTGTAGAGGCTCTCGCCCGGATCGGCCAGGTCACCGGTGTAGGACATTGCCACCTCCGCCACCGCGACACCGGTATCACGCACCGCATCGATCGCGGGCCTCATCTGATCGACATTGTTCAGAGCATCGAAGATTCGGAAGATGTCGATACCGGTCTCGGCCGCCTCCGCCACGAAAGCATGCGTCACGCTGTCCGGATAAGCCGTGTATCCCACGGTGTTCCGGCCGCGCAGCAGCATCTGGAGACAGATGTTGGGCATCGCGGATCGCAACAGCGCGAGCCGTTCCCACGGATTCTCGTGCAGGAAGCGCAGCGCGACATCGTACGTTGCACCACCCCACGCCTCCACCGACAACAGCTGCGGTGTCAGTCGCGCGACGTGGGGTGCCACGGCCACCAGATCACGGGTGCGTATCCGCGTGGCCAGCAGCGATTGATGAGCGTCCCGAAACGTCGTATCGGTCACTGCAAGAGCGGAGGCCGAGCGAAGATCGGCTGCGAAGCCGGCCGGGCCGAGTGCACGGAGCCGATCGCGGGAGCCTGCAGGCGGGGCTGTGTGAGCGTCAATGGGAGGAAGCTTGTCGACGGGGTACACCGGCGACGGACGTTCCCCGTGCGGGCGGTTGACGGTCACGTCTGCGAGATACCGAAGAATACGAGAGCCGCGGTCTGCAGAGACGTTCTGCGTCAACAGAAGTGGATGGCCCTCGATGAAGTTCGTGTCGACGTTCCATGCGAGAAAGTCCGGATCTTCCAGGACCGCTTGCAGAAACGAAATGTTGGTCGCGACTCCTCGCACCCGGAACTCGGTGACCGCGCGCCGGGAGCGAGCACAGGCCGTCGCGAAATCTGCTGCTCTGCAGATGATCTTGACGAGCATCGAGTCGAAGTGAGGGCTGATCTCCGATCCGACTCCGACGCTGCCGTCCAATCGCACACCCGATCCTCCCGGTGTGCGGTAGGCGGTGATCTCACCGGTGTCGGGACGGAATCCGTCGGTTGGATCCTCCGTGGTGATCCGGCATTGAATCGCCGACCTCCGGATTTCTATGTCGTCCTGGCTCAGACCCAGATCGGCCAGGGTGTCTCCGAATGCGATCCGCAGTTGCGACGTCACCAGGTCCACGTCGGTGATCTCCTCGGTGACGGTGTGCTCCACCTGGATTCTGGGATTCATCTCGATGAAGACGTAGTTTCCGTGCGGATCGAGCAGAAACTCGACAGTGCCGGCGCAGGTGTAGCCGATGTGTCGAGCGAAGGCCACCGCATCGGCACACATCTGTTGCCGGAGTTCGGGATCGAGACCGGGTGCGGGCGCCACTTCGACGACCTTCTGGTGACGTCGCTGCAGTGAGCAGTCCCGCTCGAACAGATGGATGATTTCCCCACTCGAATCGCCGAGGATTTGCACCTCGATATGCCGGGGATCGATGACCGCCTGTTCGAGGAACACGGTCCCGTCACCGAATGCGGCTTTCGCTTCACGCGAGGCTGCCTCGATCGCGTCTCGGAGTTGCTCCGGCGCAGGCACTCTGCGCATTCCACGTCCACCGCCACCGGCGACCGCTTTGACGAACAGGGGGAAAGTCATGGCCCGGGCCGCGTCGATCAGCACGTCCGGCTCGTCGGACGGAGGCGACGAAGCCAAGACCGGCAACCCGGCCGCTTTCGCTGCGGCGATCGCCCGGGACTTGTCACCGGTGAGCTCGAGGACCTCGACCGATGGACCGACGAAGGTGATGCCGGCATCCTTGCACGCCGTTGCCAATGCCGGGTTCTCCGAAAGGAATCCGTATCCGGGATACACCGCGTCGGCTCCCGACTCACGTACCGCAGCCATGACAGCGTCGACCGAAAGGTAAGCGCCGACCGGGTTTCCCGGGTCACCGATCTGGTACGCCTCGAAGGCCTTGGCGCGATGAGCGGAGTTTCGATCCTCGAAAGGATAGACCGCAACCGTCGAGGCGCCGAGTTCGACGGCGGCACGGAAAGCACGGACAGCAATCTCTCCGCGATTGGCGACGAGGACTTTTTCGAACATGGAGTTCCTCTCCAAGACCAGGGATGTGATCCGAGTCTCGCACAAGACAGTGACCATTACTACACTTCATATAAAGTTACTGTGGAGATTTTCGCCGTCGTCACATGCGTGCGACTTGCCGGAAAATATCTCTGTACATGTTTCTTTTGCTCCACAGTTTCTATAGTGTGACTTGAAATACAGTCCGGCATCAACGGCAGAGGAGCACTCAGTGAGCGTCGAGAACGATCGCGACAGCTGGATCACCGACTGGGAGTTCAGCGAGCGGTACCCGGTGTACACCCGAGCCAACGCCGGGGAAGTACTTCCCGACCCGTCGAGTCCCCTGAATGTGACCCTTGTCTGGAACAAGGGCCTCAACATCGGCTGGCGCGAAGGATATGTGGAACACCTCGGCACTCACCTGGCCTCCGAGATCGACGAGACCATGCCACAGATCATCGGCAACTTCGGCGGCTACCACTACACCAACTTCTCGATGACCGAGCTGAACGGAGCCCGCCTGCCGGGCTTGACCGTTCCGGTCTGGAACAGCCTGTGGGTCGGCGATCACCCCGACATCCCGGAATACGTCGAACAGCCCTGGCACCAGAACGACCGACTCACTGCAGGATTGGCCGACAAGACCGCGTGGGCACTGACCACCGACACCTTTCCCGAGGCAGAGGAGGCGAAGCGTCGCGCGGACGACGCCCGCGCCGCGCGCCCCGACATTGCTGCACTGACTGATCGCGAACTGGTCGACCACGCGCGATCCTTCGTTCCGGACCTCGTTTTCTGTTACGCCTACCACCCCGTGACCACCACACTCTCGACCATGGGGCCGGCCGTAGCCGGAGCCCTTCTCGATGCGATCGGTGAGGCCGACAAGCTCGGCGACCTCCTCAGCGGGCTGGGCGGAGTCGACTCGGCAGAACCGTCGTACGCCCTGTGGAACATGGGTCGGTCGGTGGCGAAGTCCGCGGAACTGACCTCCCTGTTCGACTCCGGTCTCGCCACCCTCCTCGAGGCCGTCGACGCCAGTGACTCCCCCGATGCGAAGCAGTTCCGCCAGGACTTCGACGACTTTCTGTACAAGTTCGGATCGCGCGCCCCGAACGAGTGGGACATCCGTTCCGACAGTTGGGAATCGAAGCCGGTGCTCGCTTTGCTCGCCATCAACGGCATGCGCCTGAGTCCCGACGAATCCGACCCCGAGGTCATCAGAGGGCGCAACGAGAACAAGCGCATCGCACTCACCGCGGAGCTCGCCGCCAAGATGCCCGACGACACAACTCGTCAGAGTTTCCTCGACGCCGCCAAATCCATCACCAAGTTCATGCCCTGGCGGGAGCGGACCAAGACGGCCTGCGTCAAGGTCATGGGCGAGATGCGCACGGCCCTCTACGAATTGGGCCATCGTATGGTCGATCGCGGCATCATGGGCGACCATCACGACGTCACCATGTTGCTCGACGACGAACTCGACGCGTTCGTCGCCGATCCCGAAACTTTCAAGAGCACCATCGCGGAGCGGCGCGAGCAGTACCTCGCGCTCTTCGACCTGGAGCCCCCCTTCTTCTTGTTCGAGCCACTCCCGCTCTCGCAGTGGCCCAGAAGGACCGAGAACAAGGCGCAGGTCGCAGCTCCCGGCGATTCGATGACCGGAGTCGGTGGTGCACCGGGGGTCAGTCGTGGACGAGCACGCATCCTTCATGATCCCTACGAGGTCGGTGACCTCGCCGAGGGAGACATCATCGTCGCTCCGCAGACGGACCCGGCCTGGACTCCGCTCTTCGTGTTTGCCGGCGGCGTCGTCGTCAACGTCGGTGCCACCATCACTCACTCGTCGATCGTGTGCCGTGAACTGGGCATCCCATGCGCGGTCTCGGTGCAGGACGCCACCCTGAGAATTCCCGACGGTGCAATGATCGAGGTCGACGGAAACACGGGAACGGTGACCGTACTATGAGTCTCGCAATCGGGTTGTCCCTTCCTCAGCTCGGCGAACACGTCGATGCCGGGGCCGTCCGCGCCTTCGCCACCTCGGCCGAGGAACTGGGCTTCTCGAGCCTGTGGGTTCAGGAGCACCTGTTCTATCCCGAGCAGAACGAATCGATCTACGGCGGGCGACACACCACCAGTGTGCATCCGGCGTATCGCTCGGTACTCGGTGCCACCGAACTGATGGCGTTCACCGCGGCCTGCACTCGGACTGTCACCATCGGCAGCAGCATTCTGGTGGCCGGCTACCATCGTCCGGTCGAATTGGCGCAACGCTTGTCGACTCTGGACCTGCTGTCGGGCGGACGACTCGTGGCAGGACTCGGGGCCGGCTGGTCCGATGAAGAACATGCTCAGATGGACGTCGATCCGCGCACCCGTGGCCGTCGGATGGGCGAATTGGTGCGGGCCGTGCAGGCCTGTTGGGGACCCGACCCGGTGGAATTCGAAGGCGAGTTCTTCACCATCCCCCGGTCCATCGTGCGCCCCAAACCAGTGCAGCAGCCACACCCACCACTGCTTTCTGGTCTTCGTTCGGCGACCGGATTGAAGCGCACCGCAGCACTGTTCGACATCTGGAACCCCAGCAGTGGCAGCCCGGAGGCTCTGCTCGAACAACTCGAGACGATGCGGGGCCTGCGTCCGGAAGGTGCACACCCGGTGCGATTGTTCCTACGTTCCTACCTGCAGCGTCCGACGGACGCCGTCGGATCCGGAGGCCAAGGCATCGACGGGGTAAGAGGCGACATCCGCACTGCCCTGGCGGCAGGCGCAGAACACCTGATCGTCGAGCCCAACTTCTGGGACGCGATGCGTTCGCCGAACGATTGGGTCGACGCACCGGCACAGTTGGCAGTCCTGCTCGACGACGTCGAGGAACTGTCGACGGCGAGCGCATCGTGAACACCGTCGCTGTGGTCACAGGTGCAGGTTCGGGTATCGGCCGTGCGACCGCTGAGATCATCCTCGAAAACGGCGGCTCGGTCGTTGCATTCGACACCGCCGCGGAATCCTTGGATTGGTTGTCCGGCAACGACAATGCGGTGCCGTTCGTCGGCGACGTCACCCGACAGGACGACAACCGCGCAGCGGTGCGTCACGCGGAGACCTCGTTCGGACACCTCGACGCGCTGGTGCTCAATGCCGGTGTTCCAGCTTCCGGATCCATCGAAACCCTCGACATGGAGGTCTTCGACCGCTCGATCGAGGTCAACCTTCGCGCCGTCGTACTCGGTGTGCGCGAATCGATTCCCGCGTTCCGGCGCACAGGCCGCGGTTCGATCGTGATCACCGCGTCCGCAACCGCGCTCGGTGGCGAGCCGAACCGCTGGCCGTACGCCGCGGCCAAAGCCGGCGCTGTGAACCTCGCGCGGTCCTTCGCCCTCGACCTGGCGAACGACCGAATCCGCGTCAACGCCGTCTGCCCAGGGCCCATCAGCACCGGCATGACCCGACGCATCGAGGACAACACCCCCGACCGCTACGAAGCGCTCAAAACGATGATCCCCCTACACCGTTGGGGCACCGCTCGGGAGGTGGGCGAGGTCATCGCATTCCTGGCCTCGCCGCTGGCGTCGTTCGTCACCGGTGTCGCGATTCCGGTCGACGGCGGGGCCACCTGCGGGAGCGGTCAGACAGTGCCGGTGCCGGCTCCCGCCTGACCCACCGCGTCAACGGCTCGGGTCCACCAGCACCTTGGCGTGCCGACTCGTCCCGGAATCGAGTTCGGCGAACATCCCGACCAATTCACCGAGCCCGATAGTGCCTGTGTGCAAGGACTTCAGGTCGATTCGACCTTCGGCAACCAGCGTCATCGCACCGATGAAGTCCTCGTGCGAGTACGCCAGCGAGCCGATCACCGTGAGCTCCCTCGACTGCCAATCGCCGTAGCTGACCGAGGAATCGGTGCCCGGATACCCGAGCAACGCCAGGGTCCCGCCGCGTCTGACGAGCTCGGCGGAGGGCTGCATCAACGCGGCGACTCCGGTGCACTCGAACAGGACATCCGCGCCGAGACCACCGGTGACCTCACCGAGCAGCGCTGCGAGATCCGCCGGTTCCACCACGTCTGCGAAGCCCAGATCCGTTGCTGCCGCTCGACGTGCGGCCGACGGCTCGCTGACGAGAATGCGGCCTGCTCCGGCGGTACGTGCGTGTTGCGCGGTCAGTAGACCGATAGGACCCGCACCCTGAACGACCACCGTGGACCCCAGCGTGATCGCGGCACGTTTGACGGCATGGAACGTCACGGTCGCCGGCTCCATCAACGCGGCCTCCTCGTCGGACAATGCGTCGAGCACCGGAATCGCTCGGCGAGCCGACACCGTGAGGGTGGTGGCAAACCCGCCGTGCACGGGTGCGTCGTCGGTGATGCCGTTGGCTTCTGCAAAGGCCAGGTCGCAGTGAGCGGCGTGACCTGCCCGGCATTGGGCACACACACCGCACGCAGGCCCGACACCGGCCACCACGCGTTGACCCACCCGCAGGGTGGTCACGTTCTCACCGACGGCGCTGATCGTGCCTGTCCATTCATGTCCGAACACGGCCGGTGGCAGAGCAGCGGACGAGTATCCGTGTGTGTCGGTCGCACAGATACCGCAGTAGCGGATGTCGACGACAACAGCGTCGGGGGCAGGCGGCGATGCGGCTTCGATCGTCGTCTCCGCGGTTCCGGGTGCGACGACGTGGACGTACTTGCGCTCGACGGTGCCGGTCATGACAGTATGCAATGCAGTTTGTTGGTCATGTCTCCAGTTTCTCACTTTCCGCGTCGTCGAGCACCTTTCGCGTCGCTCGACCCAGTTCTGCAATCCACGCCCGCGTGTCGGCCGCGCTACGGGCGGACGGGACCTCCACGCTCACCGCAGCCGTCGATGGGAGTGCGTGCACGAGATCGGCCAGTGGGAATGCACCCAGTCCCGGTGGGAGCCTGTCGGTTCGAGCCTCGGTGATCGCAGCATTCAGGTCGTCCGAGGGCTCCGCCGACGCTGCATCACAGATCTGCCAGTACGGCAACGAGTTCTCGTCGACGGCGTCGAGATCGGCCAGCTCCGATCCCGCCCGGATCCAATGCAGGGCGTCGACGAGGACGCCGGAATCGCTCCCCCGAGCTTCGGCGACGAATGCAGCAGCGGCAGTGAAGTCCCGAACAGACGAGAAAATCATCGGCTCGAGACAACACCGTAGGCCGTACGCCCCGGACAACTCCGACAGGAGGTCGAAGTTGTCGATTGCTCGACTGCGATCGTCATCGAGCACCGTCACGAGCAGATGCTTCGCCCCGAGTTCGGCACCTGCCTCGACAATCGCCGACCAATCGCCCTCGGAGCTTCCGGGATGCAGCTTGACCACCTCGACATCGAGAACGCGAATCCCGTTGTGCGCCAACGCAGATGCTGTATCCCGCAGCAGCGCCGATCCCGCCGGGAGAAGGAATCCCCTGTCCCGTTCGCCCTGCGCCACCCGGATACCCACCGCGTCGAAGCCACCCGACGCAGCGCAGTCGATCAACTCCGGGGGTGAGAGGTGCAGCGCCGACAGATGCGACAGGGACAGAACCCGAGGCGTCACTTCTGCCAGAGTGTCTCGAATTCACCCTGGTAATCCGCGACACCGACGTAGTACCCGGTATCCTCGTCGAGGACTGCCGACCCGATGTTGTCACTGTTGAGCAATTGCGTGGGGAGGAACGCGGCGTCGGCCGCTGCGAGGTCGTCGCCGTTGAAATGCCGCGCCAGAGTGTCGATGACGCGCCACCCCAGAATCTGCACCGGGAAGCCGACCCACACACTGTTGTCGCCACCCTTCAGCGACTCGAGGTTGTCCGGTGTTGGCGTCTGACCGGCGAAAGTCACCTGATCGGTCAGGCTCGCACCACGCAGCGCCGCATCGACACCCAACACGAGATCGCCGAAGGAGAAGACCGCGTAGTTGATGGTCGGGTCCCGCTGGAGTGTACTGACGACGCTCTGCGGAGTCTTGGTGCCGAGATCGGTGACCTGCTGATTCACGAGTTGGGTGGTGCAGTCCGGGCACTGGGCTTCCAACTGAGCTGTGAATGCGTCGGTGAAGACGTTGAGGATCGAGTAGTCGGTGATCGAGAAGATCGCGACATTCGCCTGCCCATCGCTGTCTGCGACGACCTGACTCGCGACCATCTTTCCCCACTCCTCGACCTGAGCGTCGCCGTCCAAGGCGGTGGAGATGACACCGGCGACGGGAGGGCCCGCGATACTGTCCGCGATGACGGGAATGCCCGCGGCATCGGCAGATTCGATCTGCCGGGTGAGCATCGTGAGCGGGGTACCAGAGATGTGGATCGCGTCCGGCCGCAGCGCGATTGCCTGGTCCATCGCCTTGGGTGCCGCTTCGGCGTCGGTGCCCATCAATACTCGCTGATAGCGCCACCCGAGGACGTCCGCCGCCTGCTGAATGGCATCGTTCTTCGCGCTCGAGATCGGTTGCGGGGTCTCGATACTGATGACGTACTTGCCGCTGTCCGGAGCTCTGCTCAACGGCGTCGTCAGAACCAGATCGGCCGGCGGGGCCTCGTACTGATCGGCGACGGCCTGCGCGCCGGCGACGTCGGCAGCTTCTCCGGTCGCCGTCGTCTCGTCCGAGCTGCTGCATGCGGACACCAACAAGCTTGCGGACACGAGGGCAACGAAAGCCTTCGTCCAGTTGGTCGATTTCACGTGATCACCTTTCGGGTGGAGGAGAGTTCAGGTACGGCGGGCGGTCCGGGCCGCGAGAGCCACGGCGACGATGAGGGCGAGTCCGTTGAAGAGGTCGTTGACGAAGCTGGGAGCACCGGCCAACTGCAGTCCCTTCACACCGGTGGCAAGCAGGTAGATGGCGATCAGCGTGCCCAGTACGTTGACCCGCCCGGCGCGTATCTGAGTCGAGCCGAGGAAGACGGCCGAGAACGCCGGCAGCAGGTACGACGGGCCGATGTCGGGCGCGGCGGTGCCGAGCTTGGCTGCCAGGACGACTCCGGTGAAGGCCGCGATGGTGGCCGACGTCATCAACGCGCCGAACATGATTCGCTCGACTCGTAGTCCGGCGAGCCGTGCGGCCTGACGGTTGCCACCGGTGGCGTAGAAGTAGCGACCCAACGGGGTCTTCTCGAGTACGACGTACATCACGGCGGCGACGCCGATCATGTAGAAAAAGGGAAGGGGTAGACCGAGGAACGGCTTGCTTCCCAGATCGAGGAAGCCGTCGGTGAACCCCTCGGTGATCTGTTTGCCGTCCGTGACCCAGTAGGTCCCCGCCAGCAGAATGCTCGACATTCCCAGAGTGGCAATGAACGAGTCGACCTTGAGCTTGACGACGACGAAACCGTTGACTGCCCCGATCAGCGCACCGCAGAGCAGAGTGGTGACGACGGCGATGGGGGTGCTGACGCCCTGCGAGAGCTGGTAGGACACCATCGCGACCGAGAAGCCCATGATGCCTGCGATGGACAGATCGAACACCCCGGCAGCCAGTGGCACGATCAAACCGATGGCCAGCATCGCCGTGATCGCCTGGTCGCCGGCGATGATGCGGAAATTCCCCTGTGTCATGAAGGTGTCCGGAATCCAGAGTGCGAAGAGCGCGATGACAACGATCCACACATAGAGACCGCTGAAGCGGTCGAGTCCGAGATTCGGTCGTCGTCGAGCCGTGCGCCGTTCCGTACCACCCCTACCTCCGGGCGGCGGAGTGTGCGGCGACGCTGCTGTGCCTTCGTGGGATTGTGTTGTCATGGTGATCCTTTCACCGAGGGTCTGCGCCGGACCGCACAGCAGCGGAAGCGGGTTTCTTGAGAGTCGAGGCCGTCAAGCGATCCGGGTCGATGCGAGGGCGGGAGAATTCGTCGACCACCCGGCCTGCCGACAGAACCAGCACCCGATCGCACAATCGCGTGAGTTCCCCGTGATCGGTGGACACCACGAGCACCGCGGCACCGTCCTGCGCGGCCTTGTCCACGAGCGCATGGATGTCGGCCTGAGCACCGATGTCGACACCCTGCGTCGGCTCGTCCAACAGCAACACGCGAGGACTGCGTCGAAGCCACCTGGCCAGGACGACCTTCTGCTGGTTTCCTCCGCTGAGAGTGCCGAGATGGCGCTCGGTGTCACCGGCCGGGCGCACGCCGAGTCGCTCGAGCCACGTGGCCACGTCGGACTTCTCCCGTTTCACTCGCACTATCCCACCCCGGGAGAACCCCCACGGGTCCGCGACGGAGACGTTCTCGCGAAGGGAGGCGGTAGCGAATGCAGCATTCGAAAGCCGCTCGGCAGGAACGCATCCGACGCCCGCCGACATGGCGAGGTCGGGGCGCCCCGGTTCGACGACCATACCGTCGACGACGACTGTGCCGCGTCGAGACTCGGCACCGAAGAGCGCAGGCACGATCTGCTCACGACCGGAACCGGTGATCCCGGCGATGCCGAGGACCTCACCGGACCTGATCTCGAACCCGAAGTTCTCCACCGCACCGCAACTCATGCCGGACACCTCGAGCACGGGATCCCCATCGGGGTTCGACGTCTCTTCCGGCTCGGCCAGGAAGTCGTCGATGCGACGTCCGATCATCAACTCGACGAGCCCCGATTCGTCGAGACCGTCGAGTGGACGCGTGCTCACGACTGCGCCGTCCCGCATCACGGTGACGCTGTCGCACAGCGAGAAGATCTCGTTCAGATGATGCGAGACGAACAGGACTGCGACACCGCGATCCCTGATTCTGCGCACCAGCTCGAACAGCCGAACGGACTCTGCTGCGGGAAGATTGGCCGTCGGTTCGTCGAGAACCAGTACTGCGGCTCGACCCGACCTGTCCTGAACCGCACGGGCGATCGCGAGCATGGTGCGTTCGCTCATACTGAGCGCCCCGGCGAGCTTCCCCAGTTCCAGCTCGACTCCCAATTCGGCGAGGGCGGCTTCGGCCCGGGATCGCTCGGCACGGAAGTCGATCGTTCCGACCGCGGTGGTCAGGTAGCCGTGGCCGAGTGCCAGATTGTCGACGACATCGAGGGTTTCGACCAACCCGA
Organism: Rhodococcus sp. 05-2254-2; assembly: GCF_002259095.1. Taxonomy (NCBI): domain Bacteria; kingdom Bacillati; phylum Actinomycetota; class Actinomycetes; order Mycobacteriales; family Nocardiaceae; genus Rhodococcus; species Rhodococcus sp. 05-2254-2. The sequence goes on along the minus strand of NZ_NOZJ01000003.1, from coordinate 110,733 downwards.
GTTCCTGGTGGACGAATCGCAGGCCGGCAGCTTCACCGCTGCCGGGGACACCGAGGGCCAGCTCGTGACCATCGACCGATATTCGGGCACCGTCGTCCGGGTCGTGATATCCGGCAAGCACTTTGATGAGCGTCGACTTGCCGCACCCGTTCTGGCCGACCAGCCCTCGAATCTCCCCCGGGGCCAACTGCAAGTCCACGCCGGCGAGCGCGCGATGCCCGCCGAAGGTCTTGGAAAGACTGGTGATGCTCAGTGCATCGGTCATGGAAGCCCGCCTGTGACTTGAGTTACTTGAGTCTCGCTTTTGTTACCCACGTCATACTCAACTATGTACAGGGATAAGTCCAGCAATCTGCGAAACTCGACATTGTTTGCCTCAGTGCAGGAATCATGGAACCTGCCGGAACAGCAGTACCTACGGTGACCGAACGCCGACTCTGCATATCTGCAGTCGTTCATCAGTTAGCTGCATCAATATCGACAGTGGAAATCGAGGCATCAGGGATGAGCGAGTTCGAGTTGGGCAGTGTGGTTCAGATCGCGTACATGGTCGACGACATTCACGAGGCGGCCGCCGACTTTTCGGTCCGCACCGGGGCAGGCCCGTTCTTCGTGCGTAGAAACGTCATCACGGCCGCCGACGGCCCCGACGGCAGAACGGGGGCTTTCGACCACTCATCGGCCTACGGGCAATGGGGCCGCATGCAGATCGAATTGGTGCACACGCACTCGGCCGAACCGCCGGAATTCGCCGAGACCACGCGAGCACGCGGGTGTGTGCACCACGTTGCGATCATGGTCGCGTCGTTCGCCGAGCACCAACGGCAACTCACCGAGCGTGGTTGGCCGGCCCTACTGTCGGCGTCCACCCCGCACGGCAACAACTTCGCGTTCCACGATGCGCGGCCGCAGCTCGGACATCTCCTGGAGATCTACGAGCCACGGCCGAGCATTCTCGAGCTGTACCGGCGTGTTGCCGACGCCGCGACGAACTGGGACGGAACCGATCCCGTTCGCCGCCTCTGACGCGTCTAGGCCTCGGCGAGTAGGGCAGCCGCTCGTTCACGGGCCAGCGTCAGCACCTGCGGGTTGCCGGAGTTCCAGAGAACCGTCAGTTGCTTTCGGCAGATCTTCCACTCACCGCCGACTCGCACCACCGAATCGGTGTAGTACCCGCCGATGGTGAACACGGCATCGCCGGAGGTGTTCGGGAGTACGTGCTCGGCTCGCACGTAGGTGATGACCGTGCCCCGATCACCCTCGACCGTGATGTCGAAGTTCGACAAGAAATGTTGCGACGCAACGAGCCCCGGGAACAGCATTCGCCCACGCTGCACCCAGTCCTCGGCGCGGAAGTGCCCACCGTTACCCGCGCGGTAGCTGGTGTAGTCGACGTCGATCTCGTCGGTGAACACGGATCGATACATATCCCAGTCACGCAGGTCGATCCCTCGCGCGAATCGCGCCATGAGCCGGGTGATGTCACCGGTCGCCTCGGCGCTCATGTCGCAGGCAACTGTAGGGAGATCTTCTCGAAGTACTCGTCCAGTCCATCCGGTCCGAGCTCTCGTCCGATACCCGACTTCTTCATGCCACCGAACGGTGCAAGGGCATTGAAGCGCCCCCCGTTGATGCCCACCTGACCGGTGCGCAACCTACGGGCGATGGCAATCGCTGCGTCGTCGTCGGCCGCGAACACGGCTCCGGACAACCCGTACTCGGAGTCGTTGGCAATGCGGACCGCGTCGTCGATCCCGTCGTAGGTGAGCACCGTGAGGACCGGGCCGAACACCTCTTCACGGGCGATCGCAGAATCGTTGTCGACCCGGCTCACCACCGTCGGGCGGACGAAGAATCCCGACCGTAGTCGATCGTCCAGGTCTGGCACGTCGCCCGGCCCACCGACCACGAAGTGAGCGTTCGAGGGAACTGCGGAGAGGTGATCGAGGACAGATTGCTGCTGCTCACGCGATGCCATCGGTCCGATGTCGACGGATTCGTCGAGGGGGTCACCGATCCGCTGCGAGCCGACCAACTCCGCCAGTTTCTCCTCGACGTACTCGAGGCGATCGGCGGGTACCAGCAGCCGCGTTGTCGCAGTGCAGGTCTGCCCGTTGTTGACGTAGCAGCCGCGCACCGCGGCGGTCAGAGCTGCATCGAAGTCGGCGTCGGGAGCGATGATGAAGGCGGACTTGCCGCCCAGCTCGAGGGTTACTTTCTTTATACCAGCTGCAGCCACTTGACCGACGCGCGCACCGGCCGATGTAGAGCCGGTCAGACTCACCATGTCGACGTCCGGATGACCGGCCAGCCGCTCCCCCACTCGGCCGCCGGTTCCACTGACGATGTTGAGCACGCCGGGCGGCAGAGCGGTGGAATCGGCGATCTCGGCGACGGCGAACGCGACCAGCGGGGCCACACTGCTGGGCTTGACCACGGTGGCGCATCCGGCTGCGATGGCCGGGGCGACCTTGGCGGCCAGCTGATACAGCGGATAGTTCCACGGCGTGATCGCACCGACGACACCGATGCCGACCTTCAGGATCAACGATGTCCCGCGACGTTCCTCCAACGAGGTGTCCTCGAGAATGTCCGCCATCGATCGGAAGATCGTGACTCCCAGCCCCACCTGTACGGTTCGAGACCGCGCGATCGGCGTCCCGACCTCGCGCGCCATCATCTCGGCGAGCTCGCTCTCGCGTTCGACCAGCCCGTCGGCGATCCGCCGCAACACCGAGACGCGCTCCTCGATCGAGGACTGCGACCACACATCGAAGCCGGAGCGCGCTGCGGCGACAGCGTTGTCGACGTCGGTTTCCGTTCCTGCGGGTACGCGGGCGAGCAGCTCACCCGTCGTGGCGTCGAGCACATCTATGGTGCCCCCGCCCGCGGAGGCCACCCACTTCCCGCCGATGTAGAGCTCGGTTCGGTCGTCCATGTCGCGATCCCTCTTCCCGTACGGCGGTCGGCCGAGTGGCGGCCATCACACGCAGCCTAGCCGCAAAAGGCGACATGCTGTCAAGTAACTAGCCGCAGTCAAACCTGTACAGAGTTGGACAAAGTTTCTTGACATCCACTACTATTTGAGTAGGTTATGAGCACCGTCACAGTCCCGCCTACGGTAGACGTACGTCACTTGCCGAAGGCTGTTCCCCACGGGGGACCGGAGAGCGCCAGGAGCACCATGAACGACCTTGCGACCACCACATCCGAATCGACCGCTCTGGTCGACCTCGTTGTGAAGGGCATGCTTCGAGGGCCGGTCACGCCCGAGCTACAGGCTGTCGTCGATGCCGGTGACGCCGTGGCCAAGGGCCCGGTCGTGATGCCGACGCAGGCCGGAATCGCCGCTGCCGGTGCGCAGGTTCGTCTCACAGACGGAAGCGACGAGCACTCTGCGGTCACCGACTTCCTGCGCGCATTCCTACCGGTCAACCGTCGGCTGCGGGAACTGTGCACCGCATGGCAGTGCCGTCCGGACGGCACGGCAAACGACCACGGCGATGCACAGTACGACGCCAGAATCCGCGACCAGCTCGAGGACATTCATACGTCCGTGGCCAAGCTGCTCCGCCGCGGTGGGAAGCAGTGTGCAGTCCTACTGGAGTACCGCGACCGCCTACATGTCGCACTCGAACGGTTCGACAACGGCGACACCGCGTCGATGACGTCGCCCTTGACCGATGGCTATCACACCGTGTGGATGTGGCTCCATCAGCACGTGCTGATGATGCTGGGACTCACCCGCGCCGAGGACGAGGCCCTCGAGGAGGAACTCGTTCGCGGTAGCGCCGAATGACCCTGTCCGACAGTTCCGTACTCACCTCCGCGCGCGCAGCAGTGCCGTACGGGCAAGGCCGTGCTCGCGGTCTCGGTGCCGACGCGCTGGGGGTGCACGGCGTCGAGATGGACAACCTTGTCGCGCTCGGGCTTCCGGTCGTACCCGGGCTGACGGTGCCGATCGGGTCCGGTGCCGGCCTGCGCGTTCCCGACACCGCGAGCGCCACGATCGATCTGTTGGAGAAGTTGGCAGTCCGCGGGATCTGGCCGTCGGTGCGCACCGAGCGCCGACCCATGCTGCTGCATCTGCGATGCAGCGCACCGGTTCCGGTGTCGGCTCTGCCTCCTGCCATCTCGGTCATCGGGCTCTCGCCCCTGAACGTCGATGCACTCGTCGAGGTGATCGGACGCGATCGCGACATCTACGACTCGTGGGCTGCGACCCTTCGATTCGTCGCCGAAGGTGCCCTCGACGTCGACACCGACGATCTCGACGATCTGGACGAGGACCACCCCGACAGTCGGTCTCGCGTACCCGCCCTTCTCGAACTGATCGAACGTGCGACGGGCAGTCCGTTTCCCACCGAACCTGCCGAGCAGCTCGGCCTCGCAGCGACCGCCATGTTGGCTCGCTGGGCCTCTCCCCGCGGGCAGCGGGCCCGCCGCTCTCTGTCCCTACCGGACGATCTGGGCCTTGCACTGCACGTCCGTGCTCTGCGACTCGGCCCCTGGGACGACTCGGGCCATGGTTCCGCCGTCAGCCGCGACCTCGAAACCGGCAAGTACGCACCCCACGGCGTGTTCCACCTCGGTGTCCGCAAAGCCGATCCCAATCCCGGTCCTGGCGAACCACTGTCCAGCACTCCCGGTGGTGAACAGATCCTCGATCAGATCTTCGCGACTCTCGAGCCGCATCTGCGCGGTGTCGCCGAGATCGAGTTCGAGGTCCGCGATCGCCAGCTCGCCCTGCTGAGTGCAGGCGCGCTGGACCATCCAGGCCCACGTGCGGTCACCAATCTCGCCGTGGATCTGGCCAACGCGCGATCGATCGACCGCAGCGAGGCAGTGCGCATGCTCGAGCCCGACCTGATGCAGGACCTTCTGCACGCTCAGCTCACCCTCACCGGTAGCGAGCAGTTGCTCGTCCGCGGACTCCCCGCGTCACCGGGTGCGGCCGTCGGCGAGATCGCACTGTCGAGCGATCGAGCACTTGCTCTGGCAGCGCAGGGCAAGGCCGTCATCCTCGTTGCGTCCGAGACCAGCCCCGCCGACGTGCCCGCTCTGTTGGCAGCCACCGCGGTCGTCACGTCCAACGGCGGGCTCGCATCCCACGCCGCCGTCGTTGCCCGCGGTGCCGGTCGTCCGGCGGTCTGCGGCGCGGCGACCATCCGCATCGACAAAGAGCGCGCCACCGTGACGGCCGGCGGCGTGACCCTCGCCGAGGGCGACACCGTCTCGGTCAACGGCCGTACCGGTGACGTCTACGTCGGTACCGTGGCAATTCGGCCGGCCGAGCCGTCAGCGGAACTGGAAGTGTTGCTCGGTTGGGCGGACGACATCCGCGAACTGCGAATCCGCACCAACGCGGACAATGCCGACGACGCCGCTACCGCCTTTCGCCTCGGTGCCGAGGGAATCGGACTGTGCCGCACCGAGCACCAGTTCCTCGGCGATCAACTCCCGCTGGTTCAACGGCTGGTACTGGCCGAGAGCGAGGCCGAGGAGATCGAGGCCATTGCGGCCCTGACCGCCGCGCAACAATCGGACTTCACCGACCTGCTCCGTGTCGTCGGCGACCGACCCGTCACCGTGCGCTTGCTCGATGCGCCGCTGCACGAGTTCCTCCCGGCCGACGGCCACTATCGCGACCGCGAACAAGCCGAACGTGCTGCTGCCACACACGAATCGAACCCGATGCTCGGTCTACGCGGAGTTCGATTCGCCATGGTGCAGACCCGGTTGTATCCCGCCCAGGCCGAAGCTCTGTTCCGTGCGTGGGTCGTGGTGAACGGCGAAGGAATGACACCGCAACTCGAGGTCATGATTCCGCTGGTGTCGCTGCCGGGCGAACTGACCGAGGCCATCGCACAGGTGCACCGGGCCGCTGCGACCGTTGCCGCCGACACCGGCGTCACCGTTCCCTATCTCGTCGGCAGCATGATCGAGACTCCCCGCGCAGCCCTGCTGGCCGAACCATTGGCCGCCGAGGCCCAGTTCCTCTCCTTCGGGACGAACGACCTGACCCAGCTCACCTACGGGTTCTCCCGCGACGACGTGGAGAAGACGGTACTGGCCCACTATCTCGAACACGGTCTGTTGACGGACAGCCCGTTCGCCGTCCTGGATCGGGACGGTGTCGGCGCTCTGGTCTCCATGGCCGTCGACCGTGCCCGCACCGCTCGTCCCGACGTCAAACTCGGTGTCTGTGGTGAGCACGGCGGCGATCCGCAGTCCATCTCGTTCCTCAATTCGCTCGGCCTGCACTATGTCTCGTGCTCACCTCGGCGGGTCCCGGTTGCCCGGCTCGCCGCGGCGCACGCCACCCTCGAAAGCCGGTGAATTCCACACGATGAGCGCCGAACTCGACGCCCTTCGAGCTGCCGTCCGCGCTGCTGCCACCGAACTCGGCGGACACGACCTGTGCCGTCGACTCGATCCGGCCGGCCCAGGATGGGACACGCGCGCCTGGTCGATACTGGCGGAGCAGATCGGAACAGCAACACTCGGATTACCCGAATCCTGCGGTGGCATAGGTGGATTGGACGAGTTGGCCGTCGTCGCCGAGGAGCTCGGCGCTGCCCTGCTTCCGGTCCCCTTCCTCTCGACCCTGTTCGCGGTGCAGGTGCTCGTCGGCGCAGGCAGCGCCGAGGACGTGGTGTCCGACATCGCCGAAGGGCAGCCTGCGGCATTCGCCGGGCTCGACCGGCGCGGGTGGTGGTCGCCCGACCACCTGCCGTTCACCGCCTCGGAGAACAGCCACGGATGGACGGTGAGCGGGCACACGCCAGCCGTCCCGGGTGCCGCAGGCTCGCGATGGATCGTCACCGTGGCCGCAACTCCCGACGGCCCCGATGTCTTCGTCCTCGAGGCGTCTGCCGACGGCGCGTCGATCTCCCGCGTCGAGACACTGGATCTGTCCCGCGCTCAGGCCTCTGTGACCCTCACCGATACCTCGGCACGACGTCTCACGACTGGCGGCAGCGCTGCGACCGCACTACTTCCGGCCCTCGACCTCGCCTGCATAGTGCTGGCCGCCGAGCAGCTCGGCGGTGCCCAGGCCAGTCTCGATGCCACGGTCCGGTACGCCAAGGAACGACGGCAGTTCGGCCGCGAGATAGGTAGCTTCCAGGCGGTGAAGCACTCGCTCGCAGACCTACTGGTGCTGGTGGAGTCGAGTCGGTCAGCGGTGACCCGCGCGGTCGAAGCCGAAGACCGCACCGAAGCCGGTTCGGTTGCCCAGGCGTGGTGCTCGGACGCGTACCGAACGGTGACGGCCGAGGCGGTGCAACTGCACGGCGGCATCGGCTTCACCTGGGAGCACCACTGCCACCTGTACTTCCGACGTGCACGCGCAGACGCTCAACTCTTCGGTGGTTCCGCGTTCCATCGGGAACGTCTGGCCCTCGCCCTCGCCTGGTGAGACCTCCACCCGGTAGATCAGCGCTTGTCGCGCCCCGACCACGGCCGATCACGATTCTCCCGTGGCTCGGACGGTAAGCCGAGCACTCTTTCGCCGATGATGGTTCGCTGAATCTGATCGGTGCCGCCCGCCAGCCGGTAACCCGGGCTACCCAACACGTGCTCGGACCACGCGAAGAGGTCGTCGTTCACCCGGGCGGAGATGTTCTCTCCCAACAGGTCTGCGGCAATCTCGCCGATCCTGCTCAGCACGTCCGATGCCATCAGTTTTCCGACCGACGCGGCCGGTCCCGGCGAGATCCCTGCCGCAGCGGCCCTCGCTACCCTGTCGGCGGTGGCGGCGCGCAGTTCGGATCGGATGTACACGTCGGCGATGTCCTGACGCACCAGCGGATCGCCGGCCACGCCGAGGGATTGTGCGAGAGTCACCAACTCTGCGACCGAGCCGCCCTTCTTGCGGGTCACCGAACCGGAGGCGGTGCGCTCGAAGGCCAGAGTGGCACCGGCAACTTTCCACCCCGCGCCGACGTCGCCCAGGCGCATGCTGTCGGGAACTCGAACGTTGTGCAGGAACACCTCGTTGAAGGATGCGCCCCCGCTCATCTGCCGAATCGGGCGGATCTCGACGCCCTCGAGGTCGAGTGGAACCAGGAACGCGGTGATTCCCTTGTGCTTGGGCACGTCGGGATCGGTGCGGGCCAGGAGCATCCCGAGGTCTGCGAACCGTGCGCCCGACGACCACACCTTCTGCCCGTTGAAGATCCACTCGTCACCGTCGCGCACCCCACGGCATCCCAGAGCCGCCAGATCCGAGCCGGCACCGGGCTCGCTGAAGAGCTGACAGGCCAGCAAATCCGTGCGCAGCAAGGGATTCGCGTAGGTCTCACGTTGTTCGTCGGACCCGAACATCGCAACCGCGGGGCCGACGAGACCCGTGGTGACACTGATGAGTTCGGTCGAGGGCGGAACATCGAACTCGCGCTCGGCCTGAGCGATGGCCGATGCGAACGACGCGGGAAGCCCGCGTCCACCGTGCTCGACCGACAACGTCACCGCGCCGTAGCCTGCATCGAAACGCCTGCGACGGTATTCTCTGACGGCGTCGAGCAAGGCCGACTCGTCGTCATCTGACAGATTGCGAAAGACGGCCAGGTCCGGCCGGTCGTCCGGTGACGGGGTCGGCCGCGGCGGGAGGATAGAGCTCAACCACGAGCGGACCTCCGACCGGAAATCGGCCAACTCGGGAACGGTGTCGACAACCTCTGTCATGGTTCGCCTTTCGCTATCGGCTCGTCAGCACGGTGCAGGCCGACAGACCCGGTGCCCCGTAGACATGCGTGAATCCGACGGTCGGCCCGCCGGGCACCTGACGCCCGTCCGCTCGACCCTGCAGTTGACGCACCACCTCGTGCACCTGCCGCAATCCGGATGCGCCGATCGGCTCACCTCCGGCCAGACATCCACCATCGGTGTTGATCGGAAGGTCGCCGTCCCAGTCGGTCGCTCCGGAGCCGAGCAACTGTGCTTGCTCACCGTGCTCGCAGAGCCCGGTTTCGGCCATGTGGATCAAGTCGGACCCGGAATCGGTGTCCTGCAACTGCGCCACATCGACGTCGGCCGGATCCACACCCGCTCCGGCGAATGCAGACGCGGCCGCGTCGATACTCGGGCTGTGCACCGGATCGGTGGTCAACCAGGGTGAGAAGACCTCGAAGGATCCCGGTCGTCTCGTTCGGACTTCGACGGATGCCAGCCGAATCGGCCGCTCGCACATGTCGTGTGCCCGCTCACCCCGAGCGAGAATCAGTGCCACACCGCCCTCGCCCGGCGAACAGAACATGTACTGGGTCAGCGGGTCGTTGATCATCGGGGACGCCAGAACCTGCGCAGAGGTCAGCGGAGTGCGACGCCATGCCATCGGATGCGCGGCCCCGTTGGCGAAGGCCCGCTCGGATACCGCGGCGAGGGCGTACTCGTCGAGTCCGTACCGGTGGAGGTACCGACGAGTCTTCATGGCGAAGTACTGCGTCGTGACCATCAGACCGGTCTGCGCGTACCAGGGGTCGAGACCGTAGGCCGCTGGGTCGGATGCGAATGCTCCTCGCGGGTGCTTGTCGAAACCGACGACTGCGACGATCCCCGCTCGACCGGCGGTGAGCATGTCGGCCGCGGTCGACAGCGCGACTCCCCCTGTGGCGCAGCCGTTCTTGACGGTCGTGAACGGGATTCCGGTCAGCCCGAGCCGAGACACCAGCGAGTCGGGCTTGCCGGAGACGTTGCTGCCACCGACGGCCGCATCGACATCGAACCACCCGATTCCGGCGTCTTTCAGTGCGGCACGAAGTGCGTGTTCACCCATGTCCATGCCGGAGACACCGTCGTGCCGCCCGAAGGCATGCATCCCCGCTCCGACGACGAAGATGTCGGCCGGACTCACGAGACCACCCTGGCAAAGGCGAACGTGACCTGGCCCCCACCGACGTCGAGCAGACGCAACTCGACCTCGTCACCGATCGCGACCTCACCGACTATTCGCGACTCGACCAGAACCGCACCGAGATCGACGTATCCGACGACGAACGGTTCGAATCCCGACGACGGCGGCTGGTACGGCGGTTTCGGCGCGAACGCCTGGGTGGTCCACGTCCAGATCGTTCCTCGGTTCGGCAGCGCGATGCGCGTGACGTACTCGCCGGTACACCCCGGGCACCGATGGGCTGCCGGAAAGACGACCACATCGCAGTCGCCACAAGAACTCCCGGCCAACAGTGGTGGGTCGAGTTCGACGAACAGCCTGTCGTCGATCGCAGTCGATTCCATCTCCTACCGCTCGCCTAGTCCGCCAACAGGCTCAGCGGACGCGCCAGGATCTCGCTCACCGTACGGAGGTATTCCGCCGCGGGAGCTCCGTCCACGGCCCGATGATCGAACGTCAAGCTCAGAGTCATCACCTGAGTCTTGACGGGAGTGTGCCCCTCCCAACGGAATCCGTCCTTCACTCTGCCGACTCCGAGGATCGCCACGTTGCCGGGATTGATGACCGGCGTGAAGAAGTCGACTCCGTACGCCCCGAGCGTGCTGACCGAGAACGTCGCACCCTCCATATCGGACGATCCCAGCCTCCCCGTCCTGGCAGCTGTCGCCAATTCCGTGGTGCGAGCGCCGATTGCGCCGATCGACAACGAATCCGCTCCCCGGACGACCGGAACGACGAGACCACCCTCGACCGACACGGCGACGCCGATGTCGATGGCCTCGAAGAGGGTCACCTCGTCGTCGGCGATTCCCGCGTTCAGCAGTGGATGCTTCCTCAGCGCCAGCGCTGCGGCCTTGACCACGAACGCGTTGAGGCTCGGCGGCTTCGACCCGCTGCGCGCGGACTCGGCTCCCAGTTCGGCCCTGATCTGCACCAGTGCGGTCACATCCGCTTCGTAGCCGTGCGTCAGCTGCGCCATGGAGTGCAGACTGTCCAGCATGTTGCGAGCGATAGCGCCTCGCATGCCCTTCAGCGGAATGACGTCGCCGGCTTTCGGGCCGGTCTCGCGCGCAGGCGCGTCCGCTCCCACCGGTTCCACGGCAACTGGAGTCGACACACTGTGCCCGGCAGCAGCCTCGATGTCGCCCTTGATGATTCGCCCTCCGGTACCGGATCCGACGAGCCGGCTCAGATCCACTCCGAGCTCGGCTGCTCGACGACGGAGTACCGGTCCGACGAACTGTCCGGCCGCGCGGTCCGCACCGACCGCCTTCTGTGCCTGCGCTGCTTCGGGTGTCGCTACCTTCTCGTGAACAGGCACTGCCGCGAGGAACTCCTCGACGTCCTCGGACACGATTCGTCCGCCGGGGCCGGAACCCCGTACACGGGCAAGATCGATGTGGGACATCGCAGCGACCCGACGGGCATTCGGAGACGACTTGATTCGTGAGTCGCTGCCCAGGGTGGGCACCTCGGTCTCGACGGCGGCGGTGGCACCGTCGGCGGCGGCCGGTTCGTCCGCGGTCACGACCGCCGCGTCGACGCCCGGTGCCGTTTCCCCGTCGCCGAGAAGCCACCCGATCACCGCGCCGACGGGCAAGACGTCACCGGCCTGCGCGGTCGTCGCCAGGATTCCCTCGGCCTCTGCCTCGACATCGACATCGACCTTGTCCGTTTCCAGGCGCAGAAGAACGTCGCCCAGACCGATGCGCTGGCCGGATTCGGCCACCCACTCGCCGATCACGCCTTCCTGCATCGTCAGACCCAGCTTCGGCAGCACGATCTGCTGAGCCACGATCAGTTCCTTTCGAGGAGACGGCGTGCACCCGCGACGATGCGGTCGGCGTCGGGAACGTAGGCCTTCTCGAGTGGAGTGCTGAACGGCACAGGCGTGAAGGGCGCGCCGACGCGCAGGACGGGCGCGTCCAGGTAGTCGAACGCCTCCTCCTGGATCTGCGCGGCCACCTCGGCTCCGATTCCGCCGAAAGTCACTGCCTCGTGCACCACCAGAATGCGGTTGGTCTTCGACGCGGACCTCACGATGGTGGCAGTGTCCAGCGGCTGGACCGTGCGAGGATCGACGACCTCCACCGACACCCCGGACTCGGCCAGGATGTCCGCGGCTTTCAGCGCTTCGGAGACCATGCGGCCGAACGCCACGATGGTCACGTCCTCGCCTTCTCGCGGGACGGACGCCTCGCCGAGCGGGATTGCGTAGACGTCCTCTGGAACCTCGGCGCGGGCACCGAGAAGGACCTTGTTGAGCATGAACACGACGGGGTTGTCGTCACGTACCGCCGAAACCATCAGTCCCTTGGCGTCGTACGCGTTCGACGGCATGACCACCTTGAGGCCGGGCGTATGAGCCAACCAGGCCTCGAGGCTCTGTGAATGCTGTGCGCCCGCACTGACTCCGGCTCCGTATGCGACTGCGATGACCATGGGGACCTTGACCTCGCCGCCGTACATGAATTTCATCTTGGCGGCCTGGTTGACCACCTGATCGAGCGCGACGGCCAGGAAGTCCATGAACATGATGTCGATGATGGGGCGTAGACCACGTGCGGCCGCCCCGACGCCGAGTCCGATCAGACCCATCTCGGCGATCGGAGTGTCGACCATGCGGCGCGATCCGAACTCGGCGAGCAGCCCGTCGTACATGTGGAAGACGCCGCCGTAGGCCGCGACGTCCTCGCCGGCGACGAAGACGTTCTCGTCTTCGTGCATGACCTGGGCGACGGCCTCGTTGTAGGCCTTGACGTAGGTGATGACTCTGCCCGCAGCGGCCGGTGCCGTCGCGGTTGCGTTGGGTGATTCCGTTGCAGTAGACATTCTCAGCCTTTTCAGATCTTCAGTCGCTGTAGACGTTGAGGGCGAAGTCGGCCAGATCCGGATACGGACTGGCCTCGGCGAAACTCACGGATTCTGCGATGTCGGCGTCGACCTCGGCCCAGACGGTCGCGAATTCGGCTTCGGTGACGAGCCTCTCGGTCACCGCCCGCGCTTCGAGCAACTTGATGGCATCGCGCTCCTTCCAGGCCTCGACCTCCTCCGCGGTGCGGTACGTCTTGCGCAGACCCTTCACACCCTGATGGTCGTAGTACCGATACGTCTTGGCTTCCACCAGGGTCGGACCGCCACCGTTTCGCGCTCGCTCGACCGCGCGACCGACTGCGGCCCGCACGGCGATCGCGTCCATTCCATCGCAGATCTCGCTCGGAAAACCGTAGGCCGCAGCGCGATCGGCCACATTCTCCAGCTTCATGTGGTCACGGAGTGCCGTGAACTCGGCGTATCCGTTGTTTTCGCAGACGAAGACCACCGGCAACCCGAGTATCCCGGCGATGTTGGCCGCCTCGTGGAACGCCCCGATGTTGCTCGCTCCGTCGCCGAAGAAGGGGACCGCCACCGAATCCTCCTCGCGGTACTTGGCCGCGAACGCAGCACCTACGGCGATCGGAATACCGCCTCCGACAATGCCATTGGCACCGAGCATGCCGATCGACAGGTCGTTGATGTGCATGGAGCCGCCGCGGCCCTTGCAGTAACCGTCGACGCGGCCGAACAACTCGGCGAACATCGGCTTGAATTCGGCACCCTTGGCGACGGCATGACCGTGTCCGCGGTGGGTCGAGGTGATCTGGTCGGTGTCCCTGAGATTGGACATCGTGCCGGCTGCGACCGCCTCCTGGCCGACGTAGAGATGCAGAAAGCCCGGCATCCGACCGCCCTCCATCAACCGGCCGGCCTCGGTCTCGAACTGCCTGATGCGCACCATCCTGCGGTGCAGATCGAGCAGAACCTCCCTGCTCGGCGTCGGATCGTTCGACCCCACGGGCTCTACGGCCTCGCGGGTCGGGTCGGTCGCGGTCGAAGTCACCACGTACACCTCTTCTCTGCAGACTTTGTTTACGTCTTCACCAGTATGGGCCCCACACTAGCGCAATGTAAGTAGAATCACTATAAAGTTACTTCAGCCCGCCGCGTCACACCTTTGGAGGATCGATCCCATGCTCGACCGAATCAGAGATCGAGCACGAGTCGAGCCATCAGGCCGGGCATTGACGGACGACACCACCTCGATGACGTGGTCCGACCTGCTCAGCGCCCTCGAGGCGCTCGGCGAGCTCCTTCTCGAGATCGCCCCCGATTCGGACGATCGCATCGCCGTCATCGGCGAGAACTGCGCTCCGACCCTGCTCACGCACGTGGCGGCCATCGCGCGGGGGGTCGGTACCGTCGCGATCTCCCGTCAGCTGACACCGAACGAGATGTCGGAGCAGTTCCTCGACTCCGGAACCGTCGCGGTGGTGACCGGTCCGGCCGGCCTTGCCTCGGCCCGCGCCGCAGCGGCCACCGCGGGCCTACGCGAAGTGATTGCGCACGGCTGCGACGGTGGCGTCGACACGGTGGCCTGGTCGGTGGCCGTCGCGCCGCAACGAGCTGCGTCTGCATCCACACCTCCGACCCAGCGCCCCGCACGTCCGCCTCTGGTCTACACATCCGGCACCACCGGCCGTGCCCGAGGCACCCAGGTGCGTTGGTTACCGGCCACGGGCCAGAGCGCTGCAGAATTCGCCGACGCGGTGGCCGCGCGGTCGGGTTACCCGGACGGGGTTCACCTGGTCGTGGGACCACTTCAGCACAACGGGCCGTTGACCGCCGTTCGGCATCTGCTCTCCGGCAACCCCGTGGTGGTGCTGGGACGTTTCGACGCCGAGAGAACGCTGGATTCGATCGACCGCCACCGCGTCACGTCCACGTTGATGGTTCCGACGCACTTCCAGCGGCTGCTCGGACTCGATACCCACATTCGCTCGATGTACGACGTTTCCAGTCTCGAGTACGTCGCGCATACCGGCTCGGCGTGCCCGCCGGACGTCAAGCGATCGATGATCGACTGGTTCGGTCCGGTTCTGGTGGAGTCCTACGGCGGCAGCGAAATCGGGACGGTGTGCAAGATCGCCTCGCCGGACTGGCTCACGCACCCGGGATCGGTCGGGCGGGCAGTACCGCCCTTCGAGGCTGTCGTGGTCGACGCCGACGGAACCGAACTCGACCGCGGGCAGGTCGGGGTGCTGGGCTTCCGAACGCCGCCGGAACGCAGTGTGGTGTATCACGCTGATCCCGAGAAGACCGCAGCCGCTTACATTTTGCCGGGTGTGGCAACGCCGGGCGATGTCGGCTACGTGGACGAGAACGGGTTCGTCTTCATCACCGACAGAGTCGCCGACATGGTGGTGTCGGGAGGCGTGAACCTCTACCCCGCCGAAAGCGAACGAGTTCTGGCCGCACACCCTGCCGTGGCGGAGGTCGCAGTCATCGGAGTACCGGATGCCGACTTCGGTGAAGCCCTGCTGGCTCTGATTGTCCCGGAACCGAATACACCACTCGATATCACCGAACTCGAAAGGTTCGCCAAGGCGTCGATGGCATCGTACAAATGCCCCAAGCGCTACGTGATCGTCGACGAGCTGACGCGCAACGTCATGGGCAAGCTCGACAAGAAGGCACTGCGAGCGCCGTATTGGGACACCGACCGGACCATCGCCGGATAGACGTCGGGTAGATGTCGGGTCCGTCGGGACGACGCGGGTCAGGACACCCGGACCAGCATCTTGCCGACGTTTCCGCCGCCGAGCATGGACACGAATGCGCTTGCCGCGTTGTCGAGGCCCTCGTGGATCGTGGACTCGGCCACGATCTCGCCGGCAGCGAGCCAGCCGGCGACGCAATCCTCGAACTCGCTCCTGAGATCCTCGTGATCACGGACGATGAAGCCTCTCATGGTGATCCGTTTCAGGATCACCTCGATCAGACGGTCCAGAGGTGGACTGTCCGGACCACCGTTCGAGATCATTCCGCACAGGGCGACGCGGCCTTGCTGACGAAGCGCAGACAGTGCAGCCACGAGGTGGTCGCCGCCGACGTTGTCGAAGTAGAGGTCGATGCCGTCCGGTGCCGCGGCACGCAGCGCGGCACCGACAGGGCGGGCGCGATAGTCGATTCCCACATCGAACCCGAACCGATCACGCAGCAATGCCGCCTTGTCCGGTCCCCCGGCACTACCGATGACCCGCGTCGCACCGAGCAGTCTCGCGAACTGACCCGCAGCGCTGCCCACTGCGCCTGCCGCTGCGGAGACGAACACCGTGTCTCCCGTTCGGATCTCACCCGCGCGCTGCAGTCCGCAGTACGCCGTGAATCCGGTTTGGCCGAGTATTCCGAGCCAGTGGTGCAGGTCGATACCGCGTGGGTCGATCACCGTGGCCGCTGCGGTGTCGAGCACCGCGTGTTCACGCCAGCCGAGTCGATGCCGAACGTAGGAACCCGCGGGCACGTCGTCGGTGCCCTCGAGCACCACCCCCAGCGCCGAGCCGTCGAGCGGAGAACCCACCTCGATATTGGTGGTGTACTGCATGTTCGACGTCCCCAGGCGGCCCCGAGTCGACGGGTCGACGCTCATGAAGATGTTGCGGACGAGAAGCTGATCCGCAGTGCGTTCGCGTAGTGGCAACTCGCGAACGTCGAAGTGCCGAACTTCTGGTTCGCCCGAGGGTCGTTCGGCGAGAAAGACTGCCCGCGTCGCGGTCACTACACCGGCACTCACGGCAGCTCCAGAATGGTGACCGTGCCCTTGGACCCGTCGATCTCCACGAGCGCTCCGTTGGGAATGCGGCGAGTTGCCGCTGGAACTCCTGCGGCGCAGGCGATGCCGAGTTCGCGGCTGACGATCATCGCGTGGGAACCCATCGCCCCGACGTCGGTGATTGCGCCACCCGAGACCATGAACAACGGAGTCCACGACGGATCCGTCTGTGGCGCAACGAGAATTTCACCGACCTCGAACTCGTCGAGTGCCGCCATCGAGGTGATCACCCTGGTGCGGCCCTGGGTGACTCCCGGTGACGCGCCCGAACCCTGCAGCACATCGCCCACCCGTACGGGCTCGACGGCCGACTGGCCTTTGCGGCCTAGGGAGGACAACGGCGGAAACGCCTCGCGTCCGTCGAGGAACGTGGGCAGCTCGAGCCCGAACAGTTCCTTCCAGTCGCTGTGGCGTTGTGCAAGTGTCGGTGCGATCGACTCTGGCGCACTCGCCAGTACGTCGAGTTCGGCGTCGACAGCCATGAACACGTGGTCGGCCGATTCGAGAAGACCCTCCGAGAACAGTCGGTGTCCGAGCTCGACGAGCGGAACCCGCGCTTCGTGCAAGACCTTGATGCAGTTGGTCTTCGCCCGCTCTCGCCACGCGGCGAAACGACGAGCCGACGCAAGTGCAGCGGTGAGAGTTGCTTGCCCCTCGGCATTGTCGCCGACGATGTCCGCGGCTTCCTTCAGCGCCTTGTCGGTGGCCGACGCATGGTCGGCCAGCCGCGCATGCGGTGAGGCCGTATCGTCCTGCAGCCGAAGTCGGTCGATCAGACCGAGTACAAGTTCGGGGCGGGTCTCCCACGACACCGATCCCAGATCCCATTCGTTGGGTCCGCGGTAACCGAAGTCGAGCAGGAACTGCTGGAACCGTGTGTCGAATTCGGAGTCGATCCCGTGCACGCGCGCACCGACACCGTGGACACCCTCGTCGAAGGCGGCCATCAGCGTGTCGTTCGCCCGCACCAGTCGGCCCAGATCCCACAGTGCATACGATGGCAGCGCCGAATCGACATCGCCGGCGGAACCCACGAGGGTCACGATGAGGTCCTGATGCTCGGCACCGAGCAACTGACCGAGTACGGCGGGGCCCACCGCGGAGCAGTTGGTGGCGACGACCTCGCCGCGCCAGGCCACTCTCTCCAGGGGCATCACCGAGCGTGCTCGCGCGACGAGGGCAGCCGGGGTCAGCACCGACAGATCCGGCCGTTCGCTCCGGAGGCGATCGGCAAGCGTTCGATCCTCCTCCAATTCGGGGAAATTCTCGGTCGAGAGAGCCCAGGCATTTCGGGCTTCCAGTCGGCGGCTCGCGTCCGAGTTCTCGTCGTCCGGGTGCGCCACGTAGGGAGGGATATCGGGGTCTCCGCCGTACCAGAGCTGATCGACCAACTCGACGGGAAGTCCGCCCCGAATGCCGGTCAGACGCGACATCGACATGTTCACATAGAGATGTCCGTAGAAGATGGCTGCCGACGCCGTCGGATCGGGCGACTCGGCCAACGAGTAGCTACCGAAGCTGGCATAGCCGAAGTTCCATCCCGGCAGGATGTTCTGAATCCAACCCAGATCCGCCCCGAGCGGCGTGATCGGGTCCGACAGCACGTCACTCGCGTTCAAGCGGGTGTACACGGGGAGACGGGTGCTGGGCTCGGTATCGACCAACCAACGCTGTTCGGACATGTCGCTTCTCGTCTCTGACGTCACCGTCGACGTCTCGATGGATAGTTTTTTGATTCGTCCTGCACATTGCTGTGACTTCCGCCACTCTACATGCAAGACTGTAGACGATGACAAGTTACTTGTTCGAGATCTTGTCCGACATTTCCGAGGAGAACTTCGATGAAACTGCAAGACAAAGTTGTTGCCGTCACCGGCGGCACCCAAGGCATCGGTCGCGGCATCGCGGAGGCCGCTTTGACCGAGGGCGCGAAGGTCTCACTCAACGGCCGGTCGGCCGAGAAGGGTGACAAGGCCCTCGCCGAGTTCGGTGTCGGAGATCGCGCTGCATTCTTCGCGGGAGACGTCACCGTTCAGGCGGACGTAGAGAACTTCATCGAGCAGACGGTCGCCACCTTCGGTCGAATCGACGTTCTGGTGAACAACGCCGGTGGCGCAAAAGACCTGCAGCCCACCGTCGATCTCAGCGACGAGGAGTGGACACTGGTGATGAACTGGAACCTGAATTCCAATTTCTGGGCCACCCGTCGAGCACTCAAGCACATGCTGCCCAACCAGTACGGCCGGATCATCAACATCTCGTCCGTCGAAGGCAAGCACGGCAAGCCCGTGTTCACGGCATACGTCGCGGCCAAGCACGCCATCAACGGCATGACCAAGTCGATCGCCCGCGAGGTCGGCACCCAGGGCATCACCGTCAACTCGATCTGTCCCGGACTCGTCATCACCGACATCATCAAGAACAACGGTCCCGGCACCGCCGCGGCGATGGGAATGTCGTTCGACGAGATGGTCGCACTGTTCGCCGAGGAGTCGGCCATCAAGCGGCCCAACACGATCGAAGAAGTATCGGCGATGGCCATGCTGCTCGCCTCGGACGCCGGTGCCGGAATCACCGGAGCCATCCTCAGCGTCGACGGCGGAACTGCGTCCTACTGATGATCACCCCAGCGGTGCAACAACGACGGAGTCATGCATGAGCACAGCCGGATTGTCTGCCAGTCGCGAACTCGCCGAACGCTATTCGGTGGTGATCAGAGGGCTCACCGCGGAGGAGTGGTCGGCTCCCAGTCGCTGCGCCGGGTGGTCCGTCAAAGACCTGGTCGCGCATACGGGATCCAATTTCAGGGTCATGGTGGACCCGCCGCCTCACGACCCGTCGGCTCCCGTGCCGACTACCGCGGAACAGGCGCAGAACCTACTGGTCGATGCCCGACGAGACTGGTCGAGCGCGCAGGTTGCCGACGAATTCCTGTCCAACGCGGCCGGAGCACTCGGAGTACTCGAAGCGATGCAGAGCAGCGAGCTCGCATCGACGCCGATGACACTGACAGATCTGGGAACCTATCGCACCCATCAGCTTTCGGATGCCTTCGCGTTCGACATGTGGTGCCACCTCTACGTCGACCTGCTCGGACCCGACGGTCCGGTGACACGCGATACTCCCGATCCGGAAGACGACCTGGTCCGCACCGCCGTCGACTGGATGTGGACCGGCCTACCGCAGATGTGTACCCCGGTCAGCAGCGTCCTCGACCAGCCGCTCGGCGTGCACCTCACCGGTGCAGGCGGCGGCGAATGGACCCTCCGGCCCGGTTCCGAACTTCTGACGGTCGAATCAGGTATCACGGGCGCCGACACCGTGGTTCGCTCGTCGGCAACAGATTTCGTGCTGTGGGGCACCACCCGAAGTCCCTGGCGAGCGCATGTTTCGATCGAGGGCGACGCAGCCTACGCCGAGAAGGTCCTCGACACCGTCGACATCATCTGAGCACCGGTCGGTCGTGGGCCGTCGCACCGTTTCCGGTGACAGCCCACGACAGGCAGCGCTCGAACACGGTGAGGAACTGAGGTACCGTCCAGCTCCCCCGGTCCACCCGGCCCAGATCGTCGATGCCGAGATCCTGCACATCGAATCGTCCTCGGCAATGGCCGAGCGTGAAGTAACACACGGTCCCCCGGCCATGATCCTTGAGGTAGAGCACCGGACGCGGTTCGTCGTCGGCGGTGTGCCCTTCCTCGAAACCCGTTGACTCACCGACGAATCGAGTGTGCGCCAGGATCTGGATCGGCGGATGCAGCTCGCTGACGTAGAGCTCGTCGGTCACCTCGAACGAATCGATTCCGGCCACGAGCGGGTGCGCCGGATCGGTTATCTCGACCGTGTACGGCGCAATCGGAGGATGTCCGAGAAACTGGCTTCCCAGCACGGGCGCAATCGTGCCCAGAGTTCGTGGCGTCACGTACTTTCTCGACGAACCGGGCGCAGTCCTGTCGATCGCCGAGTTCGTGCCGTGCAAGGCGAGCCAGCGGCCACCACGAGAGACGAACTGGGCCAGAGCATCTTGCTGCGCGTCGTCGGGAACTCGATTGCAGGTGTAAGTGACAAGGAGATCGGCCGTAGCCAGCGCCTCGATGCAGTCGTAGTCCTCGAACACTCTGGTACGGACGTGCTCGTACTCGGCCAGGGACGACAACAGTTGCAGGCGTGCGTAATCGAAGTCGTGCCACTGCCCTCCGCACACGAGAACGGCATCGAGCCGGCCTGCCGGTCCAGGCATCGCTTCTCCTTGTTCGTCAGCTGTGCGCGTGCAGCGCTTTCCCCGCCAACGCGAGGTGCGCCTCCCCCAGAGCTTCTGCCTGGGTCGGATGAGCGTGTACGTGCTGGGCGACGTCCCCTGCGGTCGCTTGCCAGTTGTAGATGAGCTGCGCCTCCCCGATCAGTTCACCGACACGCTCGCCCACCAAGTGAATTCCCACCACGCGGCCCTCCGGTCCCGCCTGGACGAGCTTGACCCCACCGGACGTGCGCAGAATCCGACTCTTGCCGTTACCGGCGAGGTCGTAGACCACCGTTGTGACCTCGCCGAACTGCTTCGCGGCTTCGCTCTCGGTCAATCCCACCGACGCAACCTCCGGGTTCGAGTAGGTGACCCGCGGAATTCCGGTGTCCTCGACGGGTGTGCAGTCCAAACCTGCCAACTGCTCGGCCACCAGCATGCCCTGAGAGAAACCGCGGTGTGCCAGTTGCGGACCGGCCACGATATCGCCGACCGCGAAGACCCCGGGAACCGTCGTCTGCAGCCATTCGTCGGTAACGACGAACCCCCGGTCGAGCTCGACTCCCGACTCCTCGAACCCCATGTCGGCAGTACGCGACCCGCGCCCGACAGCCACGAGCATCAGGTCCGCTTCGAGCTGCGATCCGTCGTCGAGATCGACGTGCACGCCGCCGCCCGGTCGTTCGGTGACTCCGCTGAACGCAGTCTTCGTACGTAGAGTGATACCTCGTTTACGGAAGGCTCGTTCGATCTGCTTGGTCGTCCACGGATCCTCCGTAGGAAGCAGCGTTGCCGCGGCCTCGACGATGGTGACGTGCGCACCGAGCGAAGTCCAGACGCTGGCGAACTCGCATCCGATCACGCCACCGCCCAGCACCACGACACTGTCCGGAACGTGATCCAGTTCCAGCGCACGATCGCTGGTCATCACCGAACCGCCGATGTTCAGGCCCGGCAACGACTTCGGTTGCGAGCCGGTGGCCAGCACCAGGGCTTCACCTCGGTACGTGCCGATTCCGCCGTCGGCGAGTTCCACCTCCACGGTGCGATCGTCCACGACGCGGCCGCGACCGGCGACGAGCTCGATCTCACGGGACGCCACCAACCCCTGCAGTCCTCGGTACAGGCCGGCAACCACCTCGTCCTTGTACTTGTTCACAGCAGTCATGTCGACGCCGCCGAGGGTTGCCTCGATCCCGAAAGTCGATGCCTCCCGGACCGAATCGGCGATCTCGGCCGCGTGCAGCAGCGCCTTGGTGGGGATGCACCCGGTGTGCAGGCACGTGCCGCCGAGGCTGCCTGCCTCGATCATGACGACCGACAGGCCGAGCTGCGCGGCCCGCAACGCGCAGGCGTACCCGCCCGAACCACCGCCGAGAATCACGACGTCGGCGCTGCCCGTCAGCTTCTGTGCCATGCCGCGCTCAGAAATCGAAGCGGTTGGTGAATCCGCCGTCGACCACCATGTTGATACCGGTGATGTGCCCGGCGGCCGGCGAGGAGAGGAAGGTCACGGCGTTCGCAACGTCCTGCGCCGCAGCCAGTTTACCGAGCGAAGCCGCGTCGAGAGCGGCCTCGTACAGTGCCGGACGACTCGTCTTGATCGTGTCCCAGGCACCGCCCTCGAAGAAGACGGGGCCAGGTGACACCGCGTTCACTCGAATGCCGGCAGGTCCCAGTGCGCGGGCCTGAGCCGACGAATGTTGCAGGACAGCGGCCTTGAGTGCACCGTAGCTGTTGGCCGTGCTGATCGGTCCGGCCTCGAGCGCGGACGTCGTGCTGATCGTGACCACCGACGCGGCGTCGGACTTCTCGAGGTGTGGCTTGGCCGCTTCGATGAAGTTCACCAGGCTCATCAGGTCGACGTCGAAGCTGTTCTGCCATGCCTGAGCACCCTTGCCTGTTGCGGCAGAAGCGTTGACCACGACGATGTCGATTCCGCCGAGGGCACCGGCTGCATCCTCGACGAACGATGCAACCGCGGCGGCGTCGCCCACGTCGACCGCTTTGTGGAAGACCGTGCCCAAAGCGGACAGTTCTCCGGCAACCTCGTTCAGGTGCTCCTCGCCGCGGGCGCACACTCCGACGGAGGCTCCCTCCGCCAGGAGTGTGCGGGCGATCGACAGGCCGATGCCGCGGCTCGCGCCACTGATGATTGCACGTTTTCCACGAAGGTCGAGATCCATGTGAGACTCCTTGACTGTAATTTGATTCGACTGCAGGACTTAAAGATTCATGGCTCCGACGTGCGTCTGGAAGTCGAGCACATGAGTGAAATCGTTCACCGATTGCACCGCGCGACGCGTATCGGCACCGCGCACCACGCTCAGCGAGGTGTGGTGGACTCGAACCGGCATGTCGAATGCACTGCCCAATGCGTCGGCGAGCACGGCGTTGATGACACCGCCGTGGCAGCTGATCACCACTCGCTGGCCCAGATGCGCGTCGACGATCGACGAGATCTGCCGGAGTACACGCGCCCGAAACTCTGCGCCGTCCTCGGCGTAGGTGAACGCACCGTAGCGACGCGTACGAATGTGATCACGGAACATCGCCGCGACCTCTTCGTGCGGGAGCACCTCGAAGGGAGACTGGTCGGCCGGAAACTTCTGCCACGGTTCGTATTCGGAGAGTTCCTCGCGGACGACGGGCTCCAACCCGTGCTCACCCGCGATGCGAGTGCCGGTACGCAGTGCGCGACGCAACGGGGAACTGTAGACCGCATCCACCCGTGTGCGCGCGAGTCGGTTCGCAACCGCCTCCGCTTGGCGCTCACCGAGTTCGGACAGGGGTGGGTCGACGGTCTCTTTCGCGCTCAGTTCTTTGCTGAGTATCTGCTCACCATGCCGAACCAGGATCAGTTCACAGAGCCCGGTCAACGGGGCAAAGGGATTGTCGAGATCGATGGACCTGGCGCGCGGCATGGAAGCAAGTCAACCACAAACTGTCGTCGCTCTAAAGATACTTCGCGAAATCGGTACCGCGAGATCCCCCGTCAGACGCTGGAGATGTCGGCCGCGAGCTCGCGAACCTCCTCGGAGAACCGACGTCGGCCGAGGTCGGCCAGAACCGCGTCCTCGGTGAGCCACGACGAGGCCGCCACTTCGAGCAGGGTCGTCAACGCAACAGCTGCGGCACCCTGCTTCGCTTTGGACGCTATGCCGCTTCGAGTGCGCAGTTCGGCCGAGAACAGCGCCAACATCACCGAACGCACTTCTCTTCGCAGGGTTTCGATGGACAGACTCCAGCCGGGCGATCGGGTGAAGTACACCAATGCGGCAGCGCGGTGCTGATCCGTCCACTCGAGCAACGACGAAATGATGTCACCCAGAGCAGCGTCCGGATCGGCCGCGATCTCTGCGCGAAGTTCGTCGAGGAGACCATCTGCGAACAAACGCAACCCGGCGAGCAGAACCTCGTCCTTGGACGGGTAGTGGTAGTAGACGGCCGCCGACGTCATCTGGGCCTCAGCGGCGATATCGGCCACGGTGACGTCCTCGATGGACCTGACCGAATACAGATGCATGGCGGCGTCGACCACTACTTCGCGCCGCGACGGCCGGTGCGCCGCGCGCTTGGCACCCTTGTCCGCCGGGGCCGTCACCGTCGATTTCGGCTTCATTGCCTTTGCTGCCATGACGTAGATCATGGCACCATGCAGTGACCCGGGTGCCGAGGAGGACGCTGTGCCGAGACGAACCAGCAGCTCGACGTCGAAAGTCGACGAGAGTTCCCAGCTCGAGACTGCCGTCGATTCTCCCGTCGCGTCCGAGCCGGACAACGAATCCCTCAAAGGGTCTGCCCACCGACCCTCTCGCCGCCACCTCATCGTCCAGGCAGCGGTGCGTGTCTTCTCTCGCAAAGGATTCGCGGAGACGTCGATTCAGGAGATCGCCGAAGCAGCAGGCATGGTCCCGACTGCGGTCTACTACCACTTCGCCAGCAAGGAAGAGCTGTTCGATACAGCACTCGGATACGCGATGGACGCCAGTACCGCCGCAGCCCAGGCGGTTCGACCGGACGACACCGAGGCCGATGCTGCTGCGTTCAAGGATGTCGTCGACGCCGTGTGGGACTGGACCGCAGAACATCCCAATGCGGCTCGGATGCTGTTCCTGCAGGTGGCCGGTGGTGCCACGCCGGGCACGCGTCTACTGACGAAGGAATACGAGGACAGGCACGTCCGCCGCGCCTTCGACTACTTCCCCGACGCCGAGATACCGGCGAACAAGCGATCGGCCGCGGCGCAGCACGCGGCGCGATCGCTGCGAGCACGCACGATGATCGCAACGACCATCGCCATCCAGCCCCTGCGGATCGAGGGCGGGCCCTTGTCCAACATCGCGGTGTCGCGTCTCCGGTCGGCCACCACCGATGTGTGCGCGAAAATGATCGAGGGTCGCTGAAGCTCCGACGGGCAGCCACCACTGTCGAGTAACTTGACTGGAACAACAGTCGAAACTCTGAACGGACGTCCCTCATGCGTATCGCGGCTTTTTCCGGTGGACACTCCTTCGATCGTGACGCGTTCGCCGAATTTCTGGAGTCCATGCCGGGCGAGGTCACTTGGTTCGAGCACCCCGACACGGATCCCGGAACCACAGCATTCGACGTCTCGCTGCACTACGACATGCCGGGCACGTTGCCCCAGCCGTCCGCGCCCCCCGATTCCCTACGCGAGAAGGTGAGGGCGGCTCCGGAGTCCGGACATGGGTATGTCGTTCTTCACCATGCCATCGCATCATGGGCAGCCTGGGACGAGTGGTCGGAATTCGTCGGCGGCCGCTACCTGTATCGACCGGGCGTGGTGCGTGGTGTCGAGCGCCCCGATTCGGGCTATCGACACGCGGTTCCGCAGCGCATCTCGGTCGTCGACCACGACCACCCGATCGCCGCAGGGATTCCCGAGTCGTTCGACCTGATCGACGAGACCTACCTGTGCGAAGTCTTCGAGGACGACGTGACTCCGCTGCTGCGAACCGATGCCGAGATGACCGACGCCGTTCACTTCTCCACTGCCTCTGCGATGGCGGGCAGGCGAGACGATCGCACGGGGTGGCACCACGCGCCCGGTTCGTCGCTGGTCGGGTGGACGAAGACGAACGGTCGTAGCCGACTCGCATACCTGCAACCGGGCGACGCGGCACCCACCCTGTCGAACCCTGTCTACCGCCGGCTCGTGGGGGCAGCACTTCTCTGGGCCGCTCAGCGATAGTTATTGGAGTAGCAGTAAAGAAAAGTGTGCTCATCGTCACCGTTCACTGTTACAGTTTATGGATAGAACATTAAGTAACACCGCAACTGATCATCAAGGAGATTGCGATGCGACAGATCAAGCATCCGATGAGCCACGCGATCTACGAGTTCGACGACGACTTCAACGTCCTGGTCACCACTCGCGACGGCAAGACCGGCACGTTCGATCCGGAAGGTCGCTACCTCCACGGCGAGGTGAAGGCGGTCGATCCCGAGCTGGCCCGATGGGTGGGTCTCGGTCCTCGCGCTCCCGTCCCCATCACCCAGAACCGGCGCTTCATGGGCGCCGCGAAACTGCTCGAGAAGATGCAGGCCGACAAACAGGCGCAGGACGCCCTCGCCATCACGCTGGAACAGGGAGGCAAGCTGTGACCGACATCGATGAGCGCGCCGAAACACCCGTCGAGAACGGGACGGGATATCAGCGACTGCTCGAGACCGATACGCACCCGGTCCCGGACATCCTGCGCGAGGAATCTCACGAGCAATACGCCGACCAGAACTTCGTGCCGGTATCGCGCTACATCAGCCGCAAGTACCACGAACTCGAACGAGACCGGGTCTGGTACAAGGTATGGCAGATGGCGTGCCGCGAGGAAGAGATCCCCGAGCCGGGTGACACGCTCGTGTACGACATCTGCGAAAAGTCGATCCTGCTCGTCCGCGGTAAGGACATGGGCATCCGTGCGTTCTACAACTCGTGCCTGCACCGTGGCCGTACCCTCCGCGAAGAGGACGGTCCGGCCGGCAACGAAATACGTTGTCCCTTTCACGGTTTCGCCTGGAACTTCGACGGCTCGCTCAAGTCGATGACCTGTGCCTGGGACTTTCCTCAGGTCGACAAGTCGAAGATGGACCTGCCACAGGTCAAGGTGGACACCTGGGGTGGCTTCGTGTTCGTCAACATGGATCCCGAGTCCGAATCACTGGACAGCTTCCTCGGCGATCTCGGAAAGCACTTCGAGGCGTGGCCTCTGGAAGACCGATTCATCCAAGCGCACGTCGCTCAGGTCATCCAGGCGAACTGGAAGATTGCGCAGGAGGCATTCTCCGAGGCCTTCCACGTGATCACCACTCACCCGCAGCGGGTCGTGGGGACCGGCGACTCCAACAGTCAGTACGACAGCTGGGGCAACTTCAACCGCGGCATCACGGCGAACGGAGTACCGAGCCCGCACATCAACTTCGTCCCGACCGAGCAGGAGATGTTCGACTCGATGATCGATGCGCGCATCGACGAGGACCCGATGGTGACGCTCCCCGAGGGTGTGACCGCGCGGGAGATGTCCGGCATGCTGGCCCGCGAGGGTCTGCGCGAGATCATCGGTGATGTCAAGGCGGACAACATGTCCGACGCGGAATCACTGGACAGCATCTACTACACCGTGTTCCCCAACTTTCATCCATGGGGCGCGTACCAACGCATCGTCTACCGATTCCGACCCAACGGTGACGACCACGAGACCTCGATCATGGACGTGTACCTACTGGCACCGTTCAAGGGCGAACGGCCCAAGCCTGCCAAGACCCAGTGGCTGCGACCGGAGCAGTCGTGGTTGGAAGCAACGGTGCTCGGCAGTTCGGCGCGGGTGTTCGACCAGGACGCGTACAACATGCCCAAGGTGCAGAAGGGCTTGCAGTCGGCGCAGTCGAAGACGCTCCCGCTGGCTCGATACCAGGAAGTCAAGATCCGGCACATCCACCATCTGCTGGCACAGTGGATCGGCGAGGAAGTGGACTGAGACCGGCGCGACGTCGGGAACCTGCCGGCCATCTGCACGAACTGACCTTCCGGGTAGGCAGTGGCCCGTCCGGCGCGTGGGGTCCACGTCCTCCGAACGGCCCGATCTTCCCTGGATCGGTCCCTTCGCACACCGTCGTGTGGAACGCTCGACGGTGTGCGAAGGGACGGCTTCGCCGAGAGGCCGACGAACAGAATGGCTTTCGATGACCGAGTTGGATGCACTCGCACCGAGCCCGGATGGAGTCTGGGCTCACGAGAACGTGGTGGTTCGGCACCTCCCCGGGCTTGGGTTCGACGCGGTCCGAACAGGGTCGACCGTGCAGGTCTGCCACGGCCTGACGTCTGCAGGTATCGGTGAGCGCCTGGTTCCGATGGTCACCGCACAGGCCCGCCATGTAGGTCTTTCGCAGCGCGAGTTCGAGTTGGTGTTGGTCGGGATAGTCCGCACCACGGTCGCCGATCCGGTCGACGCATGGGCCACCTATTACCGCAATTCGTTGGACGAGCTGCTCTCGGGCACCGCCGATTTCGCGCCTGTCCACGAACAGGCGGAGAACCTGATCGTCGGGTCGGTGCTCGACCTGGGTTCGTGCTTCGGCTTCTTTCCACTGCGGCTGGCGATTGAAGGCCACTCGGTGACTGCGACGGACCTGTCGGCCGGAACCATGCGGTTGCTCGCCACCGTGGCCCCACACCTCGGGATCACGCTCGACACCGTGGTGTGCGACGCCGCCAATGTTCCCGTTGCCGACGGCAGTGCCGACACCGTGACTGCACTGCATCTCCTCGAGCACGTCGACGCCGAGACCGGCTCCCGCATAGTGGAAGAAGCGCTACGCATCGCGCGCACCCGTGTCGTTGTTGCCGTGCCCTTCGAGGCCGAGACCACCGCCTGCCACGGACACGTCCGCACATTCGACGAGGCATCACTGGTCGAGCTCGGTCGGTCGTCGGGCCGCGTATTTCGGACCTTCGAGCACCACGGTGGGTGGCTCGTGATCGACAAGACCTCGACCCCCCAACTGGTCTGACAGGCCGCTGGGGGTACCACATCGCAACGCCGACGTGGTGTCAGGATCGCAATGGATCCTGACACCACTGCCTCCGTCGACCTAGGCGTACTCGGGTACCGACAGTCGATTCTCCGCTGCAGCGAGTGAATCGAATCCGTCTGCCCTGAGCAGATTGTGGACGTTGCGCCGTCGGACCCCCATGTTGCCGCCGTCGTAGACCGGGAAGCACAGGACGTCTTCCATGATCGCCGCGATCGGTGTCAGGTTCGTGTACGCATCGACACCGACGAGACGCATGGCGTCGTACACGACCTGCACGGCCGTCTCTGACGCGAAAATTTTTGCCTCGTTGGCCAATTCGCGATCGCGTCCGCCGGTACGGTCGAAATGGTCCGCAGCCTTCCACGCGAAACAGCGGACCGCCTCGATGCGAGTCTTGATGTCCACCAACATGTATCCGGCATTCTGATACTCGATGACGGGTACCGGACCGGAGCGGTGGTCGGTCTTGGCGAAGTGCAAAGAGTAGTCGAATGCAGCTCGCATCCTGCCCACGCACGCGGCAGCGATGGACGAGCAGGTCCAGGAGAAGGCAGTGGCAACGATATCCAACCCGTCGCCCGGCTTGCCGACGATGTTGCCGACCGGCACCCGCACGTCGTGGAATTCCACCCGCGGCGAATTGGTGGCACGATGTCCGATGGTGTCGATCATGTCGGTGATCTCCACCCCGGGCGTTCCCTTCTCCACGACGATGACGGCGAGCGACTCCGACGGCGGCAGTGCAGGATCGGTACGGCAGACCACACTGATCAGGTCGGCACCCTGACCGTCCCAGCCCGAGGCATTGGTGGTGTAGTGCTTGGCACCGTTGATGACCCACTCGTCGCCCTCGCGACGCGCGAAGGTCCGAATTCCGACGGTAGGGTCTTCCGAGTCGTAATTGGCCCCGCCGGTGACTTCCGTGTAGGCGATCGCAGCCAATCTGGGTTCGCCGTCGCAGAACAACGGGAGCCAGCGGTTCTTCTGCTCCTCGGTACCGAAGTTGATGATCGGGTTGAGTCCCAATCCCGTGCCCAGCAATGCCGTCGGAGTGTTGATGTCGACCCGAGCGAGTTCCTCGGCCGCGAGCGCGAAGGTGAGATTGTCGAAGTACGCGCCGCCGTATTGATCGGGGACCAGTCCCTTGACGAATCCGAGACCGGCCAGCTGCTTGTAGACCGGGTGCAACGCGTAGAAGCGATCCTCGGGGCGCGGTATGGAGGAAATAGCGGGCGCTACTTCGCTCAGAATGTCGTCCGCCACTTGCCGCGCCTGCATGCGCACTGCCATCTGCTCGGGGCTGAGCTCGAAACTCAGGGTCATGTGAGACTCCTCGATGTCTGTCCTGGTGGGGGGGGTGAAGAACGGAATCGGGCGACGCTGCCCTACCCCCCATGTTTCACGGCCCGACGCATCCCGGTCTTGTACCGGACTGCGCCGTCATCGGTACCGTTCTGCACTGTCGAACAGAAAGATTCACCCCTGCGCCGACTGCGGCACTTCCCCTGTCTGCACCGAGTTGCGGTATTCGACCGGACTGCATCCGAAGCGCGATCGAAAGGTCTTGGCCAGATGCGCCGAATCCGAGAATCCCCACGCTGCCGCCATCGTTCCGATCGATCGAGTGTCCCGAGAATCAGCGAGCTCACGCCGACACGCTTCGACGCGATGCTCACGGACGACGGCACCGAACGTGGTTCCCGTCCTCTCGAAGAGGGCATGGAGCGTGCGTACCGATACCCCGACATGGCGGGCCGCATCGGTGGCGGGAACTCGGCCGAATGCAAGCCTGGAGTCGATGTACCGAACTGCGGAGACCCGAAGTGCTTCGTCGGTGTCCAACGAGCATCCGGTGTCCCGTTGCGTCCCTCCCAGTACGGCACGCAGCAGATCGACATGGGCCGCTCCGATCATCTGCCGCTCGGCGGTCTGCAGCGTTGAATCGGTCCGCCAGGTCTCCACCATCAACGAGCTGAGCAGCCGAGCAGAACCCGACGAGCTCGAGAAACGCCGCGCAGTCGTCGCTGCCGACGGGCCGACCACATCTGCCAGCAGAGGGCGCGGCAGTCGGAAGGACAGCACTCGCCACAGTTCGTCGTTGCCGGGCTCGACGAACTCCAGCCGGTACGGGCGAGTCGAGTCGACGACGGCGAACTCACCTCGGGAGACCGTGCACTGCCGCCCGTCCTGAGTGGTCGTACAGTGCCCGTCCAGTTGCAGATTGACGAAGACGACGTCCTCGTCCGCGCGGGCGACCTCGCGCTTTCCATGATCGATTCGCTGTGTGCAGGAGGCGATCTCCGCTGCGTTGCCACCCCCGATCGCCGCGGAGCGCACCCATCCGGGAAGTCCTGAACGTGACGAACTGTGTTCGACGTGGTCCCGGGATCGCCACGGTGCCAGCGGCGTGAATGCCTGGCAGAGAACATCGGCCCAATAGCTCATCTGATCGGCCGGGCCGAGTCCCCTCGTTGTCCAAAATGACGTCATGTTGCACTCCGCGATAGATTCGAGTGCACACACGGTAGGCCTTGGGCGTAAGTCATCCGAGGCATTCGCGTTACGAAATGTGTGCACTCTCCTCACGCCGGCGGGCTGGGCGCGGAGAGGTTCCCGCACCTTCGGATGTTTGGGCGTGGCTCAGATCAACCCCTGCTTACTCGCCGCGTACACGGCCTCGGCTCGCCGAGACACTGCGAGCTTGCGCATGATGTTGCTGACGTGGAATTTCACCGTCGTTGCCGAGATGAACAGGCGGGTACCGATCATGTTGTTGGACAGGCCCGTCGCGAGTAGCCGGAGTACTTCGAGTTCGCGCTCGGTCAGCCGTTCTATGCTGCTCGGCGTGCCGTTGAGTGATCGCACGACAGCCGAGGCACTCCGCGAATCGAAGGCACTCTCGCCTCGCGAGACAGCACGTATCGCCCGCACCAGTTCGGTGGTATCGACGTCCTTGACGACGTATCCGCGCGCACCGGCGTGCACCGCCTCCACCACGAGTCGGTCGTCGAGGAAAGTGGTGAGCACCAGTAATCCGATTCCGTTGTGCGCCTTGGCCAATTGTGCGCACAAGGCAAGGCCCTCGTAATCCGAACTGGCCGAGAGCTTGAGATCCATCAGCACTATATCGGGCTCGACCCGCGCGACGACGGCCAATCCCTCCTCCCGCGTCGACGCCTCCCCCACGATCGTCAGATCCGACTCGCGCTCGAGCACCGAACGCAGCCCGTCGCGCAGAATTGCATGATCGTCGACCAGGACGATGCGGACAGTAGGTGCCGCCACCTGCCCCATGCCCGTGCGAACCGTCGGAACGCTCACTGTGTTTCGCCCTTCTCGGATCTTTCCTGGAAGGGAATGCGCACTGCCACACGCACACCCCCGGTTCGGGCGCGGCGAATCTCGAAGACCCCGCCGTGTTCACGGGTGCGGGCCGCCATGTTCGCCAATCCGCGGTGGCGGCCGTCGACATCGGTGGACTCGGCAAGGTGCAGCATCATTCGCAGGTGGGCCGGATCGCCGTCGCCGTCGTCGGCGATCGACAACTGCACCTGATCGAGCGAATAGGTCAACCGAAGAATCGCCCGCGACGCGTGCGCGTGCACCGCTGTGTTGAACAATGCTTCGCCGGCGATGCGGAGCAATGCATGCTCGCACTCGCTGCTCAGCTCGACGGGGGTTCCCTCCACCCGCAACGAGACCTGCAACTCGTCGGGCATGTGGACCACGGAAAGCTGTTCGAGCATTTCCGGAAGCGACGTTCGATCGGCGTCCTGCGGATGATTGAGCGCGTAGATCGCCGACCGCAGTTGTTCCACAGCTCGACGCGTCAGATCCTTCGCCAGATCCAATCTGTCGCTGCGTTCTTCGGCCGAGATCTCGCTGCGACACACTTCGATCTGCATACCAGCGGACAACACGGCCTGAGTGACGCTGTCGTGCAATTCGCGAGCGATGCGGTGGCGTTCGTCGTCGAGGACCTGATGCCTGTGCGCAGCACCCAATTGCCGCTGTGTCAGCAACAGTTCGGCATTGCGGGCTGCGAGATCGGCCGCTGTGCGGTTCGCCTGGGCGTAGGCACTCTCGGTCCGCTCGAGCAATTGCCGTCGACTCTGGAAGAGCGCCGAATTCTGCAGCGCCACCGCCGTTTGACTGGCCAGAATGCTCAGCACCGCCGCGTCGGTGGCGTCCAGCACCCGCTGCTCTCCGGTCCACGCCGCAAAAGCACCCACGACGCCTCCGTCGAACGCGATCGGCACGAAGGCGTGATGAGCGGAGATCACCGGTGTCTGCCCATCGCCGCACGTCGACTGTCGAATCGACTCGAGGCAGTCGACGACGTCGTCCGGCAACGGTGGCCCCTCGACGTTGTCGACCAGAAACGGCGTGGCGTCCGGTCCGAGCACGAGTCGACGAGGACCGGCATCCGGCAGAGCGCCATCGGCAAGAGCGAAGACCACCCAGCGTGCGCTCAGATGGGCACGAGCTGCTTCCGCGACCGCGCACACCAGCGTCTCGGGCCCGTCGACCGTCCGAACCAGTGCCCGTGAAATCAACTCCAGCGCATAGACGACGCGCTCCAAACGTTCGGCCGCGCCACGATATTGGGGGTAGAACGTGTTCTTGCCCGAACGCAGCCCCGTCAGCAGCGACAGGTCGGGTCCGGACGTCACAGCGCACTCCTGAACAGATCGACCATCTCGCGGTGCGTGGCGGAGCGAGGATTGGTGGACATGCAGGCATCATGTAAAGCGTTGGTGGCCAACACATCCAGATCGGACTCGCGGACACCGATCTGTGCCAGACCGGTGGGAACGCCGACCTGACGTGCAAGGCGATCGACACGGTCCGCCACAGCCATGGCGGCTTCCTCCGGCCTGGCTCTGCCTTCCGACAATCCGAGGCTCGTCGCGATGGCCACGTAGGGCAACGGATCCTCCGCGGCGTTGAAACGAATGACATGCGGCAGCAGCACTCCGTTGATCACCCCGTGCGGGAGGTCGAGGAGTCCTCCCACCTGATGGCTCATGGCATGGGTGGCACCGAGAATCGCATTCGTGAACGCCAGACCGGCTTCCAGACTTGCCTGCGCCATCGAACCACGCGCGGCCATATCGGTGGGCTCGTCGATGGTGCGCGCCAACTGCGACATCACCATGGTGATGGCCCGAAGTGCATGGTGGTCGGTGAGCTGGTTGTGACCCAGCGAGACGAATGCCTCGATTCCGTGCGTCAGAGCGTCCAAACCGGTTGCCGCGTTGAGCCATTCGGGCATCGTGGTGAGCAACATCGGATCGATCACGGTGATATCGGGAACGAGTGCCCGGCCGAGGATGGTGATCTTGGTCGAGCGCGCCGTGTCGGTGACGATGCAGAACTGCGAGACGTCGGCCCCGGTGCCCGATGTCGTGGGCACCATCACCAGCGGGGGAATCGGCCGAGTGGCCTGATCGACGCCCTCGTAGTCGAGGATTCTGCCGCCGTTGCCCGCGAGGATGGCGATCCCCTTGGCCGCATCCATGACCGACCCACCGCCGATCGCCACCAGCACGTCGCAACCGTTCTCTGCGTAGTAGCCGTGCCCGGCCTCGATTTCGACGTCCTTGGGATTGGGCGTGAGCGCGCTCCAGACCTGGGGGTCGAGGCCCTGGGCAACGAGTAGGTCGACCAGCTGCCCGGCCCAGCCGCTCTCGATCAACCCCGAGTCCGTGACGAGCATCGGCCGGACCCCACCGAGACGACATGTCGCGTGCGCGACCTCGCCCAGCGAATCCGGACCGAACACGATCTCGGGTGCGTGGAATTTGAGAACTCGTGGCGTCTCGGCTCGGCTGCGCTGCGCATCGAGGTCGTGCAGCGCCTTGCCGACGTCCGCCGTAGCTGCCTGGTCCACCGTCCACACCCTCGCTGTCCATCGATCCCAGAACTCTCGGACCTGTGATTCAGGTTACAACCTTACGAGCACGGCCGGTCCGATCCCACCAGCACCGGGCCAGGTTCCTACCTGCCCGATCGGGTAGGTAGGCGGCACGATCGGTCAGGTCAGGACAGCGCATGGCCCAGTTCGGCCGCCTGCGAGGTCAACTGTTCGCCATCCCGCGCGACGACGACCCGGTCGCAAATTCGCTCGTAATCCTCCATCGAGCACGCTGCCTGCGCCCAGTAACGACGAGCTTCGGGGGTGATCCACGCGATGCGGTGCACCTTCGACCGGATCTCGTCCAGGGCCTCGAGGCCAGCCGGGCGTCCGTTGCACCGGCCGTCACCGACGATGATGACCGCGGTGCGCTTGTCCAGGACTTCTGGGTGTGACTGCAACAGATCGGTGAAGGTTCTGCCGTAGTCGCTGCTCGCTTCGAGGTCCAGTCGCGCGTCCGCGAGCACCGCGGCCAGTGCGCCGTCGCCGGTACTGCCGAGCAAGGTGGTAGTCACATCGACCGGTGCGTCGACGAACCCCATCACCGTGCATCGGTGTGCGCGCGCATGCATGGCTTGCGCAAGCCTCAGGGTGAACGCGGTGATGGGCCTGACCGACAACGACACGTCCGCCAGTACCAGCAACCGAACCTTTCCCGGCACAGGGGTTTTCGTCACCAGACGGAACGGGATGCCGTCGGTACGCAGACTGGACCGGACGGTGCGCCGCATGTCGAGCGGTCCGCGTGAATGTTCGCGTGGTCGTGGTCGAGGAGTGCCCCGCATGTGTTTGAGCACTTCGTGACTCGCGCGCTCGATCTCGGCGTGCCGGCCGATCGCCTGCGCCGCGCCGTCGACCGGCACCGGTGACGACATCGTCCCCGTCACATCCCCCAGTGCCGCGACGAAAGCCTCGACGGCATCGGTGATGCGGTCGAGCATCGCAGCGCTCAGTGGACCGGAATCACCCCCGTCGCCGTAGACGCTACTCGGATCGTAGGCATCGAACCACGCCAGGATGCTCGCCGGATCCTCCCAGTTCAGCTGTCCCGCAACAGCTCCGCTGGTGCTCGACGCCAACTCCCCGGCCGCCGTCGACCCGGACCGCTCCAGGTCGACGGTGTAGGTGACTCCCCGTCGACCCATGTCGCCGTCGGTGTCGATCGACAGATCGTGGTCCTCGGACGAGAGACTGATGTCGTCGTCGTCCTTGTGCGGGTTGAAGCCCTTGTCCGCTTCCGGGGCGTCGAGCAGATCACCGATTTCGACCGCACGCTCGTTGTATTCGGCGTATTTGGCCGCTTCCTGGTCTGCGCCGACGTCCAGGTCCGTCGGCAATCCGCCTGCTACCTGCGCTCCCAGTGGCGAACGATGCTCGTCCGTGGCGCTCTCGCCGAGTGCCCTGAACATCGACTCGAAGGCCAGATCGAAACCGTGCTGTTCGTGGTCGTACTTGGCGCACGTCGCACGCAAGGCCGCGCGCAACACCGTCAGGTCACGGGCCCCGAGAAGCCCGAGGACGCGTCGAACCTCGATGACCTCGGCCGGCGACGCAGCTACTCCGAAGCGCCTGAGCGTGCGCCCGAACACCGCAGCCAGCACGTCGAGCACCACCGACGCCGAGAACGTCTGTGGCACGGTCATCGTCGTATTCCGATGCCACCCTTGTCGCGTCCACCGTGCCCTCTGAAGGCCGTCGCGGTCGTGTTGACGACCGTCCCGAGTGATGTTGCTGCAGAGGGTGTTTCTGCGACCGGTCCGGCCAGCGCGATCTTCATGTCCGACGAGTACTTCACCAGGGCCGCGAGCAGGTACTTGCGGGTGTCTACGGTGTGACCGAGGACCGAGGCGATACGAGCCGCATCGATCACTTCCGAGATCGACGGGCTCTTGCGGAGCGGTAGCTCACGCAATTCCGTTGCCAGCTCCACGATCTCGGACACGATGTGCGCGGGCACCTCGGGGGCACGAGCAGTGACGATCTCGCGCTCACGCGCCGCGGTCGGATAATCGAGATGGAAATGCAGACAGCGACGTTTGAGGGCCGACGACAGCTCACGAGTGTCGTTGGAGGTCAGTATCACCCACGGATCGCTGCGCGCGGTGAACGTACCGACCTCGGGGATCGTCACCTGCTTCTCGGCAAGTACTTCGAGCAGCAGTGCCTCCATCGATTCCTCGGTGCGATCGACTTCGTCGACCAGGAGCACCACCGGCTCCTCGGAGAGCACCGATTCCAACAGGGGCCGCACGGCGAGGAAGGGCTCGGAGTAGAGGCCGAAGTCTTTGGCGGCGAGCATCTTCGAGGCGTCGTCGATGTCGGTGACGTGCTGGGTGAGTGCGCCGATGTGCTCCCGCAGCATCTGCACGTGCAGAAGTTGCTTGGCGTAGTCCCACTCGTAGAGGGCCCGATTGTCGTCGAGACCCTCGTAACACTGCAGGCGCACCAGCTTGCGTCCGCTCGCCGCGGCCAGGGACTTCGCCAGCTCGGTCTTGCCCACGCCCGCGGGGCCTTCGAGCAGCAGTGGGCGATCGAGTGCTGTCGCCAGATGCACCACGGTGGCGAGATCGTCGTCCGCGATGTAGTCCTGCTCTCCGAGCGCGCGTTGCAGATCGGCGGCGTCGGTGAATCGAACGGTGCCGGTGTCGTCGCTACGCACTGTCGACAGCGAGGTCATGTGCTTCCTTTCAGGCGGCGCAGTGGTGCGATTGTGCACCGCCCGGGGCACACAACCGCACCACTGCGAAGCATCAGTAAGACTCGTTGATCGCGTGCGAGACGACGGGGATCATCGACTGGACGGTCACCTCACGGGGGTTACCCGGGGTGCACCAGTCCTCCTGGATGTGCTCGGAGATCTTCAGAACCGACTTCTCGTCGCCCTTGATCACGTCGCCCTTGCCGGCGTACTTGCCGGTGTTCATCCGGTTCTTGTCGTACGTCGCCGAACGGATCGATCCGAAGTTGTCCGGAATTCCGACGTCCTTGGCGAGCCTGATGGCCGCCTCGACTGCCGCGTCGGCAGCCTGAACGGTGGTCATGTTCTTCGTGTCCACGCCCATGGCCACGGCGATCTCGGCGTAACGCTCGTAGCGCGAGGGCAGGTTGTACTCCCACACGCGCGGTAGAGCGATGGCGTTGTTGAGGCCGTGCGCGCTGTCGTAGAAGGCGCTGATCGCGTGCGAGATCGAGTGGATGACGCCGAGTCCACCGGAGTTGAAGGCCTGTGTGGCGATGTACTGGGCGTTCATCATGCCCTCGCGAGCCTTCAGGTTGCCCGGGTCGTACACAGCTTCACGAAGATGCTTGGAGACCAGCCCGATCGAGTAGATCGCGTTTCCCAGCGACGGCGCGAAGTCCAGCCGCGAGACGTACGGCTCGGCACCGTGGGCGAGGACGTCGAAGCCGCAGAACGCGGTCCACTGCTGAGGGCAGGTGTAGTAGAGCAGCGGGTCGTCCAGTGCCAGCGTCGGTGTCGACGCCTCGTCGAAGGCGAGCCACTTGTGCGGCTTCTCCATGTCCGAGGTGTCGGTGATGACGTAGGCCCAGGATGTCTCCGAACCCGTTCCGGCAGTGGTCGATACGGCGATGTGCGGCGGGTTCTGCTTGTTGGTGGACTTGGAGAATCCCTCGAACTCGTTGATGTTGCGGCCGTCGTGGGCGACGACGACGCGGATGCCCTTGGCCGCATCGTGGCTCGAGCCACCACCGACGGAGATGACGCTGTCGCACTTCTCCTTCTGGTACAGCGCGGCACCGTCCATGACGTTGTAGTCCTTGGGGTTGGACTCGACCTTGTCGTAAAGGACCACCTCGACGCCCTGGTACTCGATCTTGCCGATCAGTTCCTCGATGATGCCCGATCCGCGCAGACCGGTCGTGACCAGCAGCGAGCGCTTGAATCCGAGTTCCTTGGCCTCGACACCGATCATGTCGTGGGCGCCGACTCCCAGCTTGGCGCGCGGCAGCGGGTGAAACTCCTTGATGGGGAATTCCCAGATCTGATTGAGCTCGATGACCATCGGTGTCTCCTCGGTGAGTGTGAGTACAAGACGCCTTCTTCTGTGATCGGCGTCTCACTGATGACCACACTCCCCTGCCCGATACCGCGTGGGAACACCTCGGGGCGGGAACCCTGCCAACGACTCGACCGAACTACCCGATCGGGTAGGAGTACTCGCTCACCCTCGGCAGAGGAGAACTCACAAGCTCTGGTGCACTATCGATCTCGCCGCTGCGCCAGCGAGAATCCGAGAACCGAGATCAGCGCGAGCGTGATGACGAACCCTCCGTACACCTGCACCGTCGTGCTCAGACCGAGGCGGTGCACGGCCAGCCCGGCGACCACGGCGGGCAGGCTGAACGCGAGGTAGCTGATGACGAACGTCGTGGCGAACACTCCGCCTCGCTCCGCTGCGGGGACCAGCGCGCCGAGCGTGCGCATCGAACCGAGGAACGTTGCTCCCCAGCCCGATCCGGCGATGACAGCCCCGACGAAGTACAGCACGATCGACTCGATCTGCACCGACACCAGGGAGAGCGCGACACCTGCCGCCAACACCGTCGCCCCGATCATCATCACGGTGCGGGGAAACCCGTTGCGTACCATTGCAGCTGCCACCGCGCCCGAGGCGAACATCGCGAAGATCTCCAACCCACCCACTATGTGGTTGTCCACGTCGAACACCGTGCCGATGATCGACGGCCCGAGCGAGAGATGAAACCCGCCGAGCGACCAGGTCGCGAACAGAGCGGGAGCGATGAGCAGGAACGGTGCCCGCACCGACGTGGGGATCGACATCCTCGGCAGCAGGGTCGAGGCGAGGTGACGGCGGGAATCGAAGCCACGCAGTGCCGAGGTCTCGGGGACGAACAGCAGTGCCACCGCGAGGATCAGTGCCGCGCCGATCAGCAGCGCGAACACCAAGATGTCGGGCGCAGGTGCCAATTGGACCAGCAATCCGGCCCCGAGCGCGCCGCTTGCCAGCCCGAGGGAGGGCGCGACGCTGTTGAGCAACGGTCCGGTGGACGCGTCGGGCTGCAGGTCGATGACGGCTGCGCTCAGCGCACCGGTGGCCGCACCCGCGGCAATTCCCTGCACGACGCGAGCCGCGAGGAGTACCGGGACGCTGTCGGCGACGATGAACAGCATCAAGCTGACAGCGAGGAGAATCAGTGAGGCGATCAGAATGGGTTTGCGCCCGATGTGGTCCGACAGACTACCGACGGTGAGCAACGTGGACAGCAACGCGACCGCATAGACGGCAAAGATCACTGTGAGGGTGAGAGCGCTGAATCCCCAGGCCTGCTGATACACCGGGTACAGCGGTGACGGTGCCGACGCCGAGGCCATCAAGACCAGGAA
Source organism: Rhodococcus sp. 05-2254-2 (assembly GCF_002259095.1). NCBI lineage: Bacteria > Bacillati > Actinomycetota > Actinomycetes > Mycobacteriales > Nocardiaceae > Rhodococcus > Rhodococcus sp. 05-2254-2. The sequence goes on along the minus strand of NZ_NOZJ01000003.1, from coordinate 70,612 downwards.
GGCGACGCCTACGACCCAGAACGCGTACCGATGCGGCATGCGCACCGCCGTCCGTTCCACTGGAGTCCGAGTGCCCACGCCGACCATGTGTTTCCCTTCACCGCAGTAACCGTTAGCTCAGTGAAAGACAACGCTCGGGAGGGCCCCGCATTCCCCGACGGTCAGTGTTGCTCGGCTCGTGCGTCGCCCCGCAGCAGTTTTCCTTCGCGGTACCGCTGCGCGCTCCCGGGCAAGTCGCCCTCGATTCCGCTCAACCACACCGAGACACGGCCGGTGCCCGAACCGCTCGAACCGACTTCGTCGACGCGTCGCACCGTCTGGTTGGCCACCGCCTCGGCGCTGTCGAACATCGTGACGCCGCCCGGCAGCTGCGAGACGATCCGGTCCAACACCAGTGGGTAGTGCGTGCAACCCAGCACGATCGATTCGACGTCCGCGGGTGTCGCGGCCACGGCCGCGGTGATGGCGGCACCGATCCCCCGCTCGTCACCACGGTCGATCGAATCCGCCAGACCGTGGCACGCCACACTCGTCACCGTTCGGTGCGAGGCGAACTGCTCGATCAAACGCCCCTGATAGGCGCTCGCGGTCGTGGCCGCCGTCGCCCAGATCGCTATCCGATCACTCACCGCTGCAGCGGGTTTGATCGCCGGAACGGTACCCACCACCGGAATCGTGTCACCGAGCGCGGCCCGAACGTGACTCAGCGCCGTCACACTGGCGGTGTTGCACGGCAGCACGACCACCTCGGCACCGAGTTCGACGGCATGCCGAGCGGTTCCGACCACCCGGTCGATCACCCACGCATCCGGCTTCGGACCCCACGGAGCGTTGTCGGGGTCCATCATCAGCACCAGATCGAGCTCGGGGCGCGCTTGTCGTAGCCGCGCAGCCGTCGGGAGCATCCCGAGGCCCGAGTCGATCAGTGCGACGATCATGCCAGCGCTTGCTCGACGTCACCGACCAGATCGGCGCCGTCCTCGATACCGACCGACAGACGCACCAGATCGTCGGGCACCTCGAGCAACGAACCGGCCGTCGAGGCGTGGGTCATCGCACCGGGATGCTCGATCAACGATTCGACGCCGCCCAGAGACTCGGCGAGCGTGAAGATCTCGGTCTTCGCGCAGAAGTCCAGCGCAGCCTGCTTACCTCCGGCCAGACGAACGGAGACCATCCCGCCGAACCGTCGCATCTGCTTCGCGGCGACAGCATGAGACGGGTGAGATTCGAGCCCGGGGTAGATGACCTGCGAGATGGCCGGATGCCCGTCGAGGAATTCGACGATCTTCTCGGCATTGTCGCTGTGTCGCTCCATCCGCAGCGCGAGAGTCTTGATGCCGCGCAAGGTCAGGAACGCGTCGAACGGTCCGGGAACGCCACCCGCGCCGTTCTGCAGGAACGCGAAGGCCGTGTCCAGTTCCTCGCTGTCGGTCACCAGGGCGCCGCCGACGACATCGGAGTGTCCGCCGATGTACTTGGTCGTCGAGTGCAGCACCACGTCGGCACCGAGGCTCAGAGGCTGCTGGAGATACGGCGACGCGAAGGTGTTGTCGACGACGAGCTTGGCCCCACCCTCGTGCGCAACGCCCGACAATGCCTCGATGTCTCCGACGTTGAGCAGTGGGTTGGTGGGCGTCTCGACCCAGACGAGCTTGGTGTTCGGACGCATCGCCGCGCGTACCTCGTCGACGTCCGACACTGCAGCCACCGAGTATTCGATGCCCCACTGGGTGAAGACCTTGTCGATCAACCGGTACGTGCCGCCGTAGGCGTCGTTGGGGATGACGAGGTGATCACCGGGACGCAGCGCCGAGCGCAACAGGCAGTCCGTGGCCGCCATGCCGGAGGAGAACGCGCGACCGTAGGTGCCGGACTCGATGGCCGCGAGATTGGCCTCGAGCGGCCGACGCGTCGGATTGCCGGTGCGCGCGTACTCGAATCCACTGCGCATGCCGCCGACGCCGTCCTGAGCGAAGGTGGAGCTGGCGTAGATCGGCACGTTCACCGCACCGGTCAGCGGATCCGGCTCGTAGCCGGCATGGACCGCCTTGGTGGAAAAGCCCTGCCAGGACGTGTTGTCTGCCTTGCTGCGCTGCTCACTCATGGCCTCCACCCTAATCGGCCTGCGTCGCCGCGCGGGGGCGTGGGTAACCTGCGAAGACAACCCCCAGCGGAAAGAGGCACCGTGGCCAACTCCCAGAGCGTCGACGAACTGTTCGCGATCGATTCACTCCTCGACGACGAGGAACGTCAGATCCGGGACACCGTCCGCAAGTTCGGTAACGAGCGCATTCGTCCGCACATCGCCGATTGGTTCGACGAGGGCACGGTGCCGGCGCGCGAGCTGGCCAAGGAGCTGGGCTCGCTGGGCCTGTTGGGCATGCACCTCGAGGGCTACGGATGCGCCGGAACGTCCGCGACGGCGTACGGCCTGGCCTGCCTCGAGCTCGAATCGATCGACTCCGGCATCCGATCGCTCGTCTCGGTGCAGGGCTCGCTCGCGATGTTCGCCATCTGGAAGTACGGCTCCGAGGCGCAGAAGCAGCAGTGGCTTCCGGGAATGGCCGAGGGATCGCTGATCGGCTGCTTCGGGCTCACCGAGGCCGATTACGGATCGAACCCCGGCGGCATGCTCACCCGCGCCAAGCGCGACGGTGACGACTGGATCCTCAACGGCAGCAAGATGTGGATCACCAACGGACCCGTCGCCGACGTCGCCGTCGTGTGGGCTCAGACCGACGACAAGATCCGCGGATTCGTCGTTCCCACCGATACACCGGGATTCACCGCCAACACCGTGAAGAAGAAGCTGTCGCTGCGTGCCTCGATCACCGGCGAATTGGTGTTCGACGACGTCCGACTGCCTGCCGACGCCATGCTGCCCGAGGCCAGCGGTCTGCGCGGACCTCTGAGCTGCCTCAACGAGGCGCGCTTCGGCATCGTCTTCGGCGCGATGGGCGCGGCGCGGGACTGCATCGAATCGGCGATCGAGTACTCGCAGACCCGCGCGGTGTTCGACAAGCCACTCGCCGGGTACCAGCTCACTCAGGCCAAGCTCGCGAACATGGCCCTCGAGCTCGGCAAGGGCCAGCTGCTCGCTTTGCATCTGGGCCGACTCAAGGACAAGGGCGAACTGCCGGGCGAGCGAGTGTCACTGGGCAAGCTCAACAACGTGCGCGAGGCCATCAAGATTGCTCGTGAATGCCGAACGATATTGGGGGCCAACGGAATCACGCTGGAATACCCGGTGCTCCGTCATGCCAACAACCTCGAATCCGTCCTCACCTACGAGGGCACATCCGAGGTCCATCAACTCGTGATCGGCCAGGCACTGACCGGAACCAGCGCAGTGCGGTAGAGCGGCTGCGCCGCATGTGAACGGAAACTCGTAGCAGGCTACGAGCTTCCGTTCACATGCCTAGGCGCCCTTGCTGAGGAATCCGAGCAGGTCGTGGCGAGTGATGACGCCGACGGGCTTGCCTTCTTCGACGACCATCAGCGCATCGGACTCGCCGAGTGCCTTGGTGGCGTCGGAGACGGTTTCGCCGGCACCGATCAGTGGGAACGGCTCACTCATGTGCTTGGCGACCGGGTCTGCCAACGCGGCGCGACCTTCGAAGACCGCGCTGAGCAGATCGCGCTCGGTGACGCTGCCGGCAACCTCGCCTGCCATGACGGGAGGCTCGGCACCGACGACCGGCATCTGCGAGACGCCGTACTCGCGCAGGATCTCGATGGCGTCGCGCACGGTTTCCGACGGGTGGGTGTGCACCAGATCCGGCAATGCGCCGGACTTTCCGCGCAGCACCTCGCCGACGGAGGTCTCGTGAGTCTTGCCGTCCAGACGCGAACGCAGGAAGCCGTACGAGGACATCCACGAGTCGTTGAAGATCTTGGCCAGGTAGCCGCGGCCACCGTCGGGCAGCAGTACGACGACGAGGGCGTCGGGACCTTCGCGCTCGGCGACCTGGATCGCGGCGACGGCAGCCATGCCGCACGAACCGCCGACCAACAGGCCTTCCTCGCGAGCGAGACGCCGGGTCATGTCGAACGAGTCGTTGTCGGAGACGGCGATGATCTCGTCCGGGATGGACGGGTCGTAGGCGGTCGGCCAGAAATCCTCGCCGACACCTTCGACGAGGTACGGACGCCCGGTTCCGCCGGAGTAGACCGAGCCCTCGGGGTCGACGCCGATGACCTTGACCTTGCCGCCGGAGACCTCCTTGAGGTACTTGCCGGTGCCGGAGATGGTTCCGCCGGTACCGACGCCTGCGACGAAGTGCGTGATCTTGCCGTCGGTGTCGGCCCAGATCTCGGGACCGGTGGTCTCGTAGTGGCTGGCCGGGCCGGCCGGGTTGGAGTACTGGTTGGGCTTCCAGGCTCCGTCGATCTCGCGGACGAGTCGATCGGAGACGCTGTAGTAGCTGTTGGGGTCTTCGGGTGCGACAGCCGTGGGGCAGACGACCACCTCGGCTCCGTAGGCGCGCAGCACGTTGCGCTTGTCCTCGCCGACCTTGTCGGGGCACACGAAAACGCACTTGTAGCCACGCTGCTGAGCGACCAGGGCGAGACCGACGCCGGTGTTGCCGGACGTGGGCTCGACGATGGTGCCGCCGGGCTTCAGTTCCCCTGCTGCCTCGGCCGCGTCGATCATCTTCACCGCGATGCGATCCTTGGACGAACCACCCGGGTTGAGGTACTCGATCTTGGCCGCGACAGTGCCTGCACTGTCGCCGACGACGGTGGACAACTTCACCAACGGGGTGTTGCCGATGAGTTCGGTGATGTGCTGTGCGATGCGCATTGCTCCATCTTCCCAGATGCACCTGTTTCACTCTCGGTCACGGCCGTCGATACCCCGCATACGATGGTGACAACGGCACGAGGAGAGGGATCGATCTGTGACGGCGAGCGGATGGCGTACCGCTGCTAAAGCGAGCGCCGCGACAGTACTTGCAGGCTCCGGAGCAGGGACTGCATCCTGGGCCGCGTACCGACATCTGATGGCGCAGGCCGCGGCGGCCCGCGGCGTCATCGGGCGCACCACCGCCAAGCCACCGGAGGCGGACGGCGTCTACACCGCGGGATGCGCGGCCCCGGAACGGTGGCGGATAGGAAATTCAGCAGATATTCATCTGATGATCTTCGGCGACTCCACCGCTGCCGGCGTGGGCTGTACCGTAGCCGACGAAGTGCCCGGCGTACTGATCGCCCGCGGACTGGCCGAGGAAACCGGGCAACGAATTCGATTGAGCACCAAAGCGATTGCCGGTGCCACCTCGAAGGGGCTCGAAGGCCAGGTCGACGCGATGTTCGTCGCCGGCCCGCCCCCGGACGCGGCGGTCATCTTCGTGGGCGCGAACGACGTCACCAAGAAGTTCTCCATCCCGGCGTCGGCGGCCCGGCTGGGCGACGCCGTCGAACGATTGACGGCCAAGGGCTGCGTCGTGGCAGTGGGCACGTGCCCCGATCTCGGTGTCGTGACGGCTATCCCGCAGCCGCTGCGCACCGTCGTCCGCAATTGGGGTCGACGTCTCGCCAACGCCCAGACGGCCAGGACTCTCAGCGCCGGCGGGCATCCGGTGGCTCTCGCCGATCTGCTCTCCCCCGAGTTCCTGGCAGCGCCCGACACCATGTTCTCTGCCGACCGCTTTCACCCGTCGGCCGCCGGGTACGAGCTCGCCGCTCAGCAGATTCTGCCGGTACTCGCATCGGCGCTGGGCGTGTGGCACGGCGGCCCGTTGCCCGAGCTGCCGACCGTGTCCGCTGCCGCCGAGTCACGCAAGGCCATCCCCCGCGCGACGGCCGCGTTCGATCGCTTCCTGCGCCGGAGAAGCGCCGAGCTCGACGCCGAGATCGTCACTGCGTCGGAGGATCTCGTACGTCGTGCCGGTGACCGATCGGCGGGGTTGTAAGTTCGGACAGGAGACATCGCCTACCCGGCGGTAGCACTGAAGTCACGCAGTATCGATTCGAAGGAGATCTCATGCCAGAGGCAGTCATCGTCGCCACCGCGCGCTCACCGATCGGCAGGGCCATGAAGGGGTCGCTCAAGGACATTCGTCCCGACGACCTCACCGCCCAGATGGTCGCCGCAGCGCTGGCCAAGGTGCCCTCGCTCGACCCGAAGGACATCGACGATCTCCTCCTGGGCTGCGGTCTGCCCGGCGGCATGCAGGGCAACAACCTCGCGCGCATCGTCGCAGTGCAACTCGGCTACGACTCGCTGCCCGGAACGACCATCACGCGCTACTGCTCCTCCTCGCTGCAGACCACCCGCATGGCGCTGCACGCGATCAAGGCAGGCGAGGGTGACGTGTTCATCTCCGCTGGTGTCGAAAGCGTGTCCAGCTTCGTCCACGGCAACTCCGACTCGCTGCCCGAGAGCCACAACCCGATCTTCGCCGACGCCGAGGCCCGCACCAAGAAGGCGCAGGAAGAGGGCGCGGACAGCTGGACCGATCCCCGCGAGAACGGCGAGCTGCCCGACGCGTACATCGCGATGGGCCAGACAGCCGAGAACGTCGCGCTGCTCACCGGCATCACCCGCGAGGATCAGGACCACTGGGGCGTCCGCAGCCAGAACCGCGCCGAAGAGGCCATCAACGCCGGCTTCTTCGAGCGGGAGATCACCCCGGTGACCTTGCCCGACGGCACCGTCGTCAACACCGACGACGGCCCTCGCGCCGGCACCACCTACGAGAAGATCAGCCAGCTCAAGCCGGTCTTCCGACCGAACGGCACCATCACCGCCGGTAACGCGTGCCCGCTCAACGACGGCGCAGCGGCGCTGGTCATCATGAGCGACACCAAGGCCAAGGAACTGGGCCTGACTCCGCTCGCCCGCATCGTCTCGACCGGCGTGACCGGCACGTCCCCCGAGATCATGGGCCTCGGACCCATCGAGGCGACACGTAAGGCGCTGAAGATCGCGGGCATGTCGATCTCCGACATCGACCTGTTCGAGATCAACGAGGCCTTCGCTGTGCAGGTCCTCGGCTCGGCGCGCGACCTCGGCATCGAAGAGGACAAGCTCAATGTCTCAGGTGGTGCCATCGCGATCGGCCACCCGTTCGGCATGACCGGTGCGCGCATCACCACCACGCTGCTGAACAACCTGACGACCCACGACAAGACGTTCGGCGTCGAGACCATGTGCGTCGGCGGCGGCATGGGTATGGCGATGGTGCTCGAGCGCCTCAGCTGATCCGAGACATCACAACGAAAAAGCCCCGCCCTCCTTCAACGGAGTGGCGGGGCTTTTCGCGTGAGTACTAGTCGTTCTGGAAGTAGCTCAGCAGACGCAGGATCTCGACGTACAGCCAGACCAGTGTGATGGTCAGACCGAGCGCGACGCCCCAGGCTGCCTTCTCGGGAGCCTGTGCGCGGATCAGCTGATCGGCCTGGTCGAAGTCGAGCAGGAAGCTGAACGCCGCGATGCCGATGCAGACGAGGCTGAAGATGATGGCCAGCGGTCCGCCGGAGCGAAGTCCGAAGCCGTCCTCCATGAAGAAGCTGGCGACGAGATTGCCGAGCATCAGCACGACGACACCGATGAGGGCACCGACGACCATGCGGGTCAAGCGCGGGGTGACGCGGATGGCACCGGTCTTGTAGACGATCAGCATGCCGAAGAACACGCCGAACGTACCGAGGACTGCTTGGCCGATGAGGGCGGATCCACCGACCCCACCGAACTCGACGCCGGTGAACATGAGCGACAGCGCACCGAGGAACACACCTTCGGCTGCGGCGTACGCGAGCACGATCGCCTTGTTGTCCATCTTGCGGCCGAAGGTCGCGAACATGACCAGACCGAAGCCGATCAAGCCACCGCCGATGACGAACGGGATGGCCAAGTCGGTGTTGTTGGAGACGAGCAGGTACGAGATGATCGCCGTCACGCTCAGCACACCGAGGGTGATGCCGGTCTTGGTGACCACGTCGTCGATCGTCATGGCCCGCTGTGCGGGCTGCGTGGTGTACGGGTCGGCCTGCGTTCCGGGATGCTGGCCGAAGGTTGCGGCCTGCGAGGCTCCAGCCGTCGCAGATCCGAATGTGGCGTATCCGCCGCCCTGCTGCTTGGGCAGGTTGCGGAACACCGGGTTGCTGGAGGTGCGCACCGTGTCTCTTCCCTTCGTAAGTTCTGATCCCCACCGGGGATCTCCCCGTCGGTCATCAGTAGAACGTCTGACATCCGGACAAAAGTTCCCGAGCGGAGAACTTCTACGACGGACAAAACGGACTCTACCGGGTACCGGGCACACACGCGGAGACGACCGCGTGTGTGACACCGAATCGAAACGGGCAGTATGAGGAAATGGCAATCGAAGACGGACCCGACCAGACCTTGGACCCCAGTGAAAGCGTCGACTCCGACGAGGTGCGCAACGACGACGGCGACACCGTGGTCGATCCCCCCGACCATTGGAGCGAGGCCAACAGCTTCGGCACCACCGCTCGCGAGGCTGCCGAGGGCGAGAGCCTGGATCTCAAGCTCAGCGAGGAAGAACCCGACATCGCCGTCGAGGAGGAACTCGACCGCCCGATCACCGAGACTCCAGACGACGAACTGACCGAGGAACTCGTCGACCACGTCGTCGAGGAATCCGACGAGGATCCCGACATCGACTACGCGGAAGGCCAGCGTCAGGCCGAGATCGTCGAGGGCACCCTCGTCGAGGACCTCGGGCGCAACCGGGGACAGATCGACGGAACTCCCGAAGACGGCGGCCCGGTCACCTGACATTCATCGTTGCTCGCTCGGGCGTACCGAGCGAGCAACGGTGAACTTGCCGTTGCGGCCCATGAGATCGGTGGGACCCACCGCGTCGGCCAGTTCACGCCGGTAGTTCAAGTGTGTGTTGTAGACCGTCCACATCTGTCCGCCCGGTCGCAGCACCCGGCCGGCGGCAACGAACAATTTGCTCGCCGCGCCCGTGTGCACCGCGGCACCCTCGTGGAACGGTGGATTGCAGACCACCAGATCGACCGATTCGGAATCGAAGGTCGACATCGCGTCATCGGCGATCACCGAAATTCGAGTCCCGTTCGCCGCCGCAGTGGCCGACGCCGATGCGATCGCTGCCGCCGAGCGATCTGTCGCGATCACCTCGAGATCGGGCCTGGTCCGAGCCAGCTCGGTGGCGAGAATTCCTGTGCCACAACCCAAATCGACGGCGGTGCGAGCACGCGGCAGCATCTTCGGTATGTACTCGAGCAGAAAACGAGTTCCGATATCGAGGCCGGCCCCCGCGAACACAGCACCGTACGCCACCACCGTCATGTCCACATCGGCAATCCGCTTGCTCACCGGATACGTCATGCCCGACGCCACCGCCCCGGTTGCGGTGAGCACTCGGGCTTTCTGCCGGCCGCGGCCGGCCGTGACGGTCTCGAACGACTTTTTCAGGACGTCGTTCATCGCGGGGGTCATGTGTTTGTCTCGCCCGCCTGCGAGGACGACGACGTCCGCCGACGCGTGTGCCGCGATGTGCTCGGCGATCTCGGTGAGTTCGGCCAGACTTCGTGGCAATTGCATCAGTACTGTGCCCACGCCGGTCAGCAGTTCGGCACCCAGGGTGTGCTGGGTGTAGGAGTCCGACAACGAGACTCGCGCGGCGTTCAGCTCGAGTGCCCGCGCGCCGGTGACGGCGTCCTGATGGACGCGAACCGCGGTGAAACCGAGGGAAACGGCACCGAGGGTCATGGCTCCGTACCTGTCGCCGATCACCGCGATCGGCATGGTCCTGTCGATTCCGGGGAGTTCGGCGACGGTATCGAGGACGAGGCGGTCCGCGGCGTCGACGGCATGGAGGTTCGGTGCCTCGGCGTCGGGCTCACGGCGGAGGGCGTCGAACAGGGATTCATCGGGCACCCGAGCAGTATCCCACCCTGCACACCCACGACAGCCCGCGCGGCGAGTGGCTATTGCGGCGAATCAGGGGCATGCTCGGGGAATGGAACACAAAGACAAGAACGAGGCACTCTTCAGCCATCCTGACGATGCATCGACCGATGCACACGCCGAAGCTTCGAAGCCTGCCGTCTACACCGCCCTGTTCAGCGGCGCGAACGAATGACGTTCGGAACGTAACGAGCAACTCTCACGACAGGTAGCGCAGGTACTCGAGCGCCTTGGTCGCATGCACGTGACCGCGCTCGCTCCGCACCGTCATCCGCACCACTCGGTGCCGATCGATCACGAATGTCGTCCGCTTCACGGACAATAATTGCCTCACATATCCGCGACGGCCCGCGTTCGAGTGGCCGCGTTCGAGCTCTCGGAGCCGACGCCGCCGCGTGAGCCACCCGCCTCTACGCACTCCGAACTGTTCGGCGACCGCCCCGTCGGGATCGGAGAGCAACGGAAAGTCGAACGACCTCTGCAGCGCGAAATGATGGTTCCGATCTCGGGTGTCGGTACTGATGCCCACGCGTTGTGCGCCGAATCTGTCGAATTCCGTGCCCAGGTCCCTGAAGTGACACGCTTCGGCTGTGCAGATGGGGCTGTTGGCCGCCGGGTAGAAGAACAGGACGACCGGACCCGACGCCGTCAGGTCGGACAGCGCACGCAGTTCACCGGAATGGTCCGGCAACTCGAAGTCCGGGGCGGTCTTTCCGATGCGCATGGGGCGAGGTTACCGCTCAGCCCTGCACGAGGGCGGCAGTCAGGCGTTGCCGGAGATCCCGATCGATACCCAGGTGGGTCAGATATCCGCCGAACGAACCGTGGTTCGACTCCATGGTGGCCCATCCGTGCTCCAGATAGGACGCACGAACGCCCAGGATCGCCTCGGTCGGCAGAACGTCGTGGAGTCCGGCCCAGGTCCGGCGGACGTGCGCGAGCAACGGCTCCATCGCATCGTTGCTTCTCAGATAGTCCGCGACGATGTCGTCCTCGTCGACGCCTGCCGCGCGCAACACCGTCGCGACCGTCCACCCCGCGCGGTCCTTACCTGCTGCGCAGTGCACCAGGACACCGCCGCGACGCCCCACGATCTCGTCCACCACCCGCTTGATCGCGTGCGACGCTCCGTCGAGAGTCGAGAAGGAGGCATACGCGCGCATCATGTAGTCCACTTGACTCTGCTCGTCGTGAATCGGGGCCGCCTCGTGTGGGGCTCGCTCGCCCTTCAGATTCTCGTACGGCACGGAGATCGACTCGACGCCGGCGGGAACCCTGTCGACACCGCTTCGTTCGGCCTCCGCATCACCGCGGAAATCGAACACGGTACGGATGCCCAGATCCGCGACAACGCGCTGCCCGACCTCGGTCAACCCGCTCAATTCGGATGCGCGATAGAACAATCCCGGCCGAACCGTCGCCCCGTCCGTGGTACGCACACCGCCGAGATCACGGAAGTTCCAGGCCCCGTCGAGGGCGAATTGATCGTGTACCGGGGCGTCGGGCATGAGTACGACCCTATCGAAGGTGATCCTACGAGCGCGGTGCCAGCCACCGCCGTAGCCGGGCGGTGACGAACGGCATCACCACGTAGACCATCAGCGGTGTGCACATCATCACCACCAGTGCGGTGCGCAGAGCCACGTTCAGGTCGGTCAGATGTGGCGTGAGAACGATGTTGACGAGCAAACTGACGGCGTAGAAGGCCACGCCGATCGAGATCGCCTGCTTCCACCGCGGCGGCGGACCACCGATGACCCGGACGGCGTCGGTGAGGTTGGACTGCGGCTCGAACCATCCCTCCACACCGGAGAGTCGATGGGTCGCAACGTCGTCGGCGATGGGACGGCCGGTGCTGAGCCAGGTGCGCCTGGCATCCGAGCGCAGCCAGGCGTCGAGGTCGTCGTGTGTCTCGAATCGATAGACCACGTGGTAGTCGCTGGAATCACCGGAACTGCGCAGCCAGCCGCCACCGAGAAATCCGGGAAAGGTTCGGACCAGATCCATCCCGCGATCGGTCCACTCCACGAAGTCTGTTTCGTATCCCTGTCGAACGCGTCGTGCGACCGAGGTCGTGACGTGATCGAGCGTGTCGGTCGTGGTCATGACTACCCCTTCTGCGCGTGTTCGTCGCGGATCGATGTGTTCTACACAGAGTGCGGCCAGATGGACCGACTTTCAAATCGAGAGCCGAATCGGAGATCGATGGCTCACGGTCGGGAAAGATGTGACAATTCGTCTACACAGACCCTTTCCGAGCGACCTGGAGTGGACGGATGGCACAGCACCGACCCGAGTACCGTCTCGACGACGTGGACCGACGCATCGTCACCGAGCTCAGCCGTGACGGCAGAATGTCCATGCGTGCCCTGGCCGAGGCCACCCACATCTCGCGGGCGCACGCCTACGTGCGCGTCGACCGCCTCGTCGACGAAGGTGTCATCGAGGGATTCACCGCACGCATCGCCTACGAGAAGGCGGGATTCGGCGCGTCGGCCTATGTGGCACTGTCCATTCGGCAGGATTCCTGGCGAGCCGTCGCCGACGACCTGAGCACCTTTCCGTTCGTCGAACACGTCAGCCTCATGGGCGGCGACTTCGACGCACTCGTTCTGGTGCGAGCTCCGGACACCTCGGCGCTACGCCATCTGGTCCTCGACAAGCTGCAGGGACTCGACGGGATACTGTCGACGCGAACCTGGCTGATCTTCGACGAGGCGATCGGACCGGGCGCGCAGTGGACCGCAGAGACAACGAACGGAAGCAATTCATGACCACGTCCGAGCGAGATCCGAACTCCACCGACGTCATCGTGATCGGCGGCGGAATCGGGGGTGTCTCGCTCGGATACGAACTCGCGAGCGACCGACGCGTCACGCTGCTCGAGCGCGAGAAGACCCTGGCCTTCCACACCACCGGCCGCTCGGCCGCACTGTTCCTGGAGACCTACGGCAACAGCACCATTCGCGCTCTGACGACGGCCAGTCGAGGATTCCTGACGAACCCGCCGGAACACTTCCGATCCGAATTGCTCGCCCCGCGTCCGCTGCTGCAGTTCGCGGCCAGCGGCCGAGGTGACGCGCTGGAGGCAATGTACGCGGACGTCAGCCGACTGACACCGGACGCCCAACTGGTATCCCCGGCCGACGCGCAGACGCTCTTTCCGCCGCTGCGTCCCGAACTGATCGATTGTGCACTGTACGAACCACATTCGATGGAGGTCGACGTACACGCGTTGCATCAGGGATTCGTGCGGGGGCTGCGCGATCGAGGTGGGCGAGTCCACACCGGGGCAGGTGTGACGCAACTGCGACGCATCGACGGACTGTGGCACGTGCACATCACGGACGGGTCGGTCCACACCGCGCCGCTCGTCGTCGACGCAGCAGGCGCGTGGGCGGATGTTCTCGGAGCGATGGCGGGAGCCGATCCCATCGGACTCGTGCCGATGCGTCGGTCGGTGTTCATGGTCGCCGCACCCGACAATCTCGACACCGCGAATCTTGCGACGTTGAGCGACATGGACGAGAAGTTCTACATCAAACCCGAAGGCGCACAACTGTTGTGTTCGCCTGCGGACGAGACGCCCACCGAACCGAGCGATGCCCGTCCGGACGAACTGGAGATCGCGCGGGCGTTCGACGACATCGCCGAGGCGACCACGCTGACGGGCCGGCATCTGCGCTCGTCCTGGGCGGGTCTGCGCAGTTTCGTTCCCGATCGCACCCCGGTCGTGGGCTTCGATCGAGAAGTCGAAGGCTTCTTCTGGTGCGCCGGTCAGGGCGGATACGGAATCCAGACGTGTGCGGCGCTGGCCAGGGTGGGCGCGACGATGGTTCGCGGAGAGCCACTTCCGGTCGATGTGACCGAGCGCGGACTACGGCCGGGAGACGTGGCTCCGCAGCGCTTCGGGTGAGAGGCGCTTCGCGCCACGTGCACGAAAACTCGACCCCTGCTACGAAGTTTCACTCACGTGCGGCGCAGCCGCTCTACCGACGACGCGTCGTAGATCACGCACCGTGGTTCGGTAGATGTCCAGTAGATCGGCGTCCTGTCCACCGTCGACCCGCTCGGCCCAGTCGTCGAAGGCGATGCGCATGACCATGCCGGCACCCTCCACCAGAAGTCGTGCATAGGAACGCGATTCGTGGTCACCGAGCCGTTCGGCCACCGCATCGGTGACGCGGCACAATGTCATCGCGTCGTGGGCGAAGGCCGCGGATCGCAGGTGCGCGTCGGCCCCGATCAGCCGTCGGGTGCGGAGGAGACGATCACGCACCTCGTCCGGTGCGGAGGAAAATCGTTCGACGGATCGCTCGTAGAGTGCTTCGATTCCGGTGATGGTGATGTTCTCCGGTGCCGTGGACGCCAGCCAGGCGTGCAGATCGACGTCCAGCTCGGGGTCGTTTCCGAGGACGGAATCTTCCTTCGACGCGAAGCTACGGAAGAACGTGCTGGGCGATACCCCTGCCCGACGCGCGATCTCGTCGACCGTCGTCGCGGCGCACCCCTGCTTCTCGAACAGGTCGAGCGCGGCGCAGGAGATCTCGAGCTGGGTGTCTCGGCGACGTCGTTCTCGCAGATCCATCACTCGTTCCGTCATCCTCGTCACTCCTTCGGGTTCTCACCGTCAACTTACCAGTAATATTCAAGTTGACAGTCACTGTCATGGTGAATCAAGCTATCTGGGCGGTCCGTTGTCCGCACCTTGTACCCATACTCGAAAGCTTCCGATGAACTCACCTCAGACCGACCACATATCCGAGTCCGCGCCGGACGACGAACTCGCGCCGGGCAGCAAACTTCTGATCGGCATTCTCGTCATTGCCGCGTTCGTCATGATCCTCAACGAGACGATCATGAGCGTCGCACTCCCGACCCTGATGGTCGACCTGAGCATCACGGCGACCACCGCGCAGTGGCTCACCACCGGTTTCCTGTTGACGATGGCAGTGGTCATCCCCATCACCGGATTCCTGTTCCAGCGCTTCACGTTGCGCCAGGTATTCGTGGCGGCGATGACTCTGTTCACCGTCGGCACGCTGCTCGCAGCCTCTGCCCCGGGCTTCGAGCTGCTCCTGCTCGGACGCGTCACTCAGGCCAGCGGCACGGCGATCATGTTGCCGCTGCTGATGACCACCGTGCTCACGGTGGTTCCGGCGCACAAGCGCGGCGCGATGATGGGCGTGATCTCCATCGTCATCGCCGTGGCCCCCGCCATCGGTCCGACCATCTCGGGAATCATCCTCGATTCGCTGAACTGGCGTTGGATGTTCTGGCTCGTCCTGCCGATCGCACTCGTCGCGTTCGCCATCGGGACCACTCTGGTGAAGAACGTGACCCAGACCGGTCGGCCGTCGTTCGATCCCCTGTCGGTCGTGTTGTCCGCGTTGGCTTTCGGCGGCATCGTCTACGGCCTGAGCAGCCTCGGACACTCGGCCGAGGAGTCGGTCGTACCGGTGTGGCTACCACTGGTGGTCGGAACGATTGCCCTGGTGGTGTTCGTGCTGCGTCAGGTCGCCCGTCAAGATCAGGGTGGAGCTCTACTGGACATGCGTCCGTTCCGTACCCCCACCTTCAGCGTCGGCCTCGGCATGATCGCGATCTCGATGATGGCCCTGTTCGGCGCTCTGATCCTGCTACCGATGTACCTGCAGAACGTCCGCGGTCTCGACACCCTGGACACCGGCCTGATGCTGCTCCCCGGCGGACTGCTGATGGGCTTGCTCGCGCCGTTCGTCGGGCGCATCTTCGACCGAATCGGACCGCGCCCGTTGGTCATTCCCGGTGCGATGGTGGTGAGCGCCGCGCTGTGGTCGATGACCGTGCTCGACGCGCAGACCGCACTGCCTTTGGTGATCGGCATCCACATGCTGCTCTCGGCGGGGCTCGCGCTGATCATGACGCCGCTCATGACCTCATCGCTGGGATCGCTTCCGACCCAGCTGTACTCGCACGGTAGCGCCATCTTCAACACGGTGCAGCAGTTGGCAGGCGCTGCCGGGACCGCACTGTTCGTCACCGTCATGTCGAACACCGCGGCAGCCCGAATCTCCGACGGCGCAACCGAGGTGGGAGGTTCGGAGGCAGGCATCCACACCGCCTTCCTCTACGGCGGGGCCGTGTCACTGGTGGCGGTAGCAGCGTCGTTCTTCATCCGAGCACCGGCGCGCAGTGATCGCGACGCCGTCGCCCCTGCCCAACCGGTTCACTGAATCACTCGACTTCGATCAGCTTCGCAGCCCCAGCGACGATCTGGTCTTCCGACAGGAGGACCAGATCAGCCGCGGCACCGAGTGGTACGAACGAATTCGCGCTCGACACTCTGCCGATGGCACCGTCGTAACCTCCCTCGACCAGAGCGGTCACGACGCCCTCGCCGACTCCCCCGTCGTGCCGGGTCTCGTCTGCGATCAATACCCGTTCGAATTCCGAGAGCCGGTGCAACAGATCCTCGCTCGGGAGCGGAACGATCCATCGCACATCGACCACCGTCACGCCGATCCCGCGTTCGCGCAACGTGGACGCGGCCCGTCTACTCATCACCACGCCGTTCCCGAACGTGACGATGGCCAGATCGACGCCATCGCCATGCGTTGTGACAGTCCCGAACTCGGCCGGACCTTCGTCGGCGCAGCGGAGCGCCCCGTCACCGTCGAGCAGGTCGGTGCGGTGATACAACGCGATCGGCTCCAGAAAGACACATACCCGACCCTCCTCCACGGCCAGTGCCACACAGGTTCGGAGCAGACCGGCGGCCTCCGCCGCCGAACTCGGGACAGCAACGACGATGCCGGGAATATCACGCAGAACCGCAACCGCGTTGTCGTTGTGAAAGTGCCCACCGAAACCACGCTGATACGCCAGGCCTGCGATACGCACGACCATCCCGTTGGTGAACTGCGAATCGGAGAAGAACTCGAGCGACGCGGCCTCGCCGCGCAACTGATCCTCCGCATTGTGCAGGTACGCCAGATACTGAATTTCGGGTATCGGAACGAACCCGGCGAGCGCAGCACCGAGGGCGGTGCCGAGCACCGTCTGCTCGTCGAGCAGAGTATCGAAAACCCGTGCTGCACCGAACTTCTTGCGTAGACCCTTCGTGACGCCGTAGACGCCGCCCTTGACGGCCACGTCCTCCCCGAACACGAGGACGTCCGGTCGCGCTGCCATGATGTCGGTGAGGGTCCTGTTGATCATGGCGGCGAGCGTCAGATGCGGCCCGCCCGGTGCAGGCCGCAGGCTCTGCTCGGTGGCGGCCACGGCAACGGGTCGCCGTTCGGTCAGCGGAGCCATCACCTCGTCCGCGGTGGCCAGGCGCGACGACGCCCCGGTCCGAAGTGACTCGACCATTGCCTCGGCCTCGGCCATGACGGTCTCGCGCATCGCCTCGTAGCGCACTTCGACGTCGGCTGCCGAGAGCACTCCCGCCCCGATCAGCGTACGTGCAGTGGCGAGCAACGGATCTCGTGCATAGTCGCCGACAATATCTGCGTTGGTGCGATAGGCCAGCTCGGCATCGGAACCGGCGTGGCCCATCAGCCGCACCGTCTCGAGATGGAGGACCACCGGTCGACGGCGAGTCCGCACGGTAGCAACGGCGGCGTCGACGATGTGCATCAATGCATCAGGATCGTGTCCGTCGGCCCGCACGTACTCGATCGAAGGAAATCTGCCGAGCGACTGCGCTATCCACCCTCGCGGCGATCGGGTACTGATGCCGATCCCGTTGTCCTCGCAGACGAACAGGATGGGCATCGGAACGGATTGGTGCGCGCAGTAGGCCGCCGAGTTGAGCGCCCCCACCGTCGTCGAGTGGTTGGCCGAGGCGTCGCCGAAGCTGCACACGACGATGGCGTCCTCGGGCCATGGAGTGCTATGCCGCAGAGCCTTCGCCCGGCCCAGTGCGAACGCCAGACCGACTGCGCGCGGTACCTGCGAGCCGATGGTCGATGTCTGCGGCACGATCCCCAGATCCGGATGCCCGAACACCTTGTGCCGTCCGCCGGACATCGGATCGCCAGTCGAGGCGACCAGACTCGCCAGCACATCCCGGATCGGGGTCGCGTCCGAATACTGTTGTGCGCGTGCCGCGTAGAAACCACCGGATCGGTAGTGCAGCAGCGCCGGGTCGGTGACCGTGGTCGCGGCACCGACGGCTGCGTTGGCCTCGTGCCCGGACGAGCCGATGGTGTAGTAGCCGAAGCCAGCTGATTGCAACCAGCGCGCGGCGAAGTCGAGATGCCGGCTCGCGAGTTGCGCGTCGAAGTACCGGAGCAGTCGGTCCGGATCGGCAACGGCCGAATCTCCGTTCCGAGCCGACCGAACCTGCTTCAGGAAGTACTCGTCGATCGCCTCGGCCACACTCGCACCTTTGTCTCCATCGAGCTGTCTGCGTCGAGCCGAGCTGAGGAATCAGCTCAGGGCGATCATATCCATCGGAGTGCTCAGCAACCGGCCGACGAGGGCCAGGAACTGCGAACCTTGCTGGCCGTCGACGAGGCGGTGATCGAACGAGAGCGACAGTGTCGTCACGGACCGCAATGCGATCTCGCCCTCGTGCTCCCACGGCATGCGGCGGATCGAACCGAAGCACAGGATGGCAGCCTCGCCGGGGTTGAGAATGGGAGTGCCTGCGTCCACTCCGAACACTCCGACGTTGGTGATCGTGATCGTGCCGTCCGCCAGGTCGGCGGGACTGCTCTTGCCCTCCTTGGCCGTTCGCGTCAGCTCAGCCAGTGCGCGGGCGATGTCCACCAGGGACAGTTCGTGCGCATCCTTGATGTTGGGCACCATCAATCCGCGCGGGGTTGCTGCAGCGATGCCGAGGTTGACGTAGTGCTTGGTGACGATCTCCTGAGCAGCCTCGTCCCACGAGGAATTGAGCGAGGGATTCGATTTCAGCGCAACGAGAACCGCCTTGGCGACCAGCGCCAGCGGGGTCAGCCGCACGTCGGCGAAGTGGGCGGAGGACCGTAGCGAGTCCAGCAGTGTCAGGGTGTCGGTGACGTCCACCGTCACGAACTCGGTGACGTGCGGAGCGGTGAATGCACTGCGCACCATCGCATCTGCAGTATGTTTGCGCACCCCCTTGATCGGGGTCCGCTCTTCGCGGCCGACCCGCAGTGGGGTCTGCTCCCCTGCAGTGTCGGCTCCGTGCAGATACGACTCGACATCGTCTCGGGTGACGTCGCCGCGAGCTCCGGTCGGGGGTACCTCGGAAAGGTCGACGGCGTTGTCCTTGGCAATCTTTCGCACCGGCGGTGCAGCCAGCGGTTTGCCGTTCTGCCCGGTCGGTGCTGTAGAGACCGGAGTGGTCCCCCGGCCGCCGCGCCGACTCGATCCTTCCTTCGCCACGCCGTAACCGACGAGAACCGGAACGCGTTCCTCGCTGTCCTCCACCGGACTCGCATCGTCCACATCGGTGCCGGCAACGACGACGTCGGGGTCCTCGGTGTCTCCATCGACTCGGATGTCGATGATCGGGACCCCGACCTCGACGGTGTCACCCTCCGACACATGCAGGGCAGCAACGACGCCCGCGAACGGTGAGGGAAGTTCGACGGCGGCCTTGGCCGTTTCGACCTCGGCGATGTTCTGGTTCAACTCGATCGTGTCGCCGACCGCGACCAGCCAGGTCAGCAAGTCGGCTTCGGTGAGTCCTTCCCCGAGGTCGGGCAACGGAAAGCTCTTGATGGTGGGCATCGTCGAAATCCTGTTCGGTAATTATCGGCGGCGGTCGGTGAGCGCGAGGTCAGTGCGAGCGGCAGCGGTCGACTGCGTCGAGAATCCGGTCGACGTCGGGGAGATAGAACTTCTCCAGCTTCGATGCCGGGTACGGGGTACCGAAGCCGCCGACGCGCAGCACCGGCGCTTCGAGGTTGTAGAAGCAGCGTTCGGAGATTCGAGCGGCGATCTCGGAGCCGAGGCCCATGAACACCGGGGCCTCGTGCGTGACGACCAGCCGTCCGGTCTTGCGTACCGAGGCCTCGATGGTCTCGAAGTCGATGGGTGAGAGCGAACGAAGATCGATGACCTCGATCGACACCCCCTCGAGGGCAGCGACTTCGGCGGCTTTGCGGGCAGTGGCGACGAGCGGTCCGTACGCGATCAAGGTGAGCTCGGTGCCCTCGGTGACCACCCGCGCCCGATGCAGCGGGTACGACGCGTCGGCATCGAGGTCGATCGGGCTCTTCTCCCAGTACCGACGCTTCGGCTCGAAGAACAGGACCGGATCGTCGCTGGCGATGGCCTGCTGAATCATGGAGTAGCCGTCGGCGGCGTTGCTGCACGTGACGACGCGAAGTCCTGCGGTCTGCGCGAAATAGCCTTCGGGAGACTCCGAGTGATGCTCGACGGCACCGATTCCGCCGCCGTAGGGCACCCGAATCGTCATGGGAATCTTGACGTTTCCACTGGTGCGGTAGTGCAGTTTGGCGACCTGCGAGACGATCTGGTCGAACGCCGGATAGATGAAGCCGTCGAACTGGATCTCGCACACGGGGCGGAATCCCCGCATCGCGAGTCCGACTGCGGTGCCGATGATGCCCGACTCCGCCAGCGGCATGTCGAGTACCCGTCCGGGGCCGAAGTCCTTCTGCAGGCCGTCGGTGATGCGGAAGACGCCGCCGAGCTTGCCGATGTCCTCGCCCATCAGCAGGACCTTCGGATCGTTCTCCATCGCTCGCCGCAAACCTGCGTTGATGGCCTTGCCCAACGGAAGACTGGTGGGTCGCTGCGGCGCAACATGTTCCAACGTGGTCATGACATGGCTCCTTCGAATCCGGCTCGGTACGAGGCGAATTGAACGCGCTCGTCGTCCAGGAGGGGGTGGGGATCGGCGTAGACGTTGTCGAACACCGACATCGCTTCCGGCTCGACGGTCTCGAGGCAACCGCGACGAAGCTCGGCAGCGACGTCGTCGGCCGTCCGCTTCACCGAGGCGGCGAACGCGTCGTCGAACACGCCGATTCGCCTCAGTAGCTTCTCGATTCGGTCGATCGGATCCTTGGCGCGCCATTCGTCGTCGGTGGCACCCGAGCGGTATCGCGTCGGATCGTCGGAGGTGGTGTGCGGGCCCATGCGGTAGGTGACGGCCTCGATGAGCGTCGGGCCGCTGCCCTCGCGGGCGCGAGCGAGAGCTGCCCTGGTGACGGCCAGGACGGCGAGAACGTCGTTGCCGTCGACGCGGACCGAGGGAATGCCGTAGCCCTCACCGCGAGCGGCGATCGTTGCCTTGGTCTGCACGGTCACCGGCTCGGAGATCGCCCACTGGTTGTTCTGGCAGAAGAACACCACCGGTGCGTGAAAACTGGCGGCGAAACCGAGCGCCTCGGAGATGTCGCCCTGGCTGGTTGCGCCGTCGCCGAAGTAGGTGATGGCCGCGCCCTCGGCTCCCTCGAGCTGCATGCCGATGGCGTACCCGGTGGCGTGCAATCCCTGCGAGCCGACGATGATCGCGGGCGTAGTCATGCGGTACTCGTACGGGTTCCAGCCGGACAGCGTCGAGCCGCGCCAGAAGCGCAGCATGCGGGTGGGGTCGACGCCTCGGCAGTAGGCGACGCCGTGCTCGCGGTAGCTGGCGAACACGAAGTCCTCGGTGTCGAGCGCTCGAGCCGAACCGACCTGCGCCGCTTCCTGCCCGAGCAGCGGTGCCCACAGCCCCAGTTCGCCCTGTCGCTGCAGCGCGGTCGCCTCGGTGTCGATGCGCCGGACGACCACGAGATCGCGGTACATCTCCATCATCGCGGCCGTGTCGATGTCCGCGACGAGAGGTGAGTAGGTCTCGTTGCGGACCACCGTTCCAGATTCTTTGATCAGCTGTACCAGCGAGGTGGTGTTCATGTTCGTCGCACTCTCCGTCGTGGTGTGATGTCCTTCACAAGAACACCACCGACAGCCAGAGTGCACAAGTGCCGACTTCAGAACTGCGCACGATGCACAATATTGGGTAACGACCGAGCGACAGGAAGTGCGCAATGACCGATTTGGACAAGACCGACGCCCGACTCCTCCTCGCCCTCTGCGCCAAGCCGCGAGCCACCGGCGTCGAACTCGCCACCACCTTGGGGCTGTCCCGCAACACCGTGCAGGCGCGCCTCGGTCGATGGGACGACAAGGGATCGCTCACGCCGATCGATCACCGCATTCCACCGAAATCTCTCGGCCGCCCGCTGCAGGCATTCGTCACAGCTCAGGTCAACCAGCACACCCTGGCTGCGGTCACCGAACACCTGCGCACCATTCCGGAAGTGCTCGAGGTGTTCGGACTGTCCGGCGCTGCGGACATGCACATTCGCATCGCCGCAGTCGACGCCGACGACCTGTATCGCATCGCAGGCCTCATCCTCGATATCCCCGGCGTCGAACGCACCAACATGTCCATCGCGATGAGCGAGTTGATCCAGTACCGCACCAAGCCGTTGCTCGAGCAGCTCGCCGAGGACGGCCGACGCTGAGCAGGCAGACCATCCCCGCGAGATCGATCAGGGCCGCACCGTGCAACATGCACGTTCTCGGCAACGGCGGTTGACCAGCGTGCACGTTCACGGCACTCTTCGACGGACATGTTCCCGGACACCATCCATTTCCGGGTACCGCCGCCTCATCACCGAAAGAGACCGCCTGTGTCCGTCGTTGCCGACCACCCCGCCGCCGCGCCCACCCCGACCGACCACGTGCCGACGGGCGTCTTCGATCGTCCCGACATGCCGCGCGACTCCGCACACGAACGCGTCGTGTTCTGTCAGGATCCCGACACCGGGCTGCGCGCGATCATCGCGGTCCACTCCACCGCGTTGGGACCCGCTCTCGGCGGAACTCGCTTCTACCCCTATGCATCCGAGCAGGATGCGTTGACCGATGTACTACGGCTCTCCCGGGGAATGACATACAAGGCGGCCGTCGCGGGAGTCGATCTCGGTGGCGGTAAAGCGGTGATCATCGGCAACCCCAACGCCATCAAGACCCCGACTCTGCTGGGCGCGTACGGCCGGTTCGTCGAGTCGCTCGGCGGAACGTACGTGACGGCAGGCGATGTGGGCACCAACAGCGACGATCTCGACATCATCGCCGAAGAGACGGCGCACGTCGTCGGCAAGAACACCACCGCAGGCGGCACCGGCGACAGCGGCCCCCAAACCGCGCTCGGAGTCTTTCTCTCCCTCCTGGCCGCAGCCGAATCGACCTGGGGCTCGGACGATCTGACCGGAAAGCGCGTCGGCGTCGAGGGTGCGGGCAAAGTGGGCTACAACCTCGTCGCCCTGCTTCGCGATGCCGGTGCCGAGGTGATCGTCAGCGACTCCTACGCGCCCGCCCTCGATCGCATCGCCCTGGACTTCCCCGGTGTCACCGTCGGATCCGACATCATCGGTGCCGACATCGACGTCTACGCCCCGTGCGCCATGGGTGCCACTCTCGACGCGTCCTCGGTGGCCCGGTTGTCGGCGTCCATCGTGTGCGGCGCGGCGAACAATCAACTCCTCACACCCGATGTCGAAGCCATGCTGGCTGCGCGCGGAATAGTCTGGGTACCCGACTACGTCGCCAACGCCGGTGGCCTGATCCAGGTGGAAGGCGAACTGCGCAGCAAGGATTCGGCCGAGGTGATGGCCACGATCGGCAAGATCCGCGATACCGTCGCCGGCATCTTCGCCATCGCCCGCTTCGAGGGCATCCTGCTGGGAGCCGCGGCCGATCGCCTGGCCGAGGATCGAATCGCCGCCGCGCAGAACTGACCGGCGGCCTGCATACGACGCTCCACCCCCTGCCGTAAATCGGCGATACCCGCGCTCTCGGTCGCGGAGTGGAGCGCTACGTGCAGCGGCTACTGCAGCGCAATGTACTTGGTCTCGAGGTACTCCTCGATGCCCTCCGAACCACCCTCGCGTCCGAAGCCCGATTCCTTGACGCCACCGAACGGGGCTGCGGCGTCGGAGATCGCACCGCGATTGACGCCGACCATGCCGGTGTCCAGAGCCGCCGACACCCGCAGGGCGCGGTCGAGGCTCTCGGTGTAGAAGTACGCCACCAAGCCGTACCTGGTGTCGTTGGCCGCGGCCACGGCCTCGTCCTCGGTGTCGAATCCGACGATCGCTGCGACCGGGCCGAAGATCTCGTCCTGCAACAGATTCGCATCGGCAGGAATCGAGTCGAGGACCGTGGGCGAGTAGAAGAAGCCGGGTCCCTCGGGCGTCGTGCCCCCGGTGCGCACCCGGGCACCCTTGGCCACGGCGTCGTCGACCAACGCGGTCACCGTCCTGCGCTGCTTGTCGTTGATCAGTGGGCCGATGTCGGTGCCCTCTCGATCACCAGGGCCGACCGTCAATGCCTCGATGCGTGCCGTCAACTTCGCGGTGAATTCCTCACGCACGGAGTTCGCGACGTACAGCCGATTCGCTGCCGTGCAGGCCTCGCCGCCGTTGCGCATCTTGGCCAGCATCGCCCCGTCGACAGCGGCGTCGATGTCGGCGTCGTCGAACACGATGAACGGCGCATTGCCGCCGAGCTCCATCGACGTCCGTAGCAGTCGGTCGGCTGCGTTGCGCACCAACAGCTTTCCCACTCCGGTCGATCCGGTGAACGTGACCTTCCTCAGTCTCGGGTCGTCCATCAACGGCCCGGTGACGGAGGCGGCGTCGGAGGTGGGAAGTATCGACAGCACACCGCTGGGCAACCCCGCGTCGGCGAACACCTGTCCGAGCAGAAGCATCGTCAACGGGGTGTCCTCGGCCGGTTTGACGATGACGGTGCAGCCGGCCGCGAGTGCCGGGCCGATCTTGCGTGTGCCCATGGCCAACGGAAAGTTCCACGGGGTAATCGCCAGGACCGGCCCGACGGGCGACTTGCTGACCAGGATCGAGCCGTTGCCCGCAGGGGCGGGGGTGAACCGGCCGCCGATTCGGACGGCCTCCTCGCTGAACCAGCGTAGGAATTCGCTGCCGTACTTCACCTCACCGTGGCTCTCCGCCAACGACTTTCCCATTTCGAGTGTCATCAGCAGAGCGAAGTCGGCAGCACGCTCCTGCAGCAGATCGAAGGCGCGCCGCAGAATCTCGGCTCGCTCGCGGGCCGGCGTCGCTGCCCACGCTCCCTGAGCCGCAACCGCGAGATCGAGCGCGGCGATGCCGTCGGCCGCGGTGGCGTCGGCAACTGTGGTCAGCTCGTCGCCGGTTGCCGGGTTCAGCACGGCGAATCGTGCGCCCGACGCAGAGGTCGACTGCACACCACCGAGCCAGAGATCGGTGGGCAGCGAGGAGATCAGATCGTGAGCATCCATCAGTTCCCCTGCGCCACAGTGCGAATCGAGTCTTCGAGCACGGTCAAAGCATCATCGAGCAACTCGTCGGAGATCACCAGGGGCGGCAGCAACCGGATGACGTTGCCGTAGGTGCCGCACGTCAGCACGATCACTCCGGCCTCGAGTGCCGCCGCCGCAACGGCTTTGGTGGCCTCCGGGTTGGGCTCACGCCCACCCGGGACGACGAGCTCGAGCGCAAGCATGGCTCCGCGGCCGCGCACCTCACCGATGATGCCGACCTCGGACGCCAACGCACTCAGTCGCTCGAACACGATGCGTTCGATGTCGCGCGCTCGGTCATTGAGCTCGAGTGTCTCCATCTGCTCGATGGACGCCAGGGCCGCGGCGCAGGCGACGGGGTTACCGCCGTACGTGCCACCGAGCCCACCGGGGTGCACGGCATCGATCAGGTCGGCACGGCCGGTGACCGCGGCCAGCGGCATCCCGCCCGCGATGCCCTTCGCCATCGTGATCAGATCCGGTACGACGCCCTCGTGCTCGCTGGCGAACCAGGCCCCGGTCCGAGTGAAGCCGGACTGCACCTCGTCGGCGATGAACACGACGCCGTTCTCACGTGCCCAATCCGCCAGTGCAGGCAGAAATCCTTCTGCGGGCACGATGAAGCCGCCCTCACCCTGAATCGGCTCGATCAGGATGGCCGCGAGATTGCCTGCACCGATTTGCTTGTCGATGACGGAGATCGCTCGCGCCGCAGCCTCGGCACCGGTGAGCGCAGAACCGTCGACGTTCAGACCTTCGCGGAACGGATACGACATCGGCGCTCGATAGACCTCGGGAGCGAACGGCCCGAATCCGCTCTTGTACGGCATCGACTTCGACGTCAGTGCCATCGTCAGGTTGGTGCGGCCGTGGTACGCGTGGTCGAACACGACGACAGCGGACCGCCCGGTGGCGTGACGTGCGATCTTCACGGCGTTCTCGACGGCCTCGGCACCACTGTTGAACAGGACGCTGCGCTTGTCGTGATCGCCCGGGGTCAACTCGGCCAGCTTCTCGGCGACCTCGATGTAGCCCTCGTAGGGCGCAACCATGAAGCACGTGTGGGTGAAGTGTGCGACCTGATCCTGCACGGCGGCAACAACTGCCGGGTTCGAGGCACCCACGGTGGTCACGGCGATTCCGGCCCCGAGGTCGATCAGCGAGTTTCCGTCCACGTCGACCACGACGCCACCGTCCGCGTCGGCCACGTACACCGGCAGCGTCGACGCCACGCCTGCACCGACGACGGCCTTGCGGCGCTGCGCCAACGCCGCCGACTTCGGCCCGGGGAAGGCGGTGACGATCTTGCGCTCCTGCGGAAGTCGGTACTCGATCGAGGCCATGGGTCGCACCTTTCGTGTGGGCTTGTCGTGCAAGTATGCGACTCGACGAGCGCGACGGCCGGACGCCATTTCGTACACCTCGACGGCACATTGCACTCCATTTCGGCAGTTCTGCCGCTACAGTTTCACCGGTGAGCGTGCAGATGTCCTGGCTGTTGAGGCAGCAACACCTTCGCCTGAGTCACCGCGGCGGACCGGAGCGCAGCGCTGCTCCCATCACCTTCGCGCAGGCGACCGAACTCATCGATCCCAGTCCGTGGCTGTCGGGCGGTGAACTGATTCTCACGACCGGACTCGGCTTCGACGCCGACGGCCCGGCCCTCGGTACCTACGTCCGGACCTTGGCAGCCGCGGGTGTCGCCTGTCTCGGATTCGGAGTCGGGTTGTCCCACAGCACTATTCCCCGTCACATTCTCGACACCGCCGAGGATGTCGGGCTTCCCGTCGTGGAGGTTCCCTACGACATCCCGTTCGCCGCCGTCATCAGAGCGGTCATGAAACGCATAGCCGAGCAGGAATACGAGCAGGTTCTGCG
This sequence comes from Rhodococcus sp. 05-2254-2, assembly GCF_002259095.1. Classification (NCBI taxonomy): domain Bacteria; kingdom Bacillati; phylum Actinomycetota; class Actinomycetes; order Mycobacteriales; family Nocardiaceae; genus Rhodococcus; species Rhodococcus sp. 05-2254-2. The sequence goes on along the minus strand of NZ_NOZJ01000003.1, from coordinate 43,526 downwards.
TGCGGCGTCGGTCCAGACCCGCATCACCAGGGCAGCACTGCACGGCGGCGTCGACGCGATCGTTCGCGAACTGGCCGTCGCCACGTCCACGTCGGTGGCGCTGATCGGCAATCGCACCGAATCGTTCCATCCCGCCGCCGCGGCGGATCTCGTCGAACGCGCCCGCGACGTGGCCCGCAGCATTCGCCCGTCGTCGGCACCGGCCACGGTGTCGGTCAGCGAACCGGGGTGCACCGTCACTCTGCATTCGGTCGCCATCTCCGGCGGGGCGTCGAGCTTTCTCGCCATCCGCACCGCAGGCCCGGTGACGGGCGTCGAGCAGATCCTGCTCGGGCACGCGGTGTCGCTGGTGACCCTCGAACTCGAGAAGCCCACGCGGCTGCGCGCCGAGCAGTCGCGACTCAACACGCTCGCGCTCGGATTGTTGCTGGACGGCCATCTGCCCTCCCCGGACGGCAGCGCGCTACCGAGCTATCTCGTCGACGCCGCCGACGACGACTCTCGCATCAGGGTCGCAGTTGTCCGCGGACCGTCCGAGCGCATCGTCGAGGCGATCGATGCCGAGTGCCGAGCCAGGGCGCGGCCTACGTTCACTCGGCAGACCGACACCGGTGTGGTGGTGTTGTTCCGCGGTAGCGACGACTCCGATGTGGTTGCCCGACTGATGGATTCACTGCCGAGGTCGGTGCGCGTCGGGCTCAGTTCCAGCCACCCCATCACCGAGACTCCCCTCGCTCTGAAGCAGGCTTCGCTCGCCTGCGCAGCGGCCGGCTCGGGCGATCGGATCGTCGAATTCACCGGATCGATGCTGTTGGCCTCCGAACCGGTACAGGAATCGTTGCGTGCGATGGCCGCCGTGACCATTGCAGTGCTGTCCGAGTACGACCGCACCACACACCGCCGATCTGGTGGGATCGCTTCGGGCTTTCCTCGAAGCGAACGGGCATTGGGAGACCGCTGCGGCGAACCTGTCCGTTCATCGCCACACGCTGCGAAACCGGATCACCCGATGCGAAGAATTACTGTCGGTCGATCTGACGTCGGCGCGGGTGCGGGCGGAATTGTTGCTTTCACTGCTTGCCGCGACATCGTGAACATCGTCAATCGTGTCAGTATTTCTCGATGAGCACGCCGCAGCCCCACATCGCCGTCGCCACTGCGAAATCGGTTCGACTCGGAGTACTGCTGGCGGCAGTCGGTGGATTCCTCGACGCGTACACCTACATCACCCGCGGTGGCGTGTTCGCCGGCGCGCAGACCGGCAATGTCGTGTTGCTCGGCGTCGATGTCGCCGCCGGTCGGTGGGTCGAGGCTCTGGCTTTCCTACCCCCGTTGGCGGCCTTCGTCCTGGGCGTCGCGACCGCAGAATTCATCGCGCTGCCCGCGGTTGCGAGGATCGTGCGACGACCGGTGCGGGCGGTGCTGGTGTTCGAGATCCTCGTGGTCCTCGTCGTCGGATTTCTGCCGGCCACCGTCCCCGACGCCGTGGTCTCGGTGATCCTCGCTCACGTCGCCGGAGTGCAGGTGACCACCTTTCGTGTGCTGGTGGATTCACCGTTCAACACCACGATGACGACCGGCAATCTCCGCAGCATGGCGATGGCGGCATTCCACCGGGTGGTCCAACACGATCTCGAGGCCGGCATCCGCGCCCGACGGTTCGGCGCGGTGATCTCCGGATTCTTCGGTGGGGCGCTGCTCGGCGCAGTCGCGGTCGAGCTGTTCGGGCTACGGGCGATCTGGGTCGTAGCCGTGATGCTGACCGTCGCTCTGGCACTGTTCGTGTTCGACGAGCGCACACCCAGGTCGTTGTCTCCGAAAGGTCAGTCGCCCAACCGAAGCGGAGCGATCGACTCGAACACATCGCCCGGCCCCGGATTGCCGTCTGCCGACGAACCGCCCAAGTGATGCACGACGCCCCACACCGCGTTGAGTGCGGTGTGAATGGCTCCCTCGGCCCACCCTGCCGTCCACGAGATGTCGTCGCCGGCGAGAAAGATCCCCCGGTGCCGAGGTTCGAGGTCGTGCTGCACGAAATGGGTGAACAGTCTTTCCTGGTATCGGTAGTGCCCCGGCAGATTCGCCTTGAATGCGCCCATGAAATCGCGTTCGGTTTCCCAGGACAGAGTCACCGGGGTGGAGATGATGTGACTGCGGAAGTCGACACCGGGATAGATCTCCTCCAGCGATCGCAGCATGATGTTCATGCGCTCGGTCGGGTCCAAGGCCAGCAGCTTGAGCGAGTCGTCGGACCACGTGTAGGACAGGCAGATCAGCCCGGGCTTGCCCTCACCCTGGTCGAGTAGGTACGTGCCGCGACTCATTCGATCGGTCAGCGTCATGCTCACCAGATCGCGGCCGGTGACCGGATCCTTGTCCTTCCAGAACGGACGATCGACGAGTGCGAACACCTTGGTCGAGCCCATGTAGTGGGTACGTTCGATGGCGGTCCAGTGGTCGATGGGAAACAGATCGTCGTCGCATCTGATGTTGCTCAGCAGCATCCAGCTCTGGGCGGTCACGACGGCGGCGGCGTAGGTGCGGATGTTGCCACGATCGTCGTGGATCGTGGTGCCGCCGTCGGTGCGCCTGATCTCGGTGACGCGCGACATCGTGGTGCCGCCGTTCAGTGACGCCACCGACGTGCCTGCGGGCCAGTGCGCCATGTTCGCCGGCGAGTCGGTCCACAACCGCATCGGGAGTTGCTGTGAGCCGCCGACGATTCCGCGATGGTGATCGTCCGCTGCCGTGATGACGACGCGAAGGATCTCGAGGATCGAGTTGGGATAGTCGGTGTCCCATCCGCCCGTTCCGAAACCGACCTGGCCGAACAACTCTCGCATCCGAAACGACGAGAAGTGCTCGGACGCAGCGAGGAAACCGTAGAAGGTCTGATCGTCGAACTTCACGATCAGCTCGTTCCAGATCCGCTTGATCTCGGCCACGTCCCGCCTGCGGATGGCGCGCTGCAGCGGAATCAACTCGGCGTGCTCCTCGAGCGTCCTGTTCCACGCGTCGGCGACCTCGGCGAAGATCGGCGGGAGATCGTCGAGCTTGCGTGCGTAGTGGCTCTCACCCTTGAGGTCGATCACCGTACTGGGGGTCACCTCGGCCAGCGGGTTCGGAAACGGCGTCGTCTCGAGCCCGACGGCGTCGAGGTAGTGGAACAGCGCGGTCGACGACGGCGGAAAACGCATCGCGCCCATCTCTGCCACCACACCGGGATGCCCGTCGAACGGTACCGAGCGCATCCGGCCGCCGATCCGATCCGATTCGTACACAACGGGTTCCATGCCGATCTTCAGCAATTCGTGGGCGACGACCATACCGGCGAGTCCGCCGCCGATCACGGCGACCCGGGTACCGAGGGCCGCGTCGGGAATGCTCCCCAGGCCGGCCGGATGCGCGAGGTAATCGTCGTACGCGAACGGGAAGTCCGGGCCGAACATCGTGAGCGGCTGGTCGTCCTCGGATGCGATTGCGCTGTCCGGGGTGACGGGTGTGGTCATCGGTCGGTCTCCTGCTCGGCCCGTGAGGGTCCTGTCGGGTAGAGGTCGGTGCGGCGGTCGGCCAGATGGGTGTTGACCGCACGCGATCGAGCGAGCTCGGCCGGATCCAGCTCGAAGGTCAGCAGTTCTTCGTGTTCACCGGCTCGCGCGAGGTCGTTGCCGGCCGGCCCGACGGCACAGGTCAGCCCGCAATATCTCAGGCTCGCCTCGGTGCCGCAGCGATTGACGTAGGTGATGAACAGTTGGCTCTCGTACGCCCGCGTGGGAACGACGTGAGTGGCGATGATCTCGAACGGGGTCATCAGACCGGTGGGAACGATCAACCATTCGGTGCCGGCATCGGCGTGCGCGCGAACGGCTTCGGGAAATTCGACGTCGTAGCAGGTGAGTACACCGCACCGCAGCCCGCCGAAGTCGAACTGCACCACCAGGTCCGGCCCCGGGGTGAAGTGGGTGCGATCGAGGGCCCCGAACAGGTGCGTCTTGCGATAACGCGCAACCGATTGTCCGGATGCGTCGACCACCTGCACCGCGTTGAACACGGCCTCGCCCCCGTGATTCGAATGACCGAGTTCGGGGTATCCGTACACGATCGCGACACCGTGTGTTCGCGCGATCGAGGCGATGCGCTCGAAGATCGAACCGTCGAACGTTTCGGCTCGTTCGCGCACGAGATCACCGATGTCGTAGCCGCTCACCGACATTTCCGGGGTCACCAGCATCGACGCGCCTGCTTCGGCTGCGCTGCGCGCCGCGGCATCGATCGCCGACAGGTTGGCCTCGACGTCGGCGGAGAACTCCGGCCCTTGGAACAGCGACACGATGACCGTCATGGGCGAAACTCCGGTTTCCTGTTGTGCAACTCTTCTGGCAGCGCAGGTGCCAGCACCCACAGGACCCGGGCACCACCACTGCTGTCGCTGCGAAAACTGTGCGGGCGTCGCGGCGAGAACGTGAACGCATCGCCCGGTCCGAGCAGCACGTCGTCACCGCCGAAGGCACCGCCTGGATCTTCCTCGAAGGTCACTCGAACCTCGCCGGACAGCACGTGTACGAACGTGACGTCCAACGGCAGGGTGTACGCCTCCGCGCCACTGCCGCCACCTTCCTCGATCTCCCCCAGCAGTACCTGGACCCGCCGCTCCCCGACCGGGGTCAACAGATACTCCGCCATCGCCGTTCCCCCGAACATGATGCGCGGCAACGATTGCGCGCGCACCACTTCACCGGCGGGGGCGTCGTCGAACAAAGAGCCGACCGGAACGTCGAGCGCAGCACAGACCCGAACCAACGACGCGACCGATGCGTTCACCTGATCGCGCTCGAGCTTGGACAGGTACCCCTTGGTCACCCCGCAGGTATCGGCGAGTGCGTCGAGAGTCAGCCGCTTCTTCTTGCGTGCTTCCTTCAGTCGCGCGCCGATACGTGGCGCGTCGTTCTCGACCGAAGCAGCAATCGACACCGTCATCGCCTCTCAGGAAACTCGTGTTGACAAGATCGTGCATCAGAGTAACGCTTGCCGGGCGAACTGGTCGACTCCACTGTCGCCGGACTCCTTAGAATTCGGAAGGAATTCTCGATGAACCCGAGCAGTCCCGAGCACCCACCGATAGGTCCGGTCGACGCGACCAAGGTCCCCCGCTACGCCGAGCCCACCACGTTCGCTCGGCTCCCGCGCCTCGACGAGGTGTCCCGAGCCGACGTGACCATCCTCGGCGTTCCGTTCGATTCCGGCGTGAGTTACCGTCCGGGCGCACGTTTCGGTCCCGGGCACATCCGTGCTGCCTCGAAACTGTTGCGGCCCTACAACCCTGCCCTCGAGGTCTCGCCGTTCGCCCGCCAGCAAGTTGCGGACTTCGGCGATATCGGAGTCAATCCGTTCGACATCACCGAGGCGCTCACCACGGTGCACGACGCGGTGACCGACCTGCGCGCCGACGGCTCCTCGGTTCTGACCCTCGGCGGCGATCACACCATCGCACTGCCGATCCTGCGCTCGCTCGCACGCGACCACGGACCGATTGCAGTGCTGCACTTCGACGCTCACCTCGACACGTGGGACACGTACTTCGGTGCGCCCTACACCCATGGAACCCCGTTTCGACGAGCCAGTGAGGAAGGCCTGATCGACCTCGAACGCTCGCAGCACATCGGTATTCGCGGCCCGCTCTACAGCGAGCAGGACCTCGAGGACGATCGCGTTCTCGGCTTCCAGGTGATTCGTTCCGACGATTACGAGGTCGACGGTGTCGCCAGCATCGTCGAACGGATGCGCAGACGTCTGGACGGCGGCCCGGTCTACGTCTCGGTCGACATCGACGTTCTCGACCCCGCACATGCGCCCGGCACCGGCACTCCTGAAGCCGGCGGCATGACCTCCCGAGAGTTGCTCAACACTCTGCGCGGACTCGTCGGCCTGAACGTGGTCGGTGCCGACATCGTCGAGGTCGCGCCGGCCTACGACCACGCCGAGATCACCGGAATCGCTGCGGCTCATGTTGCCTACGAGCTGTTGTCGGTTCTCGCTCTCAACCGATAGGACGTCACCGCCGCGGCAACACCAGGATCGGCACCGGCGAATGACGGATGATCTTCGTCGCCCGGGAACCGAGAAACACCCGAGCGATGGGTCCCAGTGGCCCGGACGATCCGATGGTCAGTACTTCGCCGTCCTGCCAGTGCAATTCGTCGAGGGCTTCGCGCCAACTGCCGGCCGAGGCCAACTCGGTCGTCACCCGATCGACCGGGAGTCCCACCGCAACCGCGTCGTCCACTGCTGCGGTGAGCGCCTCGCTGAGCCCCCGGGACAGCTCGGCGGCGACGTCGTCCTCGGCTCGCAGCCCGATTTCGGGCGGGTACATCGTCGCACCGCGGACCACGAACGACGCCAGACGAAGCGGAACGCCCGCTTCGCTGGCCAGTTCGGCGGTGGGTCCCACCACGCGCGAGGCCTCGCTGTCACCGGAGAACGCGCACGTGATCCGTGTCAGAGTCGCGCGCTCGCGCACGCGATAGCCGCGCGGGGCCAGCGCCACCGTCACCGGCGACGAGTGCAGCAGTTTGTCGGCGGTCGACCCGACGACGACCTGCCCGAGTGCGCCGTCGCCCGAGGAGCCGAGAACCAGAACCGCGGCCCCGAGACTGTCCGCCGCATCGGTCAACGCCGTCGACACCGAGCGGTGCGCGAGGCGGTGGAACGACGCGGCGATGTCGGGCGCTTTCTCCTGCAGATAGTGCCGCGCCTTCGCCTCGGATTCGGCTGCCGTTGCCGCCGCCCAATCCGCGAACTCGGCATCGACGCGGGCCATCGACGGCGTCGACCACGGCTTGGGAACCACCGTCGCCACGTCGATGTCGGAACCGGTCGACCGAGCGAGTTGGGCACCGAGATCGAGGGCACCGACGCTTCCCTTCCCCGGCGCGAACGCGATCAGCACGCTCATCGCGCGTCCTGCCCTGCACCACGCAATGCCGAATGGTGCCGACCCCAGAAGTAGTAGAACGCCAACACGACCGCGAGCCAGAGCCCGAACCAGAACCACGTGGTCCAGTGCAGCCCGGACAGGATGTACAGGCACGCGAGGACCGACAGCACCGGAGTCACCGGGTATCCCGGAACCTTGAACGGCCGCTCGAGATCGGGCATCGAGCGGCGCAGCACGATCACTCCGATGGACACGACGATGAATGCGACGAGGGTGCCGATCGACACCAGGTCCGCCAGCTTGTCGAGCGGAATGAACGCGGCGAGGATCGAGATCACGACGGCGACGACGATCGTGTTGTTGACCGGGGTGTGTGTACGGGGACTGACCTTGGCGAAAGCTTTGGGCAACATGCCGTCTCGGCCCATGGCGAACAGGATGCGAGTCTGCCCGTACATCGTCACCAGGGTCACCGAGAAGATGGAGATCACCGCACCTGCAGCCAGAATCGTTGCCGGCCAGGCTTGCCCGGTCACGTTACGCAGGATCTCCGCGAGCCCGGCTTCCTCTTGGCCGGCGAAGTCGGTCCAGGGCTGAGTGCCAAGGGCGGCCACGGCGACGACGAGATAGAAGACGATGACGACGATCAGCGCCGCAATGATGGCCCGCGGCATGGTCTTCTGCGGATCCTTCACCTCGTCGCCCGCGGTGGACACCGCGTCGAGTCCGATGAACGAGAAGAAGATCGTGCCTGCGGCCGCGGTCACACCAGCTGCGCCCAGGGGCATGAAGTCGGAGAAGTTTCCGGAGTCGAAGGCGGTGAATCCTACGATCGCGAACAGAGCCAGCACGCCGAGTTTGATGACGACCATGACTGCGTTGACGGCCGCCGACTCGCTCGCACCGCGAATGAGCAGAACGGCGCACAGCACGATCAGCACGACCGCAGGCAGATTCATGATGCCGGGATCGGCGTCACCCGGGGCAGCGGACAGCGCGTGCGGGATGGTGAAGCCGAAGAGATTGTTCAACAACTCGTTGAGGTACCCGCTCCACCCGACGGCGACGGCAGCGCTGGACACTCCGTACTCGAGCAACAGGCAGGCGGCGACGCCCATCGCGACCACCTCGCCCATCGTCACGTACGCGTAGGAGTAGGTCGAGCCCGAAACCGGTACCGCCGATGCCATTTCGGCGTAACAGATGGCTGCGAGGCCTGCCGCGATACCCGCGGCCAGGAACGAGAGCACCACTGCAGGACCGGCTTCGGGAACCGCGAGCGACAGGACGAAGAAGATGCCGGTACCGATGGTGGCACCGACGCCGAACATCGTCAGCTGAAACGTGCCGATGGTGCGTTCCAACCCGCCACTGCTCTGCTGGTCCGGATCCACGATCGGCTTCTTGCGAAGCAGTTGCGATCGCAGACTCGATGCAGGTCTGTTCGACGAGGTCATGTGGGCGACTCCCAACGTGGAGAGAAACTCTCGAATCAATCGGTTCGGCTGATTCTGCTCCCCGATCGAGTGATTCGCACACCGAACCGGCTCGCTCGTCTCCGCGAGTTCTCGATGTCGTTCTCAGCTCAGGTGGTGCACGGACGAGCACAGTGTGTCCAACAGATCCGCGTCGTGGCTGATCACGAGCACACCGAGTCCGCCGTCGACGGCCTGGCGTTCGACCGATCTGGCGATCGACGCCGTCGTCGCCGCGTCGAGCATCGACGTCATCTCGTCGCAGATCAGATAGCGCGGCCGTTGCGCCAACGCCCGTGCGACACAGGCGCGCTGCAATTGCCCGTCGCTGACCTGGTGTGGGCGACGGGACAGCAGGTCGGCGGTCAGACCCACCTGCTCTGCCAGATCGGCGACATCGACCGAGCGCCCGGCGATGACCCCGGGTTGCTCGATGATCGAGCGCAGTGTCATCCGTGGATCGGTCGCCTGCCGTGGAGACTGGAACAGCAGCGCGATCTGTGCGCGTGACGTCGCAGGTACCGAATACCCGACGCCTCGCACGGTGGTCCCGTCGAGCAGCACCGATCCGGTTCGGGGTTTCTGCAGCAACGCAAGCACTCTCGCGAGGGTTGTCTTTCCGCTACCGGACGGGCCGGTCAGCCCCGTGATCGTTCCCGGTTCGACCGAAACGCTGACCTGCGTCAACACATCGGGGCCACCCGGGTAGCCGGCGCTCACGGCCACCGCGTCCAAGCTCATCGGTGCACTCTCGTTCGGTACGACCGCGCGCCCACAGTCACCATTTCCGTGGGTCCACCGGAGTGTGGAGACAATGGCCGGCGGAGGTGATAGACGCAGTCGTCGGGAAGGTCCGTCAACTCGGGCGGCGATCCCGGGAGCGGAGTCATCCCGCGAGAGGGCAGCGCGTCCAGTAGGTCCCGGGTGTAGTCGTGCAGGGGATTCTCGAGCACCGACGCGGCAGGTCCCGTTTCCATGAGACGCGAGGCGTACATGACGGCGATGCGATCGGCGACCTCCGTCCTGATCAACGACGACAGGTCGTGGGTGATCAGCAGTACCGCTGCGCCGTCGTCCGCGCATGCCCGCAGAAGCCCGAGCACGTGGTCGACGGCCGCGCGATCGAGGTTGGAGGTGGGCTCGTCGGCGACGATCACCGTGGGGTCCGCGGCCAGCGCTCCGGCCAGAGCGACCCGCTGAGCCATTCCACCCGAGAGCTGATGTGGATGGAGATCGAGGTGTGCCGGGGCAAGCCCCACCCGCTCGGCGAGCAGATCGGACGTCGACGGCCCTCCGTGCGCGGCTATCGTCTCGTCCAGTTGCGATCGGACGGTTCGGGTCGGCGTGAGATGTGTTGCCGCAGACTGCGGAACGAGCGCGACGTCCCTGCCCCGAAACCCTGCTGCACTCGTCACGTCGAATTCTCGCTCTGCGGTGGTGACCACGACCGATCCGCTCACGGTCGCCCCGACCGGCAACATCGCCATCACCGTCGCCGCGAGAATCGACTTGCCGCAGCCCGACTCGCCGACCAGAGCGGTCACGGTTCCGGCCGGAACCTCGAGGTCGACATCGGAGGCGGCATGCACCCACCGTCGACCGATCGGAATGCGAACGGTCAGGTTTCGGACGGACAGACCCCGGGTCACAGGCGAAGCTCCGACGGACGCACAAGCGTCACCCGCGCCCGCAGTGCCGAACCCAGTACGGCCACGGACAGCGTGGCGACCAGCAGTATCGCGGCGGGGAACACCAAGGTCCACCAACTCCCCAGCAGCAGAGAACTGCGGGCTTCCTCGAGCAGGGTACCCAGGCTCGGCTCGTGCGGAGGCAGCCCGAACCCCAGGAAGGACAGCGTCGATTCGTGCCACACCGCGTGTGGGAGCAACAGCACGACGGCGATCATGGCCTGGGGTAGAACGGCAGGAACGAAGTGTCGAGTTGCCACGTGAAAACAACTGGCCCCGGCCAGAATTGCCGCATCGACGAACTCTCGCTCGCGCAACCGAAGGATCTCCGAGCGCACGATGCGAGCCACCTGGGTCCAGTGTGTCAATGCGATCGACGCCACGATGGCGACGACGCTACCGCGGAACATCGCCACGATCACGATGCCGAGCAACAGGTGGGGCAGCGCGTTGACGGCGTCGGTGCTGCGCATGACGATGCGATCGACCCGCCCACCCCACACCCCAGCGGCCAGGCCGACGACGCAGCCGAGGATCGTCGCCAGTGCCGCGCAGGCCACCGCGATGAGCAACGAGGTGCCGACGGCCGATGCGCTGCGCACGAACAGATCTCGGCCGGCCGAGTCGGTGCCGAACGGATGCTGCGCCGAGGGCCCCAGCCTCGCCGACGAGAAGTCGACGACGCGATCGTCCACCCCCGCGAGCATGGGGACCGCTACCGCGTACACGGTCAGAGCGGCGAGGGCCACGCCCGCGATCGCCGTTCGCCTATCCATCCGCAGGCACCCTCGGATCGAGTCGCACGACCAGTACGTCGGCGAGCAGAGAGCCGAGCATGACCGCGACAGTGGTTCCGAGAGTCAGCACGGCCAGCAACGGCATGTCGAGATCGCGTGCCGACTGCACGACAGCTCCTGCGACGCCAGGCCACCCGAATATCTCTTCCACCAGTACTGCCCCGACGACCAACTCGGGCAGTCGAACTCCGACGACGTTGACGAAGGGGGCCAATGCGGCGGGCACGATGTGGCGGCGAGTGATCTGGGCGGTGGGAATGCCGCGAGCCACCGCACCTGCCACGAAGTCCTCGCCACGCGCGGACGCGATGGACTCGCGAACCGACAACAGCAGCCACGGAACCTGAGACAGAGCCAGAACCGACGCGGGCAGCAGCAGATGGCGGAGTACTCCACCGAGGGTGGGATCGCTGCCGCCGTCGGAAAGTCCGGCCACGGGCAACCATCCGAGACCGAGCGCGAACACCGCGATCGCGGCGAGCGAGAGCACGAACGGCGGCACTCCCTGAACGGTGACGCACGCGGCGGCGACGAAGCGGTCCAACCGGCCGCCGGCACGAATGCCGGAAGCGATGCCGACCGTGAACGCAATCGCAATCGCGGCCGACAGCGCGACTCCCGCCAACAACATCGTCCACGGAATACGCTCGGCCAGAACCTGACTCACCGGCTGTCCGTAGGAACGCGACTGACCCAGATCTCCTGTCACGACGCCCTGCAACCACTGCCAGTAGGCGACGAACCACGGCCGATCGAGGCCGAGGGCAACCGTCATCGACGCCTTGTCTGCCTCCGTCGTCGTCGTGTATCGGCTTCCGAGGTACCCGACGAGCGGGTCGAACGGGGACGCCGCCGCGGCGGCGAAGAGCCCCAGCGAGACGACACCGCACACCGGAACCAGCAGCATCAGTCGACGGCGCACCATCGCTCCGATGCCGCGCGAAGTCGTGGCGTGCCGTCGATCGACGGTCACGACGCGCGAGTCCACGTCTGCAACGACCACCACGGACCCCACGTGACGCCGTGAGAGTGCGGCTCGAGTACCGGGCCGGACATCGTCCAGTCCGAATCCTTCGATACGTACGTGTGATCGAGAAAGACCAGGAAGACGTATCCCGGATCGGCCACGTAGGCGCGCTGCATCTCCCGGTAAGCCTCCGCGCGTACCGCAGGGTCGAGGCTGCGCCTGCCGGTGTCGAGGGCGGCGTCGACCGTCGGGTTCGAGTAGTCGGCCGCGTTGTCGTAGACACTTCCGACGCCCGGCGCGACGAACGACGAGTCGAGTGTGCGGTATACCTGCGTATCGGCATCGAACGGCTCTTCTCCGCCACCGAGCATCGTGGAGTCCACGCCGATCCTGGGGTCTATCCGGTCCCACGACAGTGCTTCGAGGGTGACCTCGACCCCCACCGCGACCGCGTCGGACGCGAAGGCCTGCGCCAGATCTCGACGCACGGTATCGGTCGAGTTGTACATCACGGTGATCTCTGCGCGCTGTCCGTCACGCGTGCGAATGCCATCGGGACCGGGAATCCAGCCGCCGTCGGACAGGATCTGGCGGGCCGCGGCCGGGTCGTACTCGAACACCGCAGTCGGTTCGTAGGAGTCGCCGAACACCGGCGGAACGGGTGTGGCCGCCGGTCGGCCGTATCCGCCGAGCACCCCGTCCGTCATCGCCTGTCGATTCACGGCGAGATTGAGGGCGAGCCGCATGTCCCGGTTTCCGGTGACCGGTGAATTCGTCGGCAACGACACACCCCGCCAGTCCGCGGAGACATTGGCCGACAACGACATTCCCTCGCGTCCGTCCAGGCTCTGCGCGAGAAGCGGCGGTAGGTTCGTCCCGTCGATTTCGCCCGACGCCATCCGCTGGGCTCTGGTGTTGTCGTCCGGGACGTACAGCAGGGTGAGCTTCTTCACCTCGGGCGCACCGCCCCAGTAGTTGTCGTTGGCCTCGAATTCGGCTCGATCCGGCGACAGATCCACCAGAACGTAGGGGCCGGTTCCCACAGGTGCGCGGTTGAGTGGGGATTCGGCAGCGAGCCCGGGTTCCGCAACGGCTTCCGACGGGACGATTCCGATGAGCAGCTTCGTCGGAAACGGCGCGTACGAATAGGCGAGTCGAAATTCGACGGTCGAATCGTCGATCGCGACGACCTCGTCGATCATGTCGAAGGACGATCTCGCCTCGGACGCCGATGCCGGATCCAGAATCGCCTCGTAGGTGGCGACGACGTCGGCTGCATCGAACGCGGACCCGTCGGAGAAGACCACTCCCTGGCGAAGCGTCGCCGTCCACACCGTCGCGTCGTCGTTCGCCGTGGGAACCTCGACTGCGAGTCCGGGTTCGAGCGGTGGCAGACCGTCGCCGCCGCCGATGCGCACCAGCCCGTCGTACATCTTCGCCTCGCCCGCGGCACCGTACCCGGCGACCGGGTTGAAACCACCGAGTTCGTAACCGTCGGCCAACACCAGCGCGTCGGCCGATGCCGCTCCCGATTGCGACGGTGCAGTGCACGCGCTGACCGACAGCACGCACGCGATCGCGACGACGGTCACCGAGCCGAATCGTGTCATCTACCTACCTTCGTCGAACGCCGAGTCGCGCGCGACGATGCTTCCACACCCGTGTAACCGATCGGTTTCGGCGACTTACGATGATGGGAGTCGACGAGGAGCAAGACACACATGGCCACACAGCGCGATGCGCTACCGCTCGATTCCGTCGCTGCGCAGTCGGCCTCGGACGCAGGCGGACTCGACGTCGCTCTGCTGGGCAGCTTCCTCGAAGTCCTCGCCGACGCCGTCGATGCCGGCGTCCCACTGAGCCGCCCGCAGCTGCACGAGTTCCGAGCGCAGGGTGATGCTGCTGCCCGCGCGGGCGTCGCACTGCGGGCATTGCTCGATCTATACCTGAGCTCGGCGTGGCGACTGTGGCGCGAACTACCCGCTGTCGTCGCCGCCGCGGAGGACCCGGCCGGGGTCGTCACGGCAGGCGAGGTGATGCTGCGCGCGGTCGACGACGCGGTGGCCGAACTGGCCGAGGGATTCCAGCTCGCCCGGCGCACTCTCGTGCGAGCCGAGGTGCTCGCCCGCCGTGAATTCGTCGACGATCTGCTCTCGGGCACCTCCGATGTCGCCGGGGTGCTCGGGCGGGCGCAGACGTTCGGCCTCGATCTGTCGAGTCCTCATGTGGTGGCCGTGGTGACGTCGACCAAGCCCTTCACCGACGCCAGCTCTGCCATCACCCTCGTCGAGCGCAGTGTGCAGGGCAGCAAGGGCGACGCCGAGTTGCTCGTGGCCACCAAGCAGGACAGGTTGATCCTGGTGTTCCCGGCACCCGACCTCGTCGCCGTCGACCACGTCCTCGACCGGGTGGGACGGTCCCTCGGTACGTCCACTTCGACGTCGAGCGAATCGGTCGATCTCCGTCGCAAAGGGGAATACGGCCGGACGCAGATCGGGGTCGGCCGCCCACGCAGCGGGGCGGTCGGTGTCGCGGCGTCGTACCGGGAAGCCCTCGACGCACTCGATCTCGCCGCCTCCCTCGGATTCGATGCATCGGTGGTCGATGCTCGTGATCTGCTCGTCTACCGCGTCCTGATCAGCGATCGTGCGGCGATCGCCGATCTGGTCGACACGTTGCTGACACCGCTGCTGAGCGCGCGAGGCGGCGCGGGTCCACTGCTGGAGACGCTGCAGGTGTACTTCGACACCGGTGCGAACACTGCATCCACCGCACGCCGCATGCATCTGTCGGTGCGGGCGGTGACCTACAGGTTGTCGCGAATAAAGGATTTGACCGGGCAGAATGTGGGCAACCCCGTCGAGGCATTCGCGCTGCACACGGCGGTGCTCGGAGCGAAGTTGCTCGACTGGCCCGAAGTCGGCTCGTCGTCATGACTCAGCGGGGCCGCTGAACTTGCCGTAACCCGGCAACGAAATCGGTCGAAACGTGTCCGCAAAACGACCATGCCTGCAGGAAAGCGAACAGTCACACTGGAGTAGTCGCGGAAAGAGGCAGTAATTTCCGCCCAGGCCCGAACGTACGGCCGGAAATACGGCAAGCCGAAGACAGACGAGAACGAAAAGGAGCGTGTGAAGATGGCGTCGTTGACACAGAAGTTGACATCGTTCGCTCGCAGCCCACAGGGCAAGAAAATGATCGACCAAGCACGTCGGTACGCAACCAAGCCCGAGAATCAGGCGAAGTTGAAGCAACTCGGCAGCAAATTCACGAATAGAGGTGGCCGTTCATGAACGTCGTCCCCTGGTGGGCATGGGCGGCATTCGGTGCCGTCGTCCTGATCCTGTTGGCCATCGACCTGTTGGCACACCGCGGTGCCCACATCATCGGTTTCAAGGAAGCCGCATGGTGGAGCGCACTGTGGGTCGGCGTGGCCATCATCTTCGGCATCGTGGTGTTCTTCACCTTGGGCACCACGGCCGGCGTCGAATACACGACGGCCTGGTTGTTGGAGAAGAGTCTGTCCGTCGACAATCTCTTCGTTTTCGCGCTGATCTTCGGCTACTTCAAGGTTCCCCGTGAGTACCAGCACCGCGTGCTGTTCTTCGGTGTGATCGGTGCCCTCGTCTTCCGCGCGATCTTCCTGGCCGCCGGTGTGGCCATCGTCAGCAAGTTCGCTGCCGTTCTGTTCGTTTTCGCGGCCATCCTGCTCTACAGCGCATACAAGCTGATGAAGGACGAGGACGACTCGTACGACCCGAGTACCTCGATCGCAGTTCGTTTGCTTCGCAAGATCATTCCTGTCCGCGACGAATACGAAGGCACCAAGTTCTTCGTCAAGGAAGCAGGCAAGCGAGTGGCCACGCCACTTCTCGCCGTCGTGGTGGCCATCGAGGCCGCCGACCTGGTGTTCGCAGTGGACAGTGTTCCCGCCGTCCTGGCGGTGACCGACGACCCGTTCATCGTGTACTCCTCGAACGCGTTCGCCATCCTCGGCCTACGCGCCCTGTACTTCCTGCTCGCAGGGTTGCTCGAGAAGTTCCACTACCTGTCCAAGGGACTGGCGATCATCCTCGCCTTCATCGGCGTCAAGCTGATCCTGCAGGCCGGACACAAGGTGATCAGCACCTCGATCCCCGAGATTCCCTCGCTGGTCAGCCTGGTGGTCATCGTCGTGGTACTGGCAGGCTCGATCATTCTGAGCCTGAAGAATCCCCCGAAGGAGGACGACGCAGACGCCATCGACAAGGTCGCTGCCGACAGCCCGATCGTCGATCCGACGGACGGAACCTCCTCGGCCGGCACCTCGCCGACCGGCACGTCGAGCACGGATTCACCGCGACTCGACAAGCCCTGACTCTTCACCACACATGCCCCGCCGATTCGATTCGGCGGGGCATGTTTGTGTTCCAGGGGGATGGGGCAATCACTGCACATGGCTGAAAAGAACTCGTACACCGTTCCCGGACTCACCTCGGAAGTGGGCGCGCGCGTCGCCGCGATCCTTCAGGATCGACTGAACGCCTACAACGATCTCCACCTGACCCTCAAGCACATTCACTGGAATGTCGTCGGTCCCAACTTCATCTCGGTACACGAGATGCTCGACCCGCAGGTCGAAGCAGTTCGCGGATTCGCGGACGACGTCGCCGAGCGCATCGCGACCCTCGGTTCCTCGGCCAAGGGCACCCCGGGCACCATCGTCTCCGAGCGCAGCTGGGACGACTACTCGATCGGTCGCGCAACGGCCATCGAGCACCTCGGTGCACTCGACCTGGTCTACACCGGAGTCATCGAGACCACTCGCAAGAACATCGAAGAGGTCGGCGAGATCGACCCGGTGACCGAGGACATGCTCATCGGCCAGAGCGCGCAGCTCGAACTCTTCCACTGGTTCGTGCGGGCACACCTGGAGAACTCCGGTGGTCAGCTCTCCACCGCCAACGCGACCAGCGAGGTCGACGCGGCGAATCAAGCAGGTTAAACACTCACGCCTCACGCACCGACCCCGCCGTCAACCGGCGGGGTCGGTGCTTTTTTCGTGGACCGGCGTCAGTTGGACGGTCTCGCCTCGTGCCCGCTGCGGCCGTGGGTTCGACGCTTCTCCTTCATCTCGGCCTCGAACACGTGGCGACGTCCGTCGAGCAATTCGTCTCGGACGGCCCGCTCGTGTTCGCGCAACGGGCCCCAATATCCGTCGTCGAACTCTTCGACGAGCTGGAACGTCCAACGACCCGGTGCGATGTTTCTGCCGATCATGTCCGTGTCGATTCGCTGCGCGATCGCGTCGTGATCTGCCTCGGCGAGTGCCTCGACGGCCTCCCCCAACAGCAGGTCCGAATGCCCCATCAGTTGGTGGAACGAGTACAGGTGTCCCCGAGCCCGCTCCACACACTCGAGCGCCTCGGACATCTTCCCCACTGCGGCCACGGTCGCATCGTCCACTCCGCTCGGGCGCCGGTGTTCGGGTGAGGGCATATCGGGGGCGGAATGCATATCGGTATCTGGGTCCATGGGCCTCGATTACCCGAATCGGGCCGGCAGAACCCGCAGGTGCAGTGCATGGTTACCGACGTCGATCACGGGTATAGCTACTCGTGAACGGATAGACAATCGATTTCGAGGAGTTCACCATGGCTGATTTCATCGACAAGGCAAAGCACAAGGCAGAAGAGCTCGTGGGCGAAGCCAAGGAAAAGATCGGCCACAAGACCGACAACGACGATCTTGCTGCCGAAGGCGCAAAGGATCAGGCGTCGGGCAAGACCAAGCAGGTCGGCGACGACGTCTCGGACGCCGCAGGCAACATCAAGGACAAGTTCAAGAACTGATCGTCTCGATCGGTCGCAACGAGACCCCGCACCCAGGCCCCGGCCGTCGAGGGTGCGGGGTTTCGTGGTTCCCGGTCCCTCGTCAGATCGGCGGATTCGGCAGCGGCATGGGACGTCCGAACATCCAGCCCTGACCGAGGGTTGCTCCCAGAGACCTGGCGCGACGCAGATGCCTGCGGGTTTCGATTCCTTCGGCCAGCAGAACGGCGTCGCTCGAACCGACATAGGCCCGCACCTGCCGTATCGCGGCGCGTGCGCGGTACGGGGACCGGACGATCGACGCGTCGAGTTTGACGATGTCCGGCGCGACCGAGGCCAACAGTGCCAACGTTGCAGGCGTGGAACCGACGTCGTCCATGGCCACCGAGATGCCGCGAGCGCGGGCTCCTCGGACCAGAGCCATCAGCAACGGCACGTTGCGGTCGAGGTCTCGCTCGGTGATCTCGAGGACGACGTCGAGGTCGTCACCGATCGCGTCGAGGTGGATCTCGACGTCGCGTACGTCGGCGAAACAGCCCGGCTCGATGTTGAGAAAGAATCGCACCCGACGCGAGTAGGCGCATTCACGCGCCGCCCGCAGCGCGGCGGCGCGACACGCTACGTCTACGCGACCCACCAGTCCGCGCTCTCTCGCCAGCGCGAACACGTCCTCGGGCACGGCCAGGCTCGGAGACGGCCACCTGGCCAGAGCCTCGTATCCGACAACTGTCCCGGTGGCCAGTTCGACGACGGGCTGAAACAGAGCGGCCACGGACTCCACCGAATCGAGCGCCGCCGACGCTGCGAGCACCGCGCCGTCCGGCGCGGTCACAGTGATCGCTCGTCCACCGGAACGCGACGGGCCTCGAGGCGGTCGGCGATCAGAGCAGCGTGCAGTCTTCGCAGTCCGGACGGCTTCATCGGATCGAGTCCGGTGAGCTGCTCCACCCTTTTGAGACGGTAGTCGACGGTGTTGGGATGCACCGTCAGCCAGGTGGCCGTCTTCTTTCGGTTGGAGTCCGAATCGACGAATGCTTGCAGTGTCGGCAACAGGTCGACCGAATCGCGCAGCGGATCGATCAGTGTCACAAGGTGTTTGCGCCCCAGGCCCGGCCTGCTCACCTGGTACTCGAACACGAGATCCGAAATCCGGTACGTCCCCGGTGCGTATCGGAGCCGACGCACGAGACTCAGCAGTTCGTACAGGTGGGGCGCGGTAGCGGCGATGTCATCGATCGCGGCCGACCCGGTTGTCGCGGTCACCGCCACCTGACCCGCGTCGGCCAGGCGATCGACCAATTCGCCGACGTTCACGCCTGGAACATCGGGCAGCAGGACGGTTCCGCCGGTGGGACTGATCGACGCGATGGGCACGCAGTCCGCGTCGAATGTGGCCAGCGCGGTGTGGATTCTTCGCAGTTTTCGAGCCGCCATCATCGCCGCGTCGATCCGACGGCCACCCTCGTCGGCATGGGCCGGAAAGTGCAGGGCGACCACGTGATAATCCTCGGCGAGCAGCGTTCCCATCCGATCGGCGATCTTGCGAGCCGTGCCGTCACCGGTCAACAGCGCGTCCAGCAGTTCCACGTCGTGACGGGGACCGTTCTGAGCCAGCGTGCGAAATTCCGTCAGGTAGGCATCGGACACGGCCGCGGTGACGACGTCCAACAGTTCCATGACCAGGACGGTTCCGTCGGCGAGTCGATCGTCGGCACCCCCGTCGCCCGGGCGCGGTGCCTGTCGCACAGCCAGTGCGCAGCCCTCGTTGACGGCATGTTGGATACGGCCGAGCGGTACGCCGTCTCGGGCCCACCGGGTCGCTGCGTCGCGAAAGACGTCCATCGCACCGGCTATCGGTAGCCGCCCGGATTCGAGTACTCCGGTCGCCAGTTCGCAGCAGGTCGTCGTCATGTCGTCGAGTTCGCCGCGGGCGCACTCGCGCGGCGGTGGTGTGTCCTCGGGCTCGCCGAAGTACTGATCCAGCATGCGTGCGGCAGTCTCCCTCGGCGTCCGCAGACGGTCGGATGCCCGTCGCCCACTGACGTATTCACCCTGCGACACGTGCACGCTTTCCGTTGCCGTCACCGAAGACCCCACCCCTCGCACTCGAAACCTACTTCAGGTTCGTTTCCCCGCTACGAACAGTAGAACAACAATCAAACCTGGGGATTGTTTTTCCGAATATATCCGGCAGTCGGTTCGGATTCGGGTCGTCGGAGCTCAGTTGTGACGATCTCTCACATACGACTCGGCGGTTGCGGGCAGATTCCAAACGCCTGACAGGAGAACGCGAATCACCGAAATCCGCGCTTACTGTTCCGCCTTGTCCAACAATCCTCGTCGAAAGTCAGGCTCCATGACCACTTCTCGGTCCACCTCCCGCACGACGCGGAAGGCAACGACGGTGCGCGCCGCGATGATCGCCGCAATGGCGTGCTCACTCACCCTCGGTACCGGTGTCGCAGCACAGGCACAGCCCGCCACCGCACCTGCTCCGCCCGCCACTGTGCAGGGCGACTCGGTTGTTCCGCCCGGCCCGACCGAGGCCTCCCCCAAGGCCGCCGACCAGGGCATCGCCCAGCCGAACATCGAATCCGCCGCTCCCGCGACCATCACCTACGACCCACGGACCGAGACCACGGGTTACGGACCGGAGCAGACGAACTTCCTGGCCGGATTCCTGTACAGCATCGTCAACCCCAATGTCGCACCTCAGGGTGCCAACGACTGGAACTGCAAGCCGTCGGCAGCGCATCCGCGTCCGGTCGTGCTGCTGCACGGCACGTGGGAGAACGCCTACAACAACTTCGCGCGGATGTCGCCTGCGCTGAAGAAGGAGGGCTACTGCATCTTCGCGCTCAACTACGGCGACAAGGACTCGAGCATCGTCGGCAATCTCGAGTCGCTGCGCGGCACGGCATCCGTCGCGTCGAGCGCGAAAGAGATCGCGACCTACATCGACGCCGTGCGCGCCGCCACCGGGTCCGCTCAGGTCGACATCGTCGGCCATTCCCAGGGGGGACTCGTGACCCGCCAGTACCTGCGCTTCGAGGGTGGTGCCAACCCGGCCGACCCGACGAAGAACAAGGTCAACACCGTCGTCAGCGTCGCCGGGTCGAACCACGGCACCACACTCGTCGGTATCGGCACTCTGGGTCGCACTATCAACAACCTGGGCCTGAACGTACTCGGCGTCGTCGGGGCCATCGCCGGACCCGCCGCCTCGGACCAGGTCATCGACTCGGATCTGGTCAAGGGATTGGCAGTGGGCGGTGACACCGACCCCGGCATCAAGTACACCGTGATCGGCACCAAGTACGACGAGGTCGTCACCCCGTACAAGACGACGTTCCTCACCGCCGGTCCCGGTGCCACCGTCAACAACGTCACCCTGCAGAACGGTTGCGAGATCGATCTGTCGGACCACCTGTCGATCTCGGTCTCGCCTCGCGCGATCGGCATCGTGAAGAACGCACTGGATCCGAAGGGCTTCCCCACGAGGTCCATCCCGTGCGCATTCAACTCACCCATCACCGGCGGCTAGTCACCGGCGAGCAAACCTCGGTGAGGGCGATCGGCTGCGGAGGCCGATCGCCCTCACTGTTGCGCGGGCACCCATCCGAGCGAATCAGCCGGCCGTGCGGCGGATCCCGGAGCCGTCGAACTCCACGAGTCCGCGAGCCGCGAAGGCGTCGAGCCATCCGATCATCGGCCACCGCCCCCATCGGTCGAAGAACGTGCGCGCGTTGGCGACGATGTCGTCGAGATGTTCCACCGGAGGATCGGAGACCGGATGGAACTGGTGATAGGCGTGCGCCCCACCGACCCACCGCAACCCCATGCCCAACGCCTCCGCGGTGGCTGCGAAATCGGTGTCCTCACCGCCGTAGCCGGTGTAGTCCTCGCAGAAGCCGCCGAGTTCGGTCCAGGTGGTTGCCTCGACCGCGAAGGACAGCGACCAGAAGACATCGAAGTTGCCTCCGTGCTCGACGGTGTCGACCGGCGGGTTCGGCCGCGCCGGGTGCGGTGCGGTCAGCAACGTCAGAGCCTCGCCCTCCGCACCCATGTCTTTCTCTTTCAGGTAGGTCACCGGACCGCAGAGCAGGGATCGGTCGTTGCCGGGCAGCGTTGCCGCACGGCGATACAGCTCGATCATGTTCGGGCCCGGAATGCAGTCAACGTCCAGGAATACCAGCAGTTCCGCGCCACGTTCGATTGCTGCGGCCGCGCCTCGATTGCGGGCGCGGGCCAGCGGCAGCGGGGTCTGCGGGGGCATGTCGATGCACGTCGCCGCCGAACCCGATCGAGCGAGCACGTCGACGATCGCATCGTCGCCCATCGAGACCACGACGTGTTCGACCTGCTCTTCCGATGCACTCAGACCGCGCACCTGAGCGGCCAGGTGCTCGTGTCGACCGGACACCACGGTGACGACGACGGCCTTCACTGTCGCGCCGTCCGAGGTGCGGCCTGCTCGATGGCCCTGGCAGCACGGACAGGTGCCCCCTCGGTACGCAACGCGGACCACCGCCGGCCACCGATCTCGAGAGCGCGATCGGCCGCAGCATGCCATCGCGCGACGGACGGCCACGAGTCGAGAACCTCCGCGAACGGGCCGCCCGCCAGCGCCGCGGCGGTGGCATGCTGCTCGTCGAAGGGTCGGGCCTGCGGCACGACGATGGCCGGCGCGCCCGAAGCGGCGACGTCGGCGACGGCGTTCTGGCCGGCGTGCGTGACGACGAGTGCCGCCGAACACAGCACCGGCCACACGTCGTCCACCCAGTCGCCGCCTGCGACGCCGAGCGCGCGGAACTCGAAGCGGGCGTCCACCGCCGACCACGAGTCCACCAGGTCTCGGGTCAGCGCAGTGCCACCGGCGGCACCCAGAACCACCACTGTCGGATCGGCGTGGGCAGTGTCTCTCTCACGTTCGGCGAACCGGCTGATCGAGCCTGCATAGGTGGTCTTCTCGGCGAAGGGACGCAGCCAGGTCGGGTCGTAGACCTCGCGCGACCACGGTGCGACGATGTGGGTCGCCGCCCGGTAGGCGAGGTTGTGGATCGGATCATTCCGCTCCCCCGGTATCGCCATCACGATCACGCGAACACCCATGAGCCGCAGGAACATCGCTACTTCCACCGATACGTCGACCACCACTGCCCGCGGTCGCTCGCGCGCCACCCACTCCGCGATGATCGCCATCCGTTCGGTCAGACCGTCCACGTCGTGGGGAGCCCAGTGCAGCACCCCTCCAGCCGAACTGTCCACCGCAGCATTGCCTTCCACGGAGTCGTCCACGTCGAGAGCAAGCGAGATCCACTCGGCCGCCGCATGCGCTGTCGGTCGAGCACGCGAGGACAACACCGTCATCGGCTCGGCCATCGACCGTGCGATGGCGTCGGAACGGGTGATGTGACCGACCCCGTGGTGGTGCGCGTAGTAGCCGATCATGCGATCGCGAGTCGGTCGTCCACCGAGTCGACCGCCGCGGCCAGAGTCGAGTGGTACAGCGCCTCGTACTCGTCCACCATCCGGCCCATCGAGCACACCTTCTCCGCCCGGGCCCGGACGTCGGACCTCCTCAGGGCTGCCGCCGCGGGGATCGCGGCGGCGAGGCCGTGTACGTCGTCGGCGGCCACCAGCACTCCCGACGAGCCGTCGACGATCTCCGGTATGCCGCCCCTGGCGAACGCGGCGACGGGAGTGCCGCAGGCCAGCGCTTCTGCCACCACCAGCCCGTACGGTTCGGACCAGACCGGCGAGACCAGCGCGACCTCGGCACCTGCCACCAACGCCGCCAAGGCAGGCTGATCGAGGTGTCCGACGTACCGGATGTTCTCGTCGAGCATGGGTTCGACGAACTCGTGAAAGTACTCGAGATTGCTCAGCGGACCGGCGATACGCAGCGAGCGCCCCGCTTCTTTCGCAGCCGCGATGGCCAGGTGCAGCCCCTTCTCCGGGACCACTCGACCGGACCACACCACATAGTCGCCACCGGTGCCGAACGGCCAGTCCTCCAACGAGATTCCGTTGCGAATGACGACGGTTCCTGCGGTGACATCGGCCCACTGCGAGGCGGCGAACTCGCTGACAGCGGCGAACGTGTTGGCACCGGGAGGAGCCAGCGCAACCGCGGACTCCAGCCACGCGAACGGAGGCGTGTGCAGCGTCGTCACCATCGGTACCGAGAGCGTCGCCGACATCGCCAGCGGCAGGTAGTGCAGGCTGTGGTTGTGCACGATGTCGAACGACCGAGACAGCGTCCCGGCCAGTTCCAACATCACCGCCAGATAGGCGTGATGCTCACGGATCGCGGTGGGGGTGATCGCCACGTCGGCGATCGAGATCGGCGTCAGATCCAACGTTCGGACCGGCAGCATCGTTGCGTCCAGGTCGACGCTCGATCCGTCTGCAGCGAACAGGCTCACCTGATGTCCACGCTCGGTGAGCGCGCGCACCAGGTTGTAGACGTGCGCCTCCAGACCGCCTGCGAAGGGTTGCGCCACCGGAAAACTCGACGACGCCAACACCGCGATGCGAAGTGGCTTCTCGTTCAACGCATCTCCTTTGTCACTGCTGAATAGATCGCGGCATGAGTTGCTGCGATTCGCTGTCGTTGCTCCGCGCGAACGCCCGAATCGAGCGCAGGCGTCCGATCGGCGTGCGCTGCTCGCACGGCAGCAACGAGGGTGTCGGGATCGAACGAATCGATTCCCATCCGGAAACTGTGCACCCGGGCCTGATCTGCGTAGAAGCCGCAGTCCGACGCGACCACGGTGGTGCCGAGATCGCGGCAGGCCTCTAGCCAGCCCGAGTGTGTTCCGAAGCGATAGGGCAACACCGAGACATCGATCGACGACAGATAGTCCCACAGCGCGTCGTCGTCGAAACGTTCGTGCACACGCACGTCGACATCGGGGAAGCTTGTGTAGTCCAGCAACTTTGCGCCGACCGTCGGGCTGTACCAATGGCTGGAGGACTCGAACACGTCCTCGTCGATGTCCAACCGGACAGTGGCGTCGGGTAGCGATCGTGCGGCCTCGACCACGGCATCCATCACAGCCAACGGGTCCATGTTGGACCGCAGGTTCTTGGCATGGACGCCGATGACGAACGAGTCCGACTCCGGGCGCGGCAGTGTCATCCGCTCCAGCGGCACGACGTGTGGATGGTCCACCACTGTTGCCTCGACACCCCACCGATCGTGAATCCAGGCAGCGGCTCCCGCGGTGAGGGTGATGACGGCGGCGGCAGCGGGAACCAGTACGTCCAACTGTCGCAGGTGATCGGCACTGTCCGCGAAATGGGGATTGTGCAGGTCGTGAACCGTCAGAACCAATGGCTGCCGGTGGGCGCGCAGATGCTCGACGGTGCGGGTGAGTTCGTCGGACGTGAAGGACTCGAACCCGAAATGCACGTGCAGCACATCGAAGTGCACGTCGGTCTGCTCGGCGAGCCACCGAGCATCGAGCAGTCGTGGGGGCCACCACTGGCCGGGTACGTCGACTCTCGCCGGGGCAGGATCGGGCAGCACGATCACCGCCGAGTCGACGGACATCTCGTTCGGGGCAGCGCCGACGACGGGCTGCAGGTGTCGGACATAGGCGTGCGAGGACGGAACCGATGCAACGCGAATCATGAATTCCTTCGGGTACAGGCAGGTGGATCGTGCCTGGTCCCGACACGCGATACGTAGCCTGTACCCGATTGCACCCGGGTTCAATCGGGGTTGGCGAAGCCCGTCCGCCGGGTCTACGTTGACGAGAGAATGGTCCAACAAGAACGATCACACGACGTCGGGGCAAGCATGGACGGTCGCACCCGCCATTACGGCGAATTCTACGGACTGGCGGACGACGCCGAGAAGGACGGACCGCTCCTGCTCGTCTGGGGAAACTGCCAGGCCGAGGCGCTGCGCATCCTCCTCGGTTCCGACCCGGCCATGCCGCTGCGGACGGTACGCATCCCTCCCGTACACGAGCTGGAAGCCTCGGACCTGCCCCACGTCGACCGCCTCGTGCGCCAGGCGTCGGTGCTGCTCACCCAGCCGGTTCGAGCCGGCTATCGGTCGCTGCCACTGGGGGTGCCCGATCTCGCCGACGCGCTCGCACCCGACGCCACAGTGGTCCGGTGGCCGGTATTGAGATACGCGGGGCTGCACCCCTTCCAGGTCATCGTTCGACACCCGAGCGACCCCGCTGCCGTCCCGAACATGGTGCCGTACCACGACTTACGGACGATTCTGGCCGCCCGTCGCGGCCTGGGCGGCGACGAGGACTGGGATCGATCGGTCTCGGGCGACGGCCTGCGACAGGCAGCCGAGGCGAGCCTCGACGAGTTGCGCCGACGCGAACGCCGGGACACCGACATCGTTGCCTCCGATCTGTTCGCAGATGCCGGGATCGACGCCACCCACACGATCAACCATGCGACCAACGTGGTGCTCGGTGCTCTCGCCCAGCGCATACTCGATCAGTTGGGGACCGGCAGCACGGTGCGGGATCCGGGACGCGAGTTGCTCGGCGGCGTTCGCGCGCCCGTCGAGGGACGAGTGCTGAATGCTCTGGGTCTGCAGGGTGATTCGCGGCCGAACTGGTCGGTGGACGGCGCTGCCGTGTCGCCGGATTCCGTTCATCGCGCTCACCTGCAGTGGTACGCGGATCGTCCCGAGTTCGTCGATGCCGCGCTCGAACGCCACGCCGAACTGATCCGAACCCTGGAGCTGGCACCGTGACCGGGACGGTACTTCATCTCGTCATGGGGCCCGACGAGCACGGTGTCGTCCGCTGCGCGCACGAATTGGCCTCCGCCACAGCGAGTCCGGTGATATCGGATCTCGAACAGCTACCCCTCGACAGTGCGGTCCACGTGCACTTCACCGACCGGTTGTTCGGCCGAACTGCACAGGCGGCAGCGGATGCTTTCGTCGCCTTCGCCCAGCGGCACCGCGCACCGATCACCGTCACGATGCACGATGTCCCGCAGGCGTCCGACGGCCACGCCTTCGAGGCGCGGAAGAAGTGCTATCGGCGGGTGGCCGATTGCGCCGCTGCCGTAATCGTCTCCAGCATGCACGAGCGGCTACTGCTCGACGAAGTCCTGGACGGTGGAGACGACGTTCGGGTGATCCCGCTTCCGATCGGACGCGCGGAGCCACGAACCGAAGACCGCGTCGCCCCGCGACAAGTCGTCGGCGTACTCGGATTCGTCTACCCGGGCAAAGGGCACGAGGAGGTGCTCGATGCCATGACGTCGCTGGACACCGACGTCGACGTTCTCTCGATCGGGTCCGCATCACCGGGCCACGAATCCATGATCGACGAACTCGGCCGTGCTGCGGAGCAACTCGGCCGATCGTTCACCTCGACCGGTTTCGTTCCCGATGCAGAGCTGAACGAGATCCTGCGGTCGATCGCGATTCCCGTCGCGTTCCACCGACACGTGTCGGCATCGGGTTCGATCAATTCCTGGATCGCGGCTGGCCGTCGACCACTCGTCCCGCGCGGTCGGTACGTGGAGGAAATGGAGACCAACTCCCCCGGGGCGCTGTGGATTCACGAGAATTCGGTCGAAGGCCTCGCGTCTGCGATGGCGGAGGCTCTGCGCCATCCCGACAGGACCTGGCAGAACCGCGACGTGGTCACCTACCCCACCCTCGAGCAAGCAGCCGTGCTGTACCGCGCACTGTTCGACGAACAGTGCGCACCAACGGCAGACCAGCTACCCGACGGCCGATGGGTGGTTCCGGGCAATCGGTGGGATCTCGCCGAGCCGGTCGATCGGGATCCGCGAGTGTCCGTGGTGATCCCGCACTTTCGCCAGCAGCGTCAGCTGGAGTTCGTACTGACCGCGCTGACACTGCAGAGCTACCCGGCCTCGCTGCTCCAGGTGATCGTGGCCGACGACGGGTCCCCCGAAGCACCGGACGTCGACGGCTTCCGGACGGCCCTGGACATCACCGTCGTTCGACAGGACGATCTCGGCTTTCGTGCGGCGGCAGTACGCAATCTCGGCGCATCGGTGGCCGACGGGGAGATTCTGTGTTTTCTGGACGCCGATACCGTTCCCGAACCCGGGTACATCGCGGAATCCGTACGGCTGACAGGGGCGGTTCCTGATGCCCTCGCCGTGGGTCGGCGACGCCATGCCGATCTGACGGGCTGGTCAGCCGAGGACGTGGCCGGGTGGTTCGGCGGCGAATTTTCCGGACCGCCGGAGTTGTCGGAGCCGGGGTGGCTTCGGGACGGGTATTCCCGCTCGCGAGACCTGCTCGATGCCGATCGACGTTCGTACCGGTACATCATCAGCGCCGTCATGTCGTGCAGCCGTCGGCTGTTCTCGGAGATCGGTGGATTCGACGAGACCTTCGTCGGTTACGGCGGAGAGGACTGGGAGTTCGCGCATCGCGCCTACGACGCCGGTGCCGTCCTGGCGCACCTGCCCCGAGCGGTCGCCTGGCACGACGGACCCGAATGGGCCGAGCGGACGGGTGGGGATCGCGAACGCAAGAATCTCGAAGCGCTGATGCTGTCCTCGCGCATCACCGACCCTGCGGCTCGCACTCACGGCCTCGTCTACGCCGTGCCCGAGATCGTCGTGGTCGTCGAGTGCGCCGGACACAGCTCTGCCTCGCTGCTCGCCACGGTCGGTTCCGTTCTGCGCGAGCGAGATTGCGCGGTGTGGCTGGACGGTTCGGACGCGGCGTCGTTGCGAGAGCAGTGGGGCGACGTGGACCCACGGGTCCATCTGGGTCGGCCCGGCGACACCGGCCGCAGCCACATGGTCGTACACGTCCGCGGACTCGTACTGTTCGGTGAGCACGCTCTGCGCCGGATGCTGGCAACCGGTGCCGATCACATGACCGTGGACGTGGGCGGCTCCGGTGTCGTCGAGTGTCGCAGTTCGCGGTCGAATGCGCGCGCGGCGCGGTGGGCCGATGAGCTCGGTCGTGATCGGCTCGATGCGGCCGAAGGCCTCTTCGGGCACATGCACCGCACGGCCGTCGAATTCGGGATCTCGACCGGTGAACATCAACCGAATCTGTCCTGGTGAAGGGAAATACGGTGCGGCGGCCACTGATGGAAGAATGGATGTCCGCGCTCGTCGGGGACGACGTAACAGCAAGGTCGGGTGAACAATGAACAGAACGCTGTATTCGATGCTCTGGATGATGGCGATCATCGCCCTCATCGCATTGATCTGGGGCACAGTCGGTTACGTGTACGCCGACGAACATCCTCTGCGCCGTGCGGCGTTCGTCGGTGGCGGAGTGTTGATCTCGGGCTGGCTGATCGTGCTCGCTGCCGTGGGCATCAAGATCTCGCGACTGAAAGCGCGGCGGAGAGCGAGCAACTCCGACGACGACCGATAGTCCGGCTGCGGTGCGGATTGAGAACGCCGCGGGCGGGTACTCCGCATCGAAGTCTCGACGCGCAATCGCCGGTCAACTGCTCGTCGAGTTCCTCTCAGTCAGTGCCGAGCAAGGGTTCTCGATGGTCAATCAGCGCAGTACGTCGAAGCAGCAGGGTGTGCCGGTACGTCCGGCGACTCGCGAGGAGTATCTGTCGACGTGGTCGACGCTGCACAACGGCATCGATCCTTCTGCTTCCGGGTTGGTCTCGGGTTGGCTTCGCGTCGTCTATGCGCTGAGCGCACCGTTGGTTCGCGCGTCCGTATCCGCCCACGCGGTCACCCTGACCGCCGTCGTGGTGGCAGGAGCGGCAGTGGCCCTGTCGCGCCCCGGCACCTCGGCACCACTGATCGCGGCTGTGCTGATCGTGATCTCCGGCCTGCTCGACGGTATCGACGGTGGGGTCGCGATGATCGGTCGCTCCCAAACTCAGTGGGGGTACCTGCTCGATACCGTCGCCGATCGCTGCAGCGACCTGCTGCTCCTGGCGAGCGGTCTTGCGCTCGGAGCACCGATGCCGCTCGTTCTCGCGGTCGGTGTGACGACGATGCTGCACGAGATGGCCCGTGCCCGCGCGGTCGGTTCCGGCATCGAGGATGTCGGCTTTCTGACGGTGTGGGAGCGCCCCTCGCGGGTGATCGCGGCTGCGGTCACGGCGACGGTCGCCGGTGCCGCTCCGGCCGCCGCCGGATCATCGGCGACGATCGGAATGTCGGTGACGTGTGCGCTCGCAGTCGTCGGGTTCATGCAGTTGATGTTCGGGCTGCATCGACGGGCCGATCGAACTCGGCGGTGACCAGCCAGCCGGCCAGAGCCAGTACATGGAACACGAACATCCACAACATCATTGCCACTCCACCGCCGATCGCGGTGAGGCCTCCGAACGGCGCACCCAGGTCCACCGGTATCGCCAGGAACAAGATGAATCCGTGGACGAACCCGGTGACGATGGACGAGGTGACGAGTGATCCGACGATCAACGCCCGCCCGCCCACCGCACGTGGCGCAATCACGCGATAGGTCCATGCCAAGGGGACGGACAGGATCACCCACAGGCAGTTGAAGCCGAGGAACACGCGCGCCGCCATGGCACCGATTCCGCCGCCGCCGGTCGTTGCTTCGAGCAACCGCGCTACGCAGAGGACGCCTGCCAGCAAGACAGGCGCTGCGGCGAAGAACGGCACCATCGCCAGCCGACCCCGCCAACCGGTGAACGATTCTCGGATCGGAGCGAACCGCACGATCGCCCGGCGCAGGCCCTCCCCGTAGAACGTGGCGGGAAAGATGGCGATCAGGACGCCGATCGGGCCGAGTTCGATTCCTGCAGTGGCCAGTCCGTCCACGGCCGCACGAGCACCCAGGGCGTCGGGCAACAACGTCGACATGGCGTCGAAGCCCCCGCGCACCCAGTCGGCCGACACCAGCAGAGCGCAGGCGCGGATGGTGAGGAGCAACAGCGGCACCACGGCGATGACGGCGTAGAAGGTCAGGCCGCCCGCGATCAAGGTGGTGTCCTCGCGGGCGAACCCGGCTTTGATCGCCCCGACCCCCCGCGCTGCCCTGGTGCGTATCGAGGTCATCTCGTGCGGGCACCGAAGTACAGGGCGACCGTCGACGGGTCATTCAAGGGTGACCTCCACTCCGTCGATGACCTTGAGGAACGGGCAGATCGAGGTCGCCTGCGCCAACACTGCTTCGGCGTCGTCGGTACCGGGAAGAGATACCGCGAGTGCGAACGTCGCGTCGTAGCCGGATGCGTCGGAGTCGGTGAGCACCACGGTGCCCTTCACTGCAAGCTCGTCGACGCTGCCCCCGACGGTTCCGAGCGCGATACGCAGAGATTCGACCAGGCAGCTCGACAATGCGGCGGCCATCAGCTGTTCCGGGTTGGTGTGCTCCCCCGGCCCCCCGAGTTGCTTCGGTTCGCGCACACCGAGGGACAGCACCCCGTCGTCGGAGGTGACTCCCGTCGCGGTGGCAGAGACAGTTGCTGTGTACAGCTCGGTGTTCATCGATGTCGGATGTCCAGTCGGCAGCCGATCGAAACCGTCAGGTTCCGCACCTGCGGGACGAGGCCGACGGGTACGTGTCGCTGTTCACATATCGGACACATCAGTTTGGTCGAACCTACCGACGGGTAATGCTGCAGTCAGGGCCGAGCATCACGCTGTGACCCACAGGCATCGGCCAGAGAAAATGGACCACCCGACCGAAAGGGGAGCACCATGAGCACATCGACGTTGATCGCCCAGTTGCGTGTCGCACTGCAGCTGACGAACACCGAAATCCAGATCGCCGAAACTCGCGTCGTTCAGGCGCGCACCGAGGCGGTACGCCGGGAGTTGACCCAGAACGCCGCGAACGGTCGCGACCGCGCCGCAGCCATCGAGGAAGCCCTTCGCGGACTCGGCGGACTGCCCGATCTCGTGTCGCCGTTCCTGGGACGCACGCTCGCCGCAGTCAAGGCAGTGGCCGAGCAAGCACAGCCGTTCGACGAAGCCCTGCTGGGCGATCTCGCCCTCGAGCAGCAGCTGCTGGGCCGCGCCAAGTACATCAAGGCTCTGGCCACCGCAGCGAACGAGCCCACCGTCGTCGCTCTGGCGACTCGGCTGGCCGCGGCGCACAGCGCCACGGTGGAATGGCTCGAGACCGTCCTCGCGGAAGATGCACTGGGCGGACCCGCAGCATTGCGTCGCACCCCGTTCCAGGCCGCCGCAGGCACCGCGGTCAAGATCGTCAACGCGCCCGCAACCTGGTCGGCTCGCGGTCTCGACCGCGCACTGGACGCAGCTCGCGCTACCCCGGACCGCCTCGCCGGACTTCTGGGCCGCGGCGCTCACGCCGGTGACGTGGCAGTCAAGACGCTGACGGCAAGTCGCGATGCAGCACTCGAAGCAGCCGAGGACGTCACCCGTAGCGAGGGCGTCGATACCGTCGCCGACGCAATCCACACCGCGCGGTCGGCCAGCGGAACCCTCGACGCCGACGAGCTGCCGATCGCGGATTACGACGACCTGAACGTCTCGGACGCCGTCGCCGCCATCAAGGACCTCACCAACCCGACCGACGTTCGCACCGTCGTGACGTACGAAGAGGCACACAAGAACCGCCACGGAGTCGTGTCCGCAGGACAGACGCGCGTGGCAGCAATCGCCAAGGACGTCATCTCCATCGACTGACGAAGATGGATCGATCCTTCTGCGAATACCGATGCGGCCCGTGAACTTCCGGGCCGCATCGCTGTATTCGAAGGACGTCTCTAGGGCTTCAACAGCACCTTGATGGCACCGTCCTGCTTCTTCTGGAAGATGTCGTACGCATGCGGAGCCTCCTCGAGCGAAAGCTCGTGTGTGGCAAACGAGTCGACGCCGAGAGGATCGTCGTCACCGAGCAACGGCATGATGTCGTCGACCCATCTCTTGACGTTCGCCTGCCCCATCCGGAGCTGAATCTGCTTGTCGAACATGGTCATCAGCGGTAGCGGATCGGCCATGCCGCCGTACACCCCGATGATCGAGATGGTTCCGCCGCGGCGGACGATGTCGATTGCCGAGTACAGCGCGCCGAGTCGATCGACACCGGCCTTCTGCATCATCGGCGCGGCAACGGCGTCCGGAAGCATTCCGACGATCTGCTGTGCGAGTTTGCCGACCGGCGATCCGTGCGCCTCCATACCCACCGCATCGATGACCGAGTCCGTGCCCCGGCCGTCGGTCATCTCGCGGATGACGTCGCCGACGCCACCGCTGTGCTCGGCCAGGTTCACCGTCTCGATTCCCCGTGCCGCGGCGCGGGCGAGTCGCTCGGGTACGAGGTCGACGGCGATCACTCGCGCGCCCTTGTGGTGTGCGATGCGCGCTGCCATGTCTCCGATGGGCCCGAGACCGAGGATCGTCACCGATCCCCCGTCTGGAATTGCCGCGTACTCGACGGACTGCCATGCGGTGGGCAACACGTCGGAGAGGTAGACGAATCGCGAATCCGGCGGTCCCTCCGGAACTTTGATGTGAGTGAACTGCGCCTGCGGGACGCGGAGGTACTCGGCCTGACCGCCGGGAACTTGCCCGTAGAGCTTGGAGAAGCCGAACAGTGCTGCACCCGTTCCCTGCTCGCGGACCTGCGTGGTCTCGCACTGGGTGTAGAGGCTCGAATCGCACATGTAGCAGTGCCCGCAGGAGATCTGGAACGGGATGACCACTCGGTCTCCGACTGCCAGATCGCCGGTCTGCGTACCGACTTCCTCGACGATGCCCATCGGCTCGTGGCCGAGGATGTCACCTTCGTCCATGAAGGCACCGAGAGTTTCGTACAGATGCAGGTCCGAACCGCAGATGTTTGTCGTCGTGATCTTCACGATCGCGTCCGTCGGCAGTTCTATCCGCGGGTCGGGAACGGTGTCCACGCCGACTTTCCTCTTGCCTTGCCAGGTCACTGCGCGCATGTGGTCCTTCCGATGGAACGACCTCGAAGTTCGATGTCGTGCAGTGCGCATTGCCTGTTGTGACAGGTCACAAACACAGAGGTCGTGAGTGGTTGGTACCGAGCGTCAGCGGGTAGCCACCACTATGACCGCGTTGTTCTCAGTCGATCCGTCCACCGCCCGCTGCCCTGCGCTGCCCACTCCCTGTGGGCCGATCTCCGATGCCATCACTCGGTGCCTGACCGCGGGTGAGCCGAACGGGACTGCGATCGTGCCGACGCCGACCGAGGTCGATGCCACGTCACGAGACGTGCAACTGTCGCTCCTGATCTGCTACGAACTGCACTACCGCGGGTTCGCGGGAGTCTCGGACGCCTGGGAATGGGATCCCGAACTCCTTCGACTGCGAGGAGCTCTCGAGTCCGCCTTCCTGGCCTACGTACGGGAGAACGTGGAACCCGGCACCGACGCGATCGCAGAGATGGACGCACTGTCCGTCGAGGCCACCTCGGGAACCGGCCCGTCCTGGTTCCTGCGCGACGAGGGGTCATGGGAGCAGATGCGCGAATACTTCGTGCACCGATCCGTCTACCACCTCAAGGAAGCCGATCCGCATGCCTGGGCCATTCCCCGCTTGACGGGTCAGACCAAGGCTTCCTACGTAGCAGTGGAATTCGACGAGTACGGCGGCGGTAAAGGCGACCGCCTGCACCAGCATCTGTGGGCCGAATCGATGGTGGCCGCCGACCTCGATGCAACGTACCTCGGCTACGTCGACCGCGTCCCGGCGCAGACACTGGCGTGGGTCAATCTCATGTCGCTCTTCGGCCTGCACCGTGGTCTGCGCGGTGCCACCGTGGGCCACCTCGCGGCAACCGAGATCACCTCGTCTCCGGGCTCACAGCGCTACGTGCAGGGACTGCAGAGGCTCGACGCCCCCGCAGCATGCATCGCGTTCTACGCCGAGCACGTCGAGGCGGACGCCGTGCACGAGCAGGTACTACGTCACGATGTGGTCGGCACGCTCCTCCGCGACGAGCCCGAATTGGAGGCAGATGTGGTGTTCGGAATGCGTGCGCTGGATTTCGTCGAGAACGAGCTCGCCGACCATGTGATGAAGCGGTGGTCTGCCGGTCAGTCCTCGCTGGACTGAGAGGGTCGCCGCTTGGCGCGGTGGCTCGTGTCGCACAGCGGATAGTTCTTGCTGCGCCGGCACGTGCACACCGCGACGACGAAGCGATCCGACTCCACCCGCGTACCGTCGTCGAGTTCGATGCTCACCGGTCCGTCGATCAGCATCGGTCCGCCGCGGACGATTCTCACCGTGGTGCGCGCACCTGCCGCGTCATCGCTTGTCGCCACGAACGACCACCAACTCCTCTGTTCGGCACCCCGGAGCCAATGCTCCGCGAGCTTCCAGCCATTCTGCGCGCCGGTGCATCACAGGCCCGAAATCGATGGTCTGCCGGCCGGCTTCCGTCACCGAGAATCCGTTGTCGGAGAGCATTCTCACGGTGCGGTGGGGGCCGGAGAACTCCGAATGGACGACGAGCAGCACGCCACCCGACGCGAGCAGGTCGGCCGAGGCGCGACACAGCGGATCGAGCACCGTCCGGCCGTCCTCGCCCGCATCCCAGGCGCGGTGCAGGCCCATCCCCGTCGGAGGAAGCTCGGACGGGACGTACGGGGGATTACAGAGCAGTACGTCGAACGGTTCGAGCTCGGCGGCCTCTGCCAGGGAACCCAACCTGACGTCCACCTCGACGCCTACCGAGCGTGCGTTCCGCTCGGCGCAGTCGACAGCGCGGGGCGAGATGTCGAATGCCACCACTTCGCGCGCGCCCAACAGTGCGGCAGTGATTGCCACGGCACCACTGCCGGTGCACATGTCCAAGACTCGCGCGCCGGGGACGATGCCCGTCGTGGCGGCGATGTCACACAGCAGAAGCGAATCCTCCTGCGGTTCGTACACTCCGGGATCGGCGTGCACGGATGTCAATGCTCGGATGGAATCGGATTCGGCTGTCGTCATCGGCGTGCCTCCCACGGTGTAGCGATCGATGTCGTATTCCCGTCGGACCCGCAGTCAAACCCGTTGCCGTTTCGAGGCTTACGAACACCCCACCCCGGGTAGTCCTGTGGAGCGTGGTTGAGGAGTAGCCCGCGGTCCCCGAATGTCGACTGTCGATTCCCCCGTGCGCCGGGCGAGGAGTTCGGCTGCTCAGGAGTGTGTTCATGATCGTCGTACCGTCCATTACGCCCCCGCTCGCCGAAGTGATTCCGTCACTGAACGCCTCGCGGAGCTTCGATACCGAGATGATGCTGTCGGTCGACGAGAGCGCGGGTGCCGACATCGTCGTCCGAGTGACCGGCACGATCGGTGACTCGGATGTCCCCCTCCTGGCCGAAACGCTCGGTGAGGCAGCCGAGCGCGGGCGAGCGTTGATACTCGACCTGTCGTCGGTGGCCGGAGCCTCGGCCGGTGTCCATTCCGTACTCGACGCCACCGCCATCCGACTAGGCCGGTGGAATCAGCAACTGTCAGTGGTACTTTCGCCGGCACTGCAGCAGTCCGGCATCGGTCTCGTACCCGATCGAGTCGAGGTACGAGGATCCACGACCGAATCCGTGCTCGCGCCGACAGCAGACACCCGGTGATCCGTTCGATGACGACGAGCGCACGCACCGAAGCGCGGCAGGTGTCTCTGTGACCACCCCCAACACGACCTACGACGTGCTCGTCGTCGGCGGCGGCAACGCGGGCATCAGCGCGGCAGCGCGACTTCTGAAGAAGGGCATCTCCGACGTCGCGGTGCTCGAACCCAAGAAAGTGCACACCTATCGCCCACTGCTCTCGTACGTGGGCTCCGGTCAGGCAGCTCTGACCGAGGCCGAGCGCACCCAACGTTCGGTGATCCCGACCGGATGCGTCTGGCTGGAGGACTCGGCGACAGCGATCGACCCGGTGAATCGTCTGGTGCGCTGCGCGTCGGGCACCGAGTACGGCTACCGGGATCTCGTGCTCGGACAGGGGCTCGTCGTCGACACCGACGCGCTGCCCGGAGTGTGGGCCGCGCTCCGATCCCCCACCGTCACCAGCAATTACCTCGACCGAGCCGAACGCACCTGGCAGTTGGTACGCGATCTGCCCGCCCACAGCAGCGCGGTGTTCACCGTGCCGCGGCCACCGGTCGGGTGCACCGGCACCACCCTCAAGCCGCTGTTCCTCGCGGCAGACCATTGGACCCGCACCGGCCGCATGCCGGGAATGGACATCACGCTGGTGGTGGATCGACACCGCCTACTGGGTGTGCCGCAACTCGACAGCATCGTGATCGCACGACTACGCGAGCTCGGCGTGCGCATTCTGACCCGCACTGCGGTGACGGCACTGCACCCGGAGAGCGGACACATCACCGTCACGGACCACGACGGCATCGATGAGCGGCTCGGCTACGACATGCTGCACCTCGTACCGCCGTTCCGCGGTCCGAAGTGGCTGGAGGAATCGAATCTGACCGGGTCCGCCTCGCACGGTGTCGTCGACATCGACGGACGAACTCTGCGCCACCGGATCCATCCGGAGATCTGGGCCGCAGGTGACGGCGCAGCCATCGACACCGATTCCTCGGGTGGCGCACTGCGCAAACAGATTTCGATTCTCGTCGACAATGTGATCGCAGCGCGCAGCGGCACTCCGTTGTCGGAGTACGACGGCTACACCGTGGCCCCCATCCCGGTCGACGCACACCGCCTGATCGCTGCCGAGTTCGATCGCACCGGAACCCTGACGCCGTCGTTGCCGTCGTTCGTAGACCCGCTGAAACCCCGGCGCTCCGCCTGGGCGTTCGACCGTTACGGCCTACCGCTGTCCTACTGGAACATGATTCTCGCCGGCCGACTCTGACCGATCGGGCGAGCCCATGAACCCGTCGGGGTCGTGGACGATGACCCGGTGACCGTCGTCCTCCAGGGCGCGAAACGCATCATGCAGGAGCCGTCGAGCCGTGCCGTCGATTGCCCGCACCTCACTGAAATCGACTGTTGTACTGTCATTTTCGCCGAAACCGTGGACCATTCGGGCGATGATCGCCTCGGCACCCGCGAACCGAAGATCACCCTGCAGCTCCACTGTGGTCATACCCTCCGCCTCGGTCACGCTGCGGATGGCCGATTCGCCGCTGGGTGCCACATGCATCATGTGCAGACCCAGATCGCGCGAGAGCCTCTCGAACACCGCCACCCCACGGACGCTGTTGCCGTGCTCGTTCAGCCTCGGAGACAGCACGGCAATCCCCACCTGACCGGGCAACACACCGATGATCGCCCCGGCAACCCCGCTCTTGGCCGGAATACCCACGGACGCAAGCCAGCTGCCGCTGCCGTCGTACATTCCACAGGTGGCCATGACCGCCAACACGTGTCGATCGATCGCCGGGTCGACCACCTGTTCGCCCGTGCCGGGATCCTTCCCACCGTTCGCCAACACCGCGGCGATCCGGGCCAGATCGTTGCAGGTCACGGTCACCGCGCACTGACGTGCATAACCGTCGACGACATCGGCGGGCTCGGCTCCGAGATGGCCGACCGACTTCAACAGGTGCGCGATCGCGGTGTTCCGGTCGTCGGATTCGAGTTCTGCCTCGTACACCTGACGGTCGACGGAGAGTCCGCGGCCGGCCATTCGGCTCAGAAGGTCCGTCAATCGCCCTGCCCGCTCTTCGCTTCCGTCGCCTCGAATCATCGAATGCACCGCCAGCGCACCGGCATTGATCAACGGGTTCCGCGGTCTTCCGGTCTCCGCTTCGAGGGATATCTCGTTGAACGAGTCTCCCGACGGCTCGACGTCGACGGCCTCGAGCAGCGCCTCGATACCGTTGTCCTCGATGGCGAGCGCGTACGCGACCGCTTTGGCGATCGATTGGATCGAGAATTCGGTGTCGGTGTCGCCCGCTCCGTGCAGCGATCCCCCGACGGTGGCGAGGGCGACCGCGAACGTGTCGGGATCCGCCGAGGCCACTACCGGGTTGCCCTCGGTCACCGTCCCTCCGTCGAACTGTCTGCAGTCCTCCAACACGGAGGCGAGGTATTCGGGAACAGGCGATCTCATGTGTCCACGCTAGTCCTCGGCGAACAGGTCTTGACATCACGGCCGTACTGCCGCTTACACTCCTGGTTCCTCAACCGTTGTAGGGCCCCCTCCCACAAAGATCGGATTCCTGACGTGCGATTGCGACGCCTGATCGCTGCCGACTCGACAGATCGTCTGGCCGTGTACGCACCCGAGTCGGGATCGTGGGTCGACCTCGATACCGCGGTGTCGACATTCGGTGCCGACGAGTCTCTCCGCCCGCTCACCCGCACCGTGCTCGGGTTTCTCGATGCCGGCGAACGGGTGCGCGACGCGGCCTCTGCCGTGGTGCAGCGCGCCGTGTCCGAGGGAGTCGCGGTGATCGACCGACCGGCACCGACACTTCCGGTGATCCCGGCGTCTCTTCGCTGCTTCCTCGGCTGGGAGGCTCACTGGGATCTGGCCGCGCACAACCTGGTTCGCCGCAACCTGCCGAAAGCTCTCCCGTTCATCCGCGGGTTCGAAGCCGTCACTCGATCGACGTTTCCGGCGCTCCGTCCGGGGCCGGGGTTCGACGACCATCCGGTCTACTACACCGGCAACCACCTCACCGTCGTAGCCGACGAAGCTCCGGTCGATTGGCCGTCCTACAGCCGGGCACTGGATTTCGAGCTCGAGTTCGGAGCCGTGGTGACCAGGCCCGTCCGCGACGTATCCGAGCGGCAGGCCACTGCTGCGATCGGTGGGTACGTGGTGTTCGACGACATCAGCGCCCGCGACACCCAGTGGGAGGAGCAGCGTCGCACCCCGTTCGGTCCGGTGGTCAAGACCAAGACATTCGCCAGCTCCATGGGAGCCGACATCGTGACCGCCGACGAGATCATGCCGTATCTGGATTCGTTGACGGCCACCGTCACCGTCAACGAGGAACTGTGGTCGACGACCGGCACCGCCGGTATGCGGTACTCGGTCGGCGAATCTCTCGCGTACGCCAGCCGCGGCGAAAACGTCCATCCCGGTGAACTGTTGACGTCCGGCACGCTTCCACGAGGATGTGGCCTGGAACTCGACCGCTGGATCGCCCCGGGCGATCGCGTCGAACTGAGTATTCAACGGATCGGATCGGTTACCAACACGATCGGGACCCGCTGAACTCAGCGCTCGGTATCGGATTTGTCGGTGGAGGCATCCTGGAACATCTCCAGGAACGATCCGAAGCCGGATGCTCCCTTGCGTGGTTCGTCCATGTTGTGGTCGACGGCTCCCGCCGCCCCCTCGTCGTGTGTCATGTCTTGTAGCTTGCCGCTCGCAAATTTCAGCGAATCAGGGACCGAGGACACGAATCGGCAACGAAAGATAACGGACCGATAACGACGAACTCGAAGCTATGGATGGATCGAGCACGGTTTCTATCCATAACTTCGAGTTCGGTGGAGAGAGTTAAGCCAGCTCGAAGCGATCGAGCATCATGACCTTGTCCCAGGCAGCGACGAAGTCCGCGACGAACTTGTCCTTGGCGTCGTCGCAGGCGTAAACCTCTGCGAGAGCGCGCAATTCGGAGTTCGATCCGAACACCAGGTCGTTGCGAGTTCCGGTCCACTTCTTCTCACCGGTCGCCGCATCCTTGGCTTCGTAGATGCCTTCCTCCGCGGCCGGGACCCATTCGGTGCCCATGTCGAGGAGATTGACGAAGAAGTCGTTGGTGAGCGTTCCGACCTTGTCGGTCAGGACGCCGTGCGACGACTTTCCGAAGTTGGCTCCGAGCACACGCAGTCCGCCGACGAGCACGGTCATCTCGGGTGCACTGAGCGACAACAGGTTCGCCCGATCGACGAGGGAGTACTCGGCCGGAAGCTTCTGACCCTTGCCGAGGAAGTTGCGGAATCCGTCGGCCTTCGGCTCGAGATCGGAGAACGAATCGACGTCCGTCTGCTCCTGCGTCGCGTCCATGCGGCCCGGCGTGAACGGCACGCTGACACCCGACGCCTGCTCGAGTGCTGCGACACCACCGAGAACGACGAGGTCGGCGAACGACACCGTTCCGGAGAACGACTGCTGGATTCCCTCGAGCACACGAATGACCTGTGCGAGCTCGTCGGGCTCGTTGACCTCCCAGCCTGCCTGCGGCTGCAGGCGCAGACGGCCACCGTTGGCACCGCCGCGCTTGTCGCTGACTCGGAACGACGACGCCGCGGCCCAGGCAGCCGAAATGAGCTGCTGCTGAGTCAGTTCGGAGTCGAGGATCGTCTTCTTGAGCTCGGCGATCTGCGCCTCACCGATCAGTTCGTGATCGACGGCCGGGATCGGGTCCTGCCAGAGCAGAGTCTCGGACGGAACCTCGGGGCCGAGGTAGCGGGTGACGGGTCCCATGTCGCGGTGGGTGAGCTTGAACCACGCCTTCTGGAATTCTTCGGCGAGCTCCTCGGGATGGTCGAGCCAGCGACGAGTGATCTGCTCGTAGATCGGGTCGACGCGCATCGCGATGTCGGACGTGAGCATCGACGGGTGGCGACGCTTGGAGGGATCGGCGGGGTCGGGAACGAGATCCGCGCCCTCGCCGTTCTTCGGGCGCCACTGGTGCGCACCTGCGGGGCTCTTGTAGAGCTCCCACTCGAATCCGTACAGCGTCTCGAGGAAGCTGTTGTCCCACTGGGTGGGTGTGGGGGTCCAGATGACTTCGAGACCACTGGTGATCGCATCCGCGCCGACGCCACTCTGGTAGCTGTTCTTCCAGCCCAGACCCATCTGCTCGATGGGTGCACCCTCGGGCTCGGCACCGATGTGCTCGTCGGGATCCGCCGCACCGTGCGTCTTGCCGAACGTGTGCCCACCGACGGCGAGTGCCGCGGTCTCGATGTCGTTCATGGCCATCCGGCCGAAGGTCTCGCGGATGTCCAGTGCGGACTGCACCGGATCCGGGTTGCCGTTGGGGCCTTCGGGGTTGACGTAGATCAGGCCCATCTGCACTGCGGCCAAGGGGTTTTCGAGACTGGTGCGGTCACCGTTGTAGCGCTCGTCGCCCAGCCAGGTCTGCTCGGGGCCCCAGTAGACGTCCTCGTCCGGCTCCCAGGCGTCGACGCGACCGCCGGCGAAGCCGTAGGTCGGCAGACCCATGGACTCGATGGCCACGTTGCCGGTGAGCACGATCAGGTCGGCCCAGGAGAGCTTGCGACCGTACTTCTGCTTGACCGGCCAGATCAGACGACGAGCCTTGTCCAGGCTGGCGTTGTCCGGCCAGCTGTTCAGGGGGGCGAAGCGCTGCATGCCCGCTCCGGCTCCACCGCGTCCGTCCTGCTTGCGGTACGTGCCTGCGGCGTGCCACGCCATGCGAATGAAGAAGGGGCCGTAGTGACCGAAGTCGGCAGGCCACCAGGGCTGCGAGTTGGTCATGAGGGCTTCGATGTCGCGCTTGACCTCGGCGAGGTCGAGGGAGTTGAACTCGGCGGCGTAGTCGAAATCTGCACCCATCGGGTCGCCGACGGCCGGGTTCTTCTTGAGAATCTTGAGGTTCAGAGCCTTGGGCCACCACTCGCGGTTGCCGCCACCCTCGACGGGCATCGGCATCGAGTCGTGCATGACCGGACACTTGCCACCCGACTCCTGTGGCTGATCCTCGTTCATCTCTTTTTCGCGTGTTGTGTGATCTTGTGACACGTGCTTCCTTCCGAAGTGTGACGATCGGGCTGTGATCGAGGTCGATTCACGAACTCTGCTGTGTTCGAGAACCGGGAGGGAACGAAACAGGAGCTGTCGACTGCCCTCGAGCAGCCGAACACTGTGCGCAGAAGCCCCAGTAGATGACTTCCGCCTCGTCGATCGTGAAACCGACGGAGTCCGATGCGGTGAGACACGGCGTTTCGCCCACCGCGCAGTCCACGTCGGCGATGACACCGCAGGAGCGGCATACCGCGTGGTGATGGTTGTCGCCGACACGAGATTCGTACCGAGCAGGAGATCCTGCCGGTTCGATTCGCCGTACCAGGCGCGCCGCGGTCAACGCATTGAGCACGTCGTACACGGTTTGCCGCGACACCTCGGGCAGCACCGATCGCACGAGCCCGAGGATCGTGTCGGTGTCTGCATGAGGATTGGATCCGACGACCTCGAGCACCGCGACCCGAGGACGGGTCACGCGCATGTCGGCGGTGCGTAACAGCTCCGCGTACGGTGAGATCGGCATCACAGCAATACTATCCTCCGCTTTTCTGGACAAAGTCAAGTATGCAGACGAATTCGCCGAATGTCGACCGCAACGACGCTCGACGCGTCACCTCGGAGCCGACACGACTCCCACTGTTCGTTTTTCGGTCACTCCCCCGTGGCCTCGAACCCGATCTCAGGCCGGGTCGGAGACAGCCGCACCTGTGCGGCCTCGATCAGCGCCTGCCGTTCCACTGCTTCTCGATGCCGCGCAACACCTCGAGCGTCCGAGCAGAATCGGCATCGACAGCCATCCTCGACCGGGCGCGCTCGAGCGCACGCTCGGCCCGCGTCACCGCACGGTGCCCCGAGTCGGTGGCCTCGACCATGTACTGCTGCCGATTTCGCGGATTGACGCTCCGCGCCAGCAGCCCCGCCTCGACCAGACTTGCCGTCGTGGCGGTGATACTCGTCCTGTGCCGCACCAACTCCCGCGACAGCGCACTGTAGGACATCGGCCCTCGTCTGCACACCAGTTCCAGTACCTCGTACCTCGCCCAGCTGAGCCCCTGCGCATCCAATGCCTCGGCCAGACGAACTCGCGCGGCCGACGCCATGCGCAGCACCGTGGACACGATTTCGAGCTCGGTCGAATGCACCGGAGAGCTACCACCGTCGAACGATTCAGCGAGGGCAGTCATCGAACACCCCCTACTTGATCTCTGCGAGGACGGTGCCTTGGGTGATGGCGTCGCCTGCGGTGACGGTCAGGCCGGTGATGGTGCCTGCTTTGTGGGCGTTGACGGGGTTTTCC